>JAHBYC010000024.1 GCA_019636175.1 Caulobacter sp. | reverse complement strand
ACGATACCGCGCCCGCAAAACGGAGAGTCTCATGGAGATTCGCGAAGGGCTCACCTTCGACGATGTTTTGCTTGAACCTTGCGCTTCGGCGGTCATGCCGACCCAGGTTTCAACCGGAACAAAATTGACGCGTGAAATCGGGCTGAACATCCCTCTGGTGTCGGCTGCGATGGATACGGTGACTGAAAGCCGGCTGGCCATCGCCATGGCCCAGGCCGGCGGCATGGGCATTCTGCACCGCAACCTGACGGTTGATGAGCAGGCCGACCAGGTGCGCGAGGTCAAACGCTACGAAAGCGGCATGGTCATCAACCCGCTGACCATCAATCCCCAGACCACCCTGGCCGAGATCCTGGAGATCAAGGCCCAGCGGAAAATCTCGGGATTTCCGGTGGTTGAGCCGGGAAGCGGAAAGCTGGTGGGAATTCTCACCAACCGCGACATGCGCTTCGAAAGCGATCCCGCCACGCCGGCCTCCCGGCTGATGACCTCGCAGGGGCTGATCACCGTGGCCGAGGGCATGGGTCAGGCCGAGGCGCAGGGCCTGCTGCGCAAGCACAAGATCGAGCGCCTGATCGTCGTTGACGAAGAGGGCCGGGCCGTCGGCCTGATCACCGTCAAGGACATGGAGAAGGCCCAGGCCTATCCCCTGGCGGCCAAGGACGAGAAGGGTCGGCTGCTGGTCGGCGCCGCATCGACCGTTGGCGACGCCGGTTTCGAACGCTCCCTGGCCCTGGTCGACGCCGGGGTCGATGTGATCATCATCGACACCGCCCACGGCCATTCCGAACAGGTCAGCGCGGCGGTGGAGCGGATCAAGCGCGAGACCAACCGCGTGCAGATCGTGGCCGGCAACGTGGCCACCCATGACGGCGCCCGGGCCCTGATCGACGCCGGCGCCGACGCGGTTAAGGTCGGCATCGGACCGGGCTCCATCTGCACCACCCGCATCGTCGCCGGCGTGGGCGTCCCGCAGCTGACCGCCATCGAGGACGCCGCCCGGGCGGCGCGGGACACCGGCGTTCCGGTGATCGCCGACGGCGGGATCAAGTCGTCCGGCGACCTGGCCAAGGCGATCGCGGTCGGGGCCTCGGCGGTGATGATGGGTTCGATGTTCGCCGGCACCGACGAGGCGCCGGGCGATGTGTTCCTCTACCAGGGCCGCACCTACAAGAGCTATCGCGGCATGGGCTCCCTGGGCGCCATGGCCCGGGGCAGCGCCGATCGCTACTTCCAGAAGGAAGTCAGCGAGACCCACAAGCTGGTTCCCGAGGGCATCGAGGGCCAGACCCCCTACAAGGGGCCGATCGGGCCGGTCATCCACCAGCTGGTCGGCGGCCTGAGGGCGGCGATGGGCTATGTCGGCGCGCCGGACATCCCCCAGCTGCAGCAGCGGGCGCGGTTCATCCGCATCACCAACGCCGGCCTTCGCGAAAGCCACGTCCACGACGTGATGATCACCCGGGAGGCCCCTAACTACCAGGGCTCCAACTAGGTGCGGGACGGCGGGCGGATCGCGGCGGCCATCCAGGTCCTCGATGATATCGAACTGCGCCACAAGCCGGTCCGGCAGGCGTTGAAGACCTGGAGCGACGGCGCCCGATACGCGGGGTCGAAGGACCGGGCCTGGGTATCGGGCCTGGTGCTGGATGTCCTGCGACGCAATCGATCCCTGGCCTTCCAGATGGGCGACGAGAGCAACCGGGCCCGCTGCCTGGGGGCCCTGCGCTGGCTGTGGGACTGGGAGACGGACCGGATCGGGGAAGCCTGCAACGATCCGCATGGACCCTCGCCTCTGAGCGGCGCCGAGGTCGAGGCGCTGACGACGCCGGTGTCGCTCGCGGCGGCCAGGGCCGATATTCAGGGCGACTATCCCGACTGGATCGAGGCCAGCATGGTCCGGGCCTATGGGGAGGACCGCGTCGCGGAAGGCCAGGCCTTCGCCCAGCGGGCGCCGGTCGATCTGCGGGTCAACAGGCTCAAGAGCGACGCCTATGACGTTCTGAAGGCCCTTGGGTCGATGGGCGCCGAGCCGGCGGGGATGCTGCCCGACGCCCTGCGCGTGCCGGCTCCGGCGGCGGCCGAGCGGGCGGCGGCGGTGGAAATCCATCCGGCCTTCGCCATGGGCTGGTTCGAGGTCCAGGATCTGGGCAGCCAGATGGCCGCGGCCTGCGCCGGAGATCTCACCGGCCAGCAGGTGCTGGACTATTGCGCCGGAGGCGGGGGCAAGACCCTGGCCCTGGCGGCGACGATGGCCAACACCGGGCGAATCTACGCCTACGACAGCGATGCGCGGCGAATGACCGACATCATTCCCCGCGCCACCCGCGCCGGGGTGACCAACCTCGACCTGCGCACGCCGCTCAACAAGGATCCGCTGAACGGGCTGGAAGCGGCCATGGACCTGGTCTTCGTCGACGCCCCCTGCACCGGGTCGGGCACCTGGCGGCGGCATCCCGACGCCAAGTGGCGGCTCAGTCCCGACGCCCTGCAGCGGCGCCTCAACGAGCAGCGCAAGGTGCTGGACCAGGCGAGCCTGTTCGTCCGGCCGGGCGGGCGCATGATCTATGTGACCTGTTCGATCCTCGCCGAGGAGAACGAAGACCAGGTCGCCGCCTTTCTGGAGCGCAACGCCGCGTTCAGGGGCCGCAAGCTGGACCTGTTCCCCGACCACCTCACGCCGCAGGGCTATCTGCGGCTTTCGCCCCGAACGGCCGGCACGGACGGCTTCTTCGCGGCCCTGCTGGAAAGAAAGCCATGAACCACCAGTCCGTTCTCATCGTCGATTTCGGCAGCCAGGTGACCCAGCTGATCGCCCGCCGGGTTCGCGAGAGCGGCGTCTATTGCGAGATTCATCCCTACGACAAGGCGACCGAGGCGCTGGAAAGCCTGAAGCCGGCGGCGATCATCCTGTCGGGCGGGCCGGCCAGCACGACCGAGGCCGAAAGCCCGAGGGCCGACCACGCGCTGTTCGAGTCGGGCCTGCCGATGCTGGGCATCTGCTACGGCGAGCAGACCATCTGCGCCGAACTGGGCGGCAAGGTCGAGGCCGGTCATCACCGGGAATTCGGCCGGGCCGAGATCGAGATCCGCAAGGACAGCGCCCTGTTCGCCGGCATCGGCGCGGTGGGCCACCGCGAGCCGGTGTGGATGAGCCATGGCGACCGGGTCACCGCCCTGCCGCCGGGGTTCGAGGTCATCGCCGTCAGCGACGGAGCGCCCTTTGCCGCCATCGCCGACGAGGCGCGCAAGATCTACGCGGTGCAGTTCCATCCCGAGGTGGTTCACACCCCCCGCGGCAAGACCCTGCTGTGGAACTTCACCCATCTGATCGCCGGCATGACCGGCGACTGGACCATGGCTCGCTTCAAGGACGAGGCTGTAGTCCGCATCCGCCAGCAGGTCGGCAAGGGCCGGGTGATCTGCGGCCTGTCCGGCGGGGTGGACAGCTCGGTGGCCGCGGTGCTGATCCATGAAGCCATCGGCGACCAGCTGACCTGCGTCTATGTCGACACCGGCCTGATGCGCCAGGGCGAGAGCGAGCAGGTCGTCTCCTTATTCAGAAACCACTACAATATTCCGCTGGTCCACGTTGATGCATCGAAGGAATTTCTTGGCGGACTGGCCGGCGTCAGCGACCCCGAGACCAAGCGCAAGGTGATCGGAAAGCTGTTCATCGATGTCTTCGACGCCGAGAGCAGCAAGATCGAGGGGGCGGAGTTCCTGGCCCAGGGCACCCTCTATCCCGACGTGGTCGAAAGCGTTTCGGCGCGCGGCGGACCCAGCGCGGTGATCAAGAGCCACCACAATGTCGGCGGCCTGCCCGACTATATGAAGCTGAAGCTGGTCGAGCCGCTGCGCGAACTGTTCAAGGACGAGGTCCGGGCGCTGGGCGTCGAGCTTGGCCTGCATCCCGACTTCGTCGGTCGCCATCCCTTCCCGGGCCCGGGCCTGGCGATCCGCATCCCGGGCGAGATCACGCCCGAGAAGGTCACGGTGCTGCAGCAGGCCGACGCCATCTATCTCGACGAAATCCGCAAGGCCGGTCTCTACGACGACATCTGGCAGGCCTTCGCTGTGCTGCTTCCGGTCAAGACCGTCGGGGTGATGGGCGACGCCCGCACCTACGAGAACGTTCTGGCCCTGCGGGCGGTGACCTCGACCGACGGCATGACCGCCGACTTCTACGAATTTCCCTGGCCCGTCCTGGGCAAGACCGCGACCCGGATCATCAACGAGGTCCGGGGCGTCAACCGCGTGGTCTACGACGTGACCTCCAAGCCGCCCGGCACCATCGAGTGGGAGTAGCGGCGGCTGGCTGTCCAGGCCTAGCTGCAGCCTTCGACGTAGCCCAGCTCGGGCATCATGCCGACGTGGATCAGCTTGACCCGGCCATGGGCGCCGATCTCGAACCGCAGGGCGGGATCACCGCTCGCCGCGTTCGGGGCCGTGAGGTATTTGGCCGGGGCGGCCTCGTACTTGTGCGGCGTCTCGCGGAAGCCTCCGAACCAGGATTTGACCTCGGCTTCGGTGGCGCCGACGCCAATGCCTTCCGCCAGTTTCACATCCGAGCGCTGTCCGATGGTGATGCGCCGGACCTGGCCGCCCGAGACGATGGCGTAGACGCCCGGGTAGTCCGGCGAGGTGATGGTTCGGCAGGCCTCGCCTTCCTGGGCGCCGCGTTCGGCCCACGAGCTTCCCGCCGGCGGCGGCCGGCCGATGCGAAGATCGCCCAGACCTTCCAGCCCCAGCACCCGCGCATTGGTCGCGGGACCCGGCGTCTGCTCGGCCGGCGGGGAGGGCGCGGGCTGGTCGGCCGCGGGCGGACCGGCCGGCGACGTGTCGGCTGCTGGCGAGCAGGCGCAAAGGGTGAGCGTGATGGCGAGGGCGGACGCGGTCGTCAGGGCAGGGTTTCGCATCCTGCCTCAACGGCGGCGCGGCGGCTTGGTTGCCTGAGGGGGTCCCTTGCCGAGAACGACGCACCGTTCAGGCGATGGCCGCGGCCTCTTAGCTGGAAGCCCTCAGGCTGGCGGACGCCAGCTTCCAGCGCAGCTGTTCGGGCGTGGCGCCATCGACGCCATTGACCCGGCGCAGGCTGTACTCGCCCACGAACCGTTGGCGCGTTCCGTCATTGAGGACGGCGTCGACGGTGACCGGAACAGTCACATAGAGCGAGCCGGCCGCCCCCTCGATCTCGCCGGGGCGGCCCAGGGTGACCGATGTCGACCGGGTGGCGGCGAAACCGGCGCTGAAATCCGCATAGGACTTGCCGCTGGCCTCGCCGTCGCCGCGCCACTGGCTGTAGGCGGTGGCGTAGTCGCGGGCATTGAGCGCCTCATAGTACCGGCTCACGACGTCGGTGGCGGCCTGGGCGCCGCCGGGATCGACCGGGCAGCCGGCCGCGGCGGCGTCAGGCCCCAGCAGGCTGCAGCTGCGGGCGATCTCGTCGCGGATCAGGGCGCAGCTGTTGGCGATATGGCAGGGCGGACGGGTCGCCGGCGAGACCTGGCGGCACTGATCCGCCAGGGTCCGGGCCGGTCCCACGCCGATCTGGGTGGCGCAGGCGATCAGGCCGACGGGCGCGGCGGGTGCTGCGGGGGCGGGATCGGTTGCAGCAGGAGCGGTCGGGATTTCCGGGTCGGAGGCCGTCGCCGTCCGGTCCTCGGCCGGAGCCGGGCCCGAGGGCGATGTGGGCCCACATGCGGCCAGGGGCAGCATGAGGGCGACTAAAATCCCGGACCTGATCAGCATTGTTGGCTCCCTCCCGCGCGCCGCGAGACAGGACAACGGCCGGTCCGCGAAATTGATCCCGGCGCGCATGACCCTAAGAACCCCGAATATCATAGTCGGGCAGGTCGAAGTCGTCCTTCACGCTGCCGCCCAGGAACAGCTCGGCCAGTCCCGGCACGGCCATCACCCGGGTCACCAGATTGCGGAACCAGACGCCCAGCGCCGTCCGGGGCACGAAGGAGGCGGCCATGCCCTCCGCCGCCTTCTGCTTTCCGGTGATGAACGGGCGCAGCCTGGCCTCATGAGCGGCGAAGGCGGCGCGGTGATCGCCGCCGGCCCGGGCCAGTTCGCCGGCCAGCACATAGGCTTCGGTCATCGCCAGGCCGGTTCCCTCACCGGCCAGCAGCGACACGGCCGACGCCGCATCGCCCAGCAACGCCACCCGGCCTTTGGACCAGCGGTCCATACGGATCTGGCTGACCCGGTCGAAGTAGAGTTCCGGCGCGGCGTCCATGGCGGAGAGGATGGCGCCGGTTTCCCAGCCGACGTCGCGATAGACCCTGTGCAGGACGGCGCGGACCTCGTCGCTTGAACGGGGCTCGGGCCCGTCCATCAGGTCGGCGCGGAAGACCAGCATGAAAACCGTGCGATCGCCGTCCAGGGCGAAACGGGCGATCTGCTGACCTGGCGGAGAATGGGCGACATAGGTCAACGCCTCCCGCGGCCGGTATCCCGTGGTCTCGAAGGCGGCGACCCGAAAGCCGAGCTGCTTTTCGAAACGGTCCTCGGCCCCGAAGACCAGTCGCCGGACATTCGAGTGGAGGCCGTCGGCGCCGATCAACAGATCGAAATCCTCTGGGCCCGAATGTTTGAACCGCAGGCGCAGCCGGTCGCCGTCGTCCTCCACGGCGGTGATGCTTTCGTCGAAGCGGGTGTCGACCCGCCCGGCGAGGTCGTCGAAGATGATCCTGGCCAGATCGCCGCGCGGCAGGCTGGTGAGGCGCCCTCCGGTCAGGCGTCGCAGGGGTTCGGTGGAAAAACCGCCGACCTTGCGGCCCTGTTCATCGACCAGCCGCAGGGCGTTGAAGCGGTAGCCCGCCTGATGAATCTTCGGCAGCAGGCCCATCCGTTCGGCCACGCTGTAGCCGACGCCCCAGAAATCGATGACATAGCCGCCGGCGCGGAAGGCCGGGGCGACTTCGATCAGGGTGATGTCATGGCCGGCCTTCGCCAGCCACCAGGCAACGGTCGGGCCGGCGACGCCGGCGCCGCTGACGGCGATCCTCATGGCGGCTCCTGTTCCTTTGCTTGACCCTACACCCCTGGCCGGGCGATGGCCCGTCCGGGCGGCGGAACGTGGCGTCACGACTTCGTGGGGCTACAATGGGCTCCATGCCCCGAACCCTACCCCGTATCCTCGTCGTCGGGGCCGGTCCCACCGGCCTGACCGCCGCGCTTGAACTGGCGCGGCGGGGACTGCGGCCGCGGATCATCGACCGGGACGAGGGGCCGACGCCCCTGAGCAAGGCGGTCGGTATAAGCCCCCATAGCCTGGACCTGCTGCATCCATCAGGCGTCGCCGACACGCTGTTGTCGGAGGGGATCAGGGTCAGGGGCGCGCAGGTCCGCTATCACGGCCGTCGCATCGGGGCGGTCGATTTCGGCCCTCTGCCGCACCGCTACAATTTCCTGCTGTCCCTGCCGCAGAGCCAGACCGAGACGGTGATGGCCCGGGCCCTGGCCGGTCTGGGCGTGACGGTCGAATGGGGCGTGAGGCTGACGGACCTGACGATCGCGGGGCAGGGGGCTTCGGTGGCGCTGGAGGGGCCGCGCGGCCGGGAGACGGCGGATTTTGATCTGATCTTCGGCGCCGACGGCGTCCACAGCCGGGTCCGGGAGGCGGCCGGCATCGCCTTCGAAGGCTATGACCATCGGCGACAGTGGAGCATCGCCGATGTCGAGATCGGCGACTGGCCGCATTCCCCCGACCTCGCCCAGGTCTTCTTTCACCCCGATGGCGATGTTGGCTTCATCATTCCGATCGGTGAGGGGCGGTTTCGCGCGGTGTCGAACACGCCGGACGCCATGGCCAGGATCCATGGCGATTTCCGGGTGGACCGGGTGCTGCGGACGGATCTGTTTCCGCTGCCGATCCGACAGGCCTCGACCTATCGGAAGGGCCCGGTCTTCCTCGGCGGCGATGCGGCGCATGTCCATTCCCCCTTGGGCGCGCGGGGCATGAACCTGGGGATCGAGGACGCCGCGGCCTTCGCCCGCCGGGTGATGGACGATGATCTTGCCGGCTATTGCGATGAACGCCGTCCGGTCGGCCGTCGCTGGATCAGGCTCAGCGAGGGGGCCCTGGCCGTGGCCCAGGCGCGTTCTCCTCTTGTCATCGCCGGGCGCAACCTCGCCATTCGCCTGGCCGGATGGTTTCCCGTCCTGCTGCGGCCGGCGCTCGAGCGGGTGGCGGGCCTCAAGGAGTAGGGCGGGCGCGTTGAGAACCGGCGACGGGCGCCTATCTGAAGGGGACCCTGAAGCATCGCGAGCGCGCCATGGCCGACCTGTCCGATTTTCCCATCACCCGACGCTGGCCGGCCGTTCATCCCGATCGGCTTCAGCTCTACGGCCTGCCGACCCCCAACGGCGTCAAGGTGTCGATCATGCTGGAAGAGATCGGCCTGCCCTACGAGCCGCATCTGATCGACATCGGCGAGAACGAGAGCCACACGCCGGAATTTCTCTCGCTCAATCCCAACGGCAAGATCCCGGCGATCCTCGATCCCGACGGCCCGGGCGGAAAGCCTCTGGCCCTTTTCGAGTCGGGCGCCATCCTGGTCTATCTGGCCGAGAAGACCGGCAAGCTGCTGCCGGCCGATCCGGCGCGGCGCTACGAGACGCTTCAGTGGGTGATGTGGCAGATGGGCGGACCGGGGCCGATGTTCGGCCAATTGGGCTTCTTCCACAAATTCGCCGGCCGTGAGTATGAGGACAAGCGTCCTCGCGACCGCTACGCCGCCGAGAGCAAGCGCCTGCTGGGTGTTCTGGAGAGCCGGCTGGAAGGCCGCGACTGGATCATGGGCGATGACTACACCATCGCCGATGTCGCGATGCTCGGCTGGGTGCGTAATCTGATCGGATTCTACGAGGCCGCCGATATTGTCGACTACGCCAGCCTGACCCGTGTTCCCGCCTGGCTTGAGCGGGGTCTGGCGCGTCCGGCGGTGCAGCGGGGCCTGACGATCCCGGCCCGGCCCGCCTGATCAGAAGCGCAGGGTGAAGGCGGCGGAGATGGTGTCGCCGTTCTCGCCCGGGGCGTCGATCTCGCGATACCAGCGAAGCGAGACCGTGGCCGGCTTGCCGCCGATCCGGGTGTCATAGCCGACGACCGGCCCCACCGCGCTGCCTTGCCAGCGCATGGGCCCGAGCTTCGGGGCCTGCTTGCCCTTGTCGCCGACCTGGCGGGCGGAATAGCCGGCGGCCCCGATACGGAAATCGCCAACCTTGCGGACCAGGGCGGCCTCGGTCTCGAACAGGCCCGGGGTCTGGAAGTCGGCGGCGTTGGCGCGGGACTCCTCGACCAGCCGGCTGGCGGCCGAAAGGTTCCAGTCACTGTCCTCGCCGCGCCAGCGCAGTTCGAAGCCCGGCGCATTGTCATCGTCCCCGGCCCGGAAGGCCTGGCGGGCGCCGGGGCTGGCCAGCAACGGTTGCAGACGCCCGTCGGTCGGCGCCAGTCGCACGGCCGAAGCGGTGGGGGGCTCGGCCGTCTGGGCCGAGGCGGCGGCGGCGTTCAACGCCGCGATAAGAATGATCGAATGTCCCAACAGCCTCATGCCCGAACAACGATTTTCCCGGGTGTCGGTTGCATGACAACGGCGCCGTCCTGGCGGGCGGCGCCGTGCCGGGCAGGATCAGGTCGGGGTCAGGTCTCTGGCGACAGGGCGTAGGCCACCAGCTCGTCGCCAATCGGGGTTTCCATGAAGTGGTGACCCCCGGCCATGATGACCAGATACTGCTTGCCGCCGACCGAATAGGTCATCGGCGTGGCCTGGCCGCCGGCGGGCAGGGTGTCCTGCCAGACGGTCTTGCCGGTGCGGATATCGATGGCCCGGATCAGGTCGTCGGTCGCCGCGGCGATGAAGATCAGCCCACCGGCGGTGACCACCGAGCCGCCGTTGTTCGGCGTGCCGATGTTGACCGGCAGCATGGAGGGAATGCCGAACGGGCCATTCTTGCGGGCGGTCCCCAGCGGCCGGTCCCACAGGGTCTTGCCGGTGCGGATGTCGATGGCCCGGATGCCGCCGTAGGGGGGCGCCTTGCACAGCAGACCGGTGAAGGGCATCCGCCAGCCGGCGTTGACCTGGATGCCGTAGGGCACTCCCACCTGCGGATCGCCGGCGCCTTCCGGGCCGCCCTTCAGCTGGCCCGGCTTCATCTGGTCGCGCGGGATCCAGCCCTTCTCATTGACCACCTTGCGGGGGATCAGCTGGTTGTAATTGGGCATGTCGTTGTAGTTGGCCACGATCAACCCGCGCACCGGATCGACCGCCACGCCGCCCCAGTCGGACCCGCCATTATAGCCGGGATACTCGATCCAGGGCCGGTCGGTGGTCGGGGCGGTGTAGAAGCCCTTGTAGGACGCCTCGCGGAACTGGATGCGGCAGAGCATCTGGTCGATCGGCGACATGCCCCACATCGACCGCTCGGTCAGGTCGGCCTTGCGCAGATTGTGGAACAGCGAGAACGGCTGGGTCGGTGAGCGTTGGTCCGGCTCGACGCCGCCGCCGGGCACGCGTCGTTCCTCGACGCCGGTCAACGGCTGTCCGGTACGGCGATCCAGGATGTAGAGGTCGCCCTGCTTGCTGGGCAGCACCAGGGCCGGGACCGGACCGGTCTTGGAAGGATAATCAATCAGCGTCGCCTGGGAGCCGAGGTCATAGTCCCAGACGTCCTTGTGCACCGTCTGGAAAGACCAGGCCGGCTTGCCGCTGGTCACGTCGATGGCCACGAGGGACGAGGAATACTGGTTTTCGACCGGCGAACGGGTGCCGCTGAAATAGTCGGCGGCGGAATTGCCCAGCGGAATATAGACCAGCCCCAGCGCCTCATCGCCCGAAGCGGTCGTCCACATGTTGGGGGTGCCGCGAGAGAAGGTCTTGCCGTCCTTGGGGGCCGGGCCGATGTCGGGCTGCTTCATGTCCCAGGCCCATTTCGGTTCGCCGGTGACGGCGTCGAAGCCCTGGATCACCCCTGACGGCGCCCAGCGGTCCTGGCCGTCCAGCACCTGCTGGCCGGTGACGATGACGCCGCGGACGATGGTCGGGGCGGCGGTCATCGAGACCATGCCCGGATGCACCTTGCCCATGCCGACCTTGATATCGACCTGGCCGTTGTCGCCGAAGCCGCTGCAGGGCTTGCCGTCGGCGGCGTCGACCTCGATCAGCCGCCCGTCCAGGGTGCCTTCGACGATGCGATTGGCGCAGGCCTCTCCGGAGGCGGTCTCGGGGGCGGTGAAGTAGCTGACCCCCCGGCAGGCGGCGGTATAGGGAATCCAGTTGTCCGAAACCTGCGGGTCGTGGCGCCAGATCTCCTTGCCGGTCGCCGCGTCGAGGGCGATCAGGATGTTTTTGGCCGAGCAGAGATACAGCCGGTTGCCGACCTTCAGCGGCGTGGTCTCGGCGCCGTACTTGCCCTTGGCCTTGTCGCTGGGCAGGTCGCGGGTGTGGGCGACCCAGACCCGCTTCAGCTGGCCGACGTTTTGCGGCGTGATCTGGTTGAGGGTGGAATAGCGCCGGGCGCCGTAGGTGGCGCCATAGGCCGTCCAGTCGGCGCCGGCGTCGGTCCCGCCGCTGGCCAGGGTGTCGGCCGGCATCATCGCCGGGGCGGGGCGGGGATTGGCGATGTTGATGGCGATGATCCCCACCACCAGCACCGCCGCAAGGCCGCCGCCGGTCGCCAGGGTGGGAAGGCGGCCGGGCCGCCCCGGTTCAAGCAGCGGCATGGCGGCGACCACCAGGGCCATCAACACCATCGGCGCCACGACTCTCGGAACCAGGGGCCAGGGCGCGAGCCCGACTTCCCACAGCGCCCAGAGGGCGGTGACGACGAAGACCCCGACATAGATCCAGGCGCCGAGCATCCGCTTGAGTGCGATCAGCACGCCGGACCCGATCAGGCCCAGGCCGGCCAGCAGGTAGTAGGCCGACCCACCGACCGAAATCAGCTTGACCCCCCCGACCACCAGAACCAGACCAATCAGGGCGAGAATGACGCCAAGGGTGATCAGATAGCCGGAGGCGAACGCCCCCCGCTGAGGTCGGGTAAGGCCGTGTGTCATGGATACATCTGCAACTGGAGTTTCACCGGATCGTCCGGAAGGGAACGGGCGAGGGGGCGCCTTGTTCCAAAGCCGGTCGACTTGGGCCCGGCGCCCGCGCTATCAGACGGCCCCGCAATCAGGAGCCGCGCCATGACGACCATGTATGGGATCAAGAATTGCGACACCGTGGCCAAGGCCCGTCGCTGGATGGACGAGCATGGCCAGGCCTATGACTTCCACGACTACAAGACGCAGGGCGTGACGGCCGAGTGCCTGAAGGCCTGGTGCGACGAGGTCGGCTGGGAGGTGCTGCTCAACAAGGCCGGGACGACCTTCCGCAAGCTGCCGGAGGTGGACCGCCAGGATCTGACGCAGGCCCGGGCCATCGCCCTGATGGTCGCCCAGCCCTCGATGATCAAGCGGCCGGTGCTGGAGGGGGCGGGGCCCTTGCTCGTCGGCTTCAAGCCCGAGCGCTATGAGGCCGCTCTGGGCTAGCGCGCCGTCGGGGCGGGGTCATACCGCCGTGCGGTCAAGCAGCCTGACGACGCCTTCGCGACCCTCGACATTCAGTCGGGCATAGATGCGCTTGGCATACTGGCGATAGGCGCCGGTTGTCATGCCGAGCCTGGCGGCGATCGCTTCGCCGCGCGTTTGCTCGCACATGATCAGGGCCACTTCCCGTTCGCGTGGCGCCAGTTCCAGCGTCCGGAGCCGTTCAAGCCTGCCGACCTTGACCGGTAGCAGGCGCCGGAACGAGACGACGGTCTCGCCGGAGCCGGTCAACACATGGGCGACGACCCGGACATCCCCCCACCGGGTCGAGATATCCGCTGATGGCGGCGCGGCCGAACTCTCGCGTCGGGCCCGGGCGAGACTCTCGATGACCCGCATCACCGTGGCGGGCGCCGTGGTGGGGCGCATCGGGCGCAAGCCCGGCGTGGCGTCGAGCATGTACAGGGCCTTGCTGGCCTGGCCGTCGGCGCTGGAGACATGGCCGTCCGGGGCGATCACCGCCAATCCGAACTCGCGCTCGACCAGGTCCGCGCCCGGCTGCAACGACGCCGGCGTATTGAGGGCGTGCAGAAAGTGCGGCCGCAAGCCCAGCACGGCCTGGATCTCGGTCCGGGTGAAAGGGGCTGAACCCGGTTCCCGACCGACGAGCAGGGTTGCCCTGACCTGCCCCTGGTCCCGCAAGGGGAAATCAAGATTGTTGCCGATGCCGTAGGGCCGGAAGAGCTCGTTCTTCATCACCGACCGCTCCCAGTTGGGATGCAGCAGCAGGCGGCGCCAGCCGCCGAACGCCTCCGGGCTCCTGACAAGATCGGCGCTGGAAGGCTCTCCTCGCGCGACCAGGTCCGGGGTCTGAAGATTGAAGGCGTCCAGAGCCTCGACGATGGGGTCGCGCTCGTAGATGTCGGTCGTCTGGCCCGAGCTGTCCAGCCACACGAAGGTGCGGGTCCGGGCCGGCATGATCAGATCCAGCGCGTCGACCATCATGGGGATCGCGACGTGGTGGGGCAGGCCCTGAATTGCGATGTGACGAATGTGCTGGATCGCCGCCGAAATCCGCATCCCGTTCAGCGCCGCCCCGCATGCTTCCCGCAAAAAACTGCTCCCATCCGGGACGAGTTTCAAGATGCGTTGACAGCTAGGATCGACGGCGACCGGAGGCTTTTGCGACAAGGGAAATCGGCGCGCCGCGTTGGTTTCCGAACCCGCCCCGCTCTCGAGTTCTGAGGGCGACCGGACACCGAACATTCAGGGGCGACATGATGAGCGGACATTCTCGTGCAACGCGCTGGGGAGCCTTGGCGACCTTGTCCTTGACGCTGGCGTTGGCGACCGCGACGGTCGGCAATTCCCAGACAAGTCCCCGGGGTGGAGCCATCCCGCCGCCGACGACCAGATTGCGCGCGGCCGGCCTGCCGGACCTTGTTGTCGAGAATGTCCGGCAACAGCGGGGACAGGTTCTCGCCGATGTTCGAAACGCGGGGTCGGCCCCTTCGACGGCGACCGATGTGACGCTTCTGGTCGGCGGACGGAAAGCGGCCACCCAACCCTTGGCCGGCATCGCGCCTGGTCGAACCATCACGGTCGCCTTCGCCCTGCCGCAGGGCGCCCAGCGGGTCCAGGTCATGGCCGACATGGATGGTCTGGTGGCCGAATCCGACGAGGGCAACAACCGTCCGCCGGTGCTGGTGATCACCTCTGTCGATGCCCCTTCATCCTCGGCGTCCGCCGGGGGGCGGCCCGCGCCGCAGGGCCGACCGGCCAGCCCCGTTCCAGCCTCGGGCGGGAGCGTGGCGCCGGTTCAACCGAAAAGTCCGGTGGTGTCGTCGAAGATCGCCACCGACAAGATTGTCGCTCCCGCCTCGGTCGCCAATCTCTCGGTCCCCGGCTCGGTCATCCTGCGGGGCGGCTCGACCGACCAGATTCTCTCGAAACTGACGGTGATAAAGCAGTATTCGGCCACGCAGATTCAGAGCAAGCCGGTCATGACGCTCGGATCGGCCACGATCAGTTTCAAGCCGATCCTCGACAATCCCCTCCTGCCGCTCAACGTCGGCAAGACGCTCAAGGCCTCGCCGGCCCTGGCCGATGTCCTGAGCTCGGATCTGACGGTCTATGAGGTTCCCGAAGGGCTGGTCGTCCGCAGCTCGGTGAGTTTTCAACTGCGGCCCGGGGCCTGCGCCGATCAGGCTCGACGGGCCGACCTTGGACGAACGGGGATCAGCTGTTCCCGGCGCACCAGCGACGCCGAACGCGCGGCCGAGTTCGCCGACCGCAACAGCCCGCGCTACATCGCCCGCCCCGATCTGCGCGCCCAAGCGACGGCCGAGGCGCGCGAAGCGGCCAAGAGGTCGCAGCAGCAGATCGACGGCTATGTCGGTCAACTGCGCTCCAGCCTGTCCGATCCTGCCGGTCGGGCGGCGATCGACGCCAAATGGGGCAAGGGGGCCTCGCTGCGGCTCAGCGGGATGTCGAACAGCCAGCTCGGGGACGAACTGGTCAATTCCGGCGTCCAGAAGGTCGAACAGTTCATGTTCATCCCCAGAAGCGACCAGATCGACGGCGAAACCCTGGCGGCGTCCTTCCTGATCGCGCCGGGCGGCGGGGGGCAGACGGGCAAGATCTATCTGGCGCCCTACGCCAAATCCGCGCCGCCGCCCTCCAACCCCCAGCCGGTCAAGAAGAGCCTGCAGGGTACGACCTTCCTGACCGGCTTTACCCTTGGCCGGGCCTATGAATGGCGCAAGCGGGTGCAGACGACGATCAGCTGGTGCGTGTTCGGCTGCGAGGAGACCTATTATGCGGAGCTCTTCGCGACCTTTGACTATGGCTTCGGCCTGCGCTTCCCGATCGCCCTGAGCGGTCAGTATTCCTACGAGGGCAAGGACAAGGCCAGTCTGACGGTCAACTTTGCGCCCGTGGACGGCAGCGCCAGCGACTACGCGGCGACCGGCCTGCCGCAACCCAAGATCTTTTCCGGCAAGGAACTGGTCGCCCAGTTTTCGGCGACCGCCGGCGCGAGCGTGTACCTGCCTCTCGCCCCACCGCTTTCCGTGAGCATTCCGGTCGGCAAGGACTTCACCGAGGGATTGCCTGCCCCCTATGCCAACGGGCAGTTCAAGCCGCCGTCGCCCGGTTCCACCAACGCCCCTCTGGTCAAGGTGTTCGATGACTTCGACCTGATAGGCGGCCGCGCCAATATCGGGGTTGCGGGAGGTCAGGTGTTCCCGGCGATCAAGGCCGAGCTGTCTTCCGACAAACTGACCTTCAAGGTGTTTGACGATGTCCGGGGCGTCGAGACCCTGCTCGAGGGGACGGGCAAGACGATTGCCCTCGGCGTTGACGCCAAGGATCAGTCGAGCCGCTTTTCGATCGGCGACCCCGTCTATGGGCTACATTTCCTGGTCACTCCGGGGATCGACGCGCGGCTGTTCATCGACATCGGGGTCTGGTCGGATCATTGGGACTGGCCGGTCTGGTTTCCGCAACTCGCGGTCAAGCTCCCGCCCAACGACGTCGAGTTCGCCTGTCACAGCCTGACCACCTGCACCCGCAACTACGTCTACTCGCCGACCCAGCAGGGGGAGAGCCTTGGCCAGTCGTCGAAATTCCTCACCGATGTCGAGAAATGGGCCAAGACCTTCGAGACGCAGTATCTGCCGCAATGCGCGGACGAGATCTGCATGTTTGCGGTCAAGCTGCACCGCGCCAACGCCCAGGCCTGGGCCAAGAACGTCTACGGCCTCTACCTGAAGGCCTCTGAAACCGCGCAAAGCTCGGAGCCGGTGTTCAGCGCCAATCCGGAAGTTTTCGCCAAGGCCGAACAGGGCGCCAAGATCGCGGTTCAGGAAGGACAGGCGCGGATGACCCAGTCCGCCAGCCAGGGCTACAAGCTGCTGACCCAGGCCGTCTGGTCGAAGAAATGCAGCGATGTTCCCTGTCTGAAGAACGTCGAGATGCTGAGCAACCAGCTGCAGGCCGCCTTGGTAAAGACCCAGAGCGCCAACCCGGACTGGTCTTCGCTTCACGTCCAGACCGTTGTCGGTCCGCAGTTCGGCGCCAAGTTCGCGGCGGAGATCAAGGCCTCGAAGGCTCGCGCCGCGGCGGCCGGGAACTGAGGTCCGCGAGCATCGAGCGAGGTTGGCGACAGTCCGTCCTTCACGGCCCATCCAGGAGATCATCATGAGGCTTGCAGTCCGGGTCGCCACAGCTCTGGCCGCCGCGACCATCGGCGGAGCGGCCCATTCCCAGGATGCCGAGCGGATGCTGGCGGGTGACTATGTGGCGACGGGGGCGGACGGCGTCAGCTGCCATTTCACCCTGTCCTATGCCGACGATGTGGGCGGGGAGGTTGAGGCCGGCGCCGGCTGCGAGGGGGCGCTTGGCCCGATCAACGACGCCGCGCGATGGAGCAGTGACGGGGCCGGCGGGTTTCGACTGTTCAACGCCTTGCGCAAGCCGGTCGCCCAGGCCATCGAGGACGAAGCCGGTCTGACCCTCAGGGTCGGGGAGCGGGACTTCGCCCTCGCCGGACCCCCATCGCCTCAGCTGACCGAAACGGAGCGCGCCGCGGGAAGCTGGCTTCTCTACGACAAGTCAGCCCCGACCAGGCCCCTCTGCCGCCTCTCCCTGACCGTGAATGGCGGGGTCGCGGTGAGCCAGTGCAGCCGGCGATGGCGCAATCTTCAGGGGGCGAAATGGCAGGTCATCCCTGGCGGCGTCGCCCTGACGCCGCGGCGGAGCCCGACCGTGAGGTTGCTCTGGCGCGATGCGGCCACCCTGGCGCCGGACGCCGCCTCCTGGGCGATGGTCAAGGCGGCGCAATGAACAAGCACAGGAGCGAGTGATGAGACACCTCGGGACGATCGTGGCGACGGCGACCCTGGCCCTGCTGGCGGGCTGCGGGCCTGGCAAGGAAGCGTCTCCGGCCGGCGAAACCAGCTCTGGCGGATCGGCGTCGGTCGCGACCTCCGGCGGCGGCTGGACGGGTCTGGACGCCTGTTCGGCGGTTGATCACGACAAGCTCGGTCAGGCGGTTGGCGGCAAGGTCGTCTCGGCCAAACTCCTGTCGAAGAGCCCGGGCGGCGGGGCGGTGTTTTCGACCTGCGGGTTCACCCTGGCGGATGGGCGAATACTCACGCTGTTGACCCGGGTGTCTCCCGTCGGCGACGCGACCCCGGAGGCGATCGAAATGGCCAGAACCATGGGTGGCAACATGCCCCCGGCGACGGATGTCGACGGTGTTGGCGCCCACGCCCTGTGGACCGCCCAGGTCCGGACCCTCCAGGTGTTTTTCGATCAGACCCGCTACGCCAGCATCAGCATCGCCGGGCCAGGCGCGGTGCCCTCGGCGCTCGAAGACGCCAAGCGGGTCGCCGGTCTTCTGTAGCGCGCTCACAGCGCCTCATGGGCCATGGCCGACCCTGTGCAGACGACCCTCCCCGGGCCGTGCTAGTCAGACGGATCTGGCGGAGGGCGATTCAGATGCGCATCGGGACCATCGGACTTGTCGGAGCAATGGCTCTGTGGGCCGGCGCCTGTAATGAGACCGCGCCCCTGGCGCCGGAACCCGCCAGTCTGGCTGACGGTGACGATTGTCTCGCCAATCGGGACTACCGCTGCGCGGCGGCCAACTACACCGGCTATCTGAAGGCCTATCCGACCGATTCAAAGACCCAGGCCAAGCTCGGCATCGCCTTGACCCGGGCCGGCAAGCATCGTGAAGCCCTGCCGGCCTATGCCAAGGCCGAGGAGGGCGGGGTGGTCACCTACGACCTGTTCGCCAACTACGCCCTCAGCCTCGATGCGGCGGGCGACCTGGATGGCGCGATCCGGGCCAATCGCAAGGCGCTGGAGATTGTTCCCAGTCTCGTCGATGTGCGTGGCAGCCTCGCGCAGCAACTCGTCCGCAAGGGCGAGACCGCCGAGGCGATCAAGCTGCTGGAGAGTTTTGATCGCGACCTGAAGCGGCAGGGTCATCCGCCCTATTTCACCGCCCAGATCGCTTCGATCCGGGAAAAGGCCGGCAAATAGGCGCTGAAAATAAATTGGCGCCGCCTGCATCCAGGGCGGCGACTGGCGGCGACTATTCTGCAAAACCGGGCGATGATCGTTCCGGGGCTGGAGAAATCTGACGATGGAAGACCTGTTCCGATCCTACTGGTGGTTGCTGTTCCCGCTGGCCTGGTTCGTGGCCGGATCGGTGGACCAGATTCTGCGCTATCAGCGGCACCGCGACACCCTGAACCTGATCAAGACCTACGCCGACAAGGGCCAGGAGCCGCCGGCCGAACTGATGAAGCGTCTGGGCGGCCGTGACGGCGCCGTCGAAGACCTCGATGACGATGACGGCGACGACCGCATCAGTCGCCGCCGCCGTCGGCGCTACTATCGCTATGGCCGCGGCGGCGGCTGGTATTCGGTGGTGCTGTTCGGGGTCATGGCGGTCGGCTTCGGCTACGCCAGCTTCCAGGACATCTACGGCGCGGGCGAAGCCTTCGTAATCGTCACCTTCGTGATGACCGCCCTGTGCCTGGCCTCGCTGGTCACCACGCTGACCACCCGGCGTGACTGATGGACGCCGCCCTGGTGCGGGCGGCCAGGGACGGGTCCCAGGCCGCCTTCGCCCGGCTGGTGGACCGTCACCAGCAGGCGCTGCGGAGTTTCCTGAGCCGCACTCACGGCTCCTGGGTCGAGGCGGACGACATCGCCCAGGAGGCCTTCGTCACCGCCTGGTCGATGCTTCGGCGGCTTCGCGATGACGCCGGCTTCCGGCCATGGCTGTTCGGCATCGCTCACCGCAAGGCGATGACGGCCGCGCGCTCGGGCCAGCGGGCGGCCCGGCGCGGCGGGCAGTGGATCGAGGCGCAGGACCTTGAGCGCGGGTCTGAGCTGGCGCCCGAAGATCGCATGGCGCTTGAGAAGGCCCTGGCGGCGCTGCCCGACGACCAGAGGGCGGCGGTGGCGCTTTGCCTGGGCGAGGGGTGGTCGCATGGCGAGGCCGCGGAGATGCTGGGCCTGCCGCTGGGGACGGTGAAGTCGCATGTGACGCGCGGACGCGATAGACTGCTGAGTGAACTGGGAGCGTGCTCATGACCCCGCCGATGACCCCTGACGAAAAGCTCGCCGCCTTCTTCGACGCCGATCGCGCGCCGGCGGCCGCGCCGGCCTTCAATGCGGCGGTCATGGAGCGTGTGGCGCGGCGGGAACTGGTTCGGGCCCTGCTCACCGGCGCTGTCCTCGCGCTTGGCGGCGGGGTGGCGCTGTGGGCGACCGCGCCGGTGCTGGCGACCGCGCTGGAGCCGCTGTCACAGTCCCTGTTGGCCGGGACCGGATTGCTGGTCGCGACCCTCAGTCTGGTCGGGCTGGGCGAGCGGATGCTGCGCAAGGCCTGAGCCTTACGAACTATTCATGCCGCCTGCCGCATCCGAATGGGTCCCTTGGCGCCTCTCATGGTCATAAGGCGCACGCAAGGCGCGGCGTCATGCAAGTTTCCAAGGAGCAAACTGATGGAAGTCTGGATCCCCATTGTCTTCTTCGCGATGATCGCGGCCATCGTGATCGTGCCGTCCTACCTCAAGAGCCAGGAGCGGCGCGAAATGCAGGCCACCTTGCGCTCCGCCATCGACAAGGGCCAACCGGTGCCGCAGGAAATGATCGACGCCATGACCAAGCCGGTGAAGGCTCAGGCCACGGCGGTCAGCGACATCCGGACCGGCGTCATCTGGGTCGCCGTCGGGGTGGGCCTGGGACTGTTCGGCTTCATGGTCAGCTATGAGAACGCCGACGCCCACTATCCGCTGATGGGCATCGCCGGCATCCCGGTGATCATTGGCCTCGCCTTCATCGTCCTCAGCTTCTTCAACCCCAACAAGGGCAAGTAGCCCCGGTCTGGCGCTGAACAGCGAGGGGGAGACTTCGCAATGGCCCCATCAAGGGCTGTCACAGGACTGCATGATGTCGAGCTCGCCGCCCTCGCGGCGGCGGGCGACCGGGCGGCCTTCGGCGAACTGGTTCGTCGCCATGGTTCGGCCGTCCGGGGCCTTTTGCGGCGGATGGGCGCGCAACCCTCCACCGCCGACGACATCGCTCAGGACGCCTTTCTCACCGCCTTCGAGCGGGTCGCGGAGTTCCGCGGCGAGGGCGCCTTCGCCGCCTGGGTCAAACGGATCGCCGCCCGGCTCTATGTGCGTCGCTGGCGCAAGGACAGCCGGATGACCGAGGAGGTCGAGGCCGACGACGAAGGTCACGGCGGGGAGGTTTCGGCCGCCAGCCGCATCGATCTGGACGAGGCCATGAAGAGCCTGTCCGAACAGGAACGTTTGTGTGTGTCTTTATGTTACGGCGCAGGACTTTCTCACGCGGAAGCGGCGGAAACCATCGGCGCCCCCTTGGGAACGGTGAAGTCCCATGTCAAACGTGGTTTGGATAAACTCCGGCTCCGACTTGCGCCTGCTGAAGGCGCGGGGCGCGATGCGGAAAGGCAGGGTCATGTCTGATCTTGAGTTCGAAACCCGGCTGGACCGGCTGTTCGCCGAACCGCCGCATTTCGAGGACGCAGAGGGCTTCGCCCGCAAGGTCGAATCCCGGCTGGAGCGCGGCTGGTCGATCCGGCGTCTGTTCATCGGCGCGGCGGGGATCGTCGCGGGTCTGTTCGGCGCCAGCCAGCTGATGAGCGCCGGGGTCTTCCTGAAGGCCGCCGGGGTCGAGGCCAGCCAGCAGGCGAGCACGGCGGGCAAGGTCTGGGAACAACTGGTCTCGGCCAGCTCGAACATGGGCGCCCTGCCGGTCAGCCCTGAAGTGCTGTGGATGACGGCGGCTCTGGGTGTTACAGCCCTTGGCTTCGCCATTACCCGGGCCACCCAGGAGTTCTAGTTCTGTCTTCGCATCGTCAGGAAAGCGTCCGGCGTCTCGCGGCGCCGGATATCGCCGCCCGCAAGGGCGGCGAGCCCATTGTCTGCCTCACCGCCTACACCGCCCCGATCGCGGCCATCCTCGATGACCACTGCGATCTGCTGCTGGTTGGCGACAGCGTCGGGATGGTGGTGCACGGCCTGCCCAATACGGTGGGGGTGACCATGGAGATGATGATCCTGCACGGCCAGGCGGTGATGCGCGGCTCGCGCCGGGCCATGGTGGTGGTCGACATGCCCTTCGGATCCTACGAGGGCAGCGCGGAGGAGGCCTACGCCAACGCCGCCCGCATCATGAAGGAAACCGGCGCCCAGGCGGTGAAGGTCGAGAGCGGACCGACCGTGCCCGACACCATCCACTACATGGTCCAGCGCGGCATCCCGGTGATGGGCCATGTCGGGTTGCGGCCCCAGGCGGTGCTGGTCGACGGCGGCTTCAAGGCCAAGGGGCGTGACGAGACCAGCCACAACCGGATCATCGCCGAGGCCGCCGCCACCGCCGAGGCCGGCGCCTTCGCCGTGGTGGTCGAGGGGGTCGCCGAGGGGCTGGCCCGGGACATCACCGCCGCCATCGCCCCGCCCACCATCGGCATCGGCGCCAGCGCCGGCTGCGATGGCCAGATCCTGGTCACAGACGACATGCTGGGCCTGTTCGACTGGACCCCCAAGTTCGTGCGCCGCTACGCCGACCTGCGCGGCGAAATCGGCGAGGCGGCCGCCCGATACGCCGCCGACGTCAAGGCCCGCGCCTTCCCGGCCGAGGCGGAGACCTATTTTTCGAAGAAGGGTTGAGGTCAGCCGGTCCCGAGGGCTTCCCCGTCCGGGCAACGCGCACTAGACAGGGCGGCCTCCAGCAACCGGCCAAGACCCATGCACGACATCAAAGCCATCCGAGACAATCCCGCCGCCTTCGACGCCGGCTGGAG
Organism: Caulobacter sp.; assembly: GCA_019636175.1. GTDB lineage: Bacteria > Pseudomonadota > Alphaproteobacteria > Caulobacterales > Caulobacteraceae > Caulobacter. Next base: position 18,562 of record JAHBYC010000024.1, on the reverse strand, counting down.
CTCGCGTGGCCTGTCGCCGCAGACCCCGGCGATCCTGGCGCTGGACGGACAGCTGCGCGCCGCCCAGACGGCCCTGCAGGCCGCCCAGAGCCGCCGTAACGAAGCCTCAAAGCTGATCGGCCAGGCCAAGGCGAAGAAGGATGAGGCCGGCGCCGCCGCGCTGATGTCCGAGGTCGAGGCCCTGAAGGGCGAGATGACCGCCCAGGCCGAGGCCGAGGCGCGGGTCGGCGGCGAGCTGCGCGACCTGCTGGCCTCATTGCCGAACATCCCCGATCCGCAGACCCCGGCCGGCGCGGACGAGACGGAAAACGTCGAGGTCCGTCGCCATGGCGACCCCCTGCGGCTGAACCACGCCCGCGACCACGTCGATCTGGGCGCGGCGCTCGGCATGGACTTCGAGGCCGCCGCGAAGATGAGCGGCTCGCGCTTTGTCGTGCTCAAGGGGCAGATGGCCCGGCTGGAACGGGCGCTTGGCCAGTTCATGCTCGACGTGCAGACGACGGAGAACGGCTACACCGAGGTCAGTCCGCCCCTGCTGGTCAAGGACGACGCCATGTTCGGCACCGGCCAGCTGCCGAAGTTCGCCGAGGACCTGTTCCGCACCACCGACGAGCGCTGGCTGATCCCCACCGCCGAGGTCTCCCTGACCAACATCGTCCGCGAGGCCATTACCGCGGAGGAAGAGCTGCCCCTGCGGATGACGGCCCTGACCCCCAGTTTCCGGTCCGAGGCCGGGGCCAGCGGGCGCGACACCCGCGGCATGATCCGCCAGCACCAGTTCTACAAGGTCGAGCTGGTCTCGATCACCACGCCTGAAGAGTCCGACGCCGAGCATGAGCGGATGGTCGCCTGCGCCGAGAGCGTCCTGAAGAAGCTGGGGCTGTCGTTCCGCACCATGCTGCTGTGCACCGGCGACATGGGCTTTTCGGCCCGCAAGACCTTCGACCTGGAGGTCTGGCTGCCGTCGCAGAACACCTATCGCGAGATTTCCAGCTGCTCCAACTGCGGCGACTTCCAGGCCCGGCGCATGGACGCCCGGTCAAAGAAGGCCGGGGAGAAGGGCACGCGCTTTGTCCATACCCTCAACGGCTCGGGCCTCGCCGTCGGCCGCACCCTGGTGGCGGTGATGGAGAACTACCAGGACGAGAACGGCCGGATCGCGATTCCGGACGTTCTTCAGCCCTATATGGGCGGCCTGAAGCACCTTGAGGCCAAGGCATGATCCCCCTCCTTTTCCGTCATCCCGGAAGACCGCGAAGCGGGCTATCCGGGACCCAGGGGGTGAAGGATCCGGCTATCGACGGCGGCGTTGCGGCTGGTGCGCTGCAACCCCTGGGTCCCGGACAGGCGCCGCGCGCCTTCCGGGATGACGGGGAGACTCGTTAGATGCGCATCCTGCTGACCAACGATGACGGCATCCACGCCGAGGGCCTGATGGCGCTGGAAAACATCGCCCGGGCCCTGACCGACGATGTCTGGGTGGTCGCCCCGGAATATGAGCAATCGGGCGCCAGCCGGGCGCTGACCCTGGCCGATCCCCTACGGGTGCGAAAGATCAATGACCGCAAATGGGCGGTGACCGGCACCCCGACTGACTGTGTGATGCTGGGCGTCCGCAACCTGGTCGAGGGCAAGGCGCCGGATCTGGTGCTGTCGGGGGTCAACCGGGGCCAGAACATCGCCGAGGACGTGACCATGTCGGGCACCGTCGCCGGAGCCATCGAGGGCATGGCGCTGGGCATTCCGTCCATCGCCCTGTCGCAGTCGATGCTGGCCTTCCATGACGAGGTGAAGGCCTACTGGGAAACCGCCGAGGCCTACGGGCCGGGGATCGTCAAGCGGCTGCTGGAGATCGGCTGGCCCAAGGACGTGATCATGAACGTCAACTTCCCCTCGCGGCCGCCGGAAGAGGTGACGGCGGTGGAGGTGACCCGCCAGGGCTTCCGCGACATGCACATCCGCAGCGCCGAAAAGCGCACCGATCTGCGCGGCCGCGACTACTACTGGATGGGCTTCTCGGGAAAGCTGTCCAACCCCGCCGAGGGCACCGATCTGCGAGCCACCTATGAGGGGCGGATCTCGGTGACGCCCCTGCATATCGACCTGACCCACAACGAAACCGTCCATGCCCTCAAGGGCATGCTCGGCGGAGCGCCGCCGAAGCTGTGATGACCTCTTCCCCCGACGATGACGACACCGCCGAAACCCGCACCGCCCGCCTGATCCTGGCGCTGCGGGAACAGGGCGTGACCGACATGAAGGTGTTGGGGGCGCTGGAGAAGACGCCGCGGGAGCTGTTCACGCCGGACCTGTTCAAGGAGCGGTCCTGGGAAGATTCCGCCCTGCCGATCGCCTGCGGTCAGACCATCAGCCAGCCCTATATCGTTGGGCTGATGAGTCAGGCCCTGACCCTGGATCGCCGCTCGCGGGTGCTGGAGATCGGCACCGGGTCCGGATACCAGACCGCGATCCTCAGCCGCATGGCTCGGCTGGTCTATACGGTGGAGCGCTATCGCACCCTGCTGGGCGAGGCCGAGGAGCGGTTCAAGACACTCGGCCTGACCAATGTCATCACCAAATTTGGCGATGGCGGGATCGGCTGGGCCGAGCAGGCGCCTTTTGACCGCATTATGGTCACAGCGGCGGCGCCGGATGAGCCCAAGGCTTTGCTCGCGCAACTGAAACCGGACGGGGTTCTGGTGGCGCCGGTGGGAAAGGGGCCCGTCCAGCAACTCATCCGCTATGCGGGCGATGGCGCCGGAGGCTTCCACAGGGAGACGCTCTGCGATGTCCGCTTCGTTCCCTTGCTGGACGGCGTGGCCCGCGAGCTTTGAACCGATTTCTTGCCGGCGAGGCCGTGTGCTTAACGCGAGATTAACGCGCATCACGCCAGGTGTGCTGTTAGACCGAACGGAGCGGCGATGACCCAATTCCTACCCCGAGCGATCCTGATCGCGGCGTCCACGGCGGCTTTGGCGGCCTGCGCCAGTTCGCCCGCGCCGCGCTATCCGATCGATGAAGGGCGGGAAGCGGGCGAGGGGCCGCAGGGCATCGAGCTGCGCCAGCCGGCCTATCCCATTCGCCAGCGCGAGGCCGCCGAGACCGAAACGAACGGGTACGACGATCCCGCGCCGCGCGCCGCGCCCAGCGGAGACGTCGAGGTGACGACCCTGACGCCGGCGCCCTCGACCGGCCGTGTCGAGGTGGCCCAGATGGCGCCGCCGCCGGAGCCTGAGCCCGAACCCTACGTTCCGCCGCCGCCGCGCACCGAGACCCGCACGGTCACCACCATCGAGGGACCGGTCGTCTCCGTCGACGGCAAGCCCAAGACCTACACCGTCAAGCCGGGCCAGGGTCTGGACGCGATCGCCCGCGACATGGGCACGACGCGCAAGCAGCTGGCGGCCGACAACGATCTGAAGGAACCCTATCGCCTCAAGCCCGGCCAGGTGCTGAAGGGCCCCGCGACCAAGGGCAAGGCCTATGTCGTGCAGAGCGGCGACACCCTCTACGCCATCGCCCGGCGCTTCGGCGTCAGCGGCGGATCGATCGCCGAGGAGAACGGCTTCGAGGTCGACGATCCGATTCGTCCGGGCCAGAAGCTGCGGCTGCCGGAAGGCTTCAAGGACAGCGGTCCGATCAAGAAGACGGTGACGGTGACCATCGAGGCGCCGCCGCCTCCGCCGCGCCCCCGCCCGACCCCGCCGCCGCAGCCGGTTGAGCGGCCGCCCGTCCAGACCCCGCCGGCCGCCACGCCGCCTGCCACGACGCCCGTGGCCCCTCCGGTCGCGAGACCGCCGGCGCCGGTCGCCAAGCCGCCGGTCAAGGCGACGTCGCCGAAGACCCCGCCCGCGACTGTTCCGCCGGGCCAGACCCCGCCGCCGGCGATCAGCAAGCCGCCGCCGCTGCAGGATGACAAGCCGCCGGTCTACACCGACGCCGACTATGCGCGGATGGCCGCCGGCCGCTTCGAATGGCCGGTGCGCGGGACCATCCTGTCAGGCTACGGCCCCAAGACGCTGGGCCAGCGCAATGACGGGGTCGATATCGGCGCCTCGGCGGGCACCCCCGTGCGGGCTTCGGCCGACGGCACCGTGGTCTACTCCGGCGGCGACGTCCCCGGATTCGGCGTCACGGTGCTGATCCAGCACGCCGACGGCTGGGTGACGGTCTATGGCCACCTGCAGCGGGCGGACGTGAAGATGCAGCAGCAGGTGTCGAAGGGTCAGCAGATCGGTCTGGTCGGCCAGAGCGGCGATGCCCCCAAGCCCCAGCTCCACTTCGAGGTTCGCCATTCGCCGTCCCCGAAGTTCAAGGCCAAGGCCATCGATCCGCAGATCGTCCTGCCGAGGTAACCCGCCGCTCAGGGGAGGGGTTTGCCCAACTCCCCGGCCAGGTCGCGGATAAACTGCCAGGCTACTCGGCCGGAGCGGGAGCCGCGCGCCTGGGACCACTGCAGGGCGCGGCGGTCCAGGTCGGCGGCGGCCAGGTCGAAGCGGTCGGCATAGCTGCGCACCGCCCAGAGGTAGGCCGCCTGATCCATCGGCGGAAAGCCGATCCACAGGCCGAAGCGATCCGAGACGCTGACCTCCTCCTCGGCGTCCTCGGCGGCGGCGATCAGGCCGCGGCCTTCAGCGTGGTCGCGGGGCATCAGGTGACGACGGTTGGAGGTGGCGGTGAACAGCACGTTCTCCGGCGGCCCGGCCACGCCGCCCTCCAGCGCCGATTTCAGCGCCTTGGCGGCGGCGGCGCCGTCCTCGAACGAGAGATCGTCGCACAGGACGACGAACCGCTCGCGGCGACCGCGCAGGGCGTCGAACAGCGCGGGCAGGGCGGTGACCTCGTCGCGGTCCACCTCGACCAGCTTCAGCAGGGGATTGTCGCGGGCCGCGTCCATGAAGGCCGCCTTGGCCAGCGAACTCTTGCCGGTTCCGCGCACGCCCCACAGCAGGGCGTGGTTGGCCGGCAGGCCGGCGGCGAAGCGGGCGAGATTCTCCACATAGCGCGCCTTCTGGCGGTCTACCCCGACCAGCAGGTCCAGCGGCAGGCCGTAGTCGGGCGCCGGCAGGAAGGCGGCGGCGGCCGGATCGTGGCGGAACAGACGGGCGGCGCTGAAGTCGGCGACGGGCGGGGCCGGCGGCGCCAGACGCTCCAGCGCTTCGGCGATCCGGGTCAGCAGGGGAGAGATATCAGGCGTCGTCATCGGTCACAGGTCCATCGCACGCCCCGGCCATGACGGAGAAATGCCACAGGGTCCAGTCTGCTTTGCCCCCGCTCATTGCAAACAGGAGGGTCAAGCCCTAGTTTCCGCCGACCTGAAAACCGGCGCGCCCCCGCGGCAGCGCCCGACCAAGACCTTGGAGTTGAAATGACTGGAGACGCCTCTGGCCTCCTGCAGGCCGTCGGCCTGCCGATCCTGCTCATCGTGCTGTTCTATTTCATGATCCTGCGGCCGCAGCAGAAGCGCGCCAAGGAACATCAGACCATGGTGAGCAATCTCAAGCGCGGCGACATGGTCGAGCTGTCGAGCGGGCTGATCGGCAAGGTCGTCCGCGTCGAGGACCGCGAGGTCGGCGTCGAGGTGGCGCAGGGCGTCACGGTGAAGGTCGTCAAGGCGATGATCGCGGTGGTCCGCACCAAGGGCGAGCCCGCCCCCGCCAACGACGCCAAGAGCTGACCGTCGCTGGGCCCGCGCCGCGCCGGGTGGCCACACCTGACGCGGGCGCCGCGGGCCCGACACCCTATTCTCGGGATGCGACGACCGGCCGGGGCTTCACCCGCCAGAGCCGTCCGTGTCCCGGCGACGTCCGAGGAACTGTTCCGCCATGATGCAGCTGTCGCGCTGGAAGCTCATTGTCGTGATCACGACGGTGGTCTTAGGCATCCTTTTCGCCTTCCCCAATGTCCTGCCGCCAGATGTGCGAGCGGGCATGCCAGGCTTCTTGCCGAAGAACACCCTGAACCTGGGTCTCGACCTGCAGGGCGGCTCCTACCTGCTGCTCGAGGTACAGACCGAGGTGCTGCAGAAGGAAAAGGTCGGCAACCTGGGTGAAGAGGTGCGCCGCAGCCTGGAGCAGGAGAAGATTCCCTATTCCGGCATCTCCCCGCTGGAAAACGGCGTCACCGTGCGGATCAACGACCCCGCCAAGGTCGACGCGGCCTACAGCCTGCTCAGCCGTCAGCTGACCACGGCGACCAGCGCCGGTTCGGCCGACATCAAGATCGGGCGCGAGAACAACCAGCTGATCCGGCTGACCTATACCGACACCGCCCTGAACGACATGTCGACCAATGCGGTCAACCAGGCCATCGAGATCATTCGCCGCCGTATCGACGAGATCGGCACCAAGGAGACCTCGATCACCCGCCAGGGCGCCAACCGCATCGTGGTCCAGGCCCCGGGCGAGAGCGATCCTGAAAAGCTGAAGAACATCATCGGCAAGACCGCCAAGCTGACCTTCCAGATGGTCGATGTGGCCGGACAGGCTGAACTGCGTGACGGCATCGTGCCGCCGGGATCGGAACTGCTGCCCAACAAGGATGGCGGTGAGACCCTGGTCAAGAAGCGGGTCGAGGTGTCGGGCGACATGCTGACCCACGCCGGGGTCGGCACCAACCAGAACGGCCAGACGGTGGTCGACTTCCGTCTCAACAGCGAGGGCGCGCGCCGATTTGGCGCGGTGACCAGCCGCAATATCGGCAAGCCCTTCGCCATCATCCTCGACGGGGTGGTGCAGTCGGCGCCGGTGATCAATGACGCGATCACCACCGGCCAGGGCCAGATCAGCGGCAGCTACACGGTCCAGACCGCCAACGAGCTGTCGATCCTGCTCAACGCTGGCGCCCTGCCGGCGCCGCTGAAGGTCGAGGAGCAGCGCACGGTCGGCGCCGAGCTGGGCGCCGACGCGGTCAAGGCGGGGCAGATCTCGACCCTGGTCGGTTTCGTCTCGATCCTGGTGTTCATGTTCCTGGCCTACGGGGTGCTGTTCGGCGGCATCTCGATCATCGCCCTGCTGGTCAACTGCCTGCTGATCGTCGCGGCGATGAGCCTGACCCAGGCCACCCTGACCCTGCCGGGCATCGCCGGCCTGATCCTGACCCTCGCCGTCGCCGTCGACGCCAACGTGCTGATCTACGAACGGATGCGCGACGAGGTGCGGGCGGGCAGACCGCTGCTGGCCTCGATGGACGCCGGCTTCTCACGGGCCATGTCGACCATCGTCGACGCCAACCTGACGACCCTGATCGCCGCGGCGATCATGTTCGGCGCCGGGGCCGGCCCTGTCCGGGGCTTCGCCTGGACCCTTTCGATCGGCGTGTTCACCTCGGTGTTCGCGGCTGTCCTCATCACCCAGGTTCTTCTGGCGGTCTGGTATCGCACCGCCCGTCCCAAGACCCTGCCGATCGCCTAGAGGTGCGACCATGTGGCCGATGATCAGAATTCTTCCCGTCAAGACCGATTTCCGGTTCGTCGCCTTCTCGAAGTATGCGGCGGTGATTTCGGTGCTGGCGGCGATCGCCTCCATCTACCTGGCGGTGTTCCCGCTGAAGCCGCCGTGCGGCGGCCTCAACTGCGGCATCGACTTCAAGGGGGGCACGGTGCTTGAGTTCAACACCGCGCCCAAGCTGGCCGATCCGGCGGCGACCCGCGCCCTGCTGATCGCCCAGGGCGTCGGCGATCCGCAGGTCCAGACCTTCGGCAGCCCGACCGACCCCAAGGGCCAGTACAACGTCTCGACCCGCTTTGAGCCGGGCGCCAATCCCTCGCAGAAGGTCGAGGAGATCAAGGCGGCCCTGACCCAGAAGTTCGGCCTGACCGACAAGTCCTTCACCCGCACCGAGGTGGTGGGTCCCAAGGTGTCCGGCGAGCTGTTCCAGAAGGGCATCTGGGCCCTGCTGGCGGCGATCGGCCTGATGCTGCTCTACATCTGGTTCCGCTTCGAGCTGCAGTTCGGCCTGGGGGCCGTGGCGGCCCTGTTCCACGACGTGCTGCTGACCTTCGGCATGATCGCCCTGTTCAAGCTGGAGTTCAGCCTCACCACGGTGGCGGCGATCCTGACCATCATCGGCTATTCGATGAACGACACCGTCGTGGTCTTCGACCGGCTTCGCGAGAACCTGCGCAAGTACAAGCGCATGCCGATGCGGGACCTGATCGATCTGTCGATCAACGAAACCCTGTCGCGGACGGTGATCACCGGCCTGACCGCCGTGGTGGCCCTGGCCGGCCTGGCGATCTTCGGCGGCGCGGCCCTGTTCGGCTTCTCGATCATCATGATGTTCGGCATCGCCCTGGGCACCTATTCCTCGATCTATGTCGGCGCGCCGATCATCCTGCTGTGGAATGGCGGCCAGCGCACCGAGGACGAGGAAGCCACCCCGGTGGTGCTGGGCCCGGCGTCGCGGCCCTGATCATGAGACAGCCGCCGTCTATCGACGCCTGGGGCGGGGGCGGGTTCCGCGTCTCGGGGGTCTGGCGGCCCGGCTCTTTGCTGATCATCGATGATCAGCCTTACGACTGGACCGTGACCCGCTTGGCCGACCTGACCCTGGACGCCTTCAGCGCGGTGTTCGCGGCGGGCCCGGCGGTGGAGTTCGTGCTGCTGGGGACCGGCCTGACCCAGGCCCTTCCCGCAAGGGAGATTCGAGAGGGCCTGCGGGCCCAAGGGCTTGGCCTGGAATTCATGTCCAGCGAGGCCGCCGCGCGCAGCTACAATGTGCTGGCGGCCGACGGGCGCAGGCTCGCCGCCGCCCTGATAGCAGTGTGATGCGAACCTATTTGCAGGCCTTGCGAACCGGCCTATAGCTGACCGCCTGGGTAGGACACTACGAGGGGCGATATCATGACGGCGCTGCTGTCCAATTTCCGAAACACCATGATCGTCAGCGTGATTCTCGCGCTGGTGATGATCTTTGCCTACTTCCAAAACAACGCCGGCACGCCGGTCGATTTCGCAATCGCGGTGCTGCGCTGGCTGCACGTCTTCGTCGGCATCCTGTGGATCGGGCTGCTCTACTATTTCAACTTCGTGCAGATCCGGAAGATGCCCGACATCCCGGCCGAGCTGAAGCCGGCGGTCTCCAAGTACATCGCACCCGAGGCGCTGTTCTGGTTCCGTTGGGCGGCCCTGCTGACCTTCGTGTTCGGCGTCATCCTGGCGGCGCACCGGGGCTATCTGGTCTCGGCCTTCACCCTGGGCGCCAGCGAGGGCTTCGTGAACAAGGGCCACATGATGATCGGCATCGGCATGTGGCTGGGCACGATCATGTTCTTCAACGTCTGGGCCTTCATCTGGCCGGCGCAGAAGATCGCCCTTGGCATCAAGGAAGGCTTTGACGCCGACGCCAAGGCGGCGGCCGGCAAGAAGGCGATGCTGTTCTCGCGCATCAACACCCTGCTGTCGCTGCCGATGCTGACGGCGATGACCATGAACCAGACCATATTCGGATAGTTCGGGAATTCCGCTAAGGATGAGAGGCCCGCCGGCGACGGCGGGCCTTTTGTTTTGCCCCGGACCTCCATGACCGCCGATCCCATCGCCGACCTCGACGCCCGCCTGCAGCAGCAGGATCCCGACCGCTGGCTGTCCAGCCGCTTTGTCGAGGACGCCCGGGCGCGGGCCGATCTGGTGACGCTCTACTGTCTCGACAATGAGCTGGCGGCGGTGATCGGCAAGGTCAGCACGCCGCTGGTCGGAGAGATGCGCCTTGTCTGGTGGCGTGAGGCGATCGAGGGGCTGATGGCGACCGGCGACACCCGCGGCCATCCGGTGCTGGAGGGGCTGGCGCGCGCCAGCCTGCCGATGGACACCGTGGCGGGCCTGCCCGACCGCTATGTCGAAGCGCTCGAGCCGGCGGACGGCGACGAGGCCCTCCTGGCGCGGATCGACGAAACGGCCGGGGTGGTGATGGCCCTGGCGGCGCTGCGGCTGCATCCGCAGGCCCGGGTCGAACAGGTGGCCGACGCCGCCCGGGCCCTGGTGCTGGGCCGCACAGGCCAGGCCGACGCCGCGGCGGTTCGGGATATCCTCAAGCGGGGGCGCGGCGCCCTGGCGGGGCTGCCCCCGGCGGCCTTCCCGGCGGTCGCCCATGCGGCCCTGGCGGGGGCGTATGCGAAGAGGGCGCGACCCGGCCCGCTGGCCAAGCGCGCGCGGCTGACCTGGGCGGTGATGCGCGGGCGGCTGGACTGAGGGAACCTGCTCCCGCTTCGCCGGCGAAGGCCGGGGTCCAGTTCGGGTTCGGCGAGGTCAGCTCACTCGCTGGCGCGTTCTGGGCCCCGGCCTTCGCCGGGGAGGCGGGGTTGAAGACCCCCGCTCAGCCCTCATCCGAGCCCTCCGGGCCACCGTCTCCCGGTAAGCGGGAGAAGGTGACCAAGGCGTCCTATTTCTTCGTGTGCGCGTCGAGCCAGCCCAGCACCTCATCGTGCCATTGCACGCTGTTCTGGGCCTTCAGCACCCAGTGGTTCTCTTCCGGATAGTAGAGGAATTTGCTCTCGACGCCGCGACGCTGCAGGGCGGTGAAGGTGGCGATGCCTTCCTCGAGCGGGACGCGGTAGTCGCGCCCGCCGTGGATGACCAGTATCGGGGTCTTCCAGTTCTGCACGTAGTTGGCCGGGTTGAACTTCTCGTAGGTGGTGTTCGGCTCCCAGGGCGTGCCGCCGTTCTCCCACTCGCTGAACCACAGCTCTTCGGTGGAATAGCCCATGAAGCGGGAATCGAAGATGCCGTCGTGATTGACCAGGCACTTCCAGGGCTCGCCCCAGTTGCCGGCGATCCAGTTGATCATGAAGCCGCCGTAGGAGCCGCCCAGCGCGCAGGCCCGGTCGCCGTCGAGGAAGCTGTAGGTCTTCAGGGCGTAGGCCCAGCCCTTCTGCAGATCCTCCAGCGGCCGGTCGCCCCAGTGGCCGCTGATCGCATCGGTGAACGCCTGGCCGTAGCCGGTGGAGCCGTGGAAATCGATCATCACCACCGCATAGCCGGCGCCGGCGTAGGTCTGGGCGTTCCAGCGGTAGTGGAACAGGTTGCCGAACGAGCCCTGCGGACCGCCGTGGATCAGGAAGGCCACCGGATAGGTCTTGGAGGGATCGAAGTTGGCCGGCTTGACGAGATAGCCGTGCACCGTCTCGCCGTTCCAGCCGGCGAAGGTGAACTGCTCGGTCGCGCCCCAGTCGATGTCGGCCACCTTGTCGGCGTTGACGCTGGTCAGGCGCCGGGCGGTGCTCTTGGCCTTCCAGCCCTTGAAGAACAGCTGCGCCGGGGCGGTGAGATTGTCCTGCGAATAGACGATGCCTTCGGGGCCCAGGCTGTAGGCGCCGACGTGGCCCTCGCCGGTGACGGCGCTGACCTTGCCGCTCTTCACATCGATCGCGAAGAGTTTCACCTGACCAAGGTCCTGGGCCGAGGCGTAGAGGGTCTTGCCGTCGGGCGACCAGGCCAGACTGTCGGCGGAGCGATCCCAGTCGGCGGCCAGGTCGCGGGTCTGGCCGGTGGCGACGTCGCGCAGCTTGATCTGCCAGCGGTCCGCCTCGAAGCCGGGCCGCTTCATGGCGCGATAGGCCATGGTCTTGCCGTCGGGCGAGAACACCGCCCCGGTGTCCCAGGCCTTGTTGGCCTCGGTCAGATTGGTCAGCCCCTGGCCGTCCAGGCCGACGCGGAACAGGTCGAAGTTGGTCGACCACGGCTCGGTCTTGCCGGCGATGCGGGCGGAAAAGACCACCGCGGAGGAATCGGCGGTGAAGCCATATTCGCTGTCGTCGCCGAACGGCTTTGAGGGCACGTCGGCGTCGAGGCCGGGGGTCAGGTAGGTGACGCCGGCCTGGGCGCCCTTGTCGTCGAGGGTGACGGCGAGCAGATGGTTGCGCTTGCCGTCGGCCCACTGGTCCCAATGACGGATGAACAGCCGGTCGAAGACCTGGCCGGTGCGCTTGTCGGTCTTCGGCGCGTCCATCCGGTCGGTGTTGCACTTGAGGGTCGGGCAGGTCGGATCGAGGCTGGCGCTGAGGGCCAGGGTCTTGCCGTTGGGCGCGACCACAAAGCTGTCGATGTCGAAGGGCAGGTCGGTCACCTGCCGCACGCCGCCGCCGGCCACGGCCAGGCTGTAGACCTCGCTGCCGGCGTCGCCGCGGCTGGCCAGGAAGTAGATCGACTGGCTGTCCGGGGCCCAGCGGGCGGAGTTGGCGCCGGCGGTGTCGGCCAGGGCCCTGGGGCTCTGGTCCTTGGCCTTGAGGTCGACGAGCCACAGGCTGGTCGAGGCCTTGTTGGCCTCATAGTCCATGGTCCGCAGGCTGTAGACCACATAGCGGCCGTCGGGCGAGACGCGAGGATCGCCGATGCGGTCGAGGGTGACCATGTCCTTCGCCGTGAACGGACGGGCCTCGGCGGCGCGCATGGCGCTGAAGGACAGGACAGCGACGGCGGCGACGCCGGCGAGCAGGCGGACAGCAGACTTCATTTCAGGGCGTTCCCGCAGGTGTTGTGATTGTTGCGCCGGAAACTAGTCCCGTCGCGACCGGGAGGCCAGAGGGTGAGTCCTTCTCCCGGCGAGCAGGAGAAGGATCTTCAGGACGCCGCCAGCCAGGCGTCGAGGTCGTCCAGGGCCCGCTGGCTCATCAGCTGCTTCTTGGCCCGGCCGCGTTCCTTCATCGGGATCTTGCCGCCCTCGGCGTCCTTCTTCGGCGCCTCCATCGGCGGTAGCAGGCCGTAGTTGATGTTCATCGGCTGGAACTTCGCGCCGCCCTCGAGGAAGCCGCCGGTAATGTGGGCGGCCAGGGCGCCAAGCGCGGTCGTGGGCGGCGGCGTCTCCAGCGGCTGGCCCAAACGCTCGGCGGCGGCCAGCCGGCCGGTCAGCAACCCGATGGCGGCGCTCTCCACATAGCCCTCTACCCCGGTGACCTGGCCGGCGAAGCGCAGGCGGGTGTCGGCCTTCAGCCGCAGCTGGCCGTCCAGCAGGCGCGGGCTGTTGAGGAAGGTATTGCGGTGCAGGCCGCCGAGGCGGGCGAACTGGGCGTTCTGCAGTCCCGGGATCATGCGGAAGGTCTCGGCCTGGGCGCCGTGCTTCAGCTTGGTCTGAAAGCCGACCAGGTTGAACAGGGTGCCCAGGGCGTTGTCCTGCCTCAGTTGCACGATGGCGTGCGGCTTGACGGTCGGATCGCGCGGATTGGTCAGGCCGACCGGCTTCATCGGGCCGTGGCGCAGGGTTTCGCGGCCCCGTTCGGCCATCACCTCGATCGGCAGGCAGCCGTCGAAATAGGGGACGTTCTCCCAATCCTTGAACTCGGCCTTGGGGCCGTCGAGCAGGGCGTCGATGAAGGCCTCGTACTGGGCCTTGTCCATCGGGCAGTTGATGTAGGCCGCCGCGTCGCCGCCGGGCCCTTCCTTGTCATAGCGCGACTGGCGCCAGGCGATGTCGAAGTCGATGCTGTCGGCGTGGACGATGGGGGCGATGGCGTCGAAGAAGCTGAGGCTTTCCTCGCCCGTCGTCTTCAGGATGGCGTCGGCCAGGGCGGGCGAGGTCAGGGGGCCGGTGGCGACGATGACGTTGGACCAGTCCTCGGGCGGCAGGCCGGCGATCTCCTCGCGGGCGATGGTCACCAGGGGATGGGCCTCCAGCCGGCGGGTCACCTCGGCCGAGAAGCCGTCGCGGTCGACCGCCAGGGCGCCGCCGGCGGGCACCTGATGCAGGTCTCCGGCCGAGAGGATCAGGCTGTCACAGCGGCGCATCTCGGCGTGCAGCAGGCCCACGGCGTTGAACCGCCAGTCGTCGGAGCGGAAGCTGTTGGAACAGACCAGTTCGGCCAGGCCGTCGGTGCTGTGGGCGTCGGTGCCGCGCACCGGGCGCATCTCGTGGAGCACGACCGGGACGCCGGCGCGGGCGATCTGCCAGGCGGCTTCGGAGCCGGCCAGGCCGCCGCCGATCACATGAACGGGTTTGGTTGTCATGGCGGACACATAGAGCGGCCAGCGCCGGCGGGAAACCGTTTCCGGTGGCCTTCGGGGCGAGGTTGTGTTGTGGTTAGCGCCGGTTCCGGACCCTGGGGAGGTGATCTTGGCAGGCTTCAATATCAGTGACGCGGCCCTTTCGGGCTTTGGCGTGATCAAACGCAATCCGCTGGCGCCGGCGGTGTGGGGGCTGGTGCAGATGGCGCTGGTGGCGGTGCCCCTGCTGCTGATCCTGCCCTCGATGATCGAACTGTTCGGCCTGGCGGCCCATGCGGCCCAGACCGATCAGGAGCCGGAGATCAGCCAGATCATGGCCATCCAGAGCCGGATGATGATGGTCTCGCCGCTGTCCTGGCTGGGTCAGCTGGTCGGCACCGGGCTGGTCATCGGGGCGGTGTTCCGCGCCGTGCTGTCGCCGGGCGAGGGCCGCTGGTTCTTCATGCGCTTCAGCATGGCCGAGGTGATGCTGGTGGCGGTGAGCATCGTCTTCAAGATCCTGCTGGCGGTGGCGATCCTGGTCGGGGTGATTGTCGTCGCCATCGCCGCGGTGGCGCTCTACCAGGCCTCCGAGGCGGCGGGGATCATCGCCGGGGTGATCGGCGGGCTGGCCCTGGTCATCGCGGCCATCTGGGGCGGTCTGAGGTTTTCCCTGTCCTGGCCGATGAGCTTTGACCGCAAGAACTTCCTGCTGTTCGAAAGCTGGCCCCTGACAAGGGGACAGGCCGGCGGCTTGTTCCTGATGGGGCTGCTCAACGCCATTCTGGTGACCATCATCCAGAGCGTGGTGTTCGGCGCCGTGTTCGGGGTGGTCGCGGCGGCCTTCTTCGGCCTTGGCGGGTTCGACTTCACCGACGAGACGCAGTTCCTTCAGCCCGAACGCCTCAAGGCCCTGATCCCCTGGGGCATCGGCCTGATGGTCCTCAGCGGGCTGGTCTCCGGCTATCTGATCGCCCTGATGGCGGCGCCCTGGGCCGCGGCCTACAAGGCCCTGCGTCCGCAAGAGGTGGTCGAATAGCGCCTTGCCTGTCGCCTTCGGGGGGCAAGCTGGCGTAGGCTGGCCCTGTCCTCGGGTGAAGCGAATCAGCCGACCCGAGGCAGGGGATAGCACGGTCTGACGATGTCGTTTTCGCCCGTACAGGCGTCTCTGGAAGGGTTCCGGTTCATTCGCGACCGGCCGCGTCCCGTCACCATCTGGATGGTGGCGCTGCTGGCGCTGAATCTCGCGGCGACGCTGTTCAACCTGTCGCCCTGGGCCCGTCGGCTCGAGGCGTTGAAACAGAATTTCACCTTTGACTGGTCGCTGCCTGGGCTGGCCGATCTGGCCTTGCAGCTGCTCCCGGCGGCGATCATCGCCCTGTTCCTGACCTTCGCCGGCCTGTGCATCATCGCCCCGTCGATTTTCCGGGTCATGCTGGGCCAGACAAAGGAGCCTGAGTTCCGCCTCGGCGCCGACGAGGCGCGGATGTTCTGGCTGTTCCTGGCGGTGCTGGTGCTGATCACCCTGGCGGCGATCCCGTCGGGGGTGGTGATCGGCTACAGCCGGGTGTTCGCCGGGCCACTCGCGGCGTCGATGGGGCTGACCTGGGTGGTGCCCCTGCTCAGCCAGCTGGCCTCGTTCCTGCTGTTCGCCTTCATCGTTCTGCGCTCGTCCCTCGCCGCCCTGATCGAGGTCGACACCCACCGGCTGGACATTCAGGCCTCATGGAAACTGACCCGGGGGGCGTTCTGGCGGCTGTTCTGGACCGCGGTGCTGGATTCCATCCTGGCAGTGTTGGTCATCCTCGTCGCCCGGGGCCTGTTCTACCTGCTGGGCACGGTGATCGCCTTCGTCATGGGCTTTGACCAGCAGCAGTTCTACGACTTCATGTGGCCGTCGGACGGTGGCCTGCTCAGCCATTTCGGCCCCGGTCCGCTGATCTGGATGCTGCTGTCCTCGGCCGAAATGACGGTCGGCTTCTGCGTCGCCTGCGGCAGCCTCGTCTATGCCTACCGGGCCCTGTCGGGGACCTCGGCGGAGGCCGCGGACGCGGCGGACGGGTCCGAAAACTAGCTGTTGGCCGAGGCGCTCGGGCGGGCGTCGACGCGGGCGTGCCAGGCGCGCAGGGCGGCGGCGGTTTCCGGCATCTCGAGCCCGGTGAAGCTGGCGAAATCGATGGTGGTCTGGGCGACGATGTCGGCCATCGTATAGGCCCCGCCGGCGATGAAGGGGCCGCCCGCCGCCAGTTCGCGATCCAGCCAGCCGCAGGCGCGGGCGTAGAGCTCGCGATTGGACTCGCCGAAATCCTTGTACTGGGTCAGCAGCGAGGCGGTCAGCGGATGGGCGTGACGCCAGAACATCCCGACCGGCGTCATCAGCTGGAACTCGATGCGACGAATCCACATGTCGATCAGCGCCGCCTCCAGGGCGTCGCGCCCGAACATCGGCGGGTCGGGATACAGCCGCTCGAGATAGCGGCAGATGGAAACGCTCTCGGAAATGGCCGTGCCGTCGTCCAGCACGAGGGTCGGCAGCTGGCCGAGAGAGTTTCGGGCGCGGTGAGCCTCGCTCTTGTGCTCGCCACGCCGAATCTCGACGCGGGTCTCGGGGAGATCCGCGCCCTTTTCGGCGACGAAGATGCGCACCCGGCGCGGATTGGGCGCCGGGTTGCGTTCGCCGTAGAGGATCATGCGATCAGCTGCAGGGGTTGGTGGCGCAGGTGCTCAGGCCGTTGCGCTGGGCGTCCTCGAGATCCCGCTTGTCCAGCTCGGCCTGCTTGTCCCATTCGGCCGCCGTGCGGCAGGACTTGATCGGGAAGCGGCTGCCGGTCACCGGGGTCCTCTTGCAGACCATGCGGTTGGGGTCCTTCTTGGCCGTTTCCTTACTCGGGGTGGCTTCGGAGACGCCCTTTTCGGCGGCCAGGGTCGGGGCGGAGAAGGAGACGGTGGCCAGGGCGGCGCAGGCCGCGGCGGCGAGGAGGGCTTTCATTGTGAACTCTTCAACTGTGGATCGAGGAGGACCGGCGACCCCGCGAGGAACCGTCCGACAGCCAAGGCTAGCATGGCCGTGACAATAGCGCCAACCGGGCGCCGGCAGGCCGGTGGCCACGACGGCTCACTCTGCTATTTGTAGGGACGAACAGGGCCGGATGCGGCCCCGCAGGGGAGAGACATGGCGAGCTTTTCAGCAACCGACGCGGGCCTTGTCGGCTTCAAGCTGGCACGGGAATATCCAAGAGTGGTTCCGGTCTGGGCCGTGCTGGCGCTGCTCAACATGGTGCTCAGCGTGGGCATCATGACCAGCCTGGCTGGTCCGGCGCTGGTCGAGTTCCAGCAGATGGGGGCCAACGCCAGTTCCGCCAACCCTGAGGATGTGTTGCGCCTCTATGCCCGCCTTGGCCCCGCCTATGGCCTGATGATCCTTGTTTCGATGGTCTTCTCCGGCGTCATGAACGCCGCGGCGGCGCGGATGGTCTTGCGACCGGCCGATCAGGGTCTCGCCTTTCTGAAGCTGGGCGCCGATGAGTTGCGGCAGATCTGGCTGGCGATTCTGGTCATCCTGATCATGTTCGCGGCGCTGCTGGTCGTGTCTCTGGCGATGGGCGTTCTGGTCGGCCTCGGCTCGGCCGTGCATCCGGCGGTCGGCGGGCTTCTGGCGGTGCTCGGCGTGTTCGCCGCGATCGGATTGTTCATCGCCCTGGCCGTCCGGCTGTCGCTGGCGGCCCCGATCACCTTCGCCACCGGCAGGATCGGCATCGCCGCCTCCTTCCGTGAGACGCGGGGTCATTTCTGGAACCTGGTCGGGGCCTTCCTGCTGGCCGGGGTCATGGCGATGATCGTGTCCATCCTGGGCCTGGCGATCGTCAGCGGCGTCATCGCCGCCGGCTTCGGGCTCAAGGGACTGGGATCGATCTTCGCCCCGGACTTCAGCAGCTTCGCAACCCTGCTGAGCCCGCCGATGATCATCTACTATCTGCTGATGGCGGTGATCAGCGCCCTGACGTATCTGATCATCCTCTGCCCGGGCCCCACCATCTACAAGGCCCTGACCTCGGCGCCGGACGTCTTCGACTGACCGCTCAGGCCCGCTTGCGGCGGCGCTCGGCGGCGCGGTCGCGGTGGCGCTTGAGCAGGGTGTCGAGATAGCGGCCGGTCCAGCTTTCGGGGATGGCGGCGACCTGCTCGGGCGTGCCGACGCCGACGATCTCGCCGCCGCCGTCGCCACCCTCGGGCCCGAAGTCGACCAGCCAGTCGGCGGTCTTCACCACATCGAGGTTGTGCTCGATGACCACCACCGTGTTGCCCTGGTCGACCAGCTCGTGCAGCACCTCCAGCAGCTTGCGGACATCCTCGAAATGCAGGCCGGTGGTCGGCTCATCGAGGATGTAGAGGGTGCGACCGGTGGCCCGCTTGCTCAGCTCCTTGGACAGCTTGACCCGCTGCGCCTCGCCGCCTGACAGGGTCGTGGCCGACTGCCCGACCTGCACATAGGACAGCCCGACCCGCTTGAGCGTCTCCATCTTGTCCCGCACCGGCGGCACGGCCTTGAAGAACTCGGCGGCCTCCTCGACGGTCATCTCCAGCACGTCGGAGATCGACTTGCCCTTGAACAGGATTTCCAGGGTCTCGCGGTTGTAGCGCTTGCCCTT
>JAHBYC010000023.1 GCA_019636175.1 Caulobacter sp. | reverse complement strand
ACCACCGAAGCGATCCAGCCGTTTTGCGCCCGGCCCCGGCGAAGAGCGGCGTATCTAGGGGCCACCCTCTCATGTGTCAACCGACTTGTTCGCTCCGGCTTCAAAATCGTCGGTCCGAAGACCAATCCGCTCTTGAAACCGAACCCGTCCGTGGGGCGGCCGAGGCTGCCCCGATGGATTGGACGTCAATCCGGCTGATCCGCGGGTCTCTGCTGTCTGGCCCGGAAGCGGCAACCCCTTTGGGGAGAAGCGTTTCCGGCGACGGCGTGTCCCCGGCGGAGGCGGGCTTCTAGGCCCCCTCGCGGAGAGTCGCAAGCGGCTTTTTCATGGCCGGCGCGGGAATCTTGCGCCCGGGCCGTCGAACCCTCACAACAGCGGCCCCCAGACAAAGGCCGTCCCATGCTGTCTCACAAGGCCCGCTACGCCCTCCGCGCCCTCGTCGAGCTGGCGCGGGATCCGGACAACCGGGTGACGGCCGGCGAGCTGGCCCTGCGCGCCGACGCGCCGCGCAAGTTTCTCGAGGCGATCCTGCTGCAGCTGGCCCGGCGGCGGATCATCATCAGCCAGCGCGGCAAGTTCGGCGGCTACGTCCTGGCCCGGCCGGCCGCTGAGATCAGCTTCGCCGAGATCATCCGCGCCATCGACGGCCCCCTGGCCATGGCGCCCTGCGTCAGCGTGTCCGCCTTCCGCAAATGCGAGGACTGCCCGGACCTCGCCGCCTGCTCGATAAGAGAGGCCCTGCTGCGCGCCCGCGACGCGACCGCCCAGGTGCTTGAGGCCTATTCCCTGGCCGACAGCCTGGCTCAGCCGGCGGCGATATAGGCCCGCAGGCCGTCGGCCTCGGCCACCGCCTCGGAGATCTTGTGCTTCACCAGGTCGCCGATCGAGATGATTCCGGCCAACCGCCCAGCGACCATCACCGGCAGGTGGCGGATCCGCCGGTCGGTCATCCGCGCCAGCAGTTCATCGACACTCTCATGGGGTTCGGCGAACACCACATCGGCGGTCATGCAGTCGGAAATGGGCAGGGCCATGGCCGTGCCGCCCTGCCGCGCCACCGCCGTGACGATATCGCGCTCGGAGACAATGCCGGCCACGGCCCCGTCGGCGCCGACGACAATCATCGCCCCGACCCTGCGACTGTGCAGCAGGGCGGCCACCGCCTCCACCGTGTCGCCGGGCGAGGCCGTGAAGACCAGGTCGCCCTTGTCCTTGAGAATCTGGGATACCAGCACCGGGTCGTCCTCCCTCGGTTTCTCTAGACGCAAGGAAGCGTCGCCCAATTGTCACGGGGAATCAACAGCCAACCGCCCCGCCCGTCCGACGCCCCGCTTAACCAAATCGCGAGAGGTTGCCGCCAAGCTGGCTCCCGTCCCGTTCTGGCACGGCCATTGCATGGTTAACGCGAGCGAACGGGTAAGGCGTGGAGCAATACGGACAATGGCCAAGGTCACACTCTTCTCCCTGGCGGCGATCCTGTGCCTGACGGCGGCCCCCGCCCTGGCCCAGAGCCAGACCGGGTCGGCCAACTACAATGCCGGATACGGCCGCGTGGCCGGCCAGGAAAACCGGATGGTCGACTATTCCACCCGGGACGCCAACGGCAACCGGATCATCGTCGACGGCATGATGCTGACCGGCGAGGACCAGAGCGTCTTCTCCAGATCGGGGGCCGGCGGCGCCTTCGACGCCTACGCCGGCGTCGGCAGCCAGGGCGGCAGCGCCACGGCGATCGGCAACAACCTCGTGGTCATCACCCAGGGCAGCTACAACACCGTCATCGTCGACAGCACCCAGACCAACACCGGCAACGTCACCGCCAACGGCCAGGGGGCGTCGGGCAATGGGAATTAGCTCAGTGAACCGCGCCGGCGCTCTTCTCTCGGTCGCCGCCCTGGCCCTTTCGGCCTGCGCGACGCCATCGGCGGGGCCCAGCGGTCTCTACGCCAAGCCCATCGGCACGGCGCCGGTGACCGCCAACCCCAGTCCCTATTCCGCGGCCCTGGTCTGCATCGGCCAGTACGCCCGCCAGAACAAGCTGGGCGCGCCCCGCATCGCGGTCGGGCGGATCAGCGACTACACCGGCAAGAGCGAAGCTGACGGCAGCGGCCGAAAGGTGACCCAGGGCGCCTCCCTGATGGCCATGACCGCCCTGGCCAAGGCCGGCATGCCGCTTGTCGAGCGCTTCGACACCTCGATCAGCGAACTGGACCTGAAATACAGCAACAACAAGCTGATCAGCGACAGTCCTCGCGGCCCGGGCCCGGGGCCCACGGAGTCGCGCAAGATCTATGAAGGCCAGGTGGCCGGCGTCGACTTCTATCTGGTCGGCGGCATTACCGAGCTGAATTACAACATCTATTCGGTGGGGGCCGACGCCTACGCCGGCGACAAGGACGCCGCCGGCCTCAAGGGCAATTTCCGCAACAGCGTCTATGTGATGAACGTCGCGGTCGACCTGCGGCTGGTCAACAGCCGGTCGCTGGAGGTGGTCGACGTCATCTCCTACCAGAAGCAGATCGTCGGCCGCGAGGTCGGGGTCGGGGTGTTCGACTTCCTGAACGGCAACATCTTCGACGTCTCCGCCGGCTCCGGCGCCCAGGAGCCGCTGCAGCTGGCGGTCCGCTCCCTGATCGAGCGCGCCGTCGTGGAGATGAGCGCCAATCTCTATGGCATGCCCGGACCGCAATCCTGCCTCGCCTCCGATCCCCTGGGCGGCTCGACCACCGGCATGACGGGCGGCTTCACCCCCGCCTATGACAACCTGAGGACCAACAATGGGCAGACTCGCGAAGACCCAAATCGCTGGAACGATAAGCGCGATCCCGATGCTTCTCGTGCTCTGCGGGGCCGCTACTAGTCACGCCCAGAGCGCCGCGCCGAGCGACGTCTTCAACAACCAGGTCCAGGTCGGAGACGTCTTCAGCCAGGGAACCCTGAACGTCGTCACCGTCGAGGAGGGCGTGCAGCAGGACACCTCCGCCAGCGGCAACGCCGTGCAGGTCTATGCCGATCAGGCCGACATGTCGGTCACCTCCAACCAGACCATGGCCGGCTCGGCCGTGGCCCAGACGGTGGTCGATGTCAGCGACTATCTGGGCGCCGACTCGGCCGTCTCGACCACGGCGCTGGGCAACACCTCGGATGTGGGGATCAACCAGGGCACGGTGACCGGCGTCCTGACCCAGATCTCCACCTATGCCGACAACATCACCGCCCGCACCCAGATCGAGGGCGCCACGGCCGAGGCCGGCGATGTGGTGACCGCCACCACCGCCATCGCCAACAACCAGAACCTCTCACTGACCAACGGCGCGGCCGGCGTGCGCACCAACCAGACCAACGGGGCCGAGGTGCTCGCCGACGGCGGGGCCATCCTGCAGTATGTCAGCGGCACGGCCGCGGTCTCGGGCGTCGCGGTCGCCAACAATCTCAGTTCGGTCGGCGACAGCAGCTCGGCCCAGCGCCTGGCCATCGGCCAGACCAATGACGGCTCCCTGGTCCAGGCCAGCAAGTTCACCGCCTACGGCAACGCCCAGGAAGCGATCACCAGCACCACGGCCGTCGGCAACTCCGCCAATGTCCTCAACGAAGGCCCGCTGCTGGATGTCACCAACCAGCAGGTCAACTCTGCCTACGTCCGCAGCCAGTCGGAAGGAACTGCCTATCAGTTCGGCGCGGCGCAGGTCAGCGCCTATGGCGCCGGCAACACCGCCGTGGCCGGCAACAGCGGGGCCGAGCTGGTGCTGGACAACACCCAGTGGAACCAGGGCGGCGGCGTCGAGGTCATCGCCACCTTCGCCGGGACCGACGGCTATGACGCCTATGGCCAGGCCACGGCGGTCGGCAACGACGTTACCGGCTACGCCTGCAGCGCCTGCACCGGCACGATGAGCGTCAGCAACAGCCAGACCAACACCGCCGACGTCGGCGCCACCTCCTCGGTCACCGTCGGCTCCCAGGGCGCCCGCAGCGTGGTCGGAACCGCCACTGCCACCGGCAACAACGCCAGCTTCTATGTGACCCGCCCGGGCAACTGAGGCCCGCCTCTGCGGTCCTGCCCCCGGGGCGGGCCGCCGACGCGAAGCAATATGGCCAGACATATTGGAATTGATCCAAAGGGCGGCCGACGCGCCTCCGAGAATGTAGGTCGTCGGCGTCCCGGATCGGCCTACAACCGGCGACACCCGGCCTACGCCCAGGCTACGCCGTCGCCTACGTCCGGCGGCGACCGACCCACGGCGTGGGCCTGCGATTTCAACGACTTGGCGAGACTTGCCCCGCTCGAAGGCTACAATTCGGGCTATAATGACTCGCGCTTCGCCACGCGCCGCTGAGCCACCGCCGCCTGATCCGGTCCATGGACTTCGGCCCCTCCCCGCCACATCCGCGCCTTGCCATGGCCGCAGCGCCCGGCAATGGTGACCGACGAACAACGCCTTTTCCGTACAGAGACCTCTTCATGACCCGTTTTTCCCGCGCGGCCCTGATCGCCGCGACGGTTGTCGGCCTCGCCGGCTGCGCCCAGTTCAAGGCCCTTCTGCCCGCCCCGAAAGATGAAGCGCCGCGGACGGCCCCCCGGGACAAGCCGGAACCGGTCAGGAAGAGCGACGCCGCGCCGGCGCCGGCCGCGAGGGCCCTTGATCCGACCCGCCTGCCCGCAGGCCAGTGGCCCCAGGCGACCAGCGACGTCGCCGCCGATCCGGCCATCCGCTTCGGGTCCCTGCCCAACGGCATGCGCTACGCCCTGATGAGGAACGCCACGCCGCCCGGACAGGCCTCGCTCCGGCTGCGGTTCCGCGCCGGATCCCTCTATGAGCGTGACGACCAGCAGGGGCTGGCCCACTTCCTCGAGCACATGGCCTTCAACGGCTCCAAGGCCATTCCCGAGGGCGAACTGGTGAAGATCCTGGAGCGCCACGGCCTGGCCTTCGGCGCCGACACCAACGCCTCAACCGGCTTTGACGAGACCGTCTACAAGCTGGACCTGCCCAACACCGACGAGGCGACGGTCGACGCCTCCCTGAAGATGATGCGCGAGACCGCCGGCGAGCTGCTGATCGAGGCCGGCGCCGTCGATCGCGAGCGAGGCGTGGTGCTGTCGGAGGAGCGGGCCCGCTCCAGCCCGTCCTGGGAGCTCTACAAGGCCCGCATGGGCTTCCTGCTCAAGGGCCAGCGGCCGCCGCTGCGCTATCCGATCGGCAAGGTCGATATTCTGCAGAACGCCTCGCGCGATCTGATCGCCGACTACTATGACGCCTACTACCGGCCCGAGCGGGCCACCCTGGTGATGGTCGGCGACTTCGACCTCGACGCCATGGAAGCCAAGATCAAGGCCAGCTTCAGCGACTGGACGGCCCGCGCCCCCGATGGACCCGAGCCTGACCTGGGCCCGGTCGCGCCGCGCAAGCCCGAGGCCCTGGTCGCGGTTCAGCCCGGATCGCCGACGGCCCTGCAGATCAGCTGGATCGGCCCGCCGCAGCTGGCGGCCGACAGCACCGCCAAGCGGCGCAGCGACCTGATTGAACAGCTGGGCCTGGCGGTTCTCAATCGCCGCCTCGGCAGTCTGGCGCGCGGCGCCGAACCGCCGTTCATCAGCGCCGGCGCCTTCAGCGGCGATCAGTTCCACGCCGCTGACGTCACCTCCATTGCCGTCACCAGCCGTCCCGGTGAATGGCGCCTCGCCCTGTCGGCCGTCGAGCAGGAACAGCGCCGGGCGGTGAAATACGGCGTCCTTCAGCCGGAACTGGACCGCGAGATCGAGGAGTATCGCAGCTTCTTCAAGAGCCGCGTCGCCGGCGCCGCCACCCGCCGCACGCCCTCCATCGCCGCCGAGATTCTCGGCTCGCTCGACCTCTCCGAGGTGGTCACCAGTCCGGCCCAGGACCTGGCGCTGTTCGAGGAGGTGGTGAAGGACCTGAAGGCCGAGACGGTGTCCGCCGCCCTTCGCAATTCCTTCAAGGGCGAAGGACCGCTGATCTTTGTCGCCACGCCCACCGCGATCAACGGCGCCGAGACGGCGGTGATGGAGGCCTATGACGCCTCTCTCAAGGTCGCGGTCAGCCCACCCAATGAAGTGGCCCAGGGCGCCTGGCCCTACGCCAGCTTCGGCGCGCCCGGCAAGGTCGCCGAACAGAAGGACGTCATCGACCTCGACACCACCTTCGTGCGCTTCGAGAACGGCGTGCGACTGACGATCAAGCCGACCAAGTTCCGCGATGACCAGGTGCTGGTCCGGGTTCGGGTCGGCAAGGGTCTGGCCGGCCTTCCCTCCGACAAACAGAGCCTGGCCTGGGCCGCCCCGTCGATCATCGAGGGCGGGCTTGGCAAGATCAGCGCCGAGGACATGGAGCGCGTGCTGACGGGGCGGGTCTACGGAGCCAGCTTCAACACCGATGAGGAGGCGCTGGTGCTGTCGGGGTCCACCCGGCCCGAGGACCTGGAAATCCAGCTGCAGGTGCTGACCGCCTATCTCACCGATCCGGCCTGGTCGCCCGCCGCCTTCGAGCGGCTGCGCAACCTGGACGCCACCTATGAACAGCAGTTCGAGGCGACCACCGGCGGGGTGCTGGCGCGCGACCTGGCCGGCCTGCTGCATGCCGGCGACAAGCGCTGGACCTGGCCCTCGTCGGCCGAGATCAAGGCCACCCAGCTTGACCAGGTGAAGGCCCAGGTGGCGCCGACCCTGGCCGACGGGCCGGTCGAGGTGATCATCGTCGGCGACATCACCGTCGAGAAGGCCATCGAGCTGACCTCGGCCACCTTCGGCGCCCTGCCGCCCCGGCCGGACCCCGTTCCTCTGGACGCGGCCGCCCGCAAGGTCGGCTTCCCGGCGGCCAACGCCGCGCCGGTGGTTCTCACCCACAAGGGTCGCGCCGATCAGGCGGCGGCGGTGATGGTCTGGCGCACGGACGACTTCTTCGCCGACGTTCAGCGCGCCCGCAACACCGCGATGATGGCCGAGATTCTCGGACTGCGCCTGACCGACGAGCTGCGCGAGAAGCAGGGCGCCACCTACTCGCCGTCGGTCAACGCCAACCAGAGCGCGGTCTGGACCGGCTGGGGCTATGTGATGGCCAGCGTCGAGGTGCCGCCGGACAAGACCGACGGCTTCTTCCGCGACGCCCGCCAGATCGCCGCCGACCTGGCCGCGACCCCGCCGACCGAGGATGAGCTGACCCGGGCCCGCAAGCCCTACCTCGAGCGGCTGGCCCGCTCCCGGGCGACCAACGAATACTGGGCCGCCCAGCTTGGCGGGGCCCAGATCGACGATCGACGGCTGAACGCCGTCCGGTCCGCCCAGGCCGGGATCGAGCGGGTCTCCCCCGCCGATGTCCAGGCGGCGGCCCGGCAGTTCCTGCGCGATGACAGGGCCTGGAAGCTGGTGGTGAAACCCGCGGCGGGGAGCAAGTGACCAGGCGTCCGCGAAACGACTCGCCAGCGTCGCCGCGACAGGGCAATCATCGGCGAAACGCAGGCCATTCGCCCCTGGAGCCGAGATGAAAACCCTGGTCGCCGCTATTGCCCTTGGCCTGCTGGCCGCCCCCGCGGCCTTCGCCGGCCAGGCCGAGGAGGACACCCTCTACCATTGGGGCGAATGCGCCGTGGTCGGGAGCATGTACCAGGCGGCCGTTGAACAGGGGATCGCCGATGCCGGCGTCACGGCCGCCTTCAGCACCTTCCAGACGCTGGAACCGCGCATGGCGACCTATGTCGACGGCCTTGCCGACGCCCTTGGCGAAGAGCGCGCCAACACCGTCTATTCCAGGCTCATTTCCGACTACGGTGACAGCATGACCGCCTGGGTCGAAGCCGACGATCGGACGGCCTACCCGGCGAAGACCTGGGGCAAGACAATGGATCGCTGCCTCAAGGAAGCAATGACCCTGCCTGCCGCCGACTAGAGCACGATGCGATTAGACGGAACCGTCTAATCGTTGAATCGTGCTCTACATGTTTCGTTTGGAGCCTACGAACTCTAGTAGATCGTCCCGCCGACGCCGCCGTCGAGGCTCATGCTGAAGCTGGAGCTGGACTCCTCGCGGACGGTTTCCTCGCGATAGGCGGTGTAGGTCTCGATCTCGGTGATCGTCACCACCTTCACCCCGGCGCCGAAGCGGCGCAGCAGCGAGCGTTCGTTGCAGTCCCGGGCGGGACGCTGCGGGCGGCAGGATATCCGGCCGCCATGGGCCGCGCCGGCCTCGTCGCCGTCACGGGGACCGCCGGCCAGGCCTTCCTCGTAGTAGAGCGCCTCGCCCTTCTGGCAGAAGACGGACTTGCCGCCTTCATTGCTGGCCCGCTCGGACCAGTCGATCAGGGTCCACTGCATGCGGGTCCCGGCGATGCAGCGATAAAGTTCGCCCTCATAGCCGGCGATCACATCTTCTCCGGCGAAAACCTGGCTGGCCGGATGGGGGGTGTCGCGGTCGTCGATGCAGTAGGCGCGAATGACGACCTTGCGGGTGCGGGTCCGCTTGGCCTCATAGGCGACCTTCTTCTTTTTCAGGGCGCCCTCGACATTGAGGCCCTGGATCAGGCCCGTGGCGCCCGGCGCGGC
Source organism: Caulobacter sp. (assembly GCA_019636175.1). Taxonomy (GTDB): domain Bacteria; phylum Pseudomonadota; class Alphaproteobacteria; order Caulobacterales; family Caulobacteraceae; genus Caulobacter. Next base: position 37,522 of record JAHBYC010000023.1, on the reverse strand, counting down.
GTAGTAGCCGCCGCCACCACCGCCCCCGCCGTAGACGACCGCGCCGGAGCCGGCGCGACCGCCGGCCCCCGCGCCGGCGACGGCGACGGCGGTCACATTGGCGTTGACGGTGACATTGACCCGACCGCCGCCGTTGTCACAGCAGCTGGGCGGCGTCGGCGGCCTCGGCGGCGGACTGGGCGGGGTGCAGCACGGCGGCGGGCTGGGCGGCGTGCAACAGGGCGGCGGCGGCGGCGCGCAGCATTGCGCGGCGGCCTCCTGCGGCGTCGCAAACCCGATCAGGATCAGGAACAGTCCCGCTCCCAGGCCCAGAAGAATGTTTCGCAAACCCATGGGGTCGCTCCCGCCAGCTGTCTCACCGGCTCCCGATGCAAGAAACGCGCCGGACTGTGTCGTTTCGAAACACAAACCGCCTGGCGCGAGACTTTCCTGCAACCCCCATGCGGCCGCTCTGGGCCGACGGGAGGCAGGGTGGAGCCATGGCCCATCCCAACACGGAACGATTGACGGAGTATTGGCGGGCGCGCGCCGGCGCCCACGCCGCGCCGCTGCGGGCGGACATCGACCCGATGGATTTCGTCGACCTGCTGCCCCAGACCCTGATCGTCGGGCGCCCGGAGGCGGGCGACCTGCCCTTCCGTCTGGTCGGCGGCCTGATCGCCCAGTTGCACCAGCGCGACCTGCGCGGCGTCAATCTCCTGACCCTGTTCACGGGTCCCGACCGCGCGGCCCTGCGCCTGGCCATCGAGCAGGTCTACCGCCGCCCCGAGCCGCTGCTGATCACCGGCGAGATCCGCGCCCAGGATATTCCCGCCGTCGGCCTGGAAATGGTGCTCTGCCCGCTGGTCGGCGTCCACGGGACCATCGACCGCTTCATCGGGCTCTACCAGCCGCTGGGCATGACCGCCCGGCTTATGGGCCGCCCGGTCCGCGAGCTGAAGCTGCACAGCCTGTCCCGCTCGGGCGAGGACGGCCCGCGCCTGCGCCTCGCCTCGCTGGACGGCCGGCGGATCGCCTAGAGCATGTCAGGGCGAAGTGTACGCGGTTCGCCCGCCCGGACATGCTCTAAATGTTTGATTCTAGACCCTTTTGATCAGGTTTTGATGCGTACATCAAAACCTGAAAGGGTCTAGGCTGAGGCCTCGTTCAGGCGCGCCATCTGCGCCTCGGTCAGCGTCAGCCGCGCCGCGCCCATCAGCTCTTCCAGCTGCTTCACGCTGGTCGCGCTGGCGATCGGCGCGGTCAGTCCCGGCCGGGCCATGATCCAGGCCAGGGAGATCTGGCTGAGGCTGGCGCCGGTCTCGGCGGCGACCGCGTCCATCGCCGCCAGCACCTTCGGGCCTTTCTCGCTCTCCAGGTGCTTCTTCATGCCGCCGCCGCGCGGGCTTTTGCCGTAGTCGTCCGGCGTGCGGTACTTGCCGGTCAGAAAGCCGCTGGCCAGGCCGTAGTAGCTGATGATGCCGACGTCCTGGGCGATGCACAGATCGACCAGCGGGCCCTCGATGCCCCGGTCCATCAGGTTATAGGCCGGCTGCAGGCTGTTGTAGCGCGCCGCCCCCTTGTCCGCCGAAACCTTGAGCGCCGACCCAAGCCGGTCCGCATCGAAATTGGAAGCGCCGATGGCCCGCACCTTGCCCGCCTTGACCAGCCGCTCGAAAGCCTCGGCGGTCTCCTCCTGCGGAGTCTCGGCATCATCACGGTGCGACTGGTAGAGATCGATGTAGTCGGTCTGCAGCCGGCGCAGGCTGTCCTCGCAGGCCTCCTCGATATTCTTCGCCGACAGGCCGGGCCTCGCCGGCCACATGCCGACCTTGGTGGCGATGATCACGTCATCCCGCTTGCCGCGCTTCTTCAGCCAGCTGCCCAGCACCGTCTCCGACTCCCCGCCCTTGTGGCCAGGAACCCAGGCCGAATAGACATCGGCGCTGTCGATGCAGTCGAAACCACCTGCGACGAAGGCGTCCAGCACCGCATGCGAGGTCGCCTCGTCCGCCGTCCAGCCAAACACATTGCCGCCCAGCACCAGCGGGGCGATCGACAGGCCGGACCGGCCGAGGGGACGTTTTTGCATCGTGGTTTCTCCTGATCCTTCTCCCGCTTGCAGGGAGAAGGTGGCCCCGAAGGGGTCGGATGAGGGCAGCGCCAGCGGCTGCAGGGTATATCTGGGAGGCGGCCGACGGCGGCGCCAGAACGCTGTTGATCACAACTGCCGGCGTCGCCTCACCCGACCCCGCTGCGCGGGGCTACCCTCTCCCGGCACGCGGGAGAGGGATCGGGGCCTACGCCGCCGCAAACGTCCCGTCGTGCACCGCCACATCCAGCGGCGACGGCGCGGCCTTGCCCCGGATCATGTCACTGGCCTTTTCGGCGACCATGATGGTCGGGGCGTTGGTGTTGCCGCCGACCAGGGTCGGCATCACAGAGGCGTCGACGACCCGAAGGCCGGCGATTCCCTGCACCTTCAGCTCGCCATCGACGACCGCCATGGCGTCGCCCGCCGCCCCCATGCGGCAGGTGCCGACGGGGTGATAGATGGTCTCGCCGGTGCGCCGGATCCAGGCGTCGATATCGGCGTCCGACTTGACGTCCTTGCCGGGGCTGAACTCCTCGCCGCGATAGGGATCGAGGGCCGCCTGATGGGCCGCCTCGCGGGCGATCTTGACCCCCTCGCGCATGGCCCGCCGGTCCTCCTCGGCCGCAAGGTAGTTGGCCAGGATGGTCGGATCATCGAAGGGATCGGCCGAGCGCAGGCCGACGTGACCGCGGCTCTCGGGGCGCAGCTGACAGACGTGGAAGGTGAAGCCGTCCTTCTCGACCACCACCTTGCCGTGGTCCTGCATGATGGCCAGCACGGTGTGGATCTGCAGGTCGGGACGGTCGAGATCGGGACGCGAGCGCAGGAAGGCGCCCGATTCCAGGAAGTTCTGCCGACCAGGCCCCTTGTTGAACAGCATGTAGTTCAGGCCGGTGGCCAGACGCTTGAGGCCCTTGTTGTAGCTGTAGGCGGTGTCGACACCCTGGGTCAGCCAGCTCAGCGTCACATCCAGATGGTCCTGCAGGTTGGCGCCGACGCCCTTCGACTCGACCACCGTCTTGATGCCGTGCGGCGCCAGATCATCCGGCGCGCCGATGCCCGACAGCTGCAGGATCTGCGGCGACTGAACGGCCCCGGCGCAGAGCAGCACCTCGGCGTCCGCATGGGCGATGACCCGCTCGCCGCCCTTCACCGCGTATTCGACGCCGATGGCCTTGCCGTTCTCGATGACGATCCGGGTGGTCCGGGCCCCGGTGACGCAGGTCAGGTTCGGCCGGTTGAGGGCCGGATAGAGGTAGGCCTTGGCCGCGCTCCAGCGCTGACCATCGCGGATGGTCATCTGATACGGCCCCCAGCCCTCCTGCTGGAAGCCGTTGAAGTCCTTGGTCACCGGGTGACCGGCCTGACGACCGGCCTCGATCGCCGCCGAATAGATGGGGTTGGGCGAGCTGGCCTTGGACACATGCAGGGGCCCCTCCCCGCCGTGCCAGTCGTCGCCGCCGCCTTCCAGGCTCTCGGAGCGCTTGAAGTAGGGCAGGATGTCGGCATAGCCCCAGCCGGTCAGGCCCATCTGGCGCCACTGGTCATAGTCCCGGGCGTGGCCGCGGATGTAGATCATGCCGTTGATCGAGCTGGAGCCGCCCCAGCCCTTGCCGCGCGGCCACCAGAGCTTGCGATTGTTGAGGTGGGGCTCCTCCTCGGTCCAGAAGCCCCAGTTGTGCTCGCCCTTGTCCTTGATGAGGTTGCCGACCCCGGCCGGCATCTTGATCAGGATCGAGGTATCCTTGCCGCCCGCCTCCAGCAGCAGCACCTTGCTGTTGGTGTCTTCGGTCAGCCGACCGGCCAGCACGCAACCGGCCGAGCCGGCGCCGATGATGATGTAATCGTAGCGGTCGGCCATCTGCGCCGTCTCCCCGAAGGTTATCGTTGTTCAGCTAACAGTGACGCGGGCGTCAGGTTTGAGCAAGGCCTAACCCCGCCGCACCAGCAGAACCCCCAGCACCACCAGCACCAGTCCACCGATCCGCGCCAGGCTGATCGGACGCGGCTCCATGCCGAAGGCCCCGAAGTGGTCCAGCACCACGCCCATCAGAAGCTGACCGCCGACCATCAGGGTGATGGTGGTCGCCACCCCCAGGCGCGGGGCCGAAAACGCCGCCGCGACGACAAACACCGAGCCATAGGCCCCGCCCAGCCAGGCGTACCAGGGCAGCGCCAGGGTCCCCTGCACATCCGGCTTGACCCGCAACAGCAGGGCCACGACCAGAAGCACGATGGTGCCCACCGCGAAGGAGGCGAAGGCCGCGTTGACCGGCGAATTGAGCGGCCGCGCCAGCATGGCGTTGGTCGGCGCCTGGGCGGCCGTCATCATGCCGCCGATAATGCAGGCGAAGATGGTGAAGACGATGATGGACTTGGACATGTTGATTCCCGCGTGTTCCGCCTCCATACCGCCCCGACGGCGCGCAAGCATCGGCTTTCTGGCGCCCCGGCGTCGCCCAGACTCCCAGGATCTCCCCCATGTCCAATGACAACGACGACAAGATCGACCGGCTGTTCAACGCCGCCGACGAGGCCTGGGAAGACGGCGATCTGGGGAAGGCCTTCGACCTGTTCCGCCAGTGCGCGGAGCTGGGCGACGTCCCCGCCATGCTCAATGCCGGCTACTTCCTCGACGAAGGCCTGGGGGTGAAGCCCGACAAGGCCGGCGCCATGGGCTGGTATCGGAAGGCCTATGAGCTGGGCGACGCCAGCGCGGCCAACAACATCGCCATCCTGCATCGCGAACAGAACGACCTGACCGGGGCCTTCGAATGGTTCGGCAAGGCGGTCGAACTGGGCGATCCCGACGCCAACGTCGAACTGGCGAAGATCCATCTCCATGGACTGGGCGTGCCGAAGTCCGACGCCAAGGCCCGTGAGCACCTCGAAAAGGCCCTGACCTTCGAGGTCGACCACGAAGACGCCGATGACGAGGTCGTCTACATCTCCGAGGCCGGCCACGAAGAGGCGGTCAAGTTGCTGGCGAAGCTGGACAGATCCCGCGGCTGACCGACCGGAACCTCAGATCCGGGTCGATAGCAGCAGTCGCCCCGGCCCCAGGCGATTGAGCACCCGCGGCAGATCGGCGGTGGAAAAGGCGAAACAGCCCTCGCTGCGCCCCACCCGCCCCAGGCGGGTCGCCATGTCCCGGCTGACGTAGCTGGCGCTGTGAACGACGATGGCTCGCGCCTCGGCGTTGCTGTTGCCGGGGTCGAGGCCGATCAGCCGCATCGAACGGCCGTGCTTGCCCGAGTATTGGTCTCCGGTCCGGTAGGCCCCTTCGGAGCTGGCGTTGGACCCCACCACATTGGAAAAATCCTTCAGCCAGCCGCTGTTGGCCGGGTCGGACCCGCGCCCGTGAGAGACCAGCAGGCTGGCGACATCGCCGCTGGCCATGTCCAGCAGATGAAACCGGGCCACGCGGCTGGGACTGGCGTAGTCAGCGATCGCCACTCGGTCATGGTGGACAATTGCGGCGCCGAGCCGTTCCAGTTCCTCACGCGCCCGCTGCAGCAGCCGGGTCTTCTCCGGCATGCCGATCGCCTCGACCTTCAGGGCGGCGAGCGCAGGGGCGGCGGCGGACAGGCTGAAGGCGGCGCTGGCGGACGCGACAAGCGAGCGACGGGTAAGCAACTGATCGGGGTCCGGGTGGTTTCGGAAATGCGGGCGGCTGGGGGCATCGGCGACATACCCTCAATTTGAGCCGCCCGTCCTGCGGCAAATCCCCGCTGGCCCGGCGCTATGCGGCCAAGACCGTCATTTTCCTTGACTTTTCCATGCTGCACCGCCACATGAGCCTTAGCGCGGCCCGTCCGCGCACTCGGCCGCGCCCGGCCGCGTGAGAAGCGAGAAACCGCTTCAGCCCAGGCGCGAGACCCGATTTTCCTCATAAGGACGCCATACGCGGGGCGTTTTCCAACGACCCCCGCGATCCCCCGCGCCGGCCACGAAGCCCGCGCGGTTCAGGTCGCATATTGAAAGCTACTGACCAACTTGACCGATTTTGCTTCGCTTGGCCTCGTCAAGCCGCTGCTCTCCGCCCTGGCGGCCGAGGGCTACACCGCTCCGACCCCGATCCAGAGCCAGGCCATTCCGCTGGTGCTGGAAGGGCGGGACATCATGGGCATCGCCCAGACGGGCACCGGCAAGACCGCCGCCTTCGCCCTGCCGATCCTTCAGCGCCTCGCGGAAACCCGCAAGGCCGCGCCGCGCCGCGGTTGCCGCTGCCTGGTGCTCTCTCCGACCCGCGAACTGGCCACCCAGATCGCCGAAAGCTTCCGCGCCTATGGCAAGAACATGGGCCTCAGCGTCACCGTGGTCTTCGGCGGCGTGAAATACGGCCCGCAGGTCCGCGCCCTGGCCGGCGGCGTCGATGTGCTGGTCGCCACCCCTGGCCGGCTGATCGACCACATCAATGAAAAGGTCGCCAACCTGTCCGAGACCGAGATCTTCGTGCTCGATGAGGCCGACCAGATGCTCGACATGGGCTTTGTGGTGCCGATCCGCCGCATCGCCAAGACCCTGCCGCAACAGCGCCAGAACCTCTTCTTCTCCGCCACCATGCCCGCCGAGATCGGCAAGCTGGCCGGCGAGCTGCTGAAGAACCCGGCCAAGGTGTCGGTGACGCCCCAGGCGACCACGGTTGAGAAGATCGACCAGAAGATCCTGTTCATCGAACAGGGCCGCAAGCGCGCCCTGCTGGCCGAACTGATGGACGATGGCGCGATGAAGCGCGTCCTGATCTTCACCCGCACCAAGCGCGGCGCCGACCGGGTCGCCAAGCAGCTGGGCACGATCGGCGTCGAGGCCGCCGCCATCCACGGCGACAAGAGCCAGGGCCAGCGGGAGCGCTCCCTGGCCGCCTTCAAGACCGGCGACGTCCGCGTGCTGGTGGCCACCGACATCGCCGCCCGCGGCATCGACGTGGACGGCGTCACCCACGTCATCCAGTACGAACTGCCCAACGTGCCGGAAGCCTATGTCCACCGCATCGGCCGCACGGCCCGCGCCGGGACCAGCGGCTCGGCCATCAGCTTCGTTTCGGACGATGAACGCAACCTGCTGCGCGACATCCAGAAGGTGACCCGCCAGACCATTCCCAGCTGGGACCGCCGCAACGACCGCGTGCTGGGCTCCTCCGAGGCCGCCTTCAAGGCCGCCGAGCCGCCGGCCGCGCCCCGCGAACGCGATCCTCGCGACACCCGGGGTCGGGGTCGTGGACCGGCGCCCAAGCGCGATGACCACGGCGCCGGCAAGCACTTCGCCAATGCCCCCCGGCCACAGCGCTCGGGCGCCTACGATCCGGCGGCTGAAAAGGCTCCGGCGGCGGTCAAGCGCAAGCCCCGTCGCCGCTCGCGCGGCGGCGGCGGCGGCCAGGGACAGGGCCGGCAGCGCGCCAGCGCCTGATCCCTTCCGCCGGCCCGGTCTTCCATCCAGGGCCAAAAGACCTGAAGGGGCCCGCGAACAGGATTCGCGGGCCCTTTTTGCGTTCCCGCGCGTTGGCCCTGGCGTAACCCCTCATCGCCCGGCCGGAAAGGAGCCCCGCTTGGACCAGATCATCGACGCCCTCGTCACCGGCGGCGGCATGCTGTGGAAGGCGCTCTGGGGACTGATCTTCGGCTATGTGATTTCGGCTGGCATCCAGGTTCTGATCACCCGCGACGCCATGGCCCGGGCGCTGGGGGAGCGCGGCCTCAAACAGGCCGGACTGGCGACGGGCTTTGGCTTTATTTCCTCCTCCTGTTCCTTCGCCGCCCTGGCCGCCTCCCGGACCATCTTCGTCAAGGGCGCCCACCCGGCCAACGCCCTCGCCTTCCTGCTGGCCTCGACCAACCTGGTCATCGAGCTGGGCATTGTCCTGTGGGTTCTGGTCGGCTGGCGCTTCACGCTTGGCAATGTCCTGCTGGGTCTTCTGATGGTCGCCTACGCCTACGGCCTGACCCGCCTTTGGATGCCCAAGGGACTTACCGAGGCCGCCCGGAAGCACGCTGAAGACGCCGAGAAGGCCGAGGGCATGGAAATGGACAACGCTATGTCCGGGTCCTGGCGCGACAAGCTCCTGTCGCTCGAGGGCTGGCGCCATATCGCCCACGCCTTCGTCATGGAATGGAAGATGGTCTGGAAGGAGATCCTGTTCGGCTTCACCGTCGCCGGTTTCATAACCGTCTTCGTGCCGCAGGCCTTCTGGAACGCACTGTTCCTGACCTCCGGCGCGGCGGGTCAGGACAATCCCGGGTTTCTGGTCGTCCTGGCCAACGCCGCCGTCGCCCCGGTAGTGGCCTTCTTTACCTTTATCGGCTCCATGGGCAACGTGCCGCTGGCCGCCATGCTGTGGTCAAAGGGAGCCTCGTTCGGCGGGGTGATGTCGTTCCTCGGGGCGGATCTGGTCGCCGCCACCGTGGCCTGGGTGCACGCCAAATACTACGGCTGGCGCTATGCGCTCTATGTCTCCGCCCTGCTCTACATCTGCATGGTCGCCGCGGGGGTCAGCGTCCACTATCTCTTCGCCCTCATCGGCCAGATCCCGCAAGACCGGCCGGAGGTGGGCCAGATGGTCCGCTTCGCCATCGACCACACCTTCTTCCTCAACCTGGCCTTCCTCGCCGTCGCCGGAGCCATGATCTGGCTGCACCTGCGCGGCAAGGCCGATCAGGCCTGACGGATAGTCCAGGTCAGCGTCTGCCCCTCCGACAAGGTTTCCAGGATGAGGTCGCGGTTGTGCGCCGCAAGCGCCCCCTCCCACAGCGGATTCCAGCAGGCCAGAGCCAGGGCAGGATCGAGGGGAACGCCGCGCATCAGTCGCCAGCCGGTCTGGACCACCCGCGCCCCCTGGAGTTCAACCGCCTCACCCTGCGCCCCGGCGAGGGCGGCCAGCAGTTGGGCAAACACCTCGGGCGATGTCCCCTCCAGCCCCAGCATCCGCGTCACCGGTTCATGGAACTGCAGCCCGATCAGCCGCGCCGTCCGGCCTACCAGGACCCGCGCCTCTTCCGCTCCAAACAGCTGGTGCATCACCGGCAACAGACTACGGACATATTCACTGGCGTAGGACACCTCGACCCGCGCCAGCCGCTCGGGCGGCCATGCCTGGGCGTCGAGCCTGGGTTGAGCGGCCGGATCGACCGGCGGACACCGCTCGTCCGGGGCGAAGCGCACCCGCTCGCCCTCGCTCAAGTCATGGTCGTATTCGAAATAGTAGCCCTCGAGGCCGGGATCGCCTTGCACTGTCTGGCCGGTGCAGACGAAACCCAGCCGGGAGTTGCCCAACGAGACGCCGTTGTGGCCGTGCCAGCCGTGCAGCATCGCCTCATTGACCGTCGCGGGGACCGCGCAGATCGCCGTCCCCTGCCAGATCCAGCGCGGCGGCGGATAGCGCACCCAGGCCTTGCGGTCGCTCTCGACCACCAGTTCGGTCTTCACCCCGCCAAGCGCGTTGGAGAACAGGTGATACTGGGCGCAGGCCACCGCGTCGGGCAGTCCGGTCAGACCCAGCTTTTCCAGTCCTGGCAGGAACTTCTCCAGATGCTGGCGTCGGAAGTGGGCGAAGACGAACCGGCGGGCGGCCTCTTCGCCCCGCTGGCTGACCAGCGTCAGCACAAGCCCGGTCATCAGGGCGTTGTAGAGCGTGGCCACGGCCTTGCCGGGCGCCTGGTCGATGGACCTCATCGCTTCCTCCCCGAAACTCGCCGCGATGGCCGATCATCAGGGTCTGGCGGCCCGGTGCAAGGCTGAAGCCGGCCCGACTTCCGCGGTCGCCACAAATCCGCTTCCCCGGCGCGGGCCGGGGTCCAGTCATTCGCCCTGTTTCATTGGAGGTTTGCCTGCCGGTTTCGCCGGCTCAATCTGGATCCCGGCCTGCGCCGGGAAGGTGAACGTCAATCAGCCGGTTGGCTCCCGCTAGTCCGTCAGCGGGGCGGGAAACTCCAGCTTGCCGGTGTCGTAGCCCAGATCCTGGGCCCGCTTCACCAGGGCGGCAAGCTCGGCCTCGGTCGGGGGCTTGCGGGTGTAGATCCACAGCTTCTCGAACTTGGGGTCGGCGCTGATGAACCAGCTGTAGTCGTCCGCGTGATCGAGCACCCAGTAATCCCAGGTGATGAAGAAGGGATAGTGGACGCGCAGCTTGGCATTGGTTCCCGGGTCGAGGATGTCGCCCTTGCCCTTGATCGATTTCTCCTTGCCGGTCGGGGTCTTGTCGCGGCAGGTGTCGACCACCTGGATGCGGCCCTTATCGGTCCTGGAATAGGTCGTCGCCCCGGCCACACAGCCATCGGTCAGGCCCATCGGCAGACGGGCGATCTCCAGCCAGCGGCCTGAATAGAAGCGATCGAGGTCCACCGCCTTGGCCGGCTGCGGGGCCCTGGTGTCAGCCGCGAAGGCGGCCGGCGCGGCCAGAAGGGTCAGGGCGGTGAGAAACGCGGTGAGCACTCGGGACATGGCAAGCTCCTTGTCCCACGCCAGCTAGGGCGAACCGCGCCGCCTTCAACCGTCAGCCCCAGCCGAGCATCCGCAGCGCGTGGTTCCGCACGTCGGACGGCCACTCAGCCGTATTGGCCAGAAAGCCCTCGCAGTCGTCCTTGAACAGGGTTCGGCTGGCCTCCTCGAACCCGGCCAGATTGCCAGCCATGACGCTGATGAAGCGGTAGGCCGACTCGATGGCGGCCTTGCGCTGCTGGGCCGGATCGCGGCTTGCCGCCTCGACCAGCTTGCGCAGGGTCACCGACGCGCCGCCCGGCTGCTCGGCCAGCCAGTCCCAGTGTCGCGGCAGCAGGGTGACTTCACGGGGGACGACGCCCAGCTTGGGCCGGCCCGCCTTGCGCGGCGCCGGCGAGGGCGCGCGCAGGTCGAGATCGACCTGGCGGCCCGAGTGGCTGTTGAAGGCCAGCAGCCGGGCCGACGCATTGTCCGCCAGGGCCCGCCGCGCCGCCTCGATGACTTGGGGCATCGGACCGCTGGCGATCAGCGCCTGCCCCTCGAACAGGCTGTAGCTTGCATCGTCGTTCATGGTCAGCCCGTCAGCTTTGCCGCGCCCAGACGCTCGCGCCAGGCCTTGTCGAGGTCCTTCAGCTTGCTGGCCTGTTCATAGGCCGAGCGGTCCTCATCCGGCAGGGCCTCCAGCACCTCGAAGCTGAACGCCCCCTCGCCTTCCCGGCTCCAGACCGCCTGCAGCGCCCGGTTGGGATGGCTGCCGAGCCGCAGCGAGAACCACACGCCGTTCTGACGCGTCGCCAGGTCCGGCGTCGTGCCGACCCAGGCCTCGCCGGTCGTCGAGCAGCGCACGGCGAAGGCCCCGGCGGAGGTCTTGCGCTCGCGATAGTCGCGAAGAAGCTGTTTGCGGTCGGCTTTCATGCCGCCCTTTTACCCGGAGGTTATTCGGCGTCAATATCGTCCGGGTAAAATATTCAGCGGAAGGCGCAGATGTCCCCGGCCCACAGGGTCTCGATCCTGGCGGTCGCGCCGGTCCCGCTCAGCAGACCGCCAAGGCCGCCGGCGGAAAACTCCGTGCCCAGGGTGCTGTCCTCGACACTGGCGTCGCCATAGCTGGCGAACAGCTCGGCGCGGGTCGAGCCGACGCCGATGCCGTTCATGGTGGTCAGGCCCTTGCGCCGGTCGGCGCTCCAGCCGTTGAACTTCCCTTCCAGGAACATGGCGCTGAAGCCGCCGCCCCAGCGGACGATCTCGGTCGGTCCCGCGCCGCATTCGGCGTTGGTCCCCCGGTCGACCGGCGCGCCCAGGGCGGTCGACAGCGCCGCCACCGCCTCGGCGGTCGGTCGTCCGAACGGCAGCAGGGCCGTGGAGCCGTTGGGCCGCACCAACCGAATCCCCTCCCCGTCCAGCGCCAGCAGCGGCCCTTCCGGCTTGGGCGGCTCGGCCGGCATGGCGGCGGGCGTCTCGGGCGCCTGTGGCGCAGCGGGGGCCGCCGGAGGCTGCGGCGTCTTCGGCGCGGCGGGCGGCTCTCCGCAGGCGACGGCCAGCATCGCCAGGGCCAGGACAACGGAAAGGCGCGGGGTGTGGCTCATGGCGGGGTCCTTGTCGCGGGGGCGTTGACCTGGCGGCCGGTCTAGCCGGCCATCCTCATCAGCATCTCGCCCATCTTCTGGTGCAGCAGGTTGATCGCCTTCAGTGGCCGGACCATGACCTTGAACCGGGTGATCAGGCCCGCCTCGTTCCACCAGATCATGTCGACGCCGTTGATGCGGATGCCGTCGATGACGCAGGCAAACTCGAGCACCGCCGACCGCTCGGCCCGCCATTCACCCAGGTATTCAAAGGTCTCGTTGTTGAGCACCTGCAGGGCGCTGAGCAGATATTTCTCGGTGATCGCCTTGCCGGCCTGGGGCGTGTGAACCACCGGGCTCTCGAACACGCAGTCCTCGGCGATCAGGGCCGACAGATCGGCGGGGTCGCGGCTGTCGACATAGGCGTGCCAGCGGTGGATCGGGTCGGTCATATCTGGGCTCCGTTCGGCCTGAACCATAGGGATGCAAAACCCCCGCTGTCACCGGTCAATTGTCATGCTATCGAACGCTCAGCGCGCATCCCAAACCAACGCGCGCCATGGGGGCTAACATGTTCAGAAGCGTACTGATTGCCGCGGCGGCTCTGCTCGTCACGGCCTGCGTGACTCCGCGCAGCATCGAAATGCAGAATCCTACCCTCGGCTACAAGGCCGCCGACAAGATCATGGTCGGGGTCGTCGAGGACCGCCAGCGCGTCAAGGACGGCAAACCGCCGAACTTTGCCGGCTATGCCCGCGTCTACGGCGCGCCGGTCGACTGGACCGTCGATGTCCTGACCATGTCGGACAAGACCGGCAAGGGCAAATCCATGTCGCGCTATCTGGCCGAACGTGTCGCCGCCGGCCTCAAGAGCGGCGGCGCCGATGTCATGGTGATGCAGGCCGACCGGGTCGCCACCGACGAGGAGGCAGACATCGTCATGGCCCGGGAAAATGCCGGGGCCATCGTCACCATCGTCAACCACGACTGGCACTTCGACGTGAACACCAACTGGGTCGGCAAATTCCAGTTCAACAGCGATGTCGATGTGGTGATCCAGAAGCGTGGCCGCGGAACGGTGCTGACCAAGCGTTTCGCCGATAAGCAGGCCATTCAGGGCGAGGGTTCGGAGTCATGGCCCAACATGATCACCGACGCCTACAAGGCCAAGCTGGAACAGATCTTCAACGATCCTGAAGTGAAGGCGGCGCTGACGAACTAGTCGGCATCGTCTGGGAAAATGGACGGCTGCGGCGAGGAGTCCCGTCGCAGCCGTTTTCTTGTCAGGGGCTGAGGACGACCCGCAGGGGCGAAAACCTGTCCCTGACAGCCAACGCCGCCAGAAGATATTCTCCCGCGAGGGGTCGGATGAGCGGCCGCGCCGGGGTGTAGGCGGCGGATGGGGGTTGTCATAAACTACCGGGCCAGGGCCTTGACCTGTGACAGAACCTCGGGTGCGAGGTCGGCCGTTATTCCGGAGTTTCCGCAGGTGTCGACAAAGTTCTCGCCTGCCTTGTTGGTTTTGACGAAAAGCAGATAGCGGTCGCCAGGGTTGGCCGGCAGGCGGGCCGAGGTGTTGCGATCGCGGATGGTGAATTCCGCTCCCGGGTCGCCCTTCCAGGCCTTGATGGGTTTGAAGCGGATTCGGCGTTCATCTTCCCAGACGGTCGCGCCGTTGTGGGGATGGGGTTGCGGCCGGTAAAGTCCAATTTCGGCCACCGTGACCTCGGCGACGAACATCGCTGTTGCATATTCGTCCTTCACCGAGGGGTGGCCGTCGATGCAGGCGGCGGCTGAGGCGGTCTGGGCGGTGACGCCGAGCGCGAGGGTCGCCAGCAACACGAGAAGACCTGATCTTGACTTCGGCATGTGGCTACGCGTCCTCCGACGATGATCACCCCGTGCATCCTGCGCGGACTGGGCGCGGCGGTAAATCAGGGCCGTTCCTGGGTCCCGGTATATTGCCGTGGAGGTCGAGCGCTGGCTAGGAGGCGGCATAGGTCTGGAAATCGACTATGATCGCCAACGCCGCCGCAAGAGTCCCCCTTCCCCTCGCGAAAAAGGGAGCCCCGAGGCGAAGCCGGGACCGACCCAATAAGTCTCCGCCTTCCCGGCGGAAGCCGGGATCCAGTCCTTGCGCCATGTTTTGGGTCTATTTTCCAAGTTCGGCGGCTGAATCTGGGCCCCGGCCTTCGCCGGGGAGACGGATTTGGGGTGTTTCCTGAGTATCAGTGAGTCCTACTCCTTCACCGCCACATCGATCTCCGACCCCATCTCCCGGAACCTGTCGCTCATCTCGCTCATGCCCAGCTCGATCTCGTTGGGCGACATGCCGGCGGCGAAGTCGCGCACCTCCTGGCTGATCTTCATCGAGCAGAACTTGGGCCCGCACATCGAGCAGAAGTGAGAGGTCTTGTGGGCCTCCTTGGGCAGGGTCTCGTCGTGGTATTCGCGCGCCGTTTCCGGATCGAGGCCGAGGTTGAACTGGTCCTCCCAGCGGAACTGGAACCGGGCGCGGCTCAGGGCGTCGTCATGCAGCCGGGCGGCCGGGTGGCCCTTGGCGAGATCGGCGGCGTGGGCGGCGATCTTGTAGGCGATGACGCCCTGTTTGACGTCCTCGCGGTCGGGCAGTCCCAGGTGTTCCTTGGGCGTGACGTAGCAAAGCATCGCCGTGCCGAACCAGCCGATCATGGCCGCTCCGATGGCGCTGGTGATGTGGTCGTAGCCCGGCGCGATATCGGTGGTGAGCGGCCCCAGCGTGTAGAACGGCGCCTCATGGCAGTGCTTCAACTGCTCATCCATATTGGCCTTGATCTTGTGCATGGCGACGTGGCCGGGCCCCTCGATCATCACCTGACAGCCATGCTTCCACGCCACCTTGGTCAGCTCGCCCAGGGTGCGCAGCTCGGCGAACTGGGCCTCGTCATTGGCGTCGGCGATGGAGCCGGGACGCAGGCCGTCGCCGAGACTGAACGACACGTCATAGGCCCGCATGATCTCGCAGATGTCCTCGAAGTGCTCGTAGAGGAAGCTCTCCTTGTGGTGCGCCAGGCACCACTTGGCCATGATCGAGCCGCCGCGCGAGACGATGCCGGTCACCCGCTTCGCGGTCAGCGGCACGAAGGGCAGGCGCACGCCGGCGTGGATGGTGAAGTAGTCCACCCCCTGCTCGGCCTGTTCGATAAGGGTGTCGCGGAACACTTCCCAGTTCAGGTCCTCGGCGACGCCGCCGACCTTTTCCAGGGCCTGATAGATCGGCACCGTGCCGATCGGCACCGGGCTGTTGCGGATGATCCAGTCGCGGATGTTGTGGATGTTGCGGCCGGTCGACAGGTCCATCACCGTGTCGGCGCCCCAGCGGGTCGACCAGACCAGCTTGTCGACCTCGTCGGCGACGCTGGACAGCACCGCGCTGTTGCCGATGTTGGCGTTGATCTTGACCAGGAAGTTGCGGCCGATAGCCATCGGCTCCAGCTCGCCGTGGTTGATGTTGGCCGGGATGATCGCCCGGCCGCGGGCCACTTCCTGTCGCACGAATTCCGGCGTGACGAAGTCGGGGATCTCGGCCCCGAAGCTCTCGCCGTCCCGCACGCAGGGCGCGGACTGCTCGCGGCGCAGGTTTTCGCGGATGGCGACATATTCCATCTCGGCGGTGATGATCCCGGCCCGGGCGAACTCCAGCTGGGTCACCGGCGCGCCGGTCCTGGCCTTGTAGACCGGGCGCTTGGCCATGAACTGCGGGGCCAGATGTTTGCCGGCGGCGAAGCCGTTGTCTTCCGGTTTGACCTGGCGCGGCTCAGCCACTTCTTCCACCCCGCCACGGGCCAGCACCCAGGCCTCGCGCGGACGCGGCAGGCCTTGTTCGATGTCGATCACCGCATGAGGGTCGGTGTAGGGGCCCGAGGGGTCATAGATGGTCACCGGCGGCTCACCGGCGCTCGGGTGCACCTCGACCTCGCGGAAGGGAACGCGGATGTCCGGGAACAGCTCGCCGGAGGCATAGACCTTGCGGCTGCCGGGGCGCTCGCCGACCGGAATGTCGCCGTTCTGCGGCTTGCCGCCGCCCTTGCTGGGGACGTGAATGTTCATCGCGCGGACTCCTCAAATCTGTGGAGACCCGGTTCGCGCCAAAGGCGGAAAGACGGCCTGGACTGGCGGCCGCGTTCCTCTCCCTTCGCCGGCATGACCCGGATCAGGTTCGGCGGGTCAGGGGATCACCCCAATCTCAGCCGCTTCAGGTGCGGCCCCCCGGAGAACGGGGCGAGACTAGGCGGATCGGGGGCAGGGTCAAGCGTGGGGTTGAAGCGGCCCTGCTTCCGCGCGCCGGGAGAAAGTGGACGCGAGGCGGCCGGAGGATGGCATGCGGGCGGCAGATTAATCCCAGTCGCAAACCCGTTTCCCGCCTCCCCGGCGAAGGCCGGGGTCCAGAGTCACCCGCCAGACCTGCCAATCTGCCCGCAACGCAGTGAGAAGGACTGGGTCCCGGCCTTCGCCGGGAAGGCGGAGATTTCCTTCGGCCATCCGGACCACCTTCTCCCGGCGACCGGGAGAAGGGTCTCGGGCGCGGCTACTTTCCCCGCGTCTGCCGCCGCCACAGGGCCGCATATTCCCCGCCCCGCTCAAGCAGATCCTCGTGCCGGCCTTCCTCCACCACCCGGCCTCGCCGCAGGACGATGATCCGGTCGGCGTCGGCGATGGTGCTGAGGCGGTGGGCGACGACCAGGGTGGTGCGACCGGCGCGGGCCTTTCTCAGGGTGTCCTGGATCGCCGACTCGGTGCGCGAGTCGAGAGCGCTGGTGGCCTCGTCGAGGATCAGGACACGGGGATCGGCCAGCAGGGCGCGGGCGATGCCGACCCGCTGGCGCTCGCCGCCCGACAGTTTCAGCCCCCGCTCGCCGACCTTCGTCTCCAGACCCTCCGGCAGGCCGGCGATGAACTCGGTCAGTTCGGCGGCATTGGCGGCGGCGCGAATGTCAGCCTCCCCCGCGTCGGGCCGGGCAAAACCGATGTTGGCGGCCAGGGTGTCATTGAACAGAGCCACATCCTGCGGCACCAGGGCGACCGCGCCGCGCAGGGCCGCCATCTTCACCCGCCGCAGATCGACGCCGTCCAGGGCGATGGAACCCGACTGCGGATCGATCATCCGCAGCGCCAACCGCACCAGGGTGGTCTTGCCCGCGCCGGAAGGGCCGACCAGGGCCACGGTCTCCCCGGGGCGGGCGGTGAAACTCACCTCTTCCAGTCCTTGTGAACGGGCGCCGTGCCGGAAGGAAACGCCGGAGAATACCACCTCCCCGCCGCGACCGTCGCCCGGCGGCGGGTCAATCGCGTCGTGGGCCTCGGCCACTTCCGGCCTCTGGCGACGCAGGTCGGACATGGCTTCCAGGTCGATGAAGCTCTGGCGGATCTCGCGGTAGGCGAAGCCGAGGATGTTCAGCGGGGCATAGAGATTCATCAGGATCAGGATGGCGGCGGTGACATCCCCCGGCCCCATGCGTCCGGCCTGGGCCTCGAAACCGGCCATAAGCGCCATCAGCGCCAGCCCGACGGCCATCACCGCCGCCTGGGCCATGTTGAGCAGGCTGAGCGAATTGGTCGCCTTGATCTGGGCCCCGGCATAGGTCGCCAGGGCGCGCTCATAGTTGCCGGCGGCCCGGGCCTCCGCGCCAAAGGCCTTCACGGTCTCATAGTTCAGCAGGGCGTCCACCGCCCGGCCGGCCGCCTCGCTGTCGGCTTCGTTGAGAGCGCGGCGATGGCCGATCCGCCAGTCGGAGATGGCAAAGGTCAGAACGCCATAGACGACCACGGTCGCCACGGCGGCGGCGGCGAACCGCCAGTCGTAGGCCTTTGCGAGAACCCCGGCGGCGATGACCAGCTCGATGGCCGTCGGTCCCAGGTTGAACACCAGGGCGCGCAGCAGAAAGTCCATCGACCGGGCGCCGCGATCGATCACCCGCGACAGCGAACCGGTCCGCTTGGTCTGGTGGAACTCGATGCCCAGCGACAGGGCGTGGCCGAAGGCGTCCGCGGCGGCGCGGCGCTGGGCGGCCTGGGCGACGGGGGTGAACACCACATCGCGCATCTGCGGAGCGGCGGCGGCGAAGAAGCGGATCACGGTCCAGCCGATGACCAGCCCGGCGAAGGCGGCCCCCACCTGCACGCCGGCGCCCCGGCCCTCGCTCAGCCGGTTGACCGCCGCCCCCAGCAACAGCGGCCCGACCACCCCCAGCACCTTGCCCCCCAGGGTCAGGGTCAGGGCCGTTCCCAGCCGCCAGCCAAGGCCCGGCGCGCCGCAGGTCAGGATCAGTCGGAAGAGGTCGCGCAACGCCGCCCAGGCGCGGACCGGCGCCTCGGCGGCCGGCGCCTCACCCCTGGAGCGTTGCCGCTCCGGGACCGGCCTCACTGGGCCGGGTCCAGAATCAGGGTGCTCTGGACGCCGCCGCCGGGCGTCATCCAGTCGATGCGCCAGGCCGGACCCGACCGGCCGGCCCGGAACGGCTGATCCAGCGGCGGGGCCGGCGAGACCGGCGCGACCAGGGTCTGTTCGCCGCTCTCTCCGGCGACCTCGAAGCGATGACTGCCGGGACTGACCGGCCGGTCGACGACCAGATGAAACCGCCCCTGGCTGTCGACCTTTCCCGCGCCCCTCGCCGTGCGGTCGATTCGCAGGGAGACCCCGGTCGAAGGTCGGGCGCTGCCGGCCATCGAAGCGGCGCCCTCCCGGTCGAAGTCGATGCTGAGAATCCGCGGCGCATCGCTGCCGGTGCGGATCACCATGGTGCTGGCCCCGGACCGCAGCTGGGCCGCCCGGCCGTCGGGCAGGATGGCCAGATAGCCCTGGGCCTGCACCTGGCGGCCATCCCCGGCCGCCATCGACAGGCCAAACAGCCGCACCGCTTCCGACGGCGGCAGGCGCGCCGTCCACTGGCCGGCGACATCGGCGGTGACGTTGATCTCCTCGCCGGTCGGCGAGCCCAGCCGCACCGCCGCCCCGGGCCGCGCCTGACCGACCAGGAACACGCCGTCGGCGTCGCGGCGGCTGGCGGTCAGGGCCGGGGGCCGAAGATAGCCGGCCTCGGCGGCGGGATCAGCCGGGGCCTTGGGCGCCGCGCCGCGCCAGGCGCCGTCCGACTGGCCGCAGGCGGTCACGACCAACGCCGCCGCGATCGCCAGGAAACCTCGACTCCACACGATGCTTGAAACCCCCTTCAGGAAGACCGATCCTATCACTTCGTGATTTTCCGGCGCGCCCGCAAGCGCGCCTTTGTTTTCAGAGGCCTTCATGTCTGCTTCCGAGGGCGCCGCCGGCGCCTCGATCGAGCCCGCCTCGATTGATTCCGTCTGCGTCTATTGCGGTTCGTCCAATGACGCCGACCCGGCCTTCCTGCAGGCCGCCGACGCCTTTGGCCGGCGTCTCGCCGCGGAGGATCTGCGGCTGGTCTATGGCGGCGGCGGGGTGGGTCTGATGGGCGCATGCGCGCGCGGCGCCCATGATGCGGGCGGTCGGGTCCTGGGCATCATCCCGACCTTCCTGCTCGGCCGCGAACAGCCCTTCGATGACGTCGAGACCGTGGTCGTGCACAACATGCACGAGCGCAAGATGCAGATGTTCGAGGCCGCCGACGCCTTCGTGGTCCTGCCCGGCGGCATCGGCACCCTGGAAGAGGTGGTCGAGCTGCTGTCCTGGCAGCGCCTGAACCTTCACCGCAAGCCGCTGGTCTTCTACAATCCCCGCGATTTCTGGAAGCCGCTGTTCGAGCTGCTCTACCACACCATCACCGAGCGGCTCAGCCCGCCGGAATTCGCCCAGGCCTGGCGGGCCACCGACGATGTTGACGCCATCGTGCCCCTGCTGCGCGACATGGCCGTGCAATCAGGCTCGGGATCGGTCGATCCGGCGACAAACCAGTTGACATAGTTGCAATTAAAAACTCTCTAGGTTTCCAGCGCCCGGACTCCCACCGCGCGCGGGGATATGGAGATGTTTCAATGCGTATTTTCCTGATCGGGGCCATCGCCCTGAGCAGCCTGGCCGGGGCCGCCAACGCGGCCGCCCAGCGTCAGGACGGCTGGCTGACCCTGAAGAACCGGACCACCCGGGCCAATCTGGTCATCGACGGCGCGGTTTGGAGCTGCAAGGGCGATGTCTGTCGCGCCCCCAAGGTCAAGGACCTGCCGCCCGAGCGCGCCTGCGCCCGCCTCAAGGCCAAGCTCGGTGAAGTGACCGGCTTCGGCTACCGCGGCGGACAGTTCGATGCCGACCAGCTGGCGGCCTGCAACGCCGCCTGACCGGGCCCGGCCCCTTCCCCTCCAGGGGGGAAGGGGTTTGCCCCCTACTTCGCCGACGGAGCCGGACCCGGGGCCTTCAGGCCATAGTCCAGGAACACCTCGTCGATGGCCGGATCCAGCTTGCGCGCCGCGGCGATGTCCTCGGCGCCGCCCGCCACGTCGCCGGCCCCATGCCGCGCCAGCCCTCGCCCAAACAGCGTTTCAGGCGTGTCGGACCGGATGCTGATGGCCTTGTCATAGTCGGCGATCGCGTCCGACCAGCGGCCAAGCCGCATCAGGACAAAGCCCCTGCTGTCGAGAATGGCCGCGTTGCGGGGCTCGACCTGCAGGGCCGCGTCACAGTCCGAAAGCGCGGCCTCCAGCGCGACATTGTTGGTCCCCTGCTCCCAGCAAAGGCCATTCAGGCTTCCGGCGTCCTTGCCGGCGATCTTGCGGGCGGCGGCGTAGTCGGCCATCGCCGCCTCGGCCCGGCCCTGACGCAGCCGCGCGCTGCCGCGCATGGTGTAGTAGTCGGCGACGTCGTCCTTGATGGCGATCGCGGCGGTGTAGTCGGCCTCGGCGCTGGCGTAGTCCTTGTTCTCCATCTTCAGCCAGCCACGAGCCCGGAACGAGACCGCTGATTTGGGATCCTCGGCGATGGCCTTGTCCATCTCGACGATCCGGGCGTCGCGATCGGCCCTGGTCCAGCGATACCCGACCGGCCCCACCACATAGACCTTGACCTTGCCCATTTCGGCCATGGCTTCTTCCACGGCCTTGGCTTCCGAGGCCGGAAACTCCGGGGCCATGCTCAGCCCCCTGGCCTCCATGATGAAGACGCCGTCGCGGATCTCGCTATTGCGGTAGTAGGAGACGCCGCCGGCGACCCGGTTCTCGTCCTTGCCTTCGACGGTGAAGCCCTTGCCCCCGTCCGGCAACCGGATGGTCTCGCGATAAACGACGTGCATCGGGTATTCGATGGCATAGGGAGCGTCGATGTTGTCGCTGCCATCCTCACGCTTGTAGCTGACCGAGCCGCCCAGCAGATAGCCGTCGGTCAGATAGCGCAGCGCCGAGGAGGTGCTGGTTTCCGACCAGCCCATCTCCGCCTTGCCCTCCATGGTCAGACGGAACTCGCCGGTGGCGGCGTCATAGGCGGTCGCGGTCTTTTCAACCTCGACAAAGCCGTACATGTTCGACCAGTAATCCTTGAAATTCTTGTCGATTTCCTCGGCCGGGACGCTGTTGACCGCAACGCCGAGCTCACGCGCCATATCGCCCCGGAAGACCTGCTCGGCCTTGAACGGCGCCTTGACGAACAGGCCGGCGCTGGCGTCGATGTCGATCGCCAGGACCATCTGCGGCTTGGCCGGCGGTTGCGGCTTCAGCGCTTCCAGCGCGCCGCCCTTGGCCCGCAACGGCAGGGCCCAGTGAAAGTTGGGAATGTCCAGCTCGGCCAGGCTCTTGTCGCCGTTGCGGGTGCCGTCCAGCCAGTAGACCTTGCCCTCGATCTCCGCCCGCACGATGACGTGGTCGAACAGCCCCACCATCGGCAGTCGCTCGTCCATGCCGTCGCCGTTTTCGCTGTGCACCACGGCCGGCTCGGCCTTGATCCCCAGCTCGCGCAGCAGGGCCAGCAACAGGGCCGTCTTGGCCTTGCAGTCGCCGTAGCGGCGGGCCCAGGTGGTGTCGGCGGGAGTCGGCGTCAGGTTGCCGGCGTCCATCCCCAGGAAAACATAACGCGTGCGATCCTCAACCAGCGCCAGCGCCATGCCCGCCTGAACGAGCGGATCGTTGGAAGCGGCGCGAATCTTGTC
This sequence comes from Caulobacter sp., assembly GCA_019636175.1. Classification (GTDB taxonomy): domain Bacteria; phylum Pseudomonadota; class Alphaproteobacteria; order Caulobacterales; family Caulobacteraceae; genus Caulobacter. The sequence continues at coordinate 15,365 of JAHBYC010000023.1, read as the reverse complement.
CAGCTCGCCGCGCAGGCGGGAGTTGGGACTGATCGTCGCGGCCTTGTCGTAGAGCGGCGCCAGCAGGCTCGACACCTCCGCCCAGTTGTCAAACTGGGTGAACTCCACACCCCGGCCGCGCAGGAAGCGGCCCGGCGCGCCGGCCGGCGGCTTGTAGTCCTTCTGGCCCTTGAGATCGAACAGCAGCTCGGTCTCGCCGTCGCGGGTCTTGCCGACCTTGGGCGGGTTCATGCCCTGAACCAGTCGCCAGCGGATCGGCTTGGCCTTGGGGTCCCACAACACCCGCAGCTGCGCCTGATCGACCTGACCGGCCGAAATGGCCGGAATGTAGTTTTCGGAGAAGTCTCCCGTGACGGCGTCATTGCGCGTCATGGTGAAGGCCAGGGTGATGATGTCGCCGACCTCGATCCCCTCCGGCTGAATGGTCGCCGTCAGAACGCCATCCAGCATGGCGTACTCAAGCCGGTTTTCGCGGCGCAGGACGGTGAAGGCCTGATCGGCCAGCACGTCGATCACCTCATTTCCGCGCCGGATCTCCAGCTTGTGCACCGTCAGGGTGACGGAGTCGGGATTCCACGGCAGGGCGATGGTGCCCATGACCGACAGCCCCTCGGCCGTCTGGATGCGGACGACGCTCTCCAGGTAGGCGCTGTCGCCTTCGGGGCCGAAATGGACCTGTTGATCCAGCCGCAGCTGGCGATAGGGGGCCGCCGTCTTCGGCGCGTCCAGCTTGAGCGGCCCCAGGGGTTTGACCCAGTCGGGGGCCGGGCCCAGCACCGGCTCGGGCGCGGCCCAGGCCGAGGCGGCCCACAGAGACATCAGGCCGACAAGCCCGACCAGCAAAGACCGCATGAATTCCCCCGACAGACGCTACTGTCCGGTCAACTTGCGCGATCACCCTGTGCCCGGCAAGCGCGAGATGAAGACCGGCGTCTGACGAAGCGCCGGGGCGGCGCCTCGGCAACAGCCGTCAGGCGGTTTCCCCGGCCAGGCGCCGCGCGGCCTTGTCCCTGCCGATCAGGGCCAGCAGCGGCCCCATCTCCGGACCGTGGTCCATTCCCGTCAGCGCCTTGCGCAGCGGCATGAACAGGGCCCGGCCCTTGGCGCCGGTGGCCTCCTTGACCGCCGTCGTCCAGACACCCCAGGTGTCGCCATCGACGGTCTCCGGCAGCAGGGCGGCGGCCTGATCCAGGAAGGCCTGGTCCTCGACCATGGGGGTCACCGCCCCGCCGACGACCCGGGCCAGAACCGTCACGTCGCCGAACAGCACCAGGTTCTGCCGCACCGCCAGCCAGAAGGCCTCGCCAAGATCGGCGCCCAGATTGCTCAGCCGCGGCTGGGCGGCCTCATAGTCCATGGCGTGCAGCACGCCGGCGTTGATCCGCGACAGGTCGGCCGGATCGAAGCGCGCCGGATGGCGGCCCATCTTGTCGAACTGGAAGGTTCCGGCCAGGTCGGCCAGGCTGGGCGCCGGCTCAAGCGGGTCGGAGGTGCCCAGCCGGGCGATATGGGAGGTGATCGCCAGCGGCTCGTAGCCCTGCTCGCGCAGCTGCAGGATCGACAGCGAGCCCAGCCGCTTGCCCAGGGCCTCGCCCTCGGCCCCGACCAGCAGGCTGAAGTGTGCGAAGGTCGGCGTCGGCGCGCCCAGGGCCTCGAAGATCTCCATCTGCGCGCCGGTGTTGGTGACGTGATCCTCGCCGCGGATGATGTGGGTGATCCCCATGTCGATGTCGTCGGCGACCGACGGGAGGGTGTAGAGAAACGCCCCGTCTTCCCGGATCAGCACCGGGTCCGACATCGAGGCGGTGTCGACCTCGCAGGGGCCCCGCACCAGGTCGTTCCACTTGACCCGCTTGCCTTCCAGCCGGAACCGCCAGTGCGGCCGACGTCCCTCGGCCTCAAGGGCCGCCCGCTCCTCGTCGGTCAACTTCAGGGCCGCGCGATCGTAGATCGGCGGCTGGCCGCGCGACAGCTGCACCTTGCGGCGGCGGTCAAGCTCGTCCTGGGTATCGTAGCAGGGATAGAGCCGGCCCTGATCCTTCAGCCGGTCCATGGCCTGATGATACAGCGGAAACCGCGCCGACTGGTTGTGGCGCTCGTCCCAGGTCAGACCCAGCCAGTTAAGGTCGGTCTCGATGCCCTGTTCGAATTCCTTGGTCGACCGTTCCAGATCGGTGTCGTCGATGCGCAGCACGAACTTGCCGCCCTGCCCCCGGGCGAACACCCAGTTGACGATGGCGGCGCGGATATTTCCGACGTGAAGGCGACCCGTCGGCGACGGGGCGAAGCGGACCTTGACGGTCATGAAGGTGTTTCCCTGACGAAGGCGCGCTAGGTCGTCCTTCGGGGGTATGAAGTCAACCCGTGAGCGCACTCAAGGCGATGGCGCGGCGCTAAACACGCGCCGTTGCGCCGGCGCCCCGCGCCGGCCATTCCGGAGATCCGCCGGCCTTGGGACCGGTCCGGACGGACAGGTCAGTCGTCCCGGTGAACCCGCTCGCGGCGCTCGTGCCGCTCCTGGGCCTCGAGGCTGAGGGTGGCGATCGGACGGGCGTCGAGACGCGCCAGCCCGATGGGTTCCCCCGTTTCCTCGCAATAGCCATAGGAGCCATCCTCGATCCGGCGCATGGCCTCTTCGATCTTGGAGATGAGCTTCCGTTGACGATCCCGGGTGCGCAACTCAAGAGCCCGATCAGTCTCCGACGAGGCGCGGTCGGCCAGGTCAGGGTGATTTTCGGTCTCTTTCTGGAGAACAGCGACCGTCTCGCGAGATTCTCGCAGCAGGTCATCCTTCCAGGCGAGCAGTTTCTTTTTGAAATACTCGCGTTGCCGCTCGTTCATGAACTCCTCGTCCTCGGAAGGACGGTAGTCCGTGGTCACTTCTAGAACCGTAGCCGTCTGCATTGACGCCTCACGCCCCCTACACCGCTCACAGTGAGCGGGGCCTTATAGCAAAAGCGCTAGGCCAGACAATGAACCTCGCGTTCAAAGCGCGTTCATGCGGCAATTTTCGCGCGTTCGAGTTTGGCCAACTCAACCTCGGCTCGCGTCTCGATCTCGTTTAGCAGGCTTTCCAGGCCTGGCTCGTCGGTATTGTCCCGCTGATCGCGCACCGCGCGGACCAGCCGCTCAAGGTTCGCCCCGGAAACCGCGCCATCCAGCACGGCGATTTTCAGATCCTCGAGCACATCGAGAATCCGGCCCGCGCGGCGGACGGCCTTGCGCCGCCGCTCGGTCGGACCCTCGGCCTCCTGCAGGGCCAGGAGGGCGTCCAGAGACGCCACGCCGGTCATACCCGCGGTTCGAACGACCGCCTCGGCGCCGCCCGCCTGGGCCGCGCCCGGCAGGCTGAAGGCCGCGCCGCCGGCGGCCGGCCGCGCCGCGCCGGCGCCGCCCCTGGCCGTGACTCCGCTCGATGCGCCAACCTTCATGCTGTCCGACCACTCCAACGCTTCGCCAGCGAATCTCCCCCGGCAGTTTTGCCGTATGGTTAATGCCGGGCAATTTCTGCCGCCACGCGTCGGGCTTCCGCTGCATCGCCCTGTTTTTACTGAAGAAACACATTGGCCCGGTTCTGGCATTCCTCCTCCACGGTAGTTGCGTTTCGGGTGGAAGTTCATGCAGCGGCTCATTTCAGCGATCGTCCTGACCCTCGCCATGTCCGTGGCGGGCCAGAGCTTCGCGGCGTCTCGCATCAAGGACATCGTCGAGGTCGAGGGCGTCCGCGAGAACATGCTGGTCGGCTACGGCCTGGTCGTCGGCCTCAACGGCACCGGCGACAATCTGCGCAATACCCCGCAGGCCAAGCAGAGCCAGGAGGCGATGCTGGAGCGGCTGGGCGTCAACATCCGCGACGCCAACCTCAACTCAAAGAACGTCGCCGCGGTCATGGTCACCGCCAAGCTGCCGGCCTTCGCCGCGGCCGGCACCCCGATCGACGTCACGGTCTCCTCCATCGGCGACGCCAAGAGCCTGATGGGCGGCACCCTGCTGGTCACCACCCTGCTGGGCGCCGACGGCCAGGCCTACGCCCTGGCCCAGGGCACGGTGCAGACCGGGTCGGTCTCCGCGTCCGGAGCGTCGGGCTCCTCGGTCTCCAAGGGCGTGCCGACCTCCGGCCGCATCGCCGGCGGCGCCTTCGTCGAGCGGGAACTCGGCTTCCAGATGGCCAGCATGGGCCAGATCCGCCTGACCCTGCGCAATCCCGACTTCACCACCGCCCGCCGCATCGCCGACGCCGTCAACGGTCGCTATCCTGGCACAGCCTCGGCCGACAACCCCACCGTCGTCACCCTGCGCCCGCCGCCGGGCCAGTCGGTGGTCAGCTTCGTCACCTCGGTCGAGAACCTGCCGGTCGAGCCCGACTACGGCGCCAAGGTGGTCATCGACGAGGTCGCCGGGGTCATCGTCATGGGCGAGAATGTGCGCATCTCCACCGTCGCCATCGCCCAGGGCAACCTGACCATCAGCGTGCAGGAGACCCCCGGGGTCAGCCAGCCGGCGCCGTTCAGCCAGGGCCAGACCACCACCGTCCCGCAGTCGCAGGTCAGCGTTGACGAGGAACGCGGCCGCCAGCTGATCACCCTGCGCAGCGGCGCCTCCCTGTCGAGCCTGGTGTCGGGCCTCAACGCCCTGGGCGTCACCCCGCGCGACATGATCTCCATCCTTCAGGCCATCAAGGCCGCCGGCGCCCTGCAAGCCGATATCGAGGTGATGTAATGGCCAGCTTCGCCGCCGCCGCCCCGCCCGTCGATGTCCTGCTGGCCCAGGGCCAGACCCCGGCCTCGGCACTCACCCGCGCGCGCATCAAGGACAGCGCCCAGGCCTTCGAGGCCAGCTTCCTGTCGGTGATGCTGGCCCAGATGTTCCAGGGCGTCGACGCCGAGGCGCCGTTCGGCGGCGGCGAGGGCGAGCAGATGTTCAAGTCCTTCTACACCGACGCCATCGCCAAGCAGGTCAGCAAGTCCGGCGGCATCGGCCTGGCCAGCAGCGTCGAACGCGAAATGCTCAAACTTCAGGGCCTGCAAGAGGCGCCCGCCCAGTCACAGGAGGCACCCCATGGCGCTTGACGCCCGCGACGCGGCCGACCGCGTTGAACAGCTCATCATCCTCACCGAACGCCTGACCGGTCTGATCGCCGACCAGGCCCTGGCCTTCGAACAGCGCCGGCCGCAGGACGCCGCCGGCCAGCTGGAGGAAACCTCGCGCCTGGCCAACCTCTACCGACACGAGTCGGCCCGGGTCCGCGCCAATCCCGACCTGATCGCCGGGGCCAGCCTGGAAAAGCGCATCGCCCTGATGCGCGCCACCGAAGGCTTCGACGCCGTGCTCGCCCGCCAGGGCCGCGCCCTGGAGGCGGCCAAGACCGTCACCGAAGGCCTGGTCAAGGCCATCGCCGAGGAGGTAGTCAGCCAGCGCAGCGCTGGAACCGGTTATGGCCCCGGCGCGACCACGGTCGGCGCCGACGCCCGGGCGGTGACCCTCAACCGCAGCGCCTGACCGGCTCCGCCCTAGAGGTCGTCCGCGAGCTCCGGCTCCGGCTCGGGCCACAGCCTGGCCTCGACCAGTCGCCACAGGGCGCCGATCTCCGACGCCGCGGCGCTGGCCGGCGCGGTCTCCTGGACCGAAAGCCCCTCCGCCACCGCCTGCTGATAGGCCACTCGCGACCGCAGGCCGATAGACAGCACCGGATGCCCCAGGCCGGCCAGCTGGGCGACCGCTTCGCCGACACAGGCCATTTCCTTGCCATTCCGGCGCGGCGGGGCCTGATTGATTACGAAGGCGCCCGGCTTGCCGAACCGCGACACCATCTCGGCGGTATCCCGCACGGCCCGGACATCGAGAAAACTCGGGCGCAGCACCATCAGGCAGTAGTCCGCACAGCGGACCGCATCGGCCAGGTCCTCGTTGGCGCTCGGGCTGGTGTCGATCAGCAGCAGGTCCCGTCCCGCCCGTTGGGCGGCCAGCTGGGTGGCGAACAGGGCCGCGGGCTTGGCCGCAAAGATCGATGGCCCCGCCACCTTTCTCTCCCGGCGCCATTCGGCCGCCGATCCCTGCCGGTCGCAATCAGCCAGCAGCACGCCGCGCCCGGAGCGCCAGGCGGCCACCGCCAGGTGGACGCTCAGGGTCGTCTTTCCCGTGCCGCCCTTGCGCGACAGAACCGCCAGGGTCTTCACCGGATCGCCAATCGCCTCCGCACCGGTCCGGGAAGGCGGATCATTTCGCCTCGACCTTGGGCGCGACCACGGGGCTGCAGGTCCAGGCGGTGACGCTGCTGGGCTGGCCGGTCAGGTAGCCGGCGGCCAGGCGCCGGGTGTCGGCCAGCTGGCGGGTCAATTTCGCCCCCGGCTCGCTGCCGGTCTCCGGGCAGGACAGCTTGCCGATCCGTTCCCGGTCGCTGCGCATGGCGTCATAGTCGGCCGTGGTCAGGGCATAGTCGCTGCGTTTGAACCGGGTGAGGTCAGGAGACAGCTCCAGGCGCGCGGCGGAGGCGGCCTTGTCGCTCACGGTGGCCCGGGTGAAGCCCTTTTCCGACTTCTCGTAGGGCGTCCGTCCGTTAGCGCAGCCGCCCTTGGCGTCGAAGGTGAAGGTCATGCTTTCCGCGCCCCCCGGCGCGTTCAGGGACTGGGCGGGATCCAGTCGACAGACCACCACATAGTCGCTTCCTGTGGCGAGGATTTGACGGTCCGGCTCGGCTGCCGGCTTGTCGCGCGTCAAGACCCAGACAAGCCCGGCCAGCAGCAATGCAACCACCGCCACCCCCGCCAGGATCAGCGGCAGCGGACGCCCCTCCCCCTTGGCCCAGTCCTCACCGGCGGCCGGCGCGGCCTGCCGCATGGCCGCGGCCCCGCCCGAGGGAGGGTCGGCGCCCCTTGGGGGCTCAGGCGGCGAGCCATCCGGGGCCGGGCTCGACGGCGCGGGCCCTGACGAGGTCGGGTTTTGCGGCGGCGGCGTGTGGCCGGGCGAGGTGCGAAGGCGGCTGATGATCAGGCCCGCGATCGCCACGATGACCACCAGCGCCGCGGCCCCGATGGCCAGGGTGCGGGTCTGGGCCGCGTCGGCCCGGGCCTGGCGCGCCGCCTCGGCCTGGGCGGCCTTCTCGGTCTGGGCTTCGGCCAGCTGCGCCTTTTGCTGCTCGATCAGAGCGACGATACGCGGGTCCAGAGGCGGCTCGCAGGCCTCCTCGGCAATGTCGGCGGTGACATAGGCGCCGTTGAGAAAGCGCAGCAGCATCGAGGATCGGGTGGCGATGAACTGGCCGTTGGGCACCGAAATGGCGTTGTTGGAGACCGTCGCCGCCCCCTGCCAGGTGTTGACCCCGATCACCCGCCCGCAGGCGTCGACCAGCGGTCCGCCGCTGTTGCCGGGGTTGATCGCCGCGGTGTGGAAGATGGTGTCGACCGCCGCCCCGCCCGGCCCCTTGGACGAGAACAGGGAGATGGCGCCGGAGGTCACCGTCGGCTCCGACGGCTTGAGCACCTCTTCCTGCGACAGGTTGAGAATGCGGTCGGTGATGCCCGGATAGCCCAGGGCGTGGACGGTCTGGTCCTTGCCCGGCGACACGGCGGCGATCTGCAGCGGCGGCGCCTCAAGCCCTCCGGTGTCCAGCAGGGCCAGATCGGCGTCGTCCCACTCCCGCTCGACATTGACCCGGGTCGGCTTGCCGCCGATGTCGCGGTGGGCGATCAGATAGACCTCCCGGTAGCGGGCCCCGGGAATGCCGCCGACCACATGGTGGTTGGTCACCGCCTTGCCCGGCGCGACCATGAAGGCGGTGCCGGTGACGGCGCCCATGTAGTTGTCGTTGCTGTCGTACAGCAGGACGATCACCCGGAAGGTCGACTTCTCGGTCTCGCGCAGGGCCTGGCCGGAGTCCTGCGCCCTCGCCAGCCCGGCGAAGCTCGCCACGAACAGCAGCAGCAGCGCCGTCAGCGTCGTTCTGAGATGTCGTGCGGTGATCATGCCATGCCCTCCCCACGCCGGGGTAACATGGTGCGGCGAATGACGACAGGGGCCCGGGCGCCACGCCGGACTTTTAACCGCGGTCGCCACTCAGACAGGCGCCGCATCGAGAACGAGACGCCGGTCGACGCCCACCGCCTCGAGGAAAGCCTCGTCATGGCTGACCACGATCAGGGCGCCGTCGTAGCCTGAAAGGGCCTGCTCGACGGCCTGGAGGGAATCGAGGTCGAGGTGGTTGGTCGGCTCATCGAGGATCAGCAGCTGCGGCGGCCGCTCGCCGGCCAGGACGCAGGCCAGGGCGGCGCGCAGGCGCTCTCCGCCGCTCAGCGAGCCCACCGTCTGGTCGGCGGCGGTGTTGCGGAACAGGAAGCGGGCCAGCGCCGCCTGCGCGGCGTTGCGGTCGGCGGACGGATTGAGACGTCGAAAGGCCTCAAGGATGGTCTCGCCGTCGTGCAGCAGGTCGGCGCGCTGGTCGAGCATCAGGGCCGGAACCGGGCGACGAACCCGGCCCGCGGTCGGTTCGCACTGGCCGGCGGCGATGCGGATAAGGGTGGTCTTGCCCCGTCCATTGGGGCCGGTGACGGCGATACGCTCCGGACCGGCGACGGTCAGGTCGAGATGCTCGAACAGGGGATCGGCGCCCGGCCAGGCGAAGGCGATGTCTTCGAACTCGAGAACCAGCCGGCCGGCCGGCAGGCCGCTGGGCGGCAGCTCGAAGGCCAGGGCGCGGGTGCGCTCGACCCGGGCCTGGGCGGTTTCCAGCGCCTCCCGGGCGTCGTCCTGCTTGCGCTCGCCCAGACGGTCGAGGCGGCCGGCGGTGGCCTCGGCGCGGCGCTTCATCGCGCCCAGCAGGATCTTCGGCGCGCCGCCCTTGTCGGCGAACCTGCGGCCGGCGGCGTCACGCTGCTCCTGTCGCTCCCTGGCGGCCTGGGCCTCGCGACGGGCGCGGGCGGCGTCGCGGCTGGCGACCTCGAGGTCCCGCCTGGCGGCGGCGGCCTCCTCGGCCTTGCGTTCGGCATAGAGGCTGTAGCCGCCGCCGTAGACCCGGGTCTCAAGGGGGGAGAGTTCGACGATGCGGTCCATGTCCTCCAGCAGGGCGCGGTCGTGGCTGACGACCAGGGCCCCGCCCTTCCAGCGGCCCAGGACATCGGCAACCAGCCCGCGGGCCCCGGCGTCGAGGTTGTTGGTCGGCTCATCCAGCAGGATGACGTCCGGCTCGGCCAGCAGCACCGCGGCCAGGGCGGCGCGGGTCGCCTGGCCGCCGCTGAGGGAGGCGGCGGGGCGGCCGGGGTCCAGGCCCTCCAGACCAACCTCCGCCAGGGCCTGATCGAGGCGGGCCGGCAGGGTCCAATCGGCCTCGGCGAAATCGGTTTCGCTCCCCTCCCCGACCTCGATGCGGGCGAGCCGGGTCATCGCCGCCTCGACCCCGAGCAGCCCGGCCAGGCTGGCGCCCGGATCAGCCGGCAGGCTCTGGCGCAACACCGCCAGGCGACCGTCGAGGCTGACCGTCCCGGCGCGCGGGGCCGCCTCGCCGGCGATGATGCGCATCAGAGTGGTCTTACCCACGCCGTTGCGGCCGACGAGCCCGGTGCGCTCGCGGCCGATGGCCAGGGTCAGATTTTCGAAGAGAAGGCGGCCGTCAGGGGCGGCGGCGGAGACGGAATCCAGGGTGATCAGGGCGGACATCGGAGCTCACGGCAAGGGAGGCGTTCAGGGCGATGCGGGGGTCCGTCGCGATGATCAATTCGCTCTCCAATGTCTGCGGCCCGATTGCCGGCTTGGCCCGGATATAGAAAGTCGGCCGGCGCGGCGCAAATGAAAGCGGAGCAAGGATCGGAGTGCGGGGCGCCGGCGGAGCGGCGAAACGGGGGGACACCAAGGAGGTTCTGATGCCCTACACCGTCACCGGCCTGTCGCCCGACGCCTTCCGCCCGCTGTTTGGCCTGAGTGAGGCGGAACTGGCCGAACGGGGCGTGATCCGCGTCCAAGTCGACGCCCCGGCCAGCGCGCCCTGCCGCGTCTCCCTGGAGGACGCCGAGCCCGGCGAGACGGTGCTGCTGCTGAACCATGAACACCTTCCGGTCGACAGCCCCTACCGCAGTTGTCACGCCATCTATGTGCGCGAGACGACGCGGGAGGCGGCGGTGGTCGTGGACGCCCTGCCCCCGGCCCTGGAGCGCCGCCTGCTGGCGATCCGCGCCTTCGACCAGGACGACATGATGGTCGAGGCCGAGGTGATCGAGGGGCGCGAGGCCGCGCCGCTGATCGAGACCTGGCTGGGCGACGACCGGATCGCCTATCTCCACGCCCACTACGCCCGGCGCGGGTGTTTCGCGGCGCGGATCGACCGGGGCTCGCCGGGAGCCGGCTGATCGAAGCGCGGCCATTATACCGCGCGCCGAGCGACCCACAAAAAGGCGATGACCTTGCGGACGCGGGAAAACGCCAGCCGCTGTTGGCTTTTGCGTGGGTTGGACCGCTGTGGACGTAGGTTTTCGCGTAGGCCCGGCGTAGGTCGATGCGCAGGGTTTGCGGGTCGGAGGCGCGTCGGTGTGGGTCGGGCCGTTCTGGCGCCTGGCGGGACGCTGACAGGGGCGGGACCGGAGCGTATGAGAGCGCCATGCCCCCGCCCTCCGAGACCCGCGCCGACCTCTCCAACTGGCGCAGCCGACCCCACAGCATCGCGGCGTTTCGCAACATCGACCAGTTGATGCCGACCGCGCCGATCGCGGCGGGATCGGCCTGGGCTCTGCCGCCCTCGCCGGCCTCACTGGAGGATCTGACCGTTCGGGCCGGCGGCCAGGCGCTGTCGCTGGAGGCGGTGATGCAGGCCACCGCGGGCGACGGCCTGGTGGTGCTCAAGGACGGGCGGCTGGTGCTGGAGACCTACGCCAACGGACTGGGGCGGCATGACCGGCACATCGTGATGTCGGCGACCAAATCGGTGGTCGGACTGGTGGTCGGCATCCTGGTGGGCGAGGGCCTGATGGATGTCGCGGCGCCGGTCAGCGACCTGATCCCCGAAGTGGCCAATGGACCCTACGCGGGCGCAACGCTGCGCCAGCTGATCGACATGCGGGCCGGCGTGGCGCTGACCCTGGAGCAGCAGGCAGCTTACAATGCGGCCAGCGGATGGGAGCCTGTCGCGCCCGGCGAGACCGGAGGACTGCACGCCTTCTTCAGCACCCTCGAAGGCCCGCCGGCCAGGCATGGAGGACCGTTCCGCTATGTCTCGGCCAATACCGATCTTGTTGGTTGGGCCATCGAGCGGGCGGCGGGGGCGCCGTTCTCCCAGCTGGTCAGCGAGCGGCTGTGGGTTCCGGCCGGCGCCGAGGACGACGGCGCCATCACCCTGGACCCGGCCGGGGACCCGCGGACCACGGGCGGGCTATGCTGTACGGTGCGGGACTTCGCGCGGCTCGGCCAGCGGCTGGTCGAGGGCGACCCAATGGTTCCGGCCGCCTGGATCGAGGATATCGCCACCGGCGGCGATCCGGAGGCCTGGCGCCAGGGCGAGTTCGCGGCCGGGTTCGGCGGCATGACCATGCGCTACCGCAGCGGCTGGTATGTCATCGACGATGCGCCCCAGACCCTGTTCGCCATGGGCATCCACGGCCAGAACCTGTTCCTCGACCGGGCCAACAACATCGTCGTCGCCAAGGTTTCGTCGCACAATGACCCGTTCGACCCGCGCGCGGTGGGGCTGAATCATCTGCTGTTCAACGCGATCTGGCGGATGTTGCTGGGGTGACCCTCCGCTCCTGACCCGCTCTTCCCGGCGAAGGCCGGGATCCAGCACACCCAGGATGTTGGCCTGTTGGATCGACCCTACGCGCCCTGATTTTTCAGGGTTATGGGCTCCGCTGGATCCCGGCCTTCGCCGGGATGAGCGGATCAAGGGGGATGGCCAGCCGAATCCGCGAGGGCGGCCAGGGCTTCGGCGGCGGCCAGGACGGGGGCTTCGGAGCGGGCGGCGCGGGCCAGGATCAGGGATCCTTCCAGATTGGTGATGGCCAGAAGGGCGATGCGCGACGCCGCCTCCTGGCCAAGACCGCCGGCCGTGAGGCGGGCCGCCATCTCCGCGCGCCAGGCGTCATAGACCGAGCGGGCGGCGGCGGCGATGGCGTCGTCCCGCGCCGCCTGTTCCAGCACCACCGAGGCGATGGGCGATCCGTCCCGGAAGCCGGAGGCGCGAAGCCAGCCCCCCATCATCCGCCCGTATTCGCGCAGGAAGTCGCCGGGCCGGTCTCCCGTCGGCAGGCCGGCGATGGTCGCCCGCACGGTCTCCCCCGCCGCCAGCACCGCCGCCTCGCCGATCGCCGCCTTGCCCTCCGGAAAGTAGTGGTAGAGCGAGCCCTTGGGCGCCCCGCTGTCCTCGACGATCTGGTTGAGCCCGGTGGCGGCATATCCCTGACGGCGGAACAGCCGGACGGCGGCGGCGACAATGGCCTGACGATGTTTCGGCTTTGCCGACATGGCTTGCATTCCCGATCGGATGCGAAATTATATAGACCGGTCTAAATGAAAGCTGAACCGATGCAAACGCCAGAAGGCTTCGAACCCCATTTCCGCAAGAGCGGCCTGACCGATCCCTGGGAGCCGATCTTCAGTCGCGTTGTTCCCGGCGAGGCGGTGATCCTGGGCCTGCGTGTCGGCGAGGCGCATGTGAACAGCCGGGGCCTGGCCCACGGCGGGCTAATCGCCGCCCTGGCCGACAACGCCATGGGCCTGTCCTGCATCGAGCAGGCCGGGCGCGAGACGGTGTCCGGACTGCTGACCGCCAGCATGACCACCGACTATGTCGGCGTCGCCCGGATCGGCCAGTGGCTGGAATTCACCACCGGTTTTGTGAAGGTCGGCCGCTCGATCTGCTTCGCACAATGCTTCGTGACGGCCGACGGCAAGCCCTGCGCCCGGGCCAACGCGACGTTTTCGGTGGCGCGGGCCGCCTGAGGGGAAAATCTCTCCAGGTTCCTAAACCCTCATCCTCCCACCGCTTCGCGGCGGGCCCCTCCTTCTCCCTCACGGAGAAGGGACGGCCCTGTTGCCATCCTCTGGCAACAGGCCGTCGCAGCGCTGCGTTTGTTCGCATCTTGTTCTTGTGTTAATGGCCGCGTCAGGCACTACATATTGCCGTTGCGCCCGGACCGTTGGTCCGGCCTTGAGCGTTCTCGGGACATTATGGCTGAACAACTGAATTTCATCCGGGTGCGCGGCGCGCGCGAGCATAACCTCAAGGACGTCAGCGTCGACATTCCGCGCGGCGAGCTGGTGGTGATCACCGGACTGTCGGGATCGGGCAAGAGCTCGCTGGCCTTCGACACCATCTACGCGGAGGGCCAGCGCCGCTACGTCGAGAGCCTGTCGGCCTATGCCCGCCAGTTCCTGGAACTGATGAGCAAGCCGGACGTCGACCTGATCGAGGGCCTGTCGCCGGCCATCTCCATCGAACAGAAGACCACCAGCCGCAATCCGCGCTCGACCGTCGGCACGGTCACCGAGATTCATGACTACATGCGCTTGCTGTGGGCGCGGGTCGGCATTCCCTATTCGCCGGCCACCGGCCTGCCCATCGAGAGCCAGACCGTCAGCCAGATGGTCGACAAGCTGACCGCCCTGCCCGAGGGCGAGCGGATCTATCTGCTGGCCCCGGTGGTGCGCGACCGCAAGGGCGAGTACCGCAAGGAGATCGCCGAGTGGCGCAAGGCGGGCTTTCAGCGGCTGAAGATCGACGGGACCCTGTATCCCATCGAGGACGCCCCCGAGCTCGACAAGAAGTTCAAGCACGACATCGACGTGGTCATCGACCGGCTGGTGACCAAGACCGGGCTGGAGACCCGCTATGCCGACAGCCTGGAGACCGCCCTGCGCCTGGCGGACGGCATCGCCGTGGCCGAATGGGCCGATGTGAAGGAGGGCGAGACCGAGCCGCGCCGGATCATCTTCTCGGAAAAGTTCGCCTGTCCGGTCAGCGGTTTCACCATCGCCGAGATCGAGCCGCGTCTGTTCTCGTTCAACAATCCGGCCGGCGCCTGCCCGGTCTGTGACGGCCTGGGATCGAAGCTGGCCTTCGACGCCGACATGGTCATTCCGGACAAGGACAAGAGCCTGCACAAGGGCGCCGTCGCGCCCTGGGCCAAGGGCCCCTCCCCCCTCTACACCCAGACCCTGCAGGCGCTGGCGCTGCACTACGGCTTCTCGATGGACAAGCCCTGGCACGCGCTGCCCGACCAGGCGCGGGACGTGGTGCTCTACGGAACCGGGACCGAGAAGATCAAGTTCGTCTATGACGACAACGCCCGCAAATACGAGGTGGTGAAGCCGTTCGAGGGGGTGCTGCCCAACCTTGAACGCCGCTGGCGCGAGACCGACAGCAGCTGGGTGCGCGAGGAGCTGGGGCGCTACCAGTCCGACACTCCCTGTGAGGCCTGCGGCGGCGCCCGCCTGCGCCCAGAAGCCCTGGCGGTGAAGATCGCCGGCAGGAACATCTCCGAAATCTCCGGACTGGCCATCCGCCCGGCGAAGGAGTGGTTCGCCGGTCTCGAGGACCAGCTGAGCGACAAGCAGATGGAGATCGCCCGGCGGATCCTGAAGGAGATCAACGACCGCCTGCGGTTCCTGGTCGATGTCGGCCTCGACTATCTGAACATGTCCCGCGCCTCCGGCACCCTGTCGGGGGGCGAGAGCCAGCGCATCCGCCTGGCCAGCCAGATCGGCTCGGGCCTGACCGGGGTGCTGTATGTGCTGGACGAGCCTTCGATCGGCCTGCACCAGCGCGACAACACCCGCCTGCTGCAATCGCTGCAGGGGCTTCGCGACCTGGGCAATTCGGTGCTTGTCGTCGAGCACGACGAAGAAGCCATCATGACCGCCGACTATGTGATCGACATGGGTCCGGCGGCCGGGGTGCATGGCGGCGAGATCTGCGCCGAGGGCACGCCCGCCGACATCATGGCCAGCGCCAAGAGCATCACCGGCCAGTATCTGGTCGGCGCGCGCGAGATCGAGGTGCCGGAAAAGCGCCGGCCGATCTCGAAGAAGAAGGTCGTGCGGGTCGTCGGCGCGACCGGCAACAATCTCAAGGAGGTCACCGCCGAAATCCCGGTCGGCACCTTCACCTGCATCACCGGCGTCTCGGGCGGCGGCAAGTCGACCTTCACCATCGAGACCCTCTACAAGGCCGCCGCCCGGAGGCTGAACAACGCCTCCGACGCCCCGGCCCCGCACGAACGGGTCGAGGGGCTGGAGAACTTCGACAAGGTCATCGACATCGACCAGAGCCCGATCGGCCGGACCCCGCGCTCGAACCCGGCCACCTACACCGGCGCCTTCCAGCCGATCCGCGACTGGTTCGCCAATCTGCCCGAGGCCAAGGCCCGCGGCTACGGCCCCGGCCGCTTCAG
>JAHBYC010000022.1 GCA_019636175.1 Caulobacter sp. | reverse complement strand
ATCCTGCCGGGCTTCGGCATCATCAGCCACGTTGTGGCGACCTTCTCGAAGAAGCCGATCTTCGGCTACCTGGGGATGGTGATGCCGATGGCCGCCATCGGCATCCTGGGCTCGGTGGTGTGGGCCCACCACATGTTCACCGTCGGCATGAACCTGGAGCTCACCGCCTACTTCCAGGCCGCCTCCATGGTCATCGCCGTGCCCACCGGCATCAAGGTCTTCTCCTGGATCGCCACCATGTGGGGCGGCTCCCTCGACTTCCGCACCCCGATGCTGTGGGCGTTCGGCTTCATCGCCGTCTTCACCATCGGCGGCGTCACCGGCGTGGCCCTGGCGGGCGCCGCCTTCGACCAGAGCGTCCACGACACCTACTATGTCGTCGCCCACTTCCACTACGTGCTGTCGCTGGGGGCGATCTTCTCGATCTTCGCGGGCTTCTACTACTGGTTCGAGAAGATCTTCGGCGTGAAGTACAACGAGGTGCTGGGCCGGCTCCACTTCTGGATCTTCTTCGTCGGCACGAACCTGATCTTCTTCCCGCAGCACTTCCTGGGCCTCCAGGGCATGCCGCGCCGGGTCGTGGACTATCCCGAAGGGTTCGCCTTCTGGAACAAGGTCTCCTCGATCGGCTACGTGATCATGGCCGCGAGCATGGGCGTGTTCGCGATCCTGCTCCTCGAGGCCGCCATCCGTCGCCGCAAGGCCGAGGCCAACCCCTGGGGCGAAGGCGCCACGACGCTGGAGTGGACCCTGCCCTCGCCGCCGCCCTTCCACCAGTTCAACGAACCCCCGGTGATCGCCCCCGATCACCACTAAGGATCGGACCGCCGCGCTTTCCATTCCGGAAGGCGCGGCGGCGTCCATCCAGAGTCAGAGATTGGATCGCCGCCCGCGCGGCGATATGCCTATGCCCAAGTCGCCACCCGTTTCAGAGATCGCCCCGGAGCTGCTGGCCGCCGACCAGGCCGCCCGCGCGCCCGCGCTCTGGACCGACTATCTGCAGCTGCTAAAGCCCCGGGTCATGTCGCTGGTGGTGTTCACCGCCTTTGTCGGCCTGATCTGCTCGGGCGCGCCGATGAATCCGGTGCTGGCGGTCGTGGCGGTGTTCTGCATCGCCGTCGGGGCCGGGGCCAGCGCCGCCTTCAACATGTGGTACGACGCCGACATCGACAGCGTCATGCGCCGCACCCAGGGACGGCCCGTGCCGGCCGGCAAGGTTCAGGGCGCCGACGCCCTGGGTCTCGGCATCGTGCTCAGCCTGCTGTCGGTGATGCTGCTGGCCATGACCACCAACTGGCTGGCCGCCGGCCTGCTGGCCTTCACCATCTTCTTCTACGCCGTGGTCTACACCATGTGGCTGAAGCGCTGGACGGCGCAGAACATCGTCATCGGCGGCCTCGCCGGCGCGCTGCCTCCGGCGATCGGCTGGGCCGCGGCGTCCGGAACGGCGCCGGCCGACGCCTGGCTGATGGTGCTGATCATCTTCCTGTGGACGCCGCCCCACTTCTGGGCCCTGTCGCTCTACACCTCCGAGGACTACGCCAAGGCGGGCGTGCCGATGATGCCGGTGGCCCGGGGCGCCAAATCGACCCGGCTGCAGATCCTGCTCTATTCGCTGGTCCTGATCCCCGTCTGCGTGGCGCCCTTCTTCACCGGTCTTGGCCATCTGCCCTATCTGGCCGTCTCGGGGCTCGGCGGAGCGGCGTTCCTGCTGCTGGCCTGGCGGCTGTTCCGGTCCCAGGCCGGGGAAGGCGCGGACCCGCGCAACGGCCAGCTCTATGACGTCAAGGCCGGCGCCCGCGACGCGCGCAACCTGTTCGCCTTCTCGATCCTCTATCTCTTCGCCCTGTTCGCCACCCTGGCGGCCGAACGCATGATGGGGCTCGCCTGATGACCGACCAGCCGACACCCGACGCCGACCGGCCCGACATCCCGCCCGAAGGCGTCGCGGGAGATGTCGCGACCCCCGCCGCGACGCCGGTCTCGATCACCGCCGAGACCCAGGCGGTCTACCCGCCGCCGCGTCCGCCGATGACGCCGCAGGAGCAGCAGGCGGCGCGCCAGGCCCAGAGCAAGCGCAACATCATTCTGGGTCTCAGCCTGGGCGCCTTCATCCTCATCGTCTTCCTGGTCAGCGTGCTGAAGATGGGGGCCAATGTTGCCGGCTGAGCCTGATCAGAAGCCGACCTCGGCGCTCGGTCGCCGGAACCTGCGGGTGGCCGTCATCTGCGGGGTGGTGCTCGCCGGGATGGTCGGCGCGGCCTACGCCGCCGTGCCCCTGTATCGCGCCTTCTGCCAGCTGACCGGCTTTGACGGCACCATCCGTCGGGCCGAGGCGGCGCCGACCAAGGTGCTGGATCGCAAGCTGCTGATTCGCTTCGACGCCAACGTTCGCGACCTGCCCTGGGCCTTCAAACCCAGCCAGACCACCCAGGAAGTGAAGATCGGCGCCACCGGCCTGGCCTTCTTCAAGGTCACCAACAACGGCAAGACCGCCCTGACGGGCCGCGCCAGCTACAATGTCGTGCCCGAGCAGGCCGGCGCCTATTTCCAGAAGCTGGAATGCTTCTGCTTCAGCGATCAGACCATCCAGCCCGGCCAGACAGTCGAATTCCCGGTGGTCTATTTCGTCGATCCCGAATACGCCACCGACTTCGAGACGAAGGGAAAGACCGAGCTGACGCTCAGCTACACCTTCTTCCCGGCGCCCACCCAACAGGCCGACGCCTCCGCGACCTCCTCGCCTCTTGGCGGGAAGGCCAAGGCGGGGCTATAGCGAAACCCTCCGGAGTCGTCCGCGACGCCGGGTCCGACAAGTTTGAGAAGAGCAGGCTCAAAGAACATGGCTCACGGCGCCGTCAAGCACGACTACCATCTGGTCAACCCCAGCCCCTGGCCGCTGGTCGGCTCCATCGCCGGCGTCATCCTGACCATGGGCATGGTCGTCTACATGAAGGGCCTGTTCGGCCTCGAAAAGGGCGATCCGTGGGTCGCCGTCGCCGGCTTCGCCCTGGTGATCTTCACCATGATCGGCTGGTGGATGGATGTGACCAAGGAAGCCAACGCCGGTGATCACACCCCGGTCGTGGCCCTGGGCCTGCGCTACGGCATGATCCTGTTCATCGCCTCCGAAGTGATGTTCTTCGTCGCCTGGTTCTGGATCTTCTTCGAACAGTCGCTGTTCTGGGAACACCGCACCCTGACGCCGGCGATCGGCAACTTCGAGGGCGTCGCCGAGGCCTGGAAGCAATGGCCGCCCAAGGGCGTCGAGCTGGTTCCGGCCTTCCACCTGCCCCTGGTCAACACCCTGACCCTGCTGCTGTCGGGCACCACCGTCACCTGGGCCCACCATGCCCTTCAACAGGGCGACCGTCGCTCGGCCAAGATCGGCCTTCTGCTGACCGTCCTGCTCGGCATCCTGTTCACCTCGATCCAGGCCTACGAGTATCACCACATCCTGTCCGAGAAGCTGTTCTACTCGGAGGAAGCGGCCAACGCCGGCCTCTACGGTTCGTCCTTCTTCATGGCCACCGGCTTCCACGGCTTCCACGTCCTGGTCGGCACCATCTTCCTGGCCATCTGCCTGCTGCGCCTGATGGGCGGCGGCTTCACCCCCAAGCAGCACTTTGGCTTCGAGGCCGCGGCCTGGTACTGGCACTTCGTTGACGTCGTCTGGCTGTTCCTGTTCGCCTTCATCTACGTCATCTTCGGGACCATGTAGGACAGGATCGGATGGCGAACCCTTATCTGGCGGGGGCGACCGGTCGTTGCCCCCGATGCGGCAAGGGCAAGCTGTTCGACGGATTTCTGGGACTGGCGCCGGCCTGCTCGGCCTGCGGCGCCAGTTTCGAACAGGCTGACAGCGGCGATGGCCCCGCCGTTTTCGTGATCCTCATCGCCGGCTTCCTGCTGGCCTTCGGCGCCATGTTCCACATGATCGCCTTCAACCCGCCGATCTGGGTGCTGCTGGTCATCTGGATGCCCCTGACCGTCGCGGTCTGCCTCGGTCTGCTGCGACCGATGAAGGGCCTGCTGATCGCCGCCCGCTTCGCCAACAAGGCCAGCGAGGCCGGCCGCGCCGATGTCGAGCCCTGACGCCAGATGAAGCGCTTTCCCTTCGGCCTGACGATCGCCGTCGCCATCAGCCTGGTCATCCTCTGCGTCCTCGGCGGCTGGCAACTCAAGCGCCTGGCCTGGAAGACCGACCTTCTGGCCCGTATCGAGGCGCTCAAGACCGCGCCCGAGGTTCCGCTGGACGAGGCCCTGGCCTCGGGGACGGACCTGGAGTTCCGGCGCGTTCGGCTGTCCTGTCCGTCGGCGGCCCTGTCGCGGCAGATCGAGCTGTTCGGCGTCGTCGACGGTCAGCCGGTCCGGCGCCTGATCGTCGCCTGCCCGACCGCGACGGGGACCATCCTGGTCGACGAGGGCTATGTCGCCGAGACGGTCCAGGCGCGCCCGCCGGCGTCCGCCGGCGCCGTGCTGATCAGCGGCGTCCTGCGCAAGCCCGACAAGCCCGGCCGGATCAATCCCGCCGGCGCGAAGGAAGGGCTGTGGTACGGCCGTGACATCGCCGCCATGGCCCAGGCGCTCGGCGCGAAAGACCCCGCCCCGGTGTTCCTGTTCGCTGCCTCGCCGGTCCGCCCAGACTGGCCGGATCTGAAGCCCGCGCCGGTTCCGGCCAACATCCCCAATCGCCATCTAGAATACGCCCTGACCTGGTTCGGCCTGGCCGGGGCGTTGCTCGCCGTCTACGTCGCCATGCTCCGGCGCAGGTTCAAAGCCCAATGAAATACGTCTCCACCCGCGCCGAGGGCGCCAGCCTCCAGCCGATCGGCTTTCTCGACGCCGTCCTCGCCGGTCTCGCGCCCGATGGCGGGCTCTATGTGCCCGAGACCTGGCCCAGCTTCACGCTCGATGAGATCGCGGCCTTCGCCGGCCGGCCCTACGCAGAGGTCGCCGCCGCCGTGCTGGGCAGGTTCGCCGACGGCGAGATCGCCGATGACATTCTGCTGGAGATGTGCACCGAGGCCTATGCCAGCTTCGCCCACTCGGCCACCTGCCCGGTGACCCAGCTGGCGCCGGGCCTGTTCATGGCCGAGCTGTTCCACGGCCCGACCCTGGCCTTCAAGGACGTGGCCATGCAGCTGCTGGCCCGGCTCTACGACCATATCCTCGGCGCCCGCGGCCGCACCCTGACCATCGTCTGCGCCACCAGCGGCGACACCGGCGGCGCCGCCGTCGAGGCCTTTCGCGGGCGTTCCAATGTCCGCATCTGCGCCATGTTCCCCGAGGGCCGGATCAGCGAGGTCCAGCGCCGCTTCATGACCACGGTCGAGGACGGAAACGTCTCCTGCCTGTCGGTCCAGGGCAGCTTCGACGACTGCCAGGCCATCCTCAAGGCGATGTTCGCCGACGGCCAGTTCGTCCAGGCAGTCGATCTGTCGGCGGTCAATTCGATCAACTTCGCCCGCATCGCGGCCCAGGCGGTCTACTACTTCACCACCGCCGTCGCCCTGGGCGCCCCGCATCGCCCTGTCGCCTTCGCCGTGCCGACAGGCAATTTCGGCGACGCCTTCGCCGGCTATGTCGCCCACCGCATGGGACTGCCGATCGAGAAGATCCTCGTCGCCACCAACAGCAATGACATCATGGCGCGAGCCTTCGAGGACGGTCGCTATTCACGCGGCAACGTCGCGGCGACCCAGAGCCCGGCCATGGACATCCAGGTCGCCTCCAATTTCGAGCGGCTGTACTTCGAATGCGTGCGCCGCGACGGGGTCGAGACCGGACGCGCCTTCCGCGCCTTTGGCGAGACCGGGGTCATCGACATTCCCCCCGCCGCCCGCACTGCCATGGCCGAGCTGTTCGGCGGCGCCTCCACGGGCGAGGACGACACCGCCCGCGCCATGCTGGCGACGCTCAACGAGACCGGACGCCTCATCGACCCGCACACCGCCGTCGCCGTCTCCGCCGCCCGACGCACAACCCTCGACAATGAGGCGACGCCGCTGATCGTGCTGTCGACCGCCCACCCGGCCAAGTTCCCCGAGGCGGTCAGCGCCGCCACCGGCGTGACGCCCGCCTTCCCGCGCGGCGACAAGGGACTGGACAGCAAGGCCGAGCGCTTTGACCGGCTTCCGGCCGACGCGGCGACAGTGATGGAATACGTCCGCGGTTTCGCCGCCCGTTGACCCCCTCGATCCACCATCTGGCCAACGGCGTGCGGGTCATCTGCGATCCCATGCCAGGGCTCGAGACCCTGGCCCTGTCGGTTGTCGCCGGCCGTGGCGCCGCCAGCGAGGATGTAGCCCGCTCCGGCTGGTCGCATCTGCTCGAACACATGGTCTTCAAGGGCGCCGGCAAGCGTTCGGCGCGGGAGATCGTCGAGGCGATCGAATCGCGGGGCGGCAGCGTCAACGCCGCCACCGGCTATGAGCGGACCAGCTTCCAGGTCCGGGCGCTCGCCGACGGCCTGCCGCTGGGCATGGAAATCCTCGCCGACCTGGTGCTGCGCCCGACCCTCGACGCCGACGATCTGGCCAAGGAGAAGGGCGTGGTGGCGCAGGAGATCGCCGAGGCCGCCGACACCCCGGACGACCTTGTCTTCGATCTGGCCCAGGGCGCGGCCTTTGCCGGCCAGTCCTACGGCCGCCCGATCCTGGGCGAGGTCCGCAGCCTGAAGCCGGCGGATTCGCGGTCGCTGGAGGCCTGGCGCGCGGCCCTCTACGCCCCCGACCGCCTGATCGTCAGCGCCGCGGGGGCGGTGAGGGAAGAGGAGCTTCTGGCGCTGGCCCAGGCCGCCTTCGGCCATCTGCCGGCCGCCACCGGCGCCCCGGCGCCGCTCGCACCGGTCTTCCATGCCGGCGCGGCGACCAAGACCCGCCGCCTCGAACAGGCCCATCTGGTGCTGCTGACGCCGGCCTTTGGCGCCGGCGACGACGACTATTTCGCCCTGCGGCTCTTCGTCGAGATGCTGGGCGGCGGCATGTCCTCGCGCCTCTTCCAGGAAGCCCGTGAGACCCTCGGTCTGGCCTACGCCATCGACGCTTGGTCCGATACCTATGCCGAGGGCGGCCTCCTGGGGATCTACGCCGGCTGCGCGGCCGCCGACGCCGACACCCTGGCGCGGGTCTGCGCCCGGGAACTTCTCGGACTGACGTCAAAGGTTGGGGTCGCCGAACTGGCCCGCGCCAAGGCCCAGCTCAAGGCGCATCTGTTCATGTCGCGCGAACAGCCCCTGTCCCGGGCCGAGACCGGCGCCGGCCAGGCCCTGCTGTTCGATCGCCTCTATTCCGCCGCCGAGCTTGCGCAGGCCATCGACAGCGTCGGGCCGGCGGATATCGCCAGGGTCGGGGCCAGGCTGCTGGCGCCCGGCCTCACCGCCGGGGCGGTGCTGGGACCGAAGTCGGCGTCGGGCGCGATCGGCGCCTTCGAGGCGGCGCTGAAGGCCGGATAGGTCCAAGCCGTGGCCTCTTGACGGCCCCGCTCAAGGCTTCACGGTATCGCCGCCATGGCCCTGATTGACTGGACCCCGCTGGACTCGGCCTACCGTCTTGACGGCGGGACCGTGACCCTGCGTCCGCCCAAGGCCTCGGACTATGCCGAATGGGCCGCCGTCCGCGCCGCCTCCCGCGACTTTCTGCAGCCCTGGGAGCCGGTTTGGAACCGTGACGACCTGACCCGGTCGGCCTATCGGCGGCGGCTCGACGCCTGGCGCCGCGACATGGAGCAGGGCCAGACCTACCCCTTCTTCGTCTTCTCACGCCAGAGCGGTGCCCTGACCGGCGGGATCACCCTGTCGGGCGTTCGACGGGGCGTCGCCCAGACCGCCACCGTCGGCTACTGGAGCGGGGTCCATACCGCCCGCCAGGGCCACACCCTGGCCGCGGTCAGGGCGGTCAGCCGCTTCGCCTTCTCCACCCTGGCCCTGTCGCGTCTGGAGGCCGCCTGCCTGCCGTCGAACCAGGCGTCGGCCGCCTTGCTGCTCAAGGCCGGGTTCGTGGAGGAGGGTTTTGCCCGGGCTTATCTGAAAATTAACGGTGAGTGGCGAGACCATCGCCTGTTCGGCCTGCTTTCGCGCGAGCGCGCGCGGGATTGTCCGGACAGGTAGAGTCGACGGCTCGGGATTGCGGAAACCGGTATCCAATCCGGTGCGAAGCACCTTAGCCTTGCGGATCGGTAGTCCGCACTGAACGTAAGGGGCGCGCCGCATGGCGCTGGGTAACGCCGACCGCAGAGGCTGGGACGCCGCATTGACGCTGGAAGCGTTGGGCGCGGCAGGCGTCGCCCTATGGACCTGGTCGCCCACCGAAGACCGCCTCAGACTGACCGGCTCTGCCCGCGCCCTTGGCCTTGGCCCCCTGTCGCCTGAATGCTCCTCGGCCGCCCTGCGGGCCCTGGTTCTGCCTCAGGACCGGGCCCTGGCCGAGGAACTGCTGCGCGAACAGCCGCCTCACAGCGAGATCGCCCTTCGTTTGCGGATGCGCGGGGGGGAAATTGGGGTCTGGCGCGGTGTCTGGCTGGAGGAGGGTCATCGCGCGGCCGGCGTGGTCGCGCCCGAGACCGCCTTCGCCGCCTCCGAGACCGATCCCCTGACCGGTCTGCTCGACCGGCGCAGCTTCGTCGCCCGCGCCCGTGAGCGGCTACAGGCGCCGGGCGCCTTCACCCTGGTCGTCGCCGACCTGGATCGCCTGCGTCGCCTGAACGAGGCGCTCGGCCATGAGCGGGCCGACCTGGTCCTCGCGGCCCTGGGCGCTCGGCTGGCGGCGGCCTTCCCGCCGGAATCCCTGATGGCCCGGGTCGGCGAGGACGAGTTCGCCGTGCTGGCGCCCGGAACGGTCGGGGCCGGAACCCGCCTGCGGGAGGCGCTGGAACGGCCGCTGCGGATCGCCGGTTTCGACATTCACCCCACCCTCGCGGTCGGCGCCGTCGAGGCCGAGGGCGGCGAGGCGGCGCCCGATGCGGCCGAGCTTCTGCGTCGCGCCGAACTGGCGGTCGAGAGCGCCAAGGCCGCGGGCCGGGGCGGCGGGGCGGCCTATGGGCGGGCGATGGAAAGCGACGGCCTGTCGCGACTGGCCCTCGAGGCGGACCTGCGCGGCGCGGTCGGGCGCGGAGAGATCGGCCCCTTCTACCAGCCCGTGGTCCGGCTGAGCTCGGGCGAGCTGTCCGGCTTCGAGGCGCTATGCCGCTGGCGCCACCCCCGCCGCGGCCTCCTGCCGCCGGACGAATTCCTGCCGCTGGCCGAAGAGATGGGGCTGATGGAAGAGCTGGGCGAGCGAATGCTGCGCGCCTCGGCCCGTCAGCTGTCGGAATGGCAGGCCAAGCACCCGCCGGCCTGGCAGCTGACAGTCAGCGTCAACCTCTCTACCGGCGAGATTCACCGGCCCAATCTGGTCGAGGATGTCGCCGGCCTGATCGCCAAATACCGCATCCGGCCCGGTGCGCTGAAACTGGAGATCACCGAGAGCGACATCATGCGCGATCCCGACGGGGCCGCCGTGGTGCTGAAGGCCCTGCGCGCCGGCGGGGCCGGCCTGGCGCTCGACGATTTCGGCACCGGCTTCTCTTCGCTCAGCTACCTGACCCGGCTGCCCTTCGACACACTGAAGATCGACCGCTACTTCGTCCGCACCATGGGGGCCAATGAGGGGTCGGCCAAGATCGTCCAGTCCGTCGTCAAACTGGGCCAGGACCTCGATCTGGAAGTGGTCGCCGAGGGGGTGGAGAACTCCCTTATGGCCCAGAAGCTGATGGAGCTGGGCTGCGACTATGGCCAGGGTTTCGGCTACGCGCCCCCGCTGTCGCCCCAGGAGGCCGAGGTCTATCTCAACGAAAGCTACGTCGACGGCGTGGCGCCGGTTCGGCGACAGGGCTAGCGCGTGACGGGACCCCGGCGCCGGGTCGAACTGGTCGCCCCTGACCCGGCCTGGGGCGACAGGGCGGCGGCCGAGGCCGCGCTCCTCGCCGATATCCTCGGCGACAATCTGATTGTCGTTCATCACATCGGCTCAACGGCCATTCCCGGCATCGAGGCCAAGCCTGTGATCGATCTGCTTCCGGTCGTCCGGGACCTCGGGCGGGTTGATCGCCTGGAGCCGGCCCTTGTCGGCGCCGGCTTTCAGTGGCGGGGGGAGAACGGCATCGCCGGCCGTCGCTTCTGCCTGAAGGAGGACCCGGCATCGGGGCGCCGTCTGGCCCATATCCACATCTTTGCCGGGGGCTCGCCGGAGATCGAGCGCCATCTGGCGTTTCGCGACTATCTTCGCGCCCATCCGGCCGAGGCGGTCGACTACCAGACCATCAAGCAGCAGGCCGCCAGGCTGCATCCCGATGATCCGCTGGCCTACAACGACGCCAAGAATGACTGGATCAAGGCCTGTGAGCAGCGCGCGCTGAGCTGGCGCCGCCAGAGCTGAACGCTCAGGCCCGTCCGGCCTGGCTGGACAGATGATCGGCGCTGATTCCCAGGCCGGCCAATGCCATCGACCATTTGTGCTCGTGGTCGTCGCCGAAGATCAGCGACGGATCGGGGTTTCCGACCAGCCAGATGTTCTGCCGCATTTCCTCTTCCAGCTGACCGGCGGCCCAGCCGGCGTAGCCGAGCGCCAGCACGGCCTTGCGCGGGGGACCGTCGGCGGCCAGGGCGCCCAGCACCTCTCGCGAGGTGGTCAGCGACAGCCCCTCGGCCACCGGCAGGGTGCCGGCCGGACTGGCGTAGTCGTCGGTGTGCAGGACAAAGCCGCGCTCTCGCTCGACCGGCCCGCCCATCAGCACGATGTCATCGCGGCTGTTCTCGCCCACCGTGACCCCCAGCTTGGTCAGAAGGTCAGGCATGCTCAGCCCGTCGACAGGCCGGTTGAGGGTGATGCCCATGGCGTGCTGCTCGTCGTGGGCGCAGATGTAGATCACCGCCCGCTCGAACCGGTCGTCGTCGATGCCGGGCATGGCGATCAGCAGTCGGCCTGCGAGAAATTCGGAGTTTGGGGAGGTCGCCATGGCCTCAACATCGGCGGGGAAGGCGGCCAATTCAAGTCACCCCGCTTGGCGTGGAACCTCGTCGGGCCTATTTGCCTTTGCCTAGACCCAATCCGGGACAGGGAGAGACACCATGACCATCAAAGTCGGCGACAAGCTGCCGGACGCCACCTTCATGACCAACGGTCCGGAAGGCCCGCGCCCGATCACCACCGACGAGCTGTTCAAGGGCAAGACCGTCGCCCTGTTCGCCGTCCCGGGCGCCTTCACCCCGACCTGCTCGGCCAAGCACGTGCCCGGCTTCAAGCAGCACGCCGGGGAATTCCGCGCCAAGGGCGTGGACACGATCGCCTGCCTGTCGGTCAACGACGTCTTCGTGATGAAGGCCTGGGGCGCTGATCAGGACGTCGGCGACGACATCATCATGCTGGCCGACGGCAACGGCGACTTCACCAGCGCCATCGGCCTGGAGATGGACGGCAGCAAGTTCGGCATGGGCAAGCGCAGCCAGCGCTACTCGATGGTCGTCAAGGACGGCGTCGTCGAGAGCCTCAATGTCGAGCAGGGCGGCGAGTTCAAGGTCAGCGCCGCCGACTACATGCTGGCCCAGCTTTAGGGTCAGTCAACGACGCCTCCCTCCCTTTATGGGGAGGGAAGACGCGCATAGCGCGGCGAGGGTGGGGAAGTTTCCGCCCTCGCCGTTTGCTTGACATCCCTAGCCTTTGATCGCTTCCCGATCTCGCCCTCCTCATGAAGGGGAGGGAAGTCAAATCTAGCCTTCGAACGCCTCCAGCGGCCCGGCGCCCTGGGTGACCGCCGCCGCCTGGCCGGGAACGCCGCTGAGCACCTGGCCTGCATAGAGGGCGGCCAGGGGCGTCATTCGCGCGTCCAGCTGCGCCTGGCGCGCCAGCATCCATCCCCCGACCGTCTCGCCGCACAGCCGCAGGAAGGCCGTCGCTCCGGCCAGGGCGTCCGGCGTCCCCCGGCGCTCGGCCAGCCATGCGCCCGCTGTTTCCATCGTCGTCACCGCTTCGCCGAGCCGGACGCCGACCAGGTGAAGATCGCCGTCCAGAGCCGCCGCGGTCTGGCGCATGTCGCCGATCAGGCCGGCGAAGGCGCTGCCGTCGGCCAGGGTCAGTTTGCGGCCGATCAGGTCTATGGCCTGGATCCCGTTGGTCCCCTCATAGATCGGCAGGATGCGGCAATCGCGATAGTGCTGGGCCGCGCCCGTCTCCTCGACAAAGCCCATGCCGCCGTGCACCTGCAGCGCCTCCGACGCCGCCCAGACCCCGACATCGGTCGACCAGCCCTTGGCGATCGGGGTCAGCAGCTCCTCGCGCAGTTTCGCCTCGACATCGCCGTGGCGCGCGAGGTCGGCCGCCACCGCCGTGGCCAGGCAGACGCCCCGCGCGGCGGCGGTCTTCGCCTTGATCAGCATCAGGGTGCGGCGCACGTCGGGCAGATCCCACAACGGCGCCGGGCTCTCGCCGGTCCAGGCCGACCGGCTCTGCTTGCGCTCATGGGAAAAGGCGAGGGCCTGTTGATAGGCGCGTTCGGCGATGGCCACGCCCTGGGTTCCCACCTGCAGGCGGGCGGCGTTCATCATGGTGAACATATGGGCCAGGCCCTGGCCCTCGACGCCGACCAGCTCGGCCCTGGCGCCTTCGAAGGCCATGACGCAGGTGGGTGAGGCGTGGATGCCCAGCTTGTGCTCGATCCCGGCGGGGCGCAGGTCGTTGGCGGGTCCGGGCTCGCCATTGTCGTCGAGCAGCCGCTTGGGGGCCAGGAACAGCGAGATCCCCTTGACCCCGGCCGGGGCGTTCGGGGTGCGGGCCAGCACCAGATGAACGATGTTGTCCGCGGCGTCGTGGTCGCCCCAGGTGATGAAGATCTTCTGGCCGGTCAGCCGCCATCCGCCCTCGCCGTCGGGTTCGGCGCGCGTGGTCAGGGCGGCGAGGTCGGAGCCGGCCTGCGGCTCGGTCAGATTCATCGTGCCGGTCCATTCGCCACTGACCATGCGCGGCAGATACAGCGCCTTCTGTCGCGCTGTGCCGTGGGCGGCGATCGCCTCGATCGCGCCTTGGGTCAGGATCGGGCAGAGGCCGAACGCCAGGCTGGCGGCGTTGAACATCTCGAACACGGCGATTTCCAGCGCCTTGGGCAGGCCCTGTCCGCCATGGTCCGGTTCGGCCGAAAGGCTGTTCCAGCCGCCTTGCGCAAACTGCCTCAGGGCATCGGCATAGCCGGGGGCGGCGGTGACCACGCCATTGGCGTAGGTCGCGCCGGCCAGATCGCCTGGCCGGTTCAACGGGGCGACCACCTCGGCGGCGAAGGCGCCCGCGCCCTCCAGCACCGCCGCGACCGTGGCCGCATCGGCCTCGGGATAGGCCGCCGACAGTCGCTCGAAGCCGGCTGCCTTGAGCGCCAGGGCAAGATCGCGAAGCGGGGGCTGGTAGGTCATGGAATGGTCCTCATCGAGCGCAAGGGTCTAACTAGACCGGCGGCGGTCTGGACAAAATCACCCGACGGGCTGTTTTTTGCCGAGACGGCGCCTATCTGCGGTAACAGGATCAGTCACAGTTGGAGCGCATCATGTCCCGCCTGCTCGCCGCCTTCGCGGCGCTTCTCCTCATCGCCGGCCCCGCCGCGGCCGCGCCCAACACCGATCCCGCGAAGATGCCGGCCGGAACCTGGCAACTGGACAAGACCCATGGCTCGCTGATCGCCAGGGTTCAGCACATGGGCCTGACCGCCTACACCATGCGCTTCAACAGCTTTGACGCCAGCTATGACTTCAATCCTGACGCCCCGGAGGCCGCGAAGGTCAGCGCCGCCATCGACCTGAACAGCCTTGATGTCGGCGATCCGAAGATCAGCGCCAAGTTCGCCAAGGAATTCCTCGACGCCGACGACCACCCCACCGCCACCTTCGTTTCCACCGGCTTGACGCGCGAGGGGGATCGCGGAACCCTCACCGGCGACCTGACGTTCCGGGGCCAGACCCATCCGGTAACCCTCCAGGTGGTCTATCGCGGCTATGCGACCAGCGTGCTTGGCTCGCGCACCGGTTTCTCCGCGACCGGCCAGTTCCGGCGGTCCGATTTCGGTTCGTCCAACCTGTCCAGCTTCGTCGCCGACGACATCGAGCTGGTCATCGAAGTGGAGTTCACCCGCAAGTGAGCAGCCTGGACACGCCCGCCGACCGCAGCCGCTATTCGGCTGTCGCCATGTTGCTGCACTGGCTGATCGCCGGGCTGATCATCGCCAACGTCTGGCTGGCCTGGCAGGCCGAAGACCTGCATGGCGCGGCCAAGATGCCGATCATGCAGTGGCACAAGACCCTCGGCATCAGCATCCTGGTGCTCAGCCTGCTGCGCCTCGCCTGGCGGTTTCTCAACAGGCCGCCGCCGCTGTCGCCCGATCTCAAGGTCTGGGAGGTCTGGCTGGCGAAGATCGTCCACTGGGGATTCTATGTGGCGATGATCGGCATCCCGCTGACGGGATGGCTGATGGTTTCGGCGACGCCGCTGATCAAGGTCTATCCAATCCACATGTTCGGCCTGTTCGACTGGCCGGCCATCGGCTTCCTCAGCGATCTGCCGAAGGACCAGATGCGGGCCACCCATGAGACCTTCGAGACCATCCACAAGCTGGCCGCCAAGATCATGATCTATGGCCTGTTCCCGCTGCACATCCTTGGCGCGCTGAAGCATCAGTTCATCGACAAGGACCCGGAATTCGCCCGGATGATCCCCTTCCTGCCGATACGGAAATAGTCATGCGTCGCCTGTTTGCCGCCATCGCCCTTTTCTTGTTGACCGCCTTGCCGGCCTCGGCCGCTCCGGCGCCGGCCTGGACGGTCGACAAGGCCGCCTCGAAGATCGCCTTCACCTCCAGCTTCGGCGGCGAGGCCTTCAGTGGCGGCTTCCGAACCTGGACCGCCGACATCCGCTTCGATCCAGCCAACCTGGCCGGGTCCAGCATCACCGCCACCATCGCGATGAACTCCGCCTTCACCGGCAATGCCGACCGCGATGCATCCCTGCCCGACGCCAAGTGGTTCGCGGTCAAGGCCCATCCGACGGCGGTGTTCAGGAGCACGAGCTTCAAGGCCCTGGGGGGCAACCGCTACCAGGCCAATGGAACCCTGACCCTGCGCGGCGTCAGCAAACCGTTGACCCTGCCCTTTACCCTCGTCATCACCGGCGATCAGGCGAAGATGAACGCCCGGGTCAGCCTCAACCGGCTGGCCTTCGGCGTGGGGCAGGACGAGTGGAAGAACACCGAAGTGGTGCCGGACGCGGTGGCGGTGACCATCGCCATCTCGGCCCGGAAGGCGAAATAGACACCGCCGCGATCGAGGCGGCGACGCGGGCCCTCGCCTCCGGACTGCTGGTCACCATGCCGACGGAGACCGTCTATGGCCTCGCCGCCGATGCGGCCGATCCCATGGCCGTGGCCCGGGTGTTCGAGGCCAAGGGTCGCCCCCGCTTCAATCCCCTGATCGCCCATGTCGCCGATCTGGCCGCCGGAGATCGCATCGCCGTGCTAGACGACCGCGCTCGCAAGCTGGCCGACGCCTTCTGGCCGGGGCCTCTGACCTTGGTCGCCCCACTACGCGATCCCTCCGCCGTCTGCGACCTGGCCAGGGCGGGCCTGGACACGGTTGCCATCCGCGTGCCCGGTCATCCCCTGGCCCGGGCTCTGCTGGCCCGGTTCGGCCGGCCGGTCGTCGCTCCTTCGGCCAATCGCTCCGGCCGACCCAGTCCGACGACCTTTGCCGACGCCGTCGAGGAGACGGGCGACAAGGCCGCCGCCGGGTTGGATGGCGGTCCGTGTCTGGTTGGACTGGAATCGACCGTGGTCGCGGTGCTGGACGGTCCGGCCCGCTTGCTTCGCCCCGGCGCGGTTACCCGCGCCCAGATCGAGGCCCTCATCGGTCCGCTCGCCGAGGCGGAGGCGGACGCCAAACGCTCGCCCGGCCGGATGGCCCTGCACTATGCGCCGGACGCCCCGGTGCGGTTGAACGCCGAGGAGCCAAACCCTGGCGAAGCCTTCCTGGCCTTCGGCCCATCCGGAGATCAGGCCTTCAATCTCAGTCCTTCCGGGGACCTCGCCGAGGCGGCGGCGAACCTCTTCGCCATGTTGCGCGCCGCTGACCGGACGCGTCCGTCCGCCATCGCCGTCGCGCCGATCCCGGGTGAGGGACTTGGCGAGGCCATCAATGACCGCCTGAATCGCGCCGCGGGCTTTGTAGGTTAGGCGCGGGGGCGTATCTTCGCCGCCCATGACCATTCCCGTTCCCGCCGATGTCGTCTCCCGCCTCAAGGCCGTGCTCGGCGAGGGGGGATGGAGCCAGGACCCTGATCGTCTGGCGCCCAAGCTGCTGGAATGGCGCGGACGATGGGAAGGCGCGACCCCGCTGCTGGCTCTGCCCCGCACCACGGCGCAGGTTTCGGCGGTGGTGGGTCTTTGCGCCGAGGCAGGGGTGGCGATCACGCCGCAGGGCGGCAACACCGGCCTGGTGTCCGGACAGATTCCCCAGGGCGAGATTCTGCTGTCGACGGAGCGGCTGAACGCGATCCGTGACATCGACGCTTTCGATGATGTGGTTGTCGCCGAGGCCGGGGCCACCCTTGCCGCGGTGCATGAGGCCGCCGCCGCTATCCGCCGCCGCTTTCCGCTGGGCCTGGCCTCGGAGGGGTCGGCGACCGTCGGCGGGGTCGTCTCGACCAATGCCGGCGGCACCCAGGTGCTGCGGTTCGGCACGACCCGCAATCTGGTGCTCGGTCTTGAGGCCGTCCTGCCCAATGGCGAGATCTGGAATGGACTGAAGCGTCTGCGCAAGGACAACACCGGCTACGATCTCAAGCAGCTGCTGATCGGGGCCGAAGGCACGCTGGGCGTGGTCACCGCCGCCAGCCTCAAGCTGTTTCCCGTCGCTGTCTCCACCGCCACCGCCATCTGCGGCCTGGCCAGCGCCCGCGACGCCATCACCCTGCTGGCCCGGGCCAAGGACGAGACCGGCGGCGCCGTGGAGGCCTTTGAATTGATGGGCCGGGCCGGCGTCGGCTTCGCCCTGAAGAACATCCCCGGCCTGCGCGAGCCCCTTGAAGGGACGCACCCCTGGTATGTCCTGGTCGAGACCACCAGCGGCGAGCCGGGCGTCGCCGAGGCGGCGCTGGAGCGCCTTCTGGCCCGCGCGCTCGAGGACGGGCTGATCGCCGACGCTGCCGTCGCCCAGACAGAGGCCCAGGCCAAGTCCATCTGGGCCATCCGCGAGAACCAGTCCGGCGGCCAGAAGGCGGAGGGCGCCGCCTGGAAGCACGACATCTCCGTTCCCGTCTCGAAGATGGCCGAGTTTATCGAGCGCGCCACCCCGATGGTCGAGGCCTTCTCGCCCGGCGTCCGGGTGGTGGCCTTCGGGCATGTCGGCGACGGCAACGTCCACTACGACGTCCTGCGCCCTGAAGGCGGATCGGACGAAGCCCACAACGCCTTGCGCGACGAAGGCTCGCGCCGGGTGCATGATCTGGTCGCGGAGCTGAATGGCTCGATCTCCGCCGAACATGGCCTGGGCGCCGCCAAGACCGCCGATGCCCTGCGCTACAAGAGCCCGGTCGAGATTGCGGCGCTGCGCGCGGTGCGGGCGGCTCTGGATCCCGGGCGGATCATGAATCCCCGGGTTCTGTTCTAGTTACCCCCGGGCAAGGTTGACCCAAGGGCTGGCCTTCGCCGTCCGCACGGCCTATTCCCCCGCCCCATGTTGATGGTCATCTCTCCCGCCAAGGCGCTGGACTTCACCGCGCCGGGCGAAACCCTGCCCCTGACGACCCCACGCCTGAAGACCGACATCGCCGAGCTGGCGAAGACGACCCGCAAGCTGAGCGCCCGCGAGGTGCGCCGCATGATGCATCTGTCGGAGAAGCTGGCCGAGCTCAACCACGCCCGCTTTCAGGCCTTCGATCCCGAATGCGAGGACGGCCTGCAGGCGGCCATCGCCTTCAACGGCGATGTCTACGCCGGTCTCGGCGCCCGGACCCTCGACAAGGCCGCCTTCGCCTGGGCCCAGGATCATCTGCGCATCCTGTCCGGCCTCTACGGCCTGCTGCGCCCGGCCGACGCCATCCAGCCCTACCGGCTGGAAATGGGAACCCGCATCAAGACCAAACGGGGCCGCACCCTCTATGATTTCTGGGGCGGCAAGGTCTCGGAAATGCTCAACGCCGACGCCGAGGGGCACGCCGACCCGACGCTGGTCAACATCGCCAGCCAGGAATATTTCGGCGTCGTCGACGCCCTGGCCCTGAAGCTGCCCGTCGTCACCTGCCGTTTCCTTGAGGAAAAGGACGGCGAACTGCGCCAGCTCAGCTTCTTCGCCAAGAAGGCCCGCGGCCTGATGGCCCGGTTCGCCATCGATCAGCGGATCGACACGGCCGGCGACCTGAAGGCCTTCGACACCGCCGGCTATTCCTGGCGTCGCGACCTGTCCAGCGAGGTCGAGTGGGTCTTCTCCCGCCCGCAGCCCCCGCCGCCCGGTTCTGCCTCGTAATTCATGTCATGATGAATTAAAGGCCCTCGTCGGCGACGGCGCGACGCACTATGTTGCGCTGCACAATAGAATGACACGGCGGAGCGCGTTCATGGACTACGGCCTCAAGGGTCAGGCGGCGATCGTTACCGGATCGACCAGCGGCATCGGCCACGCTCTTGCCGTCGCTCTGGCGGAGCAGGGGGTCAATGTGGTCCTCAACGGCTTCGGCGACGCCGGCGAAATCGAGGCGACCCGCGCCGCTCTTGCCGAGAAGACCGGCGCCTCCGTTCTCTATCACGGCGCGGACATGACCAAGGGCGAGGAGATCGCCGACATGGTCGCCTTCGCCAATGACCGGTTCGGCCGTCTCGACATCCTGATCAACAACGCCGGCATCCAGCATGTCGCGCCTGTCGATGAATTTCCGGTCGCCAAGTGGGACCAGATCATCGCCATCAACATGACCTCCAACTTCCACGCCATCCGCGCCGCCCTGCCGATCATGAAGGCGCGGAAGCATGGCCGGATCGTCAACCTGGCCTCGGCCCATGGCCTGGTCGCCAGTCCCTTCAAGTCGGCCTATGTCGCCGCCAAGCATGGCGTTCTGGGATTGACCAAGACCGTCGCCCTGGAGATCGCCGAGGCGGGGATCACCTGCAACGCCATCTGCCCGGGCTATGTCCACACCCCGCTGGTCGACGGCCAGATCAAGGACACGGCCAAGGCCCGCGGCCTGACCGAGGATCAGGTGGTGCGTGATGTCATCCTCGCCGCCCAGCCCAGCAAGCAGTTCATCACCTTCGAACAGTTGAACGGCCTTATGCTCTATCTGGTCAGCGACGCCGGGGCCGGGGTCAACGGCGCCCATCTGTCGATCGACGGCGGCTGGACCGCCGGCTGAGCCGGTGGCCCCTCGAAAAATCAGCCTGGCCCTGCAGGGCGGCGGTTCGCACGGCGCCTTCCAGTGGGGGGTGATCGAACGGCTGCTTGAGGAAGACGACCTTGAGATCGCCGCCCTCACCGGCGCCTCGGCCGGGGCGATGAACGCGGTGGTCCTGGCCGAGGGGCTGATCGGCGGCAAGGCGTCCGCGGCCGGCAAGCTGGCGGCCTTCTGGCGCGCGGTCAGCGACGCCGACAGCCGCAATATCTTCGGCGATTCCGGAATCTGGACGGCCGCCTTCAATCCCGACTGGCTGCGGAACACCCCGGCGTTCGGCTGGATTCAGACCTGGGCCAGCACCATGAGCCCCTACGACTTCAACCCCTTCAATCTCAACCCTCTAAGGGACGTGCTGGAACGGGCCGTGGACTTCACCGCCCTGCGAGAGCGCTCGGCCCTGCCGCTGTTCATCGCCGCCACCGCCGTGCGCACCAGCGAATCGAAGATCTTCCGCCGCCAGGACATCACCGCCACCCACGTGATGGCCTCGGCCTGCCTGCCGCAGATGTTCCAGGCCGTGGAGATCGACGGCGAGGCCTACTGGGACGGCGGCTTCCTCGCCAATCCACCGCTCTGGCCGCTGTTCTATGACAAGACGCCCGACGACATCCTGCTGATCAGCCTCAACCCCTTCCATCGCCCGGAGCTGCCCCGCACGCCGGCCGAGATTCTCGACCGGCTCAACGAGATCACCTTCAATTCTCCCCTGGTCGCGGAACTGCGCGCCATCGGCTTCGTCCAGAAGCTGCTTGATGAGGGCATGCTGACCGAGAGCGCCCGAGGCCGCTATCGTCGCATGCTGGTGCACGCCATCACCGCCGACGGCCGGCTGAATGACCTGAGCATGGCTTCCAAGAGCAACACCGACTGGGCCTTCCTGGGCGACCTGCGCCAGCGGGGACGCCAGGCCGCCGAGGACTGGCTGAAGACCCATCTGGCCTCCGTCGGAGTCAAATCCACCCTCGACCTGAAGGCGCCCTTCCAGTGAGCGAGCCGCAAAGACCCGTCGTCGCCGTTGGCGTCGTCTGCCTGCGCGGCCAGGAGGTCCTGTTGATCAAGCGGGGCAATCCGCCGCGACAGGGCCAATGGAGCCTGCCGGGCGGGCGGCTGGAGTGGGGCGAGACCCTGGCCGGCGGCGCCCTGCGCGAACTGACGGAGGAGACCGGCGTCGCCGCCGAGATTCTGGGCCTGATCGATGCGGTGGACGGCGTCTTCACCAGCCGCACCACCGGCGAGACCACCCGCCACTACGTGATGATCGATTTCGCCGCCCGCTGGCTGGCTGGCGATCCGGTCGCCGGCGACGATGCCGCCGAGGCCCGCTTCTTCACCGTCCAGGCGGCGCTGGCGGCGGTCGAATGGGACGAGACCCGGCGCGTGATCGTCGAGGCGGCCGCTCGCTTTACTCCCTGACGATCCCTCACGGCCGACCCCTTGACGGACCGTGCGTCAGCCGCCCTTGATGCGCTTCAAACAAGCGTTCAACGGGAGAGCAACGCCGATGGCCTATCAGCCCTTCAATCTGTCCGGAAAGGTGTCCCTGGTCACCGGCGGCAATCGCGGCATCGGTTTTGGCATGGCCGAGGCTCTGGCCCAGGCCGGCTCCGACGTCGTCATCTGGGGCTCCAACGCCGAGAAGAACGTCGAGGCCGAGGGCAAGCTCACCGCCTATGGCGTCCGGGTTCTGGCGCAGACGGTCAATGTCGCCGATGAGGCCGCCGTGGTCGCGGCGATGGCCGAGGCCGTGACCGCCATGGGCCGGATCGACACCGTCATCGCCAACGCCGGCATCGGCGGCGGCGCGCGCTCCTTCTCTGAAATGACCACCGAGACCTGGCGGCGGGTCATGTCCGTCAACATGGAAGGCGTGTTCTGGACCTTCCGCGAGGCCTGCAAACATATGGTCGAGCGGGCCAAGACCGGTGATCCGGGCGGCTCCCTGGTCGGGGTCGCCTCGCTGGCGGCCATCGAGGGCGCGGCCCGCAACGAGGCCTATGCGGCCACCAAGGGCGGGGTCATCTCGCTGTGCAAGTCGGTCGCCGTCGAGCACGCCCGCTACGGCGTGCGGGCCAACGCCATCCTGCCGGGCTGGATCGCCACCGACATGACCGCCGGGGCCCAGGACAACGCGGCCTTCGCCGAGAAGGTGATTCCCCGTGTCCCCGCCCGCCGCTGGGGCGAGCCGGCCGACTTCGGGGGCGTGGCCGTCTATCTCGGCTCCAACGCGTCCAGCTACCATTCCGGCGACACCTTCGTGATCGACGGCGGCTACGCCATCTTCTGAACCGGTCCCGACCGGGACCCGCCAAAGACAACAGATCCGGCGGCGCGGCCGGACGGGAGCAAACACCATGGGCCTGCACACGCCCCTCTGCGACCTGCTTGAGGTCGAGCATCCGATCATGCTGGCCGGCATGGGCGGGGTGTCCTATGCCGAGCTGGCGGCGGCGGTCTCCAACGCCGGTGGTTACGGCGTCCTGGGGATGGCCGGGCGCAGCCCCGAGTTCATCCGCGATGAAATGCGCAAGGTGCGCGGTCTGACCGACAAGCCGTTCGGGGTCGACCTTCTGGCCGCCTCTCCGGAAAGCCTGACCGCCAGCGTCGAGATCATCATCGAGGAGGGCGCGTCCTCCTTCGTCGCCGGCCTCGGCGTGCCGATGCCGATCATGGAAAAGCTCAAGAAGGCCGGGCTCAAGGTGATGGTCGTCTGCGGCGCGGTGAAGCATGCGGTGAAGGCCGAGCAGGCCGGCTGCGACGCGGTGATCTGCCAGGGCGGGGAGGGCGGCGGCCACACCGGCCTTGTCGGCACCCTGCCGCTGGTCGCCCAGGCGGTCGAGGCGGTGAACATTCCGGTGGTCGCCGCCGGCGGTCTTTACGACGGCCGCGGCCTGGCCGCCTCCCTGGCGCTGGGGGCGCAGGGCGTGTGGATGGGCACCCGCTTCATCGCCAGCCAGGAGGCTCACGCCGGCGACCTCTATCGCCAGACCATCATCGAGGCGTCCGACGACAGCACCATCCGCACCCGCTGCTACAGCGGCAAGCCGATGCGGGTGAAGCAGAACCCCTATGTCGCCGACTGGGAAAGCCGGCCGGACGATATCCAGCCCTTCCCGATCCAGGCGGGAATCAGTGTCCAGAACAACGCCATGGGCGGCATCGGCGGCCAGATCGAGAACCTCGATCCCGACAAGTCCTGCTTCGCCATGGGTCAGAGCGCCGGGGGCGTCCACGACGCGCCGCCGGCGGGGGATATCGTCAGGCGGATCATGGCGGAGGCCAGGACCGCCATTGCCCACGTCGCGTCCATCGCCGCCGGCTAGGGCGGACGCGCGAGGGTTTTTCTTGTGATTTCAAGGCTTTAAATAGTCCCCATCCAACCTTGACGCACCGCAACAGGGGCTATAGGTTCCGCGCCGATCAAGCCGGGTCCGGAAGGCAGCTTTCGGACCGTTTGCAAAGCTGACCGTTCCCATGCCCAGGGCAGACGAAACGCGCGAAGAGGCGCTCCGCCGCCTCGACGAACGAGCCGCCGCACTTCGGGCGAGCACCCAGCGGGCGCCGCATGCGTCGGCCGGGGAGGCTGCGGTCGGTCAGGCGTGGCGGATTATCGCGGAGTTGCTGGGCGGCGTGCTCATCGGCTTGGCGGCCGGGGCCATCGCGGACCGGTTCCTCGGAACCGGACCATGGGGGACGATCGGTGGAGTTCTCGGAGGGTTCGTGCTGTCGCTGTTTCTGGCGTACGGGACGGCCCAACGGTTGATGGCGCGGGCAAAGGCGGAACAGGAAGCGACGCCGCTTCCAGTCGTCGATGTCGAAGATGACGAAGTCTAAGGAGCGATAGGCCCGTGGCCGATCCGTTGCACCAGTTCAAGATCGAGAAGCTTGTCGAGCTTCCGGACGTCACCCTGCCGCTGATCGGCAAGGTCGATCTGGCGATCACCAACTCCCACCTGGCCATGACCGTCGCCTTTGCCGTGGTCGTCGGCTTCATGATGCTGGTCACCTCGCGGCCCAAGGTCGTTCCGGGCAGGATGCAGCTGGTTGGCGAGCAGCTGTTCGGCATGATCGACAACCTGACCGACTCGATCATCGGCCATGAAGGCCGCGCCTACTTCCCGTTCGTCTTCACGGTCTTCACCTTCATTCTGGCGATGAACTTCCTGGGCCTGGTCAATGTGCCCGGCGCCTTCGCCTTCTTCACCGCCACCTCCCAGATCGCCGTCACCGCCACCTTCGCGGCCCTGACCATCCTTCTGGTGCTGATCATCGGCTTCGCCAAGCATGGCCTCGGCTTCTTCAAGCTGTTCGTGCCGTCCGGCGTGCCGTGGGTGCTGCTGCCGGTGATCATCCTCATCGAGTTTGTCTCCTTCCTGCTGCGTCCGGTCACCCTGACCCTGCGTCTGTTCGGCAACATGATGGGCGGCCACGTCGCCCTGAAGGTGTTCGCCGGCTTCGTCGGGGTCGCGGCTCTGGGCGCTATCGGCTGGCTGGGCGTCATGGTCGGACCGCTGTCCTTCGCCATGGTCACCGCCCTGACCGCGCTGGAGTTCCTCGTGGCCTTCCTGCAGGCCTTCGTCTTCGCCGTTCTGACCTGCATCTATCTGAATGATGTGGTCAATCTCGGTCACGGCCACTAAAAGCGGCCCCAGCCGAACATCCTTTCACCAAACCAGACTAGGACTAGACTCTCATGGATCCTCAAGCCGCCAAGTACATCGGCGCGGGCCTCGCGACCCTCGGCATGATCGGCGCCGGCGTCGGCGTGGGCAACATCTTCGCCTCCTTCCTGTCGGGCGCCCTGCGCAACCCGTCGGCCGCCGCCAGCCAGATCGGCAACCTGTTCGTCGGCGCGGCTCTGGCCGAAGCCCTGGGCATCCTGGCCTTCGTGCTGGGCATCCTGATCTTCTCGGCCTAAGCGACTGCAAGAAAGCCTGAGGGCGGCGCGGCGCCTGCCGCACCGTCCCCCGGCTCGGGAATGACTGGTCATGGCCAACCCTGATCCGCACGCCCCGGTGGCGGGCGAAACCCACGCGACGACGGAAGCCGAACACGGCTCTGGCGGTCTGCCTCAGTTCGAGTTCCAGCACTGGGCCGGACAGATGGCCTGGCTCGTCGTGCTGTTCGCCGTCCTCTATGTGCTGATGTCGCGTGTCTTCACGCCGCGGATGCGCGGAGTGCTGGACCAGCGCGCGACGACCATCGCCGACGCTCTGGAACAGGCCCGTCGGGTCCAGGAAGAAGCCAGCAGCCAGGCCGCCGCGGCCCAGGCCGAGTTGAGCGACGCCCGGGCCCGTTCGCAGCGCCTGGCCTCCGAAGCCCGCGCCAAGGCCGCCGCCGAGGCTCAGGCCCGGCAGGCCGCCGAGGACGAAAAGCTCGCGGCCCGCATGGCCGAGGCCGAGACGCGTATCCGCGCCTCGCGTGACGCGGCCATGAGCCACGTCTCCACCATCGCCTCCGACACCGCTTCGGCGATTGTCGAAAAGCTGACCGGCGCCGCGCCCAAGGGTGCGGACCTGACCGCGGCCCTCGACGCCGCCAAGCAAGGGGCCCGCTGATGCCTGAGTTTTTGGGTGAAGCCGAATTCTGGGTCGGCGTCGGCCTGTTCATCTTCCTTGGCGTCGTCGTCTATGTCGGCGGCTTCAAGAAGATCGCCGCGGCGCTGGACGAGAAGTCGGCCAAGATCCAGGGCGACCTGGACGAGGCGGCCCGCCTGCGCGCCGAGGCCGAGGCTCTGCTGGCCGATATCCGCTCCCAGCGGGAAGACGCCGAGAAACAGGCGGCTGACATGCTCGCCGCCGCCGAGGCTGACGCGGCCCAGATGGCCCTGGACGCCGCGACCCGGCTGGAAGAGCAGATCGCCCGCCGCGCCGCCCTGGCCGAGCGCAAGATCGCGTCCGCCGAAGCCCAGGCCGAGGCCGAGGTGAAGGCCGCCGCCGCCGAGCTGGCCGCCCAGACCGCCGAAAACCTCCTGACTGCCCGCATCGCGGCGGCCAAGGCGGACCCGGCCGTCGACGCCGCCATCGCCCAGCTGGCGGGTCGCCTTCAGTAGGCAGCCGCGACAACGCAGACTACCGAAACGCCCTTCGATCCTTCGGAGGGCGTTTTACATTCTGGTGTCCCCCCCAATTGCGGGTGGCGCGGCGGGCCGTGGCGCCCGACGATGCCCCACCGTGGGTGACTTGCACGGCTGCCCGTCGTCGGCGACCATGCGGCCACCACGTCGGTCCGGTCAGAGGCCTGGCCTTTGATCGGGCTGAAGCAATCGGGTTTCGAACTGGTGCAGCGGCGTGCTCCGCCCGGCCTGGCAAAGGACTGAGATATGACTCGTCTTAACCGTATCGTTCCGGCGATTTTCGCCCTGGTTCTGGCCGCATCGGCGGCGCCAGCCTTTGCCGCCGTCAAGGGCGACTGCCTGTGGAATGGCATCCCGGCCCAGGACCGCGCCGACATGATCAACGGCTACCGCACCAAGGGGATCGGTGCTCTGGGCGACATCCAGGTCAAGGACGAATGGGTCCTGAACCTGCGCCAGGTCTGCAGCCTCAAGGCGGAAGAGGACTACACCGCCGGCGAGGTGCTGGGCGCGATGATCCTCGAAAAGGGGGCGGACGCTGTTCTTTTCGAGCGCAACCAGGTTCCGAAGGGATCGCTGGACAAGGCCTGGCGCGGCCTGTCCGCCAACGATCGCGAGGCCCTGACGACCTTCGGGCTGAACATCATGAAGAACAGCAATGAGGGTGTCGAAGCCGCCGGCGCCGTGGTCTTCGCGGTGACCGGCAAGCTGGGTCTGCCGACCGGGGAGCTCAATACCGACGTCTTCGCCTATCTGCTTGGCCGGGCCATTCGCGAGGCGCGGGAGGCGGGGCGGACCTGAACCCTCAGGCCGCCTGCCAAACGGGGCGGCCCCGGAAGGCGGCCTTCGCCCGCTTGCGCATCCTCGCCACGCCCCGGTGACCCTTGGAGGTGACCAGGCGCTCGACCCGCAGCAACTGCTGCCAGAACACCTGGGCGAAGGGCGGATTGCGCCGCAGCAGCCGGCGGATCGGATTGAGCAGCTTGGGATAGCGCTTCACCGCCCGCAGGAACCCGCGCTTGGCGGCGAAACTGGTCCGCAGGATCAGGACAAGGCCGACCACCATGATCGGCACGCCGAACGGTCCGGGCAGCGGCGCGATGATGATGCCCAGCAGGATAATCAACAGACCAAGGCCAATGCTGGCGGCGCGCGTCAAACGTCCGGCAAGGCCGGTGGCGGGCCCGCGTCGGCGGGTCTGGGGGCGGGGAGGAGCAACTGATGTCATGTCGGCCTGGCCTGACGGTCCCCGGC
Source organism: Caulobacter sp. (assembly GCA_019636175.1). Taxonomy (GTDB): domain Bacteria; phylum Pseudomonadota; class Alphaproteobacteria; order Caulobacterales; family Caulobacteraceae; genus Caulobacter. The sequence goes on along the minus strand of JAHBYC010000022.1, from coordinate 22,462 downwards.
TTGTCCGGGTCCCGACTGGACCGGATGTGGGGCGTCAGCTCATGACTTTGAAGATGCCCCGGGCACTCATGACGAAGGTTTAACTGACAGGGTTAGCAGAGAATTTGCAAAGCTCGCGCAGACGTTCCGCCCGTCGGCTCGGCCCGTCGTCCCGCTAGCTCCGCGCGGTCCGGATCATCGGCACGATGGGCGGCACGTCCCGCACCTCGATGACTCCGATGGCCTCGAAGCCGAAACGCTCATAGAGCGGCACATTGCGGGTTGAGGAGCTTTCCAGATAGGCCGTCTCGCCGCGCGCGTCACACAGGGCCAGGGTGTGCCCCAGCAGGGCCGAGCCCAGTCCGCGACCCTGCACGCCCGGGTCGACCCCGATCATCCACAGATACCAGTGCGGCGTCTTGGGGTGAAAGCGGTCCATCTCGGCCCGCAACTCGGTGGCGATGGCGTCCTGCTCCTCGGTGCCGGGCATTTCCAGCGCCTGCAGGCGGGCGGGATCCGGTTCGACGCCCGGCGGCAGCCACAGGGCGGCCGCCGCTCCGTCCAGGGTCATGGTCGCCGCGCCCGCTTCGAACGCCCTTTGACCCATGGCCAGGGCGAACTGCGGGCCCCACTGCAGATAGTCGCCCGCCCCTGGCCACCAGTAGCGGAACACCGGGTCGGCGGCGAAGGCCAGGGTCAGGGTGTCCATCACCGCCTGCTGGTCGGCCATGCCGGCCGTACGGACCTGCGCCGCCATCGCCAGGCTATTCCGCCGCCAGAGAGGCGGGGGCTTCGGGTCGCCAGCGCAGGCGGGGCTTGCGGGCCGCCAGGGTCTCGTCCAGCCGCCGCAGGGGGGCCAGATGCGGGGCGCCCTTGAAGCGATCGACGTCGCCGGCTCTGGCCGCCTCCGCCAGCGCGCGCAACGCGGCGATGAAGCGATCCAGTTCGTGCTTCGATTCCGTTTCGGTCGGCTCGATCAGCATCGCCCCGTGAACCACCAGCGGGAAGTACATGGTCATCGGGTGGAAGCCCTCGTCGATCATCGCCTTGGCGAAATCGAGGGTGGTGACGCCCGAACCTTCAAGCCATTCGTCGTCGAACAGGGCCTCGTGCATGCAGGGTCCGTCCGGGAAGGCCGGGCTCATCACATCGCCCAGCCGGGCCTTGATGTAGTTGGCGTTGAGGACGGCGTCCTCGGCCACCTGCTTTAGACCGTCGGCGCCGTGGCTGCGCATATAGGCGTAGGCGCGGACATACATGCCCATCTGGCCGTGGAAGGCGCTCATCCGGCCGAAGGCCTGCGCCGCTTCGCCGATGGCCTCCTCCTCCAGCCGCAGGCCATCGGGGCCATGCACCAGCCAGGGCGTGGGCGCGAAGGGCGCCAGGGCCTCGCTCAGCACCACCGGCCCCGCGCCCGGCCCGCCGCCGCCGTGGGGCGTGGAGAAGGTCTTGTGCAGGTTGATGTGCATGGCGTCGACGCCCAGGTCGCCCGGACGCACCCGGCCGACGATGGCGTTGAAGTTGGCGCCGTCGCAGTAGAAGTAGGCGCCGGCCGCATGGGTCAGTCGGGCGATCTCGACGATGTCCCGCTCGAACAGGCCGCAGGTATTGGGGTTGGTGACCATGATGGCCGCGACGTCCGGCCCCAGCTTGGCCTCCAGGTCAGCCAGATCCACCCGCCCGTCGTCGGTCTGGGCGATCTCGCGGACGCTGTAACCGACGAAGGCGGCGGTGGCCGGGTTGGTGCCGTGGGCGCTGGTCGGAACCAGCACCACCTTGCGCGCCGCATCGCCCCGGGCCTCGTGGGCGGCGCGAATGGCCAGGATGCCGCAGAGCTCCCCGTGGGCCCCGGCCTTGGGGGTCAGGGCGACGGCCAGCATGCCGGTCAGGGTCTTCAGCCAGTGGGCCAGCCGGTCCATCAGCTCCAGCGCGCCGGGCACGGTCGATTGCGGTTGCAGCGGGTGGATGTCGGCGAAGCCCGCCAGCCGGGCCATCTTTTCGTTGAGGCGCGGGTTGTGCTTCATCGTGCAGCTGCCCAGCGGATAGAGGGCCAGGTCGATGGCGTGGTTCTTCTGGCTGAGCCGCACGTAGTGGCGCAGGGTTTCCGGCTCCGACAGGCCGGGCAGGCCGATCGGCTCTCTGCGCAACAGGTCGCCCAGGTCATCGGCTTGCATCGTCGCTTCGGGCAGGTCGACGCCGGTCTTGTTCCAGCCGCCGCGCTCGAAGATCAGCACCTCGTCCTGCAGCAGGCCGCGCCCGCCGGTGAGGGAGGCGAAGCCGCCGCTTGCGGTCGTGCTCTGAGGGGTGGTGGGACGGCCCACGTTGTTCATGCTCATGCCAGCACCTCGGCAAGCTGGGTCCTGAAGGCGTCGATGTCGCCATCGGTGACGGTTTCGGTGGCGCAGACCAGCAGGACGTCGTCCATGCCGGCGCCGGGGTTGAGCCGGCTGTAGGGCACGCCAGCGATGACGCCGCGCGCCGCCAGCGCCTCGACCACATCGGCGGCGGGTTTGGGCAGCCGCACGGCGAACTCGTTGAAGAAGCGCGGGGTCAGAACCTCCACTCCGGACACGCCGGCCAGGGCGTTCTTCGTCTTCACCGCCTGCTGGTGGTTCAGCGCCGCCAGCCTGCGCAAGCCGACCTCGCCCAGCAGGGACATGTGGATGGTGAAGGCCAGGGCGCAGAGGCCGCTGTTGGTGCAGATGTTGGAGGTCGCCTTGTCGCGGCGGATATGCTGTTCGCGGGTCGACAAGGTCAGGACGAAACCCCGTTGACCCTCGGCGTCGACGGTCTCGCCGCAGAGCCGTCCCGGGGCCTGGCGAACCAGTTTCTCGCGGCAGGCAAAGAGGCCGACGTAAGGGCCTCCGAAGTTGAGCGCATTGCCGATCGACTGTCCCTCGGCCACCGCGATATCGGCGCCCATCTCGCCCGGCGATTTCAGCATGCCGAACGACACCGCCTCGGTCGTCACTACGATCATCAGGGCGCCGGCCGCCTGGGCCGCGGCGGAAATCCTGGTCACATCAGTGGCGGTCCCGAAGACGTTGGGGGTCTGCACCACGACGCAGGCGGTGTCGGCGTCGATGGCGGCGATCACCGCGTCCTCGCCATCCACCGCCGGGTCCAGCCGCACGGTCGCCACGCCCGAGGCATGGGCCAGATTCTCGACGCTCTGGGCGTACTGCGGATGCAGCCCGCCGGACATCACCGCCTTGCCGCGCCGGGTCACCCGGCTGGCCATCATCACCGCCTCGGCCGCCGCGGTGGAGCCGTCATAGAGCGAGGCGTTGGCCACCTCCATGCCGGTCAGGGCCGCCACCTGGGTCTGGAATTCGAACAGCACCTGCAGGGTGCCCTGAGCGATTTCCGGCTGGTAGGGCGTGTAGCTGGTCAGGAATTCCGATCGCTGGATGATGTGGTCCACCGACGCCGGGACATGATGGCGATAGGCCCCCGCGCCGCAGAAGAAGGGCACGGTCCCCGCCGCCACGTTCCGCGCCGCCAGGGCGCCCAGCTCCCGCTCGACCTCCAGCTCGCCGGCGAACCCGGGCAGGTCGACCGGCCCGGGCAGGACCGCGGACCTGGGCACATCGACAAACAGATCATCGATGCCGCTGGCGCCGATGGCGTGCAGCATCTGCTGCCGGTCTTCCGGGGTCAGGGGGAGGTAGCGCATTCAATCCGCCTTGGGATAAAAAGACTTCAATTTCAGCCGGTTGGGCCTTCGTCGCCGATGCTCAGAGCGTGCCCAGATAGGCTTCGTAGGCGTGGCGATCCATCAGGGCCTCGACTTCCGCCGGGTCCGACAGCTTCACCTTCGCAAACCACCCGGCGTGCTCCGGGGCCGCGTTGACCGTCTCCGGCGCGTCGCCCAGGTCGCCATTGGCCTCGACCACCTCGCCCGAGACCGGGGCGTAGACGTCCGACGCGGCCTTGACGCTCTCGACCACGGCGAAGCTGTCGCCCTGGCTGACGGTCTTGCCGACGTCGGGGGTCTCGACGAACACCACATCGCCCAGCTGCTCGGCGGCGTAGGCGGTGATGCCGACCGTGGCGACGCCATCCTCGACGACGACCCATTCATGATCCTTGGTGAAACGCATCGGGCTCTCCTGGCCTTGATCTTGTTCAGAGTTTGCGAACGTAGCGATTGGGAACGAAGGGGGTGGCGACCACTTCTGCCGCCCCCGCCTTGCCCCGGACAATGACTCTCAGCGCCGTGCCCACTGCTGACCGGGCGGGCGGCACATAGCCCATGGCGATGGCGCAGCCGAGGCTGGGGGCGAAGCCGCCGCTGGTGACCTTGCCGATCACCTCGCCGTTCGCATCGGCGATTTCGGCGCCCTCGCGCGCCGGCGCGCCTTCAAGGATCTTCAGGCCGACGCGAACGCGGGACGGTCCCTCCGCCAACTCCCTGGCGATGCGCGCCGCGCCGGGGAAGTCCTGGGCGTCACGGCGCTTTTTCGACACCGCGAAGGTCAGGACCGCCTCGACCGGGCTGGTGGTCTCGTCGATGTCATGGCCATAGAGCGGCAGTCCTGCTTCGAGCCGCAGGGAATCGCGGGCGCCCAGGCCGATGGGGCGGACCCGCTCGTCCTCCAGCAGGGTCGCCCAGACGCGGTGGGCCTCGGCGGCCGGGACGCTGATCTCATAGCCGTCTTCACCGGTATAGCCGGAGCGGGAAACGATGGCGTCGGTGCCGAAGGCGGTCATCGCGCGGCATTCCATGAACACCATCGTCGCCGCCTCCGGCGCATGCGCGGCCATCACAGCGGCTGCCTCGGGACCCTGCAGAGCCAGCAGGGCGCGGTCTTCCAGCCGCTCGATCCGCACCTGGCCGGCCAGTTCGTTGTCAATGAACTTGAAGTCGCCGTCCTTGCAGGCGCCGTTCACCACCACGAACAGGCCGTCGTCATCGGGCCGCGCGCCCATCAGGTCGTCGACGATGCCGCCCTTCTTGTTCAGCAGCAGGGAATAGCGCTGCTTGCCGGCGCCCAAGCCGATGAAGTCGCCGGGCGTCACCTCCTCGAAGGCCGAGAGGGGCGAGACGCCGCGCAGCCGGGCCTGACCCATGTGGCTGACATCGAACAGACCGGCGTGCTCGCGGGTCCACAGATGTTCCTTCAGCACCCCGTCGCGATACTGCACCGGCATGGAGTAGCCAGCGAAGGGGACCATGCGGGCTCCGGCGGCGACATGGGCCTCGTAGAGCGGGGTCTGTTTGAGGGTCTCGTCAGTCACGCCAGGCTCCGGGGTCGATGCGATACCGCCGGCGTATCGCCGGTGTTCGCCCCCGCTGTCCCTGAGCCTGAGAGATTCCGAACCGGGCCAACCGGCCGGTCCTTGCTCCTTCGGCGAGTCGCTTGCGGCGACTCTTTCCAGCGTTCCTATGCTCGCGCGGTCCGTTTGCCTGAGCGTTTCCGGGGCGGTTGCGCCTTCGGCCTCGGGACGAAAAGGAATCCCGATGTCTCCCGCGAGAGCCCTCGCTTCCTGCGTGAGCCGGGGAGGGGAGTCAAGGCGATTGCGGCGCTGTACGCCATGCCTGAGGCGGGAGCCCGCGGCCTGTGCGCTGGCGGATGCGCCTTTGGGCAGAAAGGCGGGCGTGACACCTCCCGGCGCCGCGTCCTAGTCTGCGCAAAAGTTCGGGGAGGACGTCATGAAGCTGTTGGGGAAGATCGCGCTGGGGATTGTCGCCCTCCTTGTGGTGCTGGTCCCCGTGGTCCTGATCCGCACCTGGACCTACAAGGCTCCGGCCGCGGTCGATATCACCACCGTGAAACTCGCCGACGCCCCGGCCATCGACCAGGCGAAAGCGGCGCGGCATCTGGCGGAGGCGGTGCGGATCCGCACGGTGAGCCATCAGAACAAGGCCGACAACGACTGGGCCGAATGGGACAAACTCCACGCCTGGCTGGCCACGACCTATCCCGCCGCCCATGCGGTCATGACCCGCGAGATTCTGCCCAACAAGGCGCTGATCTACACCTGGACCGGCAGCGATACGTCGCTGAAACCCATCGTGCTGATGGCCCACCAGGACGTGGTGCCGATCACCCCGGGCACCGAGGGCGACTGGAAACAGCCGCCCTTCGACGGCGTCATCGCCGACGGCGCCGTCTGGGGCCGAGGCTCCATCGACGACAAGGGCAGTCTGGTCGCCCTGTTCGAGGGGCTGGAGGCGTTGGCGAGCGACGGCTTTAAGCCCAAACGCACCATCATCGTCGTCAGCGGCCAGGACGAGGAGGCCGGCGGGTCCGGGGCCCGCGCCGCCGCCGCACTGCTGAAGAGCCGAGGCGTCCAGGCCGAATGGGTCCTCGACGAAGGCTCGGCGGCGATCACCGACCATCCGATCACCGGCAAACCCGCGGCCATCATCGGCATCGCCGAGAAGGGCTACGCCACTCTCCGCGTCACCGCGCCGGCCCAGGGCGGCCACTCCTCCGCCCCCCCGCCCGAGACCGGGGTCGCGGTCCTGGCCAAGGCCATCACCGCCATCACCGACAACCCGTTCCCGCTGAAGCTCAACGGTCCCGGCGCCGAGATGGTCCGGGCGCTGGCGCCGCACGGCAGCTTCATGATGCGGATGGCCGTGGCCAATGAATGGTTGTTCGGCGGGATGATGAAGAAGCAGTTCGCCGCCACGCCCGCGGGCGCCGCCCTGCTGCACACCACCATCGCCCCGACCATGCTCAAGGGCAGTCCCAAGGAGAACGTCCTGCCGCAGGACGCCACCGCCTGGATCAACTACCGGATCGCCCCTGGTCAGACCAAGGATGAGGTGATGGCGCGGGCCAGGCAGGCGACCGTCGGGCTGAAGGTCGATTTGGCCTGGGAAGGCAACGCCGTGAACCCCTCGCCGGTCTCCTCGACCGACTCCGTCGGCTGGCGGGTCCTGGCGGCGCTGGCCGCGGACGGCGGCAAGCTGCCGGTGGCGCCGGGCCTCGTGGGGGCCGGCACCGACAGTCGCTACATGACCCCCATCGCCAGCGACATCTACCGCTATCAGCCGCTGCTGGCCTCGCTGGACACCTTCGCCATGATTCACGGCACCAACGAGCGAATGACCCTGGCCAATCTGGAGCGGATGACCATCTTCTACGCCCGGCTGGTGGCCAGCGCGGCCGGCTGATCCCGGCGGATTGAAGGCGCGGACGGCGTCGGCCGGCTCAGCCCTTGGGCGCGGGCCTTCCGGCGGCGTTGCGGGTTATGGCGATCATCGTGTTGCAGATGACGTTGAGATGCTCGCTGGCCTTGTTCACGCTCTGCTCGGCTGCGGCGATGACACTGGTCCAGGTATCCCCCTCATGACCGGTGAGGGCCTTCTGCAGGGCCAGACCCACCGCCGTCTCGGCGATAATCTCCGTCCGCTGGAGATGCTGGGCGGCGTCGATCATGGCGATGCAGGCGACGTTCAGCGTCACCAGCGCCATCATGGGATCAAGCGCCTCCTCGGCCGCCTTTAGGGCGGCGATGGTCAGGTCATGGGTGTCGACAGGGCGCGGCGGCTCCGGTGGCAGAGGTCCGCTCCCGGGAGCGGAGGAAACCTGCAACTTGGCGCTCGCCTCACGGCCGACGACGTGATCCGAGGCCAGCATTGTGATGACGGTCTGGGTCAGGGCCGCCTGAGCGGAGACCGCACACTGCTGCTGGGCGTTGACCGCGTTGAAGACGGCGTTTCCCAGTGCCTGGGCGGTGACCCCGAACAGCTGGCTGACCGCCTGGCTGGCGGCGTCGACATCCTGATTGCGGGTCCTGGCCGGCGTGTCGCCGTCCGACGTCGGTTTGGATGTAGCCATGGGTCGCGCTCCCGCTTCGATCAGAGCGGGCATTACGGCCATGTCTCGTTCAGATTGTCTATGGCGGACCAGGATTCAGCGCGGCCAAACGCCAGGGGCGGCTCGCGGATCAGTCCTTGACGACGGTGTCCGGGCGATCCCCTCCGTCGGCGATCTCGCCGTGCCATTGCCCCTTCTCGTCCTCGAAGACGATGCCGGCCGTCTTGCCGCCAACCCGCTGTTCGCCGGCCGCCGCCCGCGCCGCCGCGGCGGCGGCGTCGTGGGTGGGGAAGGTCTCCGACCAGGTGTCGCCAACGCGATAGGCCCAGCCCCCGTCATGTTCGGCGACTTCGTAGGTTACGGTGGTCATGGTCGGCTCCTGAAGATCGGCTGCTGTTGGAGAAAGGCGTCCAGCCGATAGAGGTTGCAACGACAGGGCCGCGAGAGCAATTGACGCTCCCTTCGCCAGCCGTTAGCGCAGGGGCCATGACTGACCTCCCCGTCGGCCTCTCGGCCCTGCGCGACCGCTATGACGTCCTGCTGTGCGACGTCTGGGGCGTGATCCACAACGGTCGTGAGAACTTTCCCGACGCCTGCGCCGCCCTGGCGCGCTGGCGGGCCGAAGTGGGGCCGGTGGTGCTGATCTCCAATTCTCCGCGTCCGGCCAGCGACGTCATCGCCCAGCTGGACGGCCTGAAGGTGCCGCGCGAGGCCTGGAGCGCCTTCGTCACCAGCGGCGACGCTACCCGCGTGCTGTTGGCCGAGCGGGCGCCCGGGCCGATGTGGAAGATAGGCCCGGCCAAGGACCTGGTGCTGTACGAGGGCCTGGGGCTGGATCTGGCCGGAGCCGACGAGGCGGCCTTCGTCTCGGTAACCGGGCCGGACAACGACGATGTCGAGACGCCGGAGGACTACCGCGAACGGCTGACGGCGGCGGCGGCGCGCAAACTGCCTCTGATCTGCGCCAACCCTGATCTGGTGGTCCAGAAGGGCGACAAGCTGATCTACTGCGGCGGCGCCCTGGCCGATCTCTACGCCAGGCTGGGCGGCGAGGTGCTGATGGCCGGCAAGCCGTTCACGCCGATCTATGACCTGGCCCTCGCCGAGGGCGAGGCGCTGCTTGGCAAGACGCTGGACCGCTCGCGGGTGCTGTGCATCGGCGACGGGGTCATCACCGACGTGAAGGGCGCCGCCGACCACGGCCTGGACTGCCTGTTCATCGCCCAGGGCATCCATGGGGCGAAGGCCCTGGGCGCCGACGGAAAACTCGATCCGGTGAAGGTCGCCGGGTTGCTGGAAGAAGAAGGCCAGTTTGCCGCCTACGCCATGGCGGACCTGGTCTGGTAGGAGACGACGAATGCAGGGCCTGTTCCTTGAAGACCTCACTGTCGGCCAATCGGCCGAGATGACGCGCACGGCCGACGAGCGGACCATCCAGCTGTTCGCGGAGGTCAGCGGCGACAACAATCCGCTGCACCTGGACGAGGACTACGCCCAGACCACCCAGTTCAAGGGCCGCATCGCCCACGGCATGCTGTCGGCCGCCTACATCTCGGCGGTGATCGGCACTCAGCTGCCCGGGCCGGGTTCGGTCTATATGGGCCAATCCCTGAGCTTCCGCCGCCCGGTGCGGGTCGGCGACGAGGTCCACACCGTCTGCACCATCAAGGACATCGACGCAGAGAAGGGCCGCGTGACCATCGACACCGTCTGCTCGGTGAACGGCAAGGCGGTGCTGACCGGCGAGGCCCTGATCATGGCCCCCAAGCGCGGATGAGCCTGAAGATCGTCCACGGCTGGAAGAACCTGGACCCCGCCGACCGCGGAGCCTCGGTGGCGCTCGGCAACTTCGACGGGGTGCATCTGGGGCATCAGGCGGTGATCGGTCTGGCGGCCGACGCCGCGCGAGCCCAGGACTGTCCGCTGGGGGTGATCACCTTCGATCCGCATCCGCGACGGCTGTTCCATCCGGACGAACCGAGCTTCCGCCTGATGACCCTGGAGCAGCAGGGGCGGGCGCTGGAGACGCAGGGCGTCGACCGGCTCTACGTCCTGAACTTCGATTTCGAGATGGCCAGCTTTTCGGACCGGGAGTTCGCCCAGTTCGTGTTGCACGAGGGGCTCGGCGTAAAGCACGTCGCCGTCGGCTTCGACATCAGCTTCGGCAAGGGCCGCACCGGTAGCCCGGCGCTGATGAAGGCCTATGGCGAGGCCTTCGGTTTCGGCGTCTCGGTCGCCGAAGCCGTCGGAGAGGGCGAAGGCAAGTTCAGCTCCACCGGCGTGCGCGAGGCGCTGCGCGACGGTCATCCCGAGGCCGCCGCCGCCATCCTCGGCCGGCCCTTCGCCATCGAGGGCGTGGTGCGGCGTGGCCAGCAGCTGGGCCGCCAGCTGGGCTTTCCGACCGCCAATGTCTTCATGGCCGACTATGTCACCCCGCGCCTGGGCGTCTACGCCACCCGCACCCGCCTGCCCGACGGGCGCCTGTTGCCCGGCGTCGCCAACATCGGCAACAACCCGACGACGGGCGAGGTCGAGACCCGGCTGGAGGTCTGGATCTTCGACTTCGACGAGGACCTGTACGGGCAGGTCATCGAGACGGAACTGGTCGCCTTCCTGCGGCCCGAGGAGAAGTTCGCCTCCATCGATCTGATGGTCGAGCAGATCCACCGCGACGAGGCAAACGCGCGAGCAATCCTGACGCCCTAATTCCTCCCCCAGCGCGAAGCATTGACTGGGGGAGGGGGACCGCGCGGGGAATACCCCGCGAGGTGGAGGGGGCGGAGCCGGCCTTTCAGGGGGTGATCGCGTTCTGGCGCGGGATTGACGGCGGCGTTCATGGCCATCGCGATCCGCCGGCGCTGCCCCCTCCACCACCGGCCCTGAATCGGGCCGGCGGTCCCCCTCCCCCAAAGAGGGCGCGTTGCGCCCGGGGGAGGAATTGGATTCGCGGTCGACGCACAAAGAAAAAGGGCCGGACGTTGCCGCCCGGCCCCCAATCTCAACGGTGAAGGGCTGACTAGCCCAGCGCCGCCATCAGTTCCGGAACGACCGTCTTGTAGTCGCCCACGATGCCGTAGTCGGCGACCTGGAAGATCGGCGCGTCGGCGTCCTTGTTGATGGCCACGATGACCTTGCTGTCCTTCATCCCGGCCAGGTGCTGGATCGCGCCCGAGATGCCGATGGCGATGTACAGCGACGGCGCCACGACCTTGCCGGTCTGGCCGACCTGGTAGTCGTTCGGGGCGTAGCCGGCGTCCACGGCCGCGCGCGAGGCGCCGACGGCGGCGCCCAGCTTGTCGGCCAGCGGTTCGATGACCGCCTGGAACTCCTCGGCCGAACCCATGGCGCGACCGCCGGAAACGACGATCTTGGCGGCCGTCAGTTCAGGACGGTCGGACTTGACCATCTCTTCGCTGACGAACCTGGCGCCGTTGGCGGTTCCGGCTGTGGCGCTTTCGACGCTGGCCGAGCCGCCCTCGCCAGCGGCTTTGAAAGCCGTCGGACGCACGGTGATGACCTTCTTGGCGTCGGAGGACTTGATGGTCTCCAGCGCGTTGCCGGCGTAGATCGGCCGCACGAACGTGTCGGCGTCGACCACTTCGACGATCTCGCTGATCGGCGCGACGTCCAGGTGGGCGGCGATGCGGGGGGCGTAGTTCTTGCCGCCCGAGGTGGCCGGGATCAGGACGGCGTCATAGCCGCCCATCAGGCCCTCGACGGTGGCGGCCTGGACTTCGGCGACGCCGTGGCCCAGGTCGGCGCTTTCGGCCAGCAGGACCTTGCGCACGCCATCGATCTTGGCGGCGGCGTCGGCCACGGCCTTGGCGCCTTCACCCATGACCAGCACATCGACGTCGCCGGAAACGGCGAGGGCGGCGGTGACAGTCTTGTGGGTGGTGTCGCGCAGGTGCGCGTTGTCGTTATCGGCGACGACGAGAACGGCCATCAGAGCACCCCCGCTTCAGTCTTGAGTTTGGCCACCAGCTGGGCGGCGTCTTCGACCTTGATGCCGGCGGAGCGTTTGGCCGGCTCGGTCACCTTCACGACCGTCAGGCGCGGCGCGACATCAACACTGTAGTCACCGGTGGTCTTGGTCGCGATTTCCTTCTTCTTCGCCTTCATGATGTTGGGCAGAGAAGCGTAGCGCGGCTCGTTGAGGCGCAGGTCGGCGGTGATTACCGCGGGAAGCGCGACTTCGAGAACCTGAAGGCCGCCGTCGACCTCGCGGGTCACGGTGGCCTTGCCGCCTTCGACCTCGACCTTGGAGGCGAAGGTGGCTTGCGGCCAGCCCAGCAGGGCCGAGAGCATCTGGCCGACGGCGTTGTTGTCGCCATCGATGGCCTGCTTGCCCATCAGCACCAGATCAGCCTTCTCGTCCTCGGCCACGGCCTTGAGCAGCTTGGCGACAGCCAGGGGCTCGAGGTCGGCGTCGGCCTGGATCAGGACGCCGCGATCGCCGCCCATGGCGAGGGCCGTACGGATGGTTTCCTGAGCCTGTGCCGGACCGATGGAGACGATGACCACCTCGGTGGCGACGCCTTTTTCCTTCAGTCGCACAGCTTCCTCGACCGCGATCTCGCAGAAGGGATTCATGCTCATTTTGACGTTGGCCAGATCGACGCCGGTCTGATCGGCCTTCACTCTGGCTTTGACGTTGTAGTCGATTACCCGTTTGACCGGGACCAGCACCTTCATCGGTTTTGTCCGCCCGTGTTGCGTTGCGAAAAATCTTGCGCGGACAGGCTGATACTAGCTTGGCCGCGCAATGCAAGTTTACCTGCGGGTCAATCTAGGTCGAAAAATCGCCCCGATCAGGTGGCTGGCGATGCCGGCCCATATCGTCTAGAGGCCTCGCGTATGAACAAGACCATCGATCGCCTGAAGCTCGTCTTCCTCGGCCTGTTCGCCGTCGGGGTGGTCGCCATCTGGGCCTATCAGATTCTGTGGGTGTGGCCGGCCAAGCGTTGCGACCGTCAGCAGGCCTGGTGGGACCCGGCGACGCGGACCTGCGCCACCCCTCTCTATATTCCCGATCTTACCGGCCGTCCGGCCGGCATGACCCGCGAGGAATGGTCGAAAAAGCAGGCGGCGAGGAAACTGCGCGAGGATGCCTACGGGCCCGGCGTGACGCCGCCGCCAATCGAGCTCCCGGCGGCCGACAAGTCAAAGCCGTCCGCGCCGGCGAAAGCGACCATCGGCGGAGCCGCCGAGAAGAAATAGTCCGGTCGAGGGCGCCGGGGCAGGCCCTAGCGGTTGGCCCCGGGGGTCCAGAGCACGTCCGCGCCGCCCTTGTCGTTGGCCCAGCGGCTGGCCACGAACAGCAGGTCCGACAACCGGTTGAGGAACTTGACCGCGTCGGGGCTGACGATTTCGCCCTCGAGCGCGGCCAGAGCCACTGTCTCACGTTCGGCCCGGCGACACACCGTGCGCGCCAGATGCAGAGCCGCCGCCGCCGCCGATCCGCCGGGCAGGACAAAGCTGGTCAGGTCTGACAGGTCCGCGTTCAACTGGTCGATCTCGCGCTCAAGCCGCTCGACCTGGCCGGGCAGGATCCTCAAGGGCTCCCAGGCCGGCTTCTCGTCCTGCTCGGGCGTGGCCAGATCGGCGCCAAGGTCGAACAGGTCATTCTGGGCCCGGGCCAGGATGGCGTCGAGAACCGGATCGACGCCGGTGTGCAGCCGCGCCAGACCGAGGCAGGCGTTGGTTTCGTCCACCGATCCGTAGGCGACGACGCGCGGATGGGTCTTGCTGACCGGCTGGCCTGTCGCCAGTCGGGTCGAGCCGGCGTCGCCGGTGCGGGTGTAGATGCGGTTGAGGGTGACCACGGCGACTAGGTCCTTGTTCGCCACCAATAGGCGGCGACCAGCACGATGATGGCAATGAACTGCATCAGCACGCGCAGACGCATCAATTTGTTTGACCGTGACCGGCCATAGTCTCCGCCCCGGAACAGGCTGTAGAGCCCGAACCCCAGGGTGATGGTGACGGCCAGCAGGGCGGCGGGGATGAGGAGGGAGAAGATGTCGCGCACGACCCCATTCTATAGTCCTCCGGCCCTTACGCGATAAGCGAAATCGCCACACCGCCCGATCCCATGCAATCTTGTTCGGCGGCGCGCGTTCAGTGAGCGTGTTCGGTGAGTGCAATTGTCGCAGTGACAGAAAATGCAGCCGATGGTAGCGGTGTCATATGCGGAATCGAGGGGATTCGGCGTCTCTTTTTTGTCTTGCTTTCACCAAGAATGGTGGCTAAACGCCCCGCCCCGGCTCGCAAACGCCGGTTCGCTGAACATGATCGACGCCTTACCGCGGATCAGTTCGGTTCCTTCACAGCGGGAAGGCCTAGAGAGGCGCCAATGGCGGCCATGCCACAGACGGCCGGGACTTCCTCGGCCGACGACCTGACCGATGCGATGGTTGAAATTCGCCAGCTTATCGCCGATCTGCGCGACGCCGCGCAGGACGGCCGTGAGCTAGCCCGTCGATATTCCGAAATTTTGCAGAACGTGGTCGACGAGTACTGCGTTGAGTTCGAGCAGCGTGCGGAAAGCGCTCTCACCAAACTGGAGTCCATCCGATGAACCACGTCCCCATGCGTGTGATTACTTCGCCCGGCGCCCGGCCGATCAAGCCGACCCGTCGCGCCCTCGCCAAACAGCGTACCCGCGAAAAGGTCCTCGCCGCCGCTCGCCAGCTCTTCAGCGAGCGCGGTTATGAGGGCGCAACCATTCGCGACATTGCCAAGGCCGCCGGCATGTCAACCGGCGCGGTCTTCGCCAGCTTCGCCGACAAGTCCGAACTTTTTGACGAAATCCTCGCCGAAGACTACGCCCTGCTGGTCGAGGCGATGCGGGATGCGGCCAGTTCCAGCGCAACGGTCTCCGAGGCGCTGACCAACCTCTTCGCCGTGGCCTACCGTTTTCACATGACTCAACTGCCGTTGCTCCAGGCTGGCATAGCCGCATCCTGGACGCGCACCGAAGCGGGTGAAAAGCGCAACCGCGAGGCCCTCAAGCCGGTCATGACCATGATCGCCGACAGCCTTCGCGCCGGCGTCGAACGCGGCGAGCTGTCCCAGAAGGCTGACCTTCGTCTGATCTGCGGCGTTCTGTGGGACGTCTATCTTGCGGGTTATCGCCGGGCGGTGTTTGATGGCTGGACGGCGGACGACCTGACCTCGCGCCTTTCTGATCAGATCGATCTGATTTTGGCCGGGGCGCGCAGCTGACGCCAACATGACAAGAAACGCCTCGCCGGGACGCGAGGCGTTTTTTTTAGAGGAGCCGGGGGAGACGGTTATTGGGGGTTCGTGACGATCAGAAGGCGGCGACGCGCGCTAAGGTGCTGTCGGCCGCCCGCGATCTCTTCCACGAGATCGGCTACGACGAGACGACGATCCGTGCGATCGCGGATCGCGCCGGCGTCTCTGTCGGGAGCGTCTTCACGACCTTCAAATCCAAGGCGGACGTGCTGAGCCAGGTCATGGCCGACCGGGTTGGGCCGTTGCAGGAGGAGTTGACCCGCATCCTCCCCTATCTGCGCGGCTCGACCAGTGATCGCATCTGCTCGATCTTCGCCATCCACTATGACTTCGAATGCCGGCGGGTGAAGCTGTTCCTCGCCCACATCGCGGCCACCTTCAGTCCCTCCTTGGAGGAAACCACGGTGCCTTTCGGCCGCAACCAGGCCTTCAAGGGCATGCTGCTGGACGTCCTGGCGGAAGGGATAGAACGGGGGGACGTGCGGCCGGATGCGGACCTGGGGCTGGTGCTTGAGGTCCTGATGGCCGCCTACGCCTTCAACTACAGTCTCGCGGCCCAGGTCGGCGCCGACGCCGTGGCCCTGACGGCGCGCATGGACCGGCAGGTCGAGCTCATCCTGGCCGGCGTGAGGCCTCAGCCGACGGGCTACGGCGCGATCTAGTTGCCGTCCTCGAGCAGGCGGCGGGCGATGACCTGGGCCTGGATTTCGCCGGCCCCTTCGAAGATGTTGAGGATGCGGGCGTCGGCCAGGACGCGGCTGACCTCGTATTCCATCGCAAAGCCGTTGCCGCCGTGAATCTGCAGGGCGTTGTCGGCGGCGGCCCAGGCGACCCGGGCGGCGATCAGCTTGGCCATGCCGGCCTCCAGATCGCACCGCTTGCCATCATCCTTCTGGCGAGCGGCATAGTAGGTCAGCTGACGCACGCCCATCAGTTCGGCCGCCATCATCGCCAGCTTGTTGGACACCCGCGGGAATCCGAAGATCGGGCCGCCGAACTGGTTGCGGTCGAGGGCGTAGGCCAGGCCCAGTTCCAGACCCCGCTGGGCCACGCCGACGGCGCGGGCGGCGGTCTGGATCCGGGCGCTCTCGAAGGTGGCCATCAGCTGCTTGAAGCCCTGGCCCTCGGCGCCGCCCAGCAGATTGGCCGCCGGCACGGTGAAGCCGTCGAAGCCGATCTCGTATTCCTTCATGCCGCGATAGCCGATGACCTCGATCTCGCCGCCGCTCATGCCGGGCGTGGGGAAGGGCGTGTCGCCTTCGCCGCGCATCTTGGGCGCCAGCAGCATCGACAGGCCGCGGTAGTCACTGGTCGCCGGGTCGGTGCGGACCAGCAGAGTCATGACATCGGCGCGGGCCGCATGGGTGATCCAGGTCTTGTTGCCGGTGACGACATAGCTGTCGCCCTTCAGCTCGGCCCGGGTGCGCAGAGAACCCAGGTCCGAGCCGGTGTTGGGCTCGGTGAACATCGCCGTGGGCAGAATCTCGGCGCTGGCGATCTTCGGCAGCCATTCGGCCTTCTGGGCGTCCGTGCCGCCGGTGAGGATCAGCTCGGCGGCGATCTCCGACCGGGTCGCCAGGGAGCCGACGCCGATCCAGGCCCGGCTCAGCTCCTCGGAAACCACGCACATGGCGGTCTTGCCCATGCCCGAACCGCCGAACTCTTCCGGGATGGTCAGGCCGAATACGCCCAGATCGCCGAGCTCCTTGACCAGGTCCAGCGGGATCAGCTCATCGTTCAGGTGCCACTGGTGGGCAAAGGGAACCACCTTGGCTTCGGCGAAGCTGTGGAACTGGTCGCGGATCATCTCGAAGGTTTCGTCGAGGCCGGTATTCTCGACAGTGGCCTTGCCGCGGGAGTCGGCGATCAGCTGCGCGACCCGGGATTTCACCGCCTGGCCGCCGCCGGCGGTGATCAGTCGGGTCAGGGCCGGGGCGAACAGCCGGTTCATGGTCTCGCGGCTGTCGGTCAGATCTGCCGGCCGCACCATCTCGCCCTGGTTCATCGGAATCCCGCCGACCATCTGGCAGGCGTATTCGGCGAACAGCAGCTGCGCCAGCAGGGCGTCGGTCTCGGAAAACTGTCCCGCGTCGTCGAGGGCGGCGGCCCAGCCGGCGACCTGGGTCATCAGCTCGGCGTAGGAGGCGTACCAGCCGAATCCATGCACGGCGTGCTGCTGGGCGTCGGCCAGCTTGCGGTCAATGCGGCCGTTGCTGGTGATCCG
Organism: Caulobacter sp.; assembly: GCA_019636175.1. Lineage (GTDB taxonomy): Bacteria > Pseudomonadota > Alphaproteobacteria > Caulobacterales > Caulobacteraceae > Caulobacter. Next base: position 5,224 of record JAHBYC010000022.1, on the reverse strand, counting down.
CGCCTTCACCGCGCCCTTGGCCTCGGCGACAAAGGCCTGGGCCGCATCGGCCGCCTCGCGAAGCAGTGTGGGCAGACCCTCCAGCACCAGGGACTCGGTCGTGGCGGCGATGCTGGCGGCGGCGGTCATGGTGGATGATCTCTCCGGTATTCTTGTGCGCCGCACTATATGTATTTCGCAAACGCACACAACATAGGCGGCATCGCGCATTATTTTGCCGCAAGGGCCGGGACCGGGCTATCACGGTCAGAACCTCAAGGGAGAGACAGGATGCTGGTCGTTCACCACCTCAACGAAAGCCGGTCGCAGCGGATTCTCTGGCTGCTGGAGGAACTGGGCCTGCCCTATGAGATCAAGTTCTACAGCCGCGACGCGACCACCAGGCTGGCCCCTCCGGAACTCAAGGCGATCCATCCGCTGGGCAAGAGCCCCGTGGTGACCGAGGGCGATGCGACCGTCATCGAGAGCGGCGCGATCATCGACTACATCATCCGTCGCCACGGCGGCGGCCGGATGGCCCCTGACCCGGCCGGCGCCGCCTATGACGCCTATCAGCAGTGGCTGCACTATGCCGAGGGCAGCGCCATGCTGCCGTTGATGCTCAACATGTATGTCTCTCGCCTCGGCGAGGCCGGCGGGCCGCTGCATCCGCGTATCCAGAGCGAGATCGCCAATCATCTCGGCTATGTCGAACAGAGCCTGAAGGGCCGCGACTGGCTAATCGGCGAGGGCCCGACCGGCGCGGACGTGCAGATGAGCTTCATCCCCGAAGTCGCCAAGGCCATGGGCAAGTTGCAGGACTATCCCAACATGGCCGCCTGGATCGAACGCATCCATGCCCGCCCGGCATGGAAGCGCGGGCTGGAAAAGGGCGGCGAGTATCTGATGGGGCGCTAGAGCACGATGCGATTAGACGGAACCGTCCAATCGTTGAATCGTGCTCTACATGCTTCGTTTAGAGCCTGTTTTACCCATTTGGCGGTTCCGCCAAATGGGAACAGGTTCTAGCCGAACGGATCGTCCAGGTAGCCGTCCAGGAAGTCGAACACCGTCGCCTTGAGCATGGCGTGGGGAATGGCGTTGAAGTGGTCGCATCCTTGCAAGGTGACGGCCCTGGCCCCGCGGATATGGTCGGCCAGCCCCTGGGGGTCGCCGGCCAGGGCATCGCGGGCCCCCGCGACCACCAGGGTCGGGGCGGAGATGGCGAACAGATCGTCTGCCGTCGGACGCCAGGAGACGGCGCGGGTCAGCGCCGCAAGGGCCAGCCGGTCCTCACCCTGTTCGTCGGCGAACTGGCGGAAACTGCGCAGCATCGGGTCCTGGATGCTGTCGGGGTCGGCCGCCTCCATGGCGGCGGCCATGCCTTCGTCCCTCGGCCCCTCCTCGAGCTGCCGACCGCCCACGCCGCCGATGATCAGATGGTTGACCCTGTCCCCCGCCTGCAGGGCCAGTCTCAGGGCCAGCCGCGCGCCCATCGAATAGCCCACGACGTCGGTCTGCTCGACGCCAAGGTGATCAAGCAGCCCGATCACGTCATCCAGCAGCCGCTGGTGACCATAGGCGGCGGGATCATGCGGTTTTCCGCTCTGGCCATGGCCGCGCATGTCCGGGGCGATGACGCGTTGTCCCCGCCGCTCGAAGGCGGCGTACCAGCCAGTGCGCTTCCAGCCCTCATCGCGGTTTGAGGAAAAGCCGTGGATCAGCAGGACCGGCCTGCCGTCGGCGACGCCCGCATCGTCGTAGGACAGGGTCACGCCATCGCTGGCGGCAAATTCAGCCATCGTATTTCCTTGCCCGGCGTTTGCGCCGGTGCGGCGTCTCGTTCCCGGGGGCACAGTGCCGCCCCGGTCGGGGTCGGTCCAGCCCCCGAAGTGGGACTCAAGGACGCAATTGCGCCGACCTGTGTTCGCCGGGAGATAGGCGCCTCATTGGCCTCGTGGCATTGGGCCGCCCATGAAAAAGGATACGAAAGCCATCTCCAAGACCCTCTCCTACTGGCTGCGTCATGCGCCGGAAGCAGGAGGCCTGGTCCTGGACCCGGCCGGCTGGGCTCCGGTCGACGCCGTTCTGACCGCATTGAAGCGAGTCTCGTTTGATGAGCTGCTGCATGTGGTGGAGAACAACGACAAGCAGCGCTTCGAGTTGAGCCCCGACCTCGATCGCATCCGTGCGCGCCAGGGTCACTCCATTGAAATCGACCTGGACCTTCCGTCTTCGACCCCGCCGGCGACACTGTATCACGGCACCGTCGACCGCTTCCTGCAGGCAATCTTCGAAGGCGGCCTGAAGAAGATGGCCCGACACCACGTCCATCTGTCGGCCAATCTGGAGACAGCGACCAAGGTCGGCGCCCGGCGGGGCAAGCCGGTGATCCTGATCGTCGACGCCGCGCGCATGGCCGCCGACGGCCACGTTTTCATGGTCAGCAGCAATGGCGTCTGGCTGACCGAGGCCGTGCCGCCTGCCTACCTTTCGCGGGCCGAGGCCACCGCGGCCTGAACGAGCATCGCCTGGGCGGTCTCGCGGACGTCATGCACCCGCACCGCGGCGACGCCGGCCGCCGCGCCGGCAAGGGCGACGGCGATTGAGCCGCCGAGGCGGGCGTCGGGCGTCTGGGCCGCCGGATCGAGGGCCGAAATGAACCGCTTGCGGCTGGCTCCCAGCAGCACCGGGTAGCCATGGGCGACGAGCCGGGGCAAGGCGGCGAGCAGCGCCAGATTGTGCTCCGTCGTCTTGCCAAAGCCGATGCCGGGATCCAGCCAGATGGCGCCGCGTTCGACGCCGGCCTCCAGCGCCGCCTCAGCCCGCGCCAGCAGGAAGGATTCGACCTCCTCGACGACATCCCGGTAGTGCGGCGCGCTCTGCATCGTCCGGGGATCGCCCTGCATATGCATCAGCACGACGGGGCAGGCGAGGCCGGCCGCGACCTCAAGGGCGTCCGGCCCGCCGCGCAGGGCGCTGACGTCGTTCCAGATCCCGGCGCCGGCGGCGACGGCGGCGCGGGCGACGGCCGGCTTCATGGTGTCGATCGACAGGGGCGCGTCGCAGCGGGCGCGCAGGCCGGCGATCACCGGAATGACCCGCGCCAGTTCCTCGGCCTCGCTGACCGGCGCGGCTCCGGGGCGGGTCGATTCGCCGCCGATATCGAGCATGTCCGCGCCCGCCTCCAGCAGCCTCAGGCCGTGCGCCACGGCGGCCTCCGCGTCGCTGTGCCGACCCCCGTCCGAGAAGCTGTCAGGGGTGACGTTGACGATGCCCATGACGGCGACGGATTTTTTCGAATTGATGGCGTTTTCCCCCATTTCTGAGTGATGCGGCGCCCCGGGATCGCAGACAAGCTTCGGTCAAACAGGGGGCATCATGAAAAGACTCGTTCTCGCCTTGCTGCTGGTTGCGGGACTGATCGCGCCGGCGTCCGCCCAAACCAACGATCGCCGCTCCGGCGCGCCGGCGGGTCAGACCGTCCACCTGCCGCCGCCCCAGGCGCTGTTTCGCGAAGCCATCACGCTGAGGCAGTTCGTCAAGGGCACCCTGCGCTTCGTCATGCTGCATGAGATGGGTCATGGCCTGGTTGATCTCTACGGCTTGCCGGTGCTGGGGCGTGAGGAGGACGCGGCGGACCGCTTCGCCACCTACTGGCTCTCTCCCGACAGCAGTGGCGAGGACGGCACCGACGCGGCGGCGGCGATGGAGTGGTGGCTGGCCTCGGCCAAGATGAGCGATCGCAAGCGCGAGGACCTGCCCTGGTGGGACGAGCATGGCATCGACGAGCAGCGGGGCTACCAGATCGCCTGCCTGCTCTATGGGTCGGCTCCGCTGGAGTATCTGCCCCTGACCCGCCGCGTCGGCATTCCCGAGCGGCGCCTGCAGGGCTGCCGCCTCGAGGCGGGGCAGAACGTGACCAGCTGGTCGATGCTGCTCAACAAGCATGTCGCCCGGATCAGCAAGTCGCCCCCTCTTCTGGCGCCCCTGGCCTATGAGGAGGCCGGCAAGGACACCAAGGACGCCGCCCAGATCGTCAGATCCATGGCGGTGCTGGAAGAGGTGCGGGACATCCTTGTCCAGCTCGACCGCTCCGATCAGACCGGCCTGGTGCTGATCACCGCCAAGGACTGCGGCTTTTCCAACGCCTACTGGAACACCGGGGAAAACTCCCTGACCCTCTGCTACGAGCTGGTCAACGAGATCGTCGCCGTCGGCTACGAGGCCGGCTTCAGATAGGGCGACCGGAAAAACCCCGGCGCCGTGCGGAGCCGGGGTTCGAAGAGGGACTCAGGCCGTGGCCGGGTCGGGCCTGGGCGAGATCGGCACCGAGACCGAAGGGCCGTTGGGTCGACGGCTGTCGCTGTCGTCACGGACCGGCTTGACGCCCTGGATCACGCCATTGATCTCCTCGCCGCTGAGGGTTTCGAACTCGAGCAGGGCCTGGGCCACCGCCTCGAGGTCGTCCTTCTTCTCGGTCAGGATCCGGCGGGCCTCGTCGAGGCCTTCCTGAACCAGACGCTTGACCTCGGAATCGATCATCCGGGCGGTCTCCTCGGAGACGTTCTGGGTGCGGGCGACCGAGTGGCCGAGGAAGACCTCTTCCTGATTGTCGCCGTAGGACACCGTGCCCAGCTTGTCGGAGTAGCCCCACTGGGTGACCATGGCCCGGGCCAGGTTGGTCGCCGCCTTGATGTCGCTGCTGGCGCCGGAGGTGATGTTCTCCTTGCCGAAGATCAGTTCCTCGGCGATCCGCCCGCCCATCATGATCGCCAGACGCGAGGTCATCTGGGTGAACTTCATCGAGTAGCGGTCGCCTTCCGGCAGCTGCATGACCATGCCCAGGGCGCGGCCGCGCGGCACGATGGTCGCCTTATGCACCGGGTCGGCCTGCGGGACGTTCAGCGCCACGATGGCGTGGCCGCCCTCGTGATAGGCGGTGAGGCGCTTTTCTTCCTCGTTCATGGCCATGGAGCGACGCTCGGCGCCCATCATGACCTTGTCCTTGGCGTGCTCGAAGTCGTGCATGGTGACCATGCGACGGTTGCGGCGGGCGGCGGTCAGGGCGGCCTCGTTGACCAGGTTGGCCAGGTCGGCGCCGGAGAAGCCGGGGGTGCCGCGCGCCAGCACCTTCACATCGACATCGGCCGAGAGGGGCACGTTGCGCATGTGGACGCGCAGGATCTTCTCGCGGCCCGAGACATCGGGGTTGGGCACCACGACCTGACGGTCGAAGCGGCCC
>JAHBYC010000021.1 GCA_019636175.1 Caulobacter sp. | reverse complement strand
GGGGGCAATTCATCCTATGGCTTCCTAAGCAAGAGTCCGGAAGCCATGCTTGATCCGGATGGCCGCTTCCTGAAGACATTTCGGACCCATTAGTCATGCCCAAAAGGCAGCGAGGCAGTCTCCGCTAGATCATCCACATAGGGTTTGATTTGACTGAGCGCCTGATCAATGGCGTCTCGCCGCGCGGACAGTAGCCGAAACAGCTCCGGTGCAATTCGCGGTGTCACCCTCGAGGTTCCAGCCTTCCATCTAGATACCGTTCGAGCAGCGATTCCGAGATCACGGGACACTGCCGTTACCCAGTCTGATCCGTAGAGCGCTTGGGCAGCGGTCACCAGCAAGGCTTGGGGAAGTGGAGAAAGGTGTCCAGGCAAGGCCTTCATGTAGTTTGCTTCCTCTCTGTCTAGATGGCTCCGCTCTGAGCCCTCAGCGCCTCGTAAAGCTGCCCCGGTCCCAGCAGAACCTCCTTCAGCCCCGTCCGCACCCTGTCGGAATCCAGAGCGTGTTTGCTCATCGCCTGATGCGCCGTCAGGGCGTCCATGATGGCGTTGAGGAGTTCGGTCTCCAGGGTCGGCGAGGCGGCGAACTGGCTCTTGGTGTTGTTGCGGGCCTGAGTGATCAGTTCCTGGGATTCCAGCAGCTTTCCCTTGATGACGTTGTTCACATAGACCAGCTGGTCGCCGTCGCTGGTATCGGTTCCGAACAGGTCGTTGACCTTCTCGATGATCTCGCGAAGCAGGGCCTTCTGCTTTTCCTGAACCGAGCCTGAGCCGGCGTCGCCGACGGGCTCCAGCTTGTCGCCCTCGCCGCCTCCGACCGGCAGAGTCTGCTGGCCCTTGTTCCGGATCAGGTGGTGGGTGAGGACCAGCTGGCTGGTGTCGACCGTCTCGCGCTCGCGGCCGAAATCGAGCAGGCGGATCAGCGGCTTGTAGAAGAGGAAGCGCTTTTCGACGTCGGTGTTGCCGTAGTCGAAGATCTGGCTGAGGAAGGTGTAGACCCGCACAAAGGTCGCCATGTCGCCCTTGAAGAGGATCAGGGCGTCCATCTCCTCCCTGGCCGATTGGGCGGCTTTTTCATCGCCTGCCTCGTCCGCCGCCTGCTTCTCGCGCCTTACCTCGCCGAACCGCTTGAGCATCCGGTCGGCGACCGGGGCGATGGCCCCGGCGAGGTCGCCCTGCGTCGAATTGGGGTTCATCAGCACGGCGGCGACCCGGTCGACCTCATAGCTGTCATACCAGCCGCCAGCGTCCAGCTTGGCCTTCAGGTCGAGCACGAGGTTGGGGTCGGTCATCCCCGCCAGTTCGGCGGTCTGATAGTAGGTCCGGAAGGCGGCCAGGATGTCGTCGGCGCTGTTGGCGAAGTCGAGGACGTAGGTGGTGTCCTTGCCCGGATAGCTGCGGTTCAGCCGCGACAGGGTCTGCACCGCCTGGATGCCGGCCAGCCGCCGATCGACATACATGCCGCACAGCAGGGGCTGGTCAAAGCCGGTCTGGAACTTGTTGGCGACCAGCAGCAGGTGATGTTCGGGCCCCTTGAAGGCGTCGCGGATATCGCGGCCCTTGAGCGTCGGGTTAAGATTGGCGCCGGTCTCGGTGAAGGGGTCGGGACCGGAATCGGGATCATCCACCTCGCCGGAGAAGGCGACCAGGGTTCCCAGGCCATAGCCCTTGTCCTTGATGTATTTGTCGATGGCCAGCTTCCAGCGCACCGCCTCCTTGCGGCTGGCCAGAACCACCATCGCCTTCGCCTTGCCCTCCAGCAGCGGCTGCACCGACTGGCGGTAGTGTTCGACGACGATCTGGACCTTCTGGCTGATGTTGTAGGGATGCAGCTGGACCCACTGCATGATCCCCTTCATCGCCGTCGAGCGCTCGACCTCTGTCTCGTCGAATTCCTCGCCGTTGTTGGCCAGTTTGAAGGCCAGGCTGTAGGGCGTGTAGTTCTTGAGGACGTCGAGGATGAAGCCTTCCTCGATGGCCTGGCGCATCGAATAGACGTGGAAGGGGGCGGGCAGATTGCCCTCACCGACCGGCTGGTCCGGCCGGGGCGGACGGCCGAACAGCTGCAAGGTCTTGGCCTTGGGGGTGGCGGTGAAGGCGACATAGGTGATGCCGGTCTCGCCGGCGCGAGTGGCCATCTGGGCGGCCAGCACATCCTCGTTGTCGATCTCGCCGCCGTCCTGAAGCTGGGCGATCTCCTCGGGCGAGAGCATTTCCTTGAGCTTTGCGGCGGCCTCGCCGGTCTGGCTGCTGTGGGCCTCGTCGGCGATGACGGCGAAGCGCTTGCCGGCCGAGGCGGCCAGTTCGCGCACCTTTTCCAGAGCGAACGGAAAGGTCTGGATGGTGCAGACGATGATCTTCTTGCCGGCCGCCAGAGCCTCGGCCAGCTGGACGCTCTTGCTGCCGCTGTCGTTCTTGATGGTCTCGACCACGCCGGTGGTGCGCTGGAAGTCGAACAGGGCGTCCTGAAGCTGGCCGTCGATCACCCGGCGGTCGGAGACGACGATGACCGAGGAGAACAGCTTTTCGTCGTTGGCGTCGTGCAGTTCGGACAGGAAGTGCGCCGACCAGGCGATGGAGTTGGTCTTTCCCGAACCGGCCGAATGCTGGATCAGGAACTTGCCGCCCGCCCCCTCGGCCAGCACCTGGGCCTGAAGTTTTCGGGTAGCGTCCAGCTGGTGATAGCGGGGGAAGATGATCGTCCTGATCTGCTTCTTCTCGTCCCGCTGGGTGACCATGTAGCGGCCGAGGATTTCCAGCCAGCTGTCGCGCTGCCAGACCTCTTCCCACAGATAGGCGGTCGCATGCCCAAGGGGGCTGACCGGATTGCCCTTGCCGCCGTCGCGGCCCTTGTTGAACGGCAGAAAGCGGGTCGCGCCGCCCTCCAGCCGGGTGGTCATCATCACCTCGCTGTTGGAAACGGCGAAATGCACCAGGGCCCCGGAGGGGAAGCCGAGCAGCGGCTCGGGCGCGCCGCCCTTTGGGCGCGGGTTGCGGTCGAACCGGTACTGGTTGACCGCGTCCTCGACGCTTTGGGTGAAGTCGGTCTTCAGCTCGACGGTGGCGACCGGGATGCCGTTGAGAAACAGCACCAGATCGAAGCAGTTCTGGTTGGCGAGGCTGTAGCGGACCTGGCGGATAACCCTCAGGCGGTTGGCCTGATAGCGGGCGACGATATCGGGGTTCATGCCCATGGCCGGTTTGAACTGGGCCATGGCGATGCTGGATTTGACGCCGATCATCTCGACGCCGTTGCGGATGACGTCCAGCGTCCCGCGGTCGTTCAGAGACTTGCGCACCCGGTCCAGCAACACCGCCTCGGCCGCCGCGCCATGCGACTTGACCAGGGCCTCCCAGGCCTTCGGTTGGCTGGCTTGGACCCAGGCGACCAGATCGGCGGGGAACAGGGCGCGGGCCCGGTCATAGGCTTGCGCGTCGCCGAAACCGTAGAGCCAGCCGGCGTTGGCCAGGACGGTGCAGACCTCGTCCTCGAAGCTGATTTCCTGATGCAGGGCTCCGGTCATGCCGCGCTCCTAGATTTTCAAGGCCGCGACCCGGGGCCGCATCGTTACATCCAACCTGATCATTGCGTCAGTCAGTTTGGCATGAATTTCAGGCCATTGCTCAGCAGGCGCCTTGTAGCCGCCGGGCAGGACAAACCGAATTCGAGACCCATCGCCATCGGGAAGCTCTTGCCATTCCAAGGCGTCGCCGAAATCCGCTTCGATAGCTTCCCTCTGCTCAAGCAAGGCATGAAAGGCTGCCTTGTTCTTGGTTTTGGCTATTCCGCCGCTGCCAAGCGCGATCCACAACTCGACTTGAGCATCCTCGCGCCTGACCGAGTAGGTCAGTGAGAACCCGCTTCGACCTATGCCCCCTGATATCCAGCCATCCTGCGAAGGCTTGCGATTGGCGTGAATTTGGGTGTGCTGCCTGGCGTAGGTCAGAAGGCCGTCCCAGAAGCGGTAGCGCAACTCATGGCGCACCGTCCGACTCTGACGCTCCGCCTGCCGCTTTACACCGATCTGGGTCTGAAAACTGGCGGCCTCTGGCAGAGGGATCAATTGTTGAATGTCCAGCAGGATGGGGCCCTCAGCCATGCGATAAGGCTTGAGCCGGACACAGCGTATGTCGATGCCCCGCTCAATCAGCCAGATGACGGCAGTTGTCAGTTCCTTGCCGAAATCCGCCGCCGCCAGGACAATCCGGGTGTCTCGTCCGAACTGATCTTCATAAACATCGTCCCAGCCGAGAAATTCCAGCACATCGGCGCGTGCGCCGTCCTCGTCAGGTTGGGCCGGACCGCGAAAACGAGCGTGGGTCTCGACAAGCTGATCAAAGGTCATGGTCGAAACCATCGCCGCATAACGGAGCGCCTGGAGCTCCATGTGACCGCCGTCGTCCGTTCGCTTCAATTCGACGACCACAAGATTGGCGTCACTGTCGAGACACAACAGATCAATGCGACGCGAACTGTCCAGCCAATCGCCAAACTCCTCGGCGATCACCATCAGTCGCTCATCGAGAACCTCGATATGCGCCTTCAGGAGTTGCTGGATGTGCTTGCGCTCGTAAATGCCTTCGGCGCTGAAGCTGGTCTCGGCGACGGCGACCAGATGTTCGCCCTTGACCTCGAAAATGGGCATCAGGCGGCCTCGGTCTGACTAGATGCGGGGACAAGGCCCCGCACATCGATCTTGCCGGTGACGGCAGCAGAGATCAGGGCGCTCCGGCGTTCTTGGAAAAGGGAGATCGCCCTTTCAGCTTGGCTAACTAACTCTCCTAATCGCTCCGTTTCCTGATTGATGAACGTCGCTATTTCGATTTGCTCGGTTAAAGGCGGGTACGCAAATCTATATCGGCGATACTGTTCGGCCGTCAGATGATCGATCGTCGTTTGATTTCCCCCAGCAACAAACACGCCATAATTAGTCGCGTACTCCATCACATAGAGAAGAAATTCGGCAGTATCTGCCGATTTGTCTCGCGGCCTTACCCGATGAAGGGCCTTTTGAAAGTAGCATTCTTCCAGGTCGCCACGCCAAATCGCAGACCGCCCAACGTAGCTTCCCCCCTCGTTAACCAGCAGGTCTCCTGGCTCTAGCCGGTAAGTGGAGCGAGCGTCGGACGGGAAATTCATTTGCGGTAGGTCAAGAACGTTGATCGCGCCCCACTGGACATCAAAGACCCTGAGGTAAGGTCGCATGCTGTCCCCCGATGAACGGGCTTCATTCAGCATTCTCCCCAATTGAACCTCGTAGCGGTAACTGAGTGGCGCGACTTCCCAATGCGCCGGCACCTCGCCCAGCCATTCGACGCCGGAGTCCTTCATCGGGACCGAGGGGTCGAGGCCCTTGGTGACAGCGTGGGAGATGACGGTCTGGCGCTTTTCCTTGAGCAGGTCGATCAGCCGCCGCTGCTCCTCCACCAGCGCATCGATCTTGGCCGTCTCGCGGTCGAGGAAGTTGGCGATGGCGGATTGTTCGGGCAGGGGTGGGAAGCAAACCGAATGACCTTTAAGCGCCCCCTGAGTCATGCTGGGGAGCGCCGTGCTCGTGGAATAATACGCAAATGGAATTGTACAGGCGCTGTAGTAGGCAAATCGCCCATCTACGTCTGAACAGATCTTCGACCAAAACATAGTATCAACCGTCCAAAAGCGTCCGGTGACGTGCAGCGGCTTATCAATAGTTCCCTTTCTACCCAGCAGGACAGACTCGCCGTCGTAGAGAAAATCCGAGGCGTAGGTGAAGGGGCCGCCCGACCCAATAACTGGATAGCCTTCCGCTGATTCAACAAGCTTGTAGTCAGCACCGTTCTGAAGCTCCAAGAGCCGCTTCATCGGCGCAACGCTCCAATGACTCGGCACCTCCCCAAGCCACTCCACCCCGCTATCACGATAGTGCTCATAGGCCGGGACGCTCACGCCGCCAGCCCCGCGATCATCGCCTTGATCCGGTCCGTGACCTTCAACAGGTCCGCATCGATCTCGTCCAGCGGCCGGGGCGGTTCGAAGACGTAGAACTGGCGGTTGAAGGGGATTTCATAGCCGACCTTTGTCTTGTCAGCGTCGATCCAGGCATCCGGGGCGTGGGGCAGAACCTCGCGCCTGAAGTAGGTCTCGACCTCCTCCGACAGGGGGACGTTTTCGGTGTCGCGCAGGCTGCTGTCCGGTTGCGGCAGGCCCTTCTTCTTTCCCCGCTCGCCGACCACGATCTGGCCCGCCGCATCGCGCAGGGGCCGCTCCACGGTGATTGTGCGATAGCCGAAGGCGGTGTTGGGGAAGAGGCGCGACAGGGGCGCCAGCTTGACCTTGCCGCCCTCCGGCACGGTGGGCGGTGTTTCGCCCGGATGGACGGCGCGGCGGTCGATTTCCTTGCCGTCGGCGTCCAGCACCACGGCGACCTCGGCCGTCTCGAAGCGGCCGAACAGCCGGGTCAGTTCGGCGATGTGTTCGGGGCTGAGCTCCTTGCGCTTCGATCCCAGCGACTTGCGCATCTTGCGCCAGAAGCCGGAGCCGTCGATCAGCTGGACCTGACCCTTGCGGGCCGCCGGTTTGCGGTTGGAGACGATCCAGACATAGGTGGCGATGCCGGTGTTGAAGAACATGTCGGTCGGCAGGGCGATGATCGCCTCGACCAGATCGCTTTCCAGCAGGTGGCGGCGGATTTCGCTTTCGCCGCTGCCGGCCCCGCCGGTGAACAGGGGCGAGCCGTTGAGGACGATGCCGAAGCGGCAGCCGCCCTCCACCGCCGGCCGCATCTTCGACAGCATGTGCAGCAGGAACAGCAGGGAGCCGTCGGAAACGCGGGGCAGGCCGGGGCCAAAGCGGCCGGCGTGACCCATCTGTTCATGCTCGCGGCGGACTTCCTTTTCGACCTTCTTCCATTCCACCCCGAACGGCGGATTGGCCAGCATGTAGTCGAAGGTCTTTCCGGGATGGCCGTCGTCGGACAGGGTATTGCCGAAGGCGATGTTGCTGACGTCCTGACCCTTGATCAGCATGTCGGCCTTGCAGATGGCGTAGGATTCCGGGTTCAGCTCCTGGCCGAACATGGTCAGGCGGGCGGTCGGGTTCTGGGCCTTCAGGTGTTCCTCGGCGACCGACAGCATGCCGCCGGTGCCGGCCGTCGGGTCATAGATGGTGCGGACGATGCTGGGCTTTGACAGCCCCTCGTCGTCCTCGACGAACAGCAGATTGACCATCAGCCGGATGACCTCGCGCGGGGTGAAGTGCTCCCCGGCGGTTTCGTTGGAGAGCTCGGCGAACTTGCGGATCAGCTCCTCGAAAACCGAGCCCATGTCTGCGTTGCTGACCCGGTCGGGGTGCAGGTCGATGGCGGCGAACTTCTCCGCCACCTGGAACAGCAGCTTCGCCTTGGCCAGCCTGGCGATCTGGGTGTGGAACTCGAAGCTCTCGAAGATGTCGCGGACCTCGGGCGAGAAGCCCTGGAGATAGGCGTTGAGGTTGGTCTCGACGTTGTCCGGATCGCCCAGCAGCCGCTTCAGGTCCATCTGGGAGGTGTTGTAGAAGCTCTGTCCCGCCTTGCGGCGCAGGAAGGCGTCGGGGTTGAGGCCGGCTTTGGTGCGCTCGTCAAACTCGGCCAGCACGGCCGCCTTGGTCGGGGCCAGAACGCTGTCCAGCCGCCGCAGCACGGTGAAGGGCAGGATGACCTTGCCGTACTCCGCCGCCTTGTAGTCGCCGCGCAGCAGATCGGCGACGGACCAGATGAAGGCCGAAAGGTTCTGATGGTTCACGGATAGTCCCCCTGATCTTGCGCCCATGAGTAGCATCGGTCGGGGGTGGGTGGGCAATCCTTGCTCTCGTTCCCCCCCGTTTGGCCTCCGCCCCCAACCCGGCTACACCTAGCCCCCTCCCCCTCCACCGCCCGCGCGGCCCGGACCGGGGGGCAACAACAGACGATCCCGGGGGCTGGCGGATGAATATCGAGACGGGTGTTTCGCTGGGGGCTTATTTCGCCCTGATGCTGGGCATCGGGCTGTATGCCTGGCGCAAGTCGACCAGCAATGTTTCGGAATTCATGCTGGGCGGGCGGCAGCTGTCGCCGGCGGTGGCGGCGCTGTCTGCGGGGGCGTCGGACATGAGCGGGTGGATCCTGATGGGGCTGCCCGGGGCGGTGTATCTGAGCGGGCTGAGCGCGGCCTGGATCGGGGTGGGGTTGATGGCCGGGGCGCTGGCCAACTACCTGCTCGTGGCGCCCAGGCTGCGGGTCTATACGGAGGTCGCCGACGACGCGATCACCATTCCCGAGTTCCTGGAAAAGCGGTTCGGGGATACCAGCCGGCGGCTGCGCATCGTCGCCTCCCTGGTGATCGTGATCTTCTTCACCCTCTACACCTCGGCCGGGCTGGTCTCGGGCGGCAAGCTGTTCGAGGCCTCGTTCGGCTATGACTACCGCGTCGGCCTGGTGCTGACCGCGGCGGTGGTGCTGGCCTACACCCTGTTCGGCGGGTTCCTGGCGGTGAGCCTGACCGACTTCGTGCAGGGCTGCATCATGTTCGTGGCCCTGGTGCTGGCCCCGGTGGTGACGCTGATCGACATCGGCGGCTGGGGCCAGGCGCAGAGCCTGCTGGCGGCGGCGCGGCCCGAGGCGATGAGCTGGGTCAGCGGGGTGACCGTGCTGGGGGTGATTTCCAGCCTGGCCTGGGGGCTGGGCTATTTCGGCCAGCCGCATATCATCGTGCGGTTCATGGCCGTGCGGTCGGTGAGGGACATCCCGACCATGCGCAACATCGGCATGTCGTGGATGCTGGTCACCCTGGTCGGGGCGGTGATGACGGGGCTGTGCGGCCTGGCCTATGTGAGCCACGCGGGGCTGACGCTGAAGGACCCGGAGACGATCTTCATCCTGCTGTCGCAGACCCTGTTCCACCCCTATATCGCCGGGTTCCTGCTGGCCGCGATCCTGGCGGCGATCATGAGCACCATCTCCTCGCAGCTCTTGGTATCGTCCAGCTCCCTGACCGAGGACGTCTACAAGACCTTCGTGCGGCGCGGGGCGGGGCAGAAGGAGCTGGTGCTGGTCGGGCGGCTGGCCACTCTGGCCGTGGCGGTGGTGGCCATCCTGCTGGCCCTGGACCGGTCGAGCAGCATCCTGTCGCTGGTCGGCAACGCCTGGGCCGGGTTCGGGGCGGCCTTCGGGCCGGTGATCCTGCTCAGCCTGCACTGGCGGCGGCTGACCCGGGACGGGGCCTTCGCCGGCATCCTGGCCGGGGCGGCGACGGTGCTGGTCTGGCTGTATGCGCCGTTCACCATCGGCGGACAGGCGCCGACGGCGGTGATCTACGAGATCGTCCCGGGCTTTATCGTCAGCCTGATCGCCGCGGTGGCGGTGAGCCGGATGGGCAAGCCGCCGGAAGCGGTGGAGGCCGGGTTCGAGGCCATGCTGGCGGCGCGGTAGCCCGTCTTCCGCCTTCCCGCCGGAGGCCGGGATCCAGATTCAACTGCCTGGCCGGCTTGCCCGGAAAGTTGCGCTCACGCGGCTGGGCCCCGGCATTGGCTGGCGCCGCTCTTCGCGTCGCCGGGGTGAGCGGAAAAAGGCTGGGCCCCGGCCTGCGCCGGGGTGAGCGGAAGAGGGAGGACGCTTGCAGCGGACCTGAAGGGGCGTTTGAGGAAACTTGCGGCGCGGGCGGCTGGCGTCGTCCTATAGTGGGCCCCACATGTGTGGACAGCCCGCGGCGACGGGCGACGCCCAACCGCCGGAGGAAATCCCGATGACCGACTACACCCCCCCCAAGGTCTGGACCTGGAACAAGGACAACGGCGGCCGCTTCGCCAATATCAACCGGCCGATCGCCGGGCCGACCAGCGACAGGGAACTGCCGGTCGGCAAGCATCCGCTGCAGCTCTATTCGCTGGCCACGCCAAACGGGGTGAAGGTGACGGTGATGCTGGAGGAGCTGCTGGCCCTGGGCCACGCCGGCGCCGAGTATGACGCCTGGCTGATCCGCATCAATGAGGGCGACCAGTTCTCCAAGGGCTTTGTCGACATCAACCCCAACTCCAAGATCCCCGCCCTGCTGGACCGCAGCAACCCGGACGCCCCGGTGCGGGTGTTCGAGAGCGGCGCCATCCTGGTGCATCTGGCCGAAAAGTTCGGCGAGTTCCTGCCGACCGATCCGGCGAAACGGGCCGAGGTGATGAGCTGGCTGTTCTGGCAGATGGGCAGCGCCCCCTATCTGGGCGGCGGCTTTGGCCATTTCTACGCCTATGCGCCGATGAAGATCGAATACGCCATCGACCGTTTCGCCATGGAGGTGAAGCGGCAGATGGACGTGCTGGACCGCCGGCTGGCCGAGAGCGAGTACCTGGGCGGGGACGCCTACACCATCGCCGACATGGCCGTCTGGCCCTGGTACGGCGGCATGGCCAAGGGTCTGCTGTATGAGGCCGGGGAGTTCCTGTCGGTCTCTGAGTACAAGCACGTCAACCGCTGGGCCGACGCCATCGGCGAGCGGCCGGCGGTCAAGCGCGGGCGGATGGTCAACCGGCCGTTCGGCGAGCCCTCCAGCCAGCTGTGGGAACGCCACGACGCCAGCGACTTCGAGACGAAGACGGCGGACAAGCTGGCCAAGGCCGACTGAAGCCATTTCTGGCGCGGCTTGGGCGTCACCCCCCTCCGCCTCCCCGGCGAAGGCCGGGGCCCAGGCCATGCAGCGCGGCCGTCTGGATCATTCCAACTCTTGGCGGCAGACTCTGGACCCCGGCTTTGGCTGGCGCCGCCCTTCGGGTCGCCGGGGAGGCGGAATAGGGGCCCTGACCCTCTGGACCCTCCCCGCCCGCCTCTGCTTTAACCGGCCTCAGGTTTTGACACGGCCCGCGCCAATAGCGGACCGGGAGGAGGCGCGGATGACCCAGGATCTGACGGCGGCGGCGAAGGAGGCCTGGCTCTATGGCCTGTCGGCCATCGAGATGGCGGCGACCCGCACCCGGATGCTGAACATGGGGCAGGTGACCAACAGCCTGCTGCATGTGCCGATGCTGGCCGATCACCGGCACCGGGCGGTGACCACCCCCAACTGCGACACCCTCTATTCCACCGCCCAGATCGACCTGTCGGCGGGGCCGGTCAGCTTTGTCCTGCCGGCGGCGGGGGAGCGGTATCTGTCCCTGGCGCTGATGGACGCCTGGTCGAACAATTTCGCCGTGCTGGGCACGCGGACGACCGGGCCGGACGGGGGGCGTTTCACCCTGGTCGGGCCTGGCGAGGCGGTCGAGGGGCCCGACGTGATCCGGTCGCCGACCAACCATGTCTGGGCCCTGGCCCGGGTGGTGGTGGCCGGCCCGCACGACCTGGACGCGGCCCGGGCGGTGCAGACGCAGATCTCGATGCAGGGGCCGGCGGCGGAGCCGGCCGAGGCGATGGCCGACCGGCGGGCCTCCTGGCAGGACTATTTCACCTCGCTGTCGAAGCTGATGGCGATCAATCCGCCGCCGGTGACCGACCGGGCCCTGCTGGCCCGGGTGTCGGCCCTGGGCCTGGGGCCGGACTTCGATCCGGCGCGGTTCTCGCCGGAGGAGGCGGCGCAGATCGAGGCGGGGGTGGCGGAGGCGCGCAAGGCGGCGCGGGGCGGCGGCGGCCTGTCGGGCGCGAGCTTCATCGAGGGCTGGGCCTATCCGTCGGCGCGGCTGGGCGACTATGACCAGGACTATCTGTTGCGGGCGGCGGTGGCCCTGGGCGGGCTGGCCGCCCTGCCCCTGGCCGAGGCGACCTATCTGCGGGCCGGGGCGCCGCAGGGCGGAGCCCTGTTCGACGGAAACCGGTCCTGGCGTCTGCATTTCCCGGCCGACCGGCTGATCCCGGTCGACAGCTTCTGGTCGCTGAGCCTGTATGAGGCGACCGACGACGGGCAGTTCTTCTTCACCGACAATCCGCTGAACCGCTACGCCATCGGCGATCGCAGCCTGGGTCTGGCCTATAACGACGACGGTTCGCTGGACCTGTGGATCGGCCATGATCACCCCGGCGCGGAACGCGAGAGCAACTGGCTGCCGGCGCCGGCCGGGCCCTTCGCCCTGTTCATGCGCGCCTATCTGCCCAGGGCGGAACTGCTGGACGGCCGCTATCGCCTGCCGCCGGTGGAGCCCGCCTGAGACGCGGTCAGCCGGGCGGGACCGGGCGCTCCCGCGCCGCCAGGGCCGCCGAGATCTGGTCATGGGCCTGGCGGCTGATGGCGTAGGACCACATCAGCCCCACCCCGACGCAGGAGATGATCGCGGGGACCGGACCGTGGGCGATGACCAGCCGGGTCAGGGCCTCGGGCGAGACGGTGACGGCCGCGCCCTCCACCGCATGGTGCGGCATGCCGATCACCTCCAGACCGAAGCCGGCGAGAAACACCCCCACCCCGCTGGCCGCCTTGGCCGCGAAGGTGATGCCGGAGAAGTAGAGGCCCTCGCGGCGATGGCCGAAACGCAGGTAATGCTCATCGGCGGCGTCGGCCATCATCGAGGGGAAAGCCACCAGCACCAGGCCGATGCCGACCCCGGCCATGGCCATCATCACCAGCAGCGGCGCCATCGCCCCCTCGCCTGACGGCCGGTAGAGGCCGGCGACCCACAGCACCGGCACGACCAGCCAGACCAGGTTGAGCATGGTCACCCCGATCATCACCACCGACCGCTTCTCGAACCAGCGGGCCAGGCCGGGGGCCGCGGGCACGCCGATCAGCATGCCGATCAGCAGCACGAAGCTGAGGGTCTGGATCTTGTCGGTGCCGATCTTCCAGACGAAGACATTGATGTGGTTGCCGAAGGTGCCGTTGACGCCGATGGCGACCATGATCGCCAGGCAGGAGAAGAACAGGGTGCGAAACGACTTGTTGGAAAAGATCTCGGCCACCTCGCCGGGCAGGCGGCTGAGCATCGAGCGATGGGTGACCTCGCTCTGCGGCAGGCCCATGGCGTAGCGGAAGACGCCCAGGCAGCAGAGGCTCATGCAGATCGCCAGGGTGACGGCGACCGCCCAGCCGAGCTGGGGATAGCCGGCGGCCTTCAGCAGGCCCTCGGGCGGCGACAGATAAACCGAGTAGGTCAGCAGGATGACGGCGATGGCCGACAGCAGGCCGATCACCGTGCGCCAGACCACCACCCGCGAGCGCTCGATATAGCCGTCGGCCAGCTCAGCCCCCAGGGCGATGAAGGGCACATTGAACAGCGAGGTGGCGCCGCGCGCGATGAGCGAGGCGCCCAGCAGCCAGGCGAACAGCATGGTCTGGTCGAGCCCTTTGGGAGGGGCGAAGATCAGGCCGAACCCAAGGGCCACCAGCGGGATGCTGAGCACCATCAGCGGCAGACGGCGACCGAAGCGCGACTTGATGTTGTCGGACAGCGAGCCGATCAACGGGTCCATGATCGCGTCGACGCAGAGGCTGAGGCCGACCGCGACCCCGGTCAGCGACCCGGCCAGCCCCAGCACCTGGGTGTAGTAGAAGAAGGTCAAGGGCAGGGCGACATCGAAGCCGCCGCTCTGCACCGCCTGACCCAGGCCATAGGCGAACTTTACGCCGATGGAGGGCTTGTGATGGACCTCCGGCGGCGCCGGGGCGGCTGCGGACTGTGCTGTGCTCACGAGGTGTTTCCCGACCCTGTTGTTATGCGCAGGTTGGGGTGAACCGGCCCCGCGCCGCAATCGCCAACCTCACCTGCCGGTGAACACCGGCGGGCGTTTTTCCAGGAAGCTGGCGACGCCTTCCCTGTGATCCTCGGTCTGCATCAGGGCCCGGATGGTCTGGATCGCCCAACCGCCCAGCTCACGCGGGTCGCCGTAGGTTCCCAGGCGCAGGCCCTCCTTCATGTAGCGCAGGGCCAGGGGCGGATTGACGGCGATGCGGGCGGCCATGGCCTGGGCCCGCTCCATCAGCGCCTCGTGCGGGGTGACCTCGCTGACCAGATTGATGCGCAGGGCCTCGGCCGCGTCGATGACGTCGCCGGTGAACAGCAGTTCGGCCGCCTTGGCCGGGCCGACGATCGACGGCAGGCGGTAGAAGCCGCCGACGTCGCAGACCAGGCCGCGCTTGATGAACAGCTCGGCGAACTTCGCCTTCTCCGAGGCGATGCGGATATCGGCGTAGAGGGCCAGCTCCATGCCCCAGCCGACCGCCGCGCCATTGATCGCCGCGATCACCGGCTTGTCGCATTCCAGCGCCGCCATCGCCGCCGGGGTCGGCCTGTGGCGCACGACCGGCGCGGTCCGGGCCGAGACCGCCTTCGGACCGGCCATGATCTCCCGCACATCGTCGCCCGAGCAGAAGGCCGGGTCGGCGCCGGTGATGATCACGCAGCGCACCTCCGCATCGGTGACGGACCGGCGAAGGGCCGCCTCGAGACGGTCATAGGCCTCGAAATTCAGCGCGTTGCGCTGCTCTGGCCGGTTCAGGGTGATGGTCGCCACATGGTCGGCCACCTCATAGGTCACGCTGTCGCCTGACATCAGTTCCTCCCTTTTTTGCAGACTGTCCTTGAGGCGCCGCCGGGGAAGGCGAGCATTCTCTCGCCGAACAGGAAGATTCCCCATGACCTCTGACCAGCCCCCCGTTCGCGACGTCGTCCCGGCCCACTGGTTCGACCCCGCACCGCTGGAGGCCTGGCTGACGGCGGCGGTCGAGGGATTCGGCCGCCACATGCGGGTCCGGCAGTTCCAGGGCGGGGCCTCCAACCCGACCTTCCTGCTGACCACCGAGGGACCGGACGGGCCGTTGCGCTATGTGCTGCGCAAGAAGCCGCCGGGGACCCTGCTGGCCAGCGCCCATCAGGTGGACCGCGAATACCGGGTGATGAAGGCGCTGGAGGGTCATGTCCCGGTCCCGCGCATGCGGGCCCTGTGCGAGGACGAGGCGGTCATCGGCACCAGCTTCTATGTCATGGACTATCTGCCGGGACGGATCTTCCGCGACGCCGCCCTGCCGGAGCTGACCCCGGCGGAGCGCACGGCGGTCTATGACGAGCTGAACGCCACCCTGGCGAAGCTGCACAAGGTCGACTTCGTCGCCGCGGGCCTGGAGGGGTTCGGCAAGGCCGGCGGCTATTTCGAGCGGCAGATCGCCCGCTGGACACGGCAATATCGCGGGGCCGAGGACAGCCTGATCCCGGAGATGGAGGCCCTGATCGAGGAGCTGCCGGGACGCGTGCCGGCCGAGGACCTGGTCTCCATCGCCCATGGCGACTACCGGCTGGAAAACGTGATGTTCCATCCGACCGAGCCGAAGCTGATCGCGGTGCTGGACTGGGAGCTGTCGACCATCGGCCATCCGCTGGCCGACCTGGCCTACAACGCCTTCCTGTGGCGCTCGACCTCCCTGACCTGGGGCAGTCTGGTCGGGGTGGATTTCGCCGCCAGCGGCATCCCGACCGAGGCCGAGTATGTGGCCGCCTATCTGAAGCGCGCCGGGCGCGGGCCGGTCGAGGACTGGCCCTTCTACATGGCCTTCTCGATCTTCCGCCTGGCCTCGATCAGCCAGGGCGTCTACCGCCGCCAGCTGGCCGGCAACGCCGCCACCGAAGGGGCGGGAATCAACGGGACCCCGGTTCTGGCCGCCCAGGCCCTGGCGATCCTGCGCGGGACCGACTGAGCCAGCCGCCGGCCCACAGGGCCAGCAGCACCAGCACCGGCTGCATCGCCAGGCGGGGGCCGTGATACCACCAGCTGTCCGGCAGGCCGGGCACGTGAACGCCGCCGAAGGCATGGTGCAGGTTGGCCGGAAAGACCCCGATGGCGTAGAGGGCCAGACCCATCCCCGCCGCCTTGCGCAGGCGCGGGACCAGCAGACCGAGCCCTCCGGCGATCTCGGCCAGGCCGGTCAACTGGATGACCAGCGCCGGGGCCGGAACCCAGGGCGGCATGATCGGCAGGAAGCTGTTCACCGCCAGCAGATGGAAGACGCCGAACAGCGCATAGGCTGGACCGAGGATCGAGCAGGCGATCCGGCGCCGGTGGTCGACAGCGGTCAAGGCCGCCGGGCCCGCCCTATCGCATCGTCGGAATGACGAAGGCGCTGTCCTCGGTGTCGCCTTCCGGCCAGCGGGCGGTGACGGTCTTGACCTTGGTCCAGAACTTCAGGCCTTCCATGCCGTGCTGGTTGGTGTCGCCGAAGGCCGAGCGCTTCCAGCCGCCGAAGGTGTGATAGGCGACCGGGACCGGGATCGGCACATTGATGCCGACCATGCCGACCTGGACCCTCTGGGCGAACTCGCGGGCGGCGCGGCCGCTGCGGGTGAAGATGGCGACGCCGTTGCCGTACTGATGCTTGCTGGGCAGGTTGATCGCTTCCTCGAAGCTGTCGGCGCGGACCATCTGCAGCACCGGGCCGAAGATCTCCTCGTGATAGGTCTTCATGCCCGGCTTCACGCCGTCGAAGAAGCTGGGGCCGATGAAGAAGCCCTTCTCATAGCCCTGCAGCTTGAAATCGCGGCCGTCGACGACCAGCTCGGCGCCCTCGTCCTGACCGATCTGGATGTAGTCGGCGATCTTCTGGCGGTGGGCGGCGCTGACCACTGGGCCATACTGGGCCTCGGCGTCGGTGCTGATCCCGACCTTGAGGGTCTCGATTTCCGCGACCATCCGCTCGCGCAGCTCGTCGGCGGTCTTCTTGCCGACCGGCACCACCACGGGCAGGGCCATGCAGCGCTCGCCGGCCGAGCCGAAGGCGGCGCCGGACAGGTCCTTGACCACCTGGTCCATGTCGGCGTCGGGCAGGATGATGCCGTGGTTCTTGGCCCCACCCATGGCCTGGACCCGCTTGCCCGCCAGAGTGCCCTGGGAATAGACGTAATGGGCGATGTCGCTGCTGCCGACGAAGCTGACGGCCTTGATGTCGGGATGCTGCAGGATGGCGTCGACGCTGACCTTGTCGCCGTGGACGACGTTGAGCACGCCCTTGAGGTCCATGCCCAGATTGGCGCCGGCTTCCATCATCAGCTCGCCCAGGCGGACCGGGACCGACGGGTCCTTTTCCGACGGCTTGAGGATGAAGGTGTTGCCCACGGCGATGGCCACGCCGAACATCCACATCGGGATCATGGCCGGGAAGTTGAACGGGGTGATGCCGGCGACCACGCCCAGGCTCTGGCGCATCGAATAGACGTCGATGCCGGGGCCCGCGCCCTCTGTATATTCACCCTTCAGCACATGCGGGATGCCGCAGGCGAACTCGATCACCTCCAGGCCGCGCTGCACGTCGCCCTTGGAATCGGCGACGACCTTGCCGTGCTCGCTGGAGAGCAGCTCGGCCAGCTCCTGCATATTGGCCTCGACCAGCCGCTTGAACTCGAACATCACCCGCGCCCGGCGCTGGGGATTGGTGGCGGCCCAGGCCGGATGGGCGGCGGCGGCGGCCTGGACGGCGGCGTCCAGCTCGTCCGGCGTAGCCAGCTGGACCCGGGCCTGCACCTCGCCGGTGTTGGGATTGTAGATGTCGCCGAAGCGGCCGGAGGTTCCGGTCAGGGCCTGACCGTTCACGAAATGGCGGATATCGCGCATGGGGCGCTCCCGGGAAACTGTGTGGAGGGGCCTTTTATGCCCTGAGGCCGGTGAGGGCTAGGGGTGGGGGGTGAGGATACAACGCGAGGGCCCCGCCATCCGCCTCACCCAACCCTCACCCCCGGATTTATTCCGGGGGGCCATTGTCGCAAGCGGTGGAAAGTTGGCGGCTGACAGCTGTGACCGTCCTGAAAATCCCGCGCGTATGGGCCCCCGGAACAAGTCCCGGGGGTGACGGGAGAGGGAGAGGGGGAAGGGGTGACGGGAGGGGGAAGGGGTGACGGGGGGGGGGGAGAGAGGGCGCCTTCCGCAACGTCGCGCTTCCCGCCCATTCAAACGCCCGTTAGACTTCTGCCATGTCCGATGACCTGACAGACGCCCAGACCGCCGCCATCCCCGATGGCTACAAGATTCTCAACTGGACCCGCGGCTTCGGCCGCCAGATCGGGCCGCTCTACGAGAAATACGACGATGAGGGCGCGACCCTGGCCTTCCGGGTCGAGGAGCACCACACCAACGGCATGGCCAACTGTCACGGCGGCATGCTGATGAGCTTCGCCGACATGGCCTGGGGCCGGGTGATCAGCGTGGCCCGCAGCCACTACTGGGTGACGGTGCGGCTGACCTGCGACTTCCTGTCCGGCGGCAAGCTGGGCGACTGGATCGAGGGACGGGCCGAGCTGATCGCCGAGGAGGACGACGTCTTCACCGTGCGCGGCAGGATCTGGTCGGGCGACCGGCTGATCATGACCGGCGTCGGGGTGTTCAAGGCCATCGGCCCCCGTCCGCCGCGGCCCGGCGAGAAAGCCTTCAAAGAGACCGCCGATGCCTGACGATCACCCCTCGTCCTGGCCGGAGGTTCCGCCGCCCCTGGCGCCCTTCCTCGGCGAGAAACCGCCCGCTCCGCTCTGGTTCGACCAGGCCCTGGCCCGCGCGCCGGAGCGGGGTTTCGTCACCGTCGAGGGGGCGAAGGTCGAACTGCTGACCTGGGGCGAGGTCGGCAAGCCCGGCGTGTTGCTGCTGCACGGCAACGGGGCCCATGCCGACTGGTGGAGCTTCATCGCCCCGCTGCTGGCCGACGACTACCGGGTGGCGGCGATCAGCTGGTCGGGGATGGGCGGCAGCGACTGGCGCCCGGCCTATGACGCCGACATCTTCGCCGCCGAGATCTTCGCCGCCATCGAGGCGGCGGAGCTGGAGGCCGACGGACAGAAGGCCATCGTCGTCGGCCACAGCTTCGGCGGCTTTCCGACCCTCTACTGCGCGGTGCATCACGCCGAGCGGATGAAGGGGGTGGTGATGCTGGACTCCACCATCCATCCGCCCGAGCGACAGTGGAAGGGACCGCCCCGCCGCGAGCACGGCAACCGGGTCTATCCCGACCTGACCGCCGCCCTGGCCCGTTTCCGGCTGGCGCCGCCGCAGACCTGCGAGAACCTCTATGTCGCCGACTATATCGCCCGCCATTCGCTGAAGACCGCGCCGATGGAGGACGGGTCGGGCGAGGGTCTGACCTGGAAGTTCGATCCGGGCCTGTGGGGCAACTTCGTCATGCCGCCGCTGGGCCAGCTTCTGTCGCAGGTGAAGTGTCCGCTGGCCCTGGTCTGGGGCGAGCGCTCCAAGCTGATGAGCCGCGAGACCCTGGACTACATGCTGCGCGAGCTGCCGGACGACATCGTCAAATTCTCGATTCCCGACGCCGATCACCATGTGATGATCGACCAGCCCCTGGCCACGGTCGCGGCGCTGCGGGCGATCCTGGCGACCTGGCCATAGGGGGATAGGCGGAAGGGCCCTCTCCCCTCCACCGTCACCCCGGAACAAGTCCGGGGGTGACGGAAGTTTGAAAGGCAATGCTGGTTTCGCGGGCGGAACCCGGTGCGATTTCAGCGCCTTGACTCTTTTCCAAAATAGAACAAAACATGAACTCATGTTCTCGCCCGACCCCGTCCATGAACCAGACGCCAGCCCGCTGACGACGCCTCGCGCCGGGCGGCTGGGGCTGGAGGAGGCCTGGGGCGAGGGTGTGACCGGGCGCGCCGGCGCCGTGGCCTTCGCCCTGACGCGGGCGGCGCAGGATGATCCCAGACCCGTGGTTCTGGCGGCGCCCCGGCCCTGGGTCCGCGAGCATGGCGGCTGGTTTCGCGATGGCCTGAAGGGCCTGGGACTGGCCGACGGGCGGCTGCTGCTGGTCGAGACCCGCAAGGAGGGCGAGATCCTGTGGGCGCTGGAGGAGGTTCTCAAGTCGCGGGCCGTGGCCGGGGCGGTGGCGGCGGTGGACGCGGTCAGCCTGCTGGCCAGCCGGCGGCTGGACCTGGCGGCGCGGGAGGCGGCGGCCCCCTGTCTGCTGCTGCGCACGGCGGCGGCGAGGGACATCAGCGCCGCCCGGCGCCGGTGGCGGGTCCGCAGCGCCCCCTCGGCGCCGCATCCCGATGACGATCTGGCTCCGGGCGCGCCGCGGCTCAGCCTCGCCCTGACCCGCAGCCGGGGCGAACCGCCCGGCGAATGGCTGGTGGAGTGGGACGATGAAACGCATCGTTTCCGTCTGGCTGCCGGACTGGCCGATCACGGTCTGGTCCCGCAAGGCCGGACGGTCGCCGCCGCCTGAGGGAACGGCCTTCGCCCTGGTCGAGCGCGGCGCCCGGGGCCTGACCCTGTCGGCGACCAATGCGGCGGCCCGCAGGCTGGGCCACGCCATGGGCCAGGCCCACGCCGACGCCCGCGCCGCCAGCCCGGACCTGGTCACCGCCCCCGCCGAACCCGAGCGGGACGCCGAGGCCCTGAAGGCCCTGGCCCTGTGGGCCGAGCGCTATTCCCCCTGCGTGGCCATGGACGCGGCCAGTCCCGGCCGCGAGGGGCTGCTGATCGACATGACCGGGGGCGCGCACCTGTTCGGCGGCGAGGTCGCCCTGCTGACCGACATGACCCGGCGGCTGGCGGAGGCCGACATTCCCGCCCGCCTGGCCATGGCCGACACCGCCGGCGCCGCCTGGGCCCTGGCGCGGTTCGGCAAGCAGCGCCGCATCGCCCCGCCGGGAAAGACCCGCGAGGCGCTCGGTCCCCTGCCGGTTCCGGCCCTGCGGCTGGCGCCGGAGGACGTCAAGCTGTTGAGCCGCTTTGGCCTGCGCACCATCGGCAATCTGCTGGCCCTGCCGCGGGCGGGGCTGGCGCGGCGGTTTCGCGGCGAGGCCGGCCTGACCCTGGTGCGGCGGCTGGACCAGGCCCTGGGGGTGGAGCCGGAGATCCTCGAGGCCGTGCGCCCGCCGCCGGCCTGGCGGGTATGGCGCAATTTCCTCGAGCCGGTGATCGACAGCGCCGGCGTCGAGACGGTGCTGAACGACCTGGCCCCCTCCCTGGCCGAGGCCCTGGAACGGGATGGCCAGGGCGCCCGGCGGCTGGCCCTGACCGGGTTTCGCGTCGATGGCCGCGCCACCACCCTGACCGTGTCGCTCAGCCAGCCCTCGGCCAGGGCCGGCCATCTGGCGAAGGTGCTGAAGGAACGGGGGCTGGAGCATCTCGACCTGGGATTTGGCGTCGACGCTATGATGCTCAGCGCCGAGGTGGCCGAGCCGCTGAACCCGGTGCAGTCCGATCTCGACCGGGGGCTGGACGGCGACCAGGCCCTGGCCCTGGCGGGTCTGCTGGACCGGCTGGGGGCGCGGCTGGGCGAGGCGGCGGTCTATCACCTGGAGGGTCGGCAGAGCTGGCTGCCCGAGCGCAGCCAGGGCCGCCGCCCGGCCGGCGAGGGCGCCCCGCCGCCGGCGCGCGAGGCCCCCGGCCTGCCGGACCGGCCGTTGCTGCTGCTCGATCCGCCCGAGCCGGTCACCGCCCTGGCCGGCCTGCCCGACGGCCCGCCGGCCCGCTTCACCTGGCGACGGGTGACCCACCGCGTGGTCCGCGCCCAGGGGCCCGAGCGGCTGTCGGCCGAATGGTGGCGACCCACGCGCCGCAACAAACCGGCCCGCACCCGCGACTACTACCGCGTCGAGGACGGGGAAGGCCGCCGCTACTGGCTGTTCCGCGAGGGCCTCTATGGCCGCGAGGACCAGCGCGAACAGCAGGACGTGGACGGCGCGACCGAACTGGTCAGCTTTCCCCCGGAGTGGTGGATGCACGGGGTGTTCGCGTGACCGCCTACGCCGAGCTCGACGCGGTCAGCAACTTCTCATTCCTGGAGGGCGGGTCGCATCCCGGGGAGATGATCGCCCAGGCGCAGCGTCTGGGCATGAGCGCCATCGGCATCGCCGACCGCAACACCCTGGCCGGGGTGGTGCGGGCCCATCGCGAGGCCAAACGCGTGGGGATGCGGCTGCTGGTCGGGGCGCGGCTGGTGTTCGAGGACGAGACCCAGCTGATCGTCTATCCGCGCGACCGCGCCGCCTATGGCCGCCTGTGCCGGCTGCTGTCTCTGGGCAAGAGCGAGGTGCTGGGCGACGATCATGGCGACCGCACCATCAAGGGCCAGTGCCGGCTGAGCTTCGACCAGGCCCTGGCGCATGGCGAGGGACTGGTCGCCATCGTCCCGGCGCCGCGGGTGATCGAGGCGACCTTCGGCGCCCGGCTGCGACGCTGGGCGCGGGCCTGGCCGGAGCGGCTCTACCTGGGGGCCAACCCCCTGTGCGACGGTCGCGACCGGGCCCGGCTGTCGCATCTGTCGCGGCTGGCCGAGGCCGCCGGGGCGCCGATGATCGCCACCAACGCCGCCCTCTATCACCATCACGACCGCCGCCCGCTGCAGGATGTCCTGGCCTGTATCCGCGAGGGCGCGACGATCGACGCCGCCGGCTTTCGCCTGCAGGCCAACGCCGAGCGGCACCTCAAGGCCCCGGCCGAGATGGCGCGGCTGTTCGCCGGTCACGAGCGGGCCCTGGCCCGGGGCAGGGAGATCGTCGAGGCCTGTGGCTTCTCGCTGGACGAGCTGTCCTACCACTATCCCGACGAGCCGGTGCCGGCGGGCAAGAGCGCCCAGCAGCATCTGACCGATCTGACCCGCGAGGGCGCCGCCTGGCGCTATCCGCACGGGGTTCCGTGCGAGGTGGCCGCGACCATCGACAAGGAGCTGAAGCTGATCGCGGAGCGCAACTATCCGCACTACTTCCTGACCGTCCACGACGTGGTCCGATGGGCCCGCCGCCAGGGCATCCTCTGTCAGGGACGCGGCTCGGCGGCCAATTCGGTGGTCTGTTTCTGCCTCGGGATCACCTCGGTCGATCCGGTCGGCCAGTCGCTGCTGTTCGAGCGCTTCATCTCCTCGGAGCGGGACGAGCCGCCGGATATCGACGTCGACTTCGAGCACGCCCGTCGCGAGGAGGTGATCCAGTACATCTATCACCGCTATGGCCGGGCCCGGGCGGCGATCTGCGCCACCGTCATCCACTACCGCCCCCGTTCGGCGATCCGCGAGGTGGGCAAGGCGCTGGGCCTGACCGAGGATGTCACCGGCTCCCTGGCCGGCACCGTCTGGGGTTCATGGGGCGAGGGGGTCGAGGACGGCCATGTCGACCGGGCCGGCCTGGCCAGGGAGGACCCGCGCCTGGCCCTGGCCCTCAATCTGACCCGCGAGCTGATCGGCTTTCCCCGCCATCTGTCGCAGCATGTCGGCGGCTTCGTGCTGACCCAGGGCCCGCTGGTGGAGATGGTCCCGGTGGGCAATGCGGCGATGGAGGACCGCACCTTCATCGAATGGGACAAGGACGACATCGACGAACTGAAGATCATGAAGGTCGATGTGCTGGCCCTGGGCATGCTGACCGCGATCCAGAAGGGCTTCAACCTGATCGCCCGCCACTATGGCGAGACCTGGGACCTGGCCCGGGTGTTCCTGCGCAAGGACATGGAGGCGCCGGTCTATGACATGCTCTGCCGCGCCGACTCGGTGGGCGTCTTCCAGGTCGAGAGCCGGGCCCAGATGGCCATGCTGCCCCGGCTGCGGCCGCGGGTCTTCTATGACCTGGTGGTCGAGGTGGCGATCGTCCGGCCGGGGCCGATCCAGGGCAATATGGTCCATCCCTATCTGTCGGCGCGGGCGGCCAGACGCGAGGCCGAGGAAAAGGGCCTGACCTATGAGATCGACTTTCCAAAGCCGGCCCCGCCGCATCCCCCCGACGAGCTGAAGAACATCCTGGCCAAGACCATGGGGGTGCCGCTGTTCCAGGAACAGGCGATGCGGATCGCCATGGAGGCGGCCGAGTTCACCGGCGACGAGGCCAATGGTCTGCGCCGGGCCATGGCCACCTTCCGCCACAACGGAACCATCGGAAACTACGAGGAGATGCTGGCCGGGCGGATGAAGGCGCGGGGCTATGACCCGCAGTTCGCCGACGACTGCTTCAACCAGATCAAGGGCTTTGGCGAATACGGCTTTCCCGAGAGCCACGCCGCCTCCTTCGCCCTGCTGGTCTATGTCTCGGCCTGGATGAAATGCTTCCATCCCGAGGTGTTCTGCGCCGCCCTGCTCAACAGCCAGCCGATGGGCTTCTACGCCCCGGCCCAGCTGGTCCGCGACGCCCGGGAGCATGGGGTCGAGGTGCGGGCGCCCGACATCAACGCCAGCGACTGGGACTGCACCCTGGAGGACGCGGCGCCGGGGCGGCCGGGGGCCTTGCGGCTGGGCCTGCGCCAGATCGACGGCTTCCGGTCGGCCTGGGCCGAGACCCTGGCGGAGGTGCGCCAGGCCGGCGCCTTCACCAGCCTGGACGATCTGCGCCGCCGCGCCGGCCTGCCGGCCAAGGCCCTGGAGATGCTGGCCGCCGCCGACGCCCTGTCCTCCCTGGACCTGTCGCGGCGCGGGGGACTTTGGGCCGCCAGAGGTCTGCCGCGCAACGCGCCGCTGCCGCTGTTCGCCGGGGCGGGGCTGGAGGAGGCCGACGGTCCGCCCCCCGCCGCCCTGCCGGCCCCGGCCCTGTCGGAAGAGGTGGTCGGCGACTACGAGACCCTGCGGCTGTCGCTGAAGGCCCATCCGGTCAGCTTCCTGCGCGAGCGGCTGGCCAGGGCCGGGGCCGTCGCCGCCGAACGGGTGAACACCGATCCGGCCAATCGCCGCACCGCCGTGGGCGGGGTGGTGCTGGTGCGCCAGCGGCCGGGTACCGCCAAGGGGGTCTGTTTCATCACCCTGGAGGACGAGACCGGGGTGGCCAATGTCGTCGTCTGGCCCAAGGTGTTCGACCAGTTCCGGCCGGTGATCATGAGCTCACGAATGATCCTGGTGCGCGGCAGGCTGCAGCGGGCCGAGGGGGTGACCCATCTGGTCGCCGAGACCATCGAGGACTGGAGCTGGAGTCTGGCCCTCCTCTCCGACGGCCCCCTGCGCACCGTGCCGGCCCATGGCGACGAGGCCGCCAGCAGCGCCCCCGGCCGGGGCGAGGCGCCGCGCCACAGCCATCCCCGCAATGTCAGGGTTCTGCCGAAGAGCCGGGACTTTCACTGAGCCGCCGTCGCGGCCAGGGTCGGACCGCACCCTTGGCATCCTGCGGTTGTTCTGCTCTGGTTGCGACGTCCGGGGGCTTTGAAGTGCTGACTCGTCTGAAACTGCCGCTGACCTTCGACGCCGAGGCCCTGCGCGCCGAGGTCCTGGCCCTGCCGGACGCGGCCTGGGTCCCCCACTACAACACCCGCGACTATGACGGCGACTGGGACGGGGTCGCCCTGCGCGCGCCGAACGGCCGCGACGGCTGGCTGTTTCCCGACTTCAGCGGCGAGCGGCCCTGCGCCGACACCCCGACCCTGGCCGCCTCCCCGGCCTGCCGCGCCGTTCTCGCCGCCTTCGGGGCGCCGCTGGAACTGGCCCGGCTGCTGCGCCTCAAGGCCGGGTCCAGCATTCGCGAACATTCCGACGACGACCTCTGCTTCGAACAGGGTCTGGCCCGGCTGCATGTGCCGGTGATCACCGATCCGGACGTGGTCTTCCGCCACAACGGCGAGGTGCTGACCATGGCCCCGGGGGAATGCTGGTACATCAACGCCAACCTGCCCCATTCGGTCGACAACCGCGCCCACATCGACCGGGTGCATCTGGTCATCGACGTGATCGTCGATCCCTGGCTGACCGCGCTGTTCGAGGCCGCCGCCGCGCCGGCCTGACCCGAAGCTACCCCGCCGCCAGACGCCGCCAGGCCGGGCGGGCCCAGCGGTCGGCCATGGCGATCATTTCCGCATCGGCGTCCTCGGCCCCGGCGGCGAGGCGAGGGTTGAACGGGCTGTCCGGAGCCTTGGCGTCGAGAGCCCGCGCCGCCTGCATCGCGACGATGTCGGCCGGCGAGGCCGACAGGCCAAACAGCCCCGCGACCGCGTCGGGCGCCATGGCGGCCAGGGTCTCATAGGCCAGCACCCGGCCCTCCCCGGAGGCCGCCGCCGCCGCCTCGCACAGGGCCCCCAGAAGCCGCGCGCCATGTTCGTTCAGGGACCCTGCCGGGGGCTCGCATCGCCAGTCGATCAGGCCTGGAACCATCTGCACCCCGCGCCGCCGGGCATGGGAGGCCAGCACGGCGGCCGGGTCGCGGTGCAGGATCACACAGGGGGTCGCGGGGAAGGCCCGCCGCAGCAGGGCGAAGTCCAGCAGGCTCCAGCTGTCCAGCTTGATCACCACCCCCTGGTCCTCGCCGTCGCGGGGCCGGCCCAGCAGCGCCGCCATGGCGCGGATGGCGCGGATCTGCGTCGCCTCGTCCAGACCGGGATCGCGCCGTCCGGCGCCGATCATCGCCTCAAGGGGCGGAGGTTCGGACAGGACGGCCACCCCCTGCATCGCGCCCAGCATCCGGGTCAGCAGGGTCGAGCCGCATCGGGAGATGTGAAAGATCAACCCGGCCGGCTCCGGCGCATCCAAAGCCTCGCCGCGGGCGATCAGGCCGTCCAGGTCGATCCAAGGCCGCAGCAGCCGGCCGAGCGGCCGCTGGCGCCAGAGGTTCAGGTCCTCGTCACTGAAGGGCCTGGAAAAAGGCCGCCGCCCGCCCCAGACCAGCCTGATCCGCCAGCCGTCCGGCTCAAGCCCGGCCTCCATCGGCACCCAGCAACCCAACTGCGCGGCGCCCAGGGGTTCGGACAGCGGTTCGGACAGGGGCCAGTCCGGCGGCGCCTCGCCCAGCGCCAGGGCGAAGGCGGCAGGGTCCTCGAGCGCGTCCAGCCGCGCCAGTCTGTCCTGATCCAGCAGAAGGAGCGGCGGCATCGGCGTCCGGACGTTTCGTCACATGGGCCGCCCACGGCGAGCCGCCGGCACCGAATCATGCTCCTGTGACTTCGGCAACCTCAGCGGAGGCAGCGCGTTGAAAACGGGCTGGAGGACTGCATGCGAGACGTAATGTACTGGACGCTGGGCGTCCCGACCCTGGTCATCCTCGCCCTGGCGATGATGAAACTGATCAGCCTGATGGGCGCCTAGGCGCCACCGCCGGGACGTCTTGCTCTACGTGGAATGTGGAGGGGCTGACGCCTGAGTCCCGAAAGACCCCTTCCTGGTGGAGCCGAGGGGAGTCGAACCCCTGACCTCCTCATTGCGAACGAGGCGCTCTACCAACTGAGCTACGGCCCCCTCCCAGGATGAGGGAAGCGCGGCACATAGGGCCGGGGGTCGGGCCCTGTCAAGGCGCGAACTGGGGCGCGAACGGGCGCGCGAACGCGATCACCTGGGCGGCGCCGGGGTCGGCGTCATTGCCGCGCCGCCGGGGCCCGGCTAGAACCCGGGGCGTCGGGCCCGCGCGGCCCCGCGAAAAAGAGGAATGATGCATGGGCAGCGCCATCGTCTGGCTGGTCAACACCGTGATCGGCTTGGTCATCCTGCTGATCTTCATCCGGGCCATCATGAGCTGGCTGGTGGCCTTCAATGTGATCAATGTCAGCAACCGCTTCGTCTATGAGGTGCTGCGGTTCCTGGAGGCGGTCACCGATCCGATCATCAGGCCCTTCCAGCGCATCATCCCCCGGCTGGGCGGGGTCGACATCAGCTTCATCGTCGCCTGGCTGGCGCTGCAGTTCATCCAGATCGTCTTCAACAATGTGCTCGCCGGGCCTCTGATCAGGCTGCTGGGGTAGCCCTGGACACGACCACCATTGCGGTCCGCCTGACCCCCCGAGGCGGGGCCGACCGGATCGACGGCTGGGCGGAGGACGGCCAGGGCCGGCCCCTGCTCAAGGCGCGGGTCAGCGTTCCGCCGGTCGATGGCGAGGCGAACGCCGCCCTGGAAAGGCTTCTCGCCAAGGCGCTGGGCCTGTCCAGGTCAGCGGTGGCCATCACCAGTGGCCAGACGGCGCGGGTCAAGCAGGTGCGGCTGGAGGGCCTTACCCTGGACGAGGTCCGTGCGCGTCTGGCCGGCTGAGGCGATCAGCGGAAGGCGTTGCCGGGTTTGACGCCCAGGGCCTTGAAGACCATCGCCGCCGGGCAGAAGCCGGTGAAGGCCGCCTGCAGCATGTTCAGGCCGGCGAAGACGCTCAGCGCGATCCACCAGGGGTGAACGGTCAGGCTGAGAACCACCCCGAGCAGCACGACAAGGCCGGCGAAGGCGAGGACAGCGCGATCAACATTCATGTCAGGTCTCCTTGTTGAGCCTCAGGCCTGGCCGGCGCGGTGCGCCGCCAGGGCCTGTCGGGTCCAGTCGATCAGTTGCGGGGCCGACCGGGCCCCGGCGGTGCGGGCGATTTCCCGCCCGTTTAGAAACAGGAACAGGGCCGGGATGCCGCTGACACCGAGGCGGGCGCTGGCGGCCTGTTCGGTGTCGGCGTTGAGCTTGAGCAGCCGGACCTCCGGCTCCAGCGCCTTGGCGGCGGCGGCGAAGTTGGGGGCCATCGAGAGGCAGGGGCCGCACCAGGGCGCCCAGACGTCGAGCAGCACCGCCACATCGCGGTTGCCCTTCAGGTGGCGGCCCAGGCCCGCGTCATCGACCTCGATCGGCGCGCCGGTGAACAGGGCCTGGTGACAGCGGCCGCAGCGCCCGGCGGCCGGATCGCGGCCCTCCGGCAGGCGGTTGACGCCGCCGCAGTGGGGACAGACGGCCTGGGTCATGGCGTCAGGCCTTCAGCTTGCGGGCGCCGATCAGGTCCAGCGCCAGTTTCTCGTAGAAGGGCTCGCTCTCGCCGCGCCTGACCTTGGAGAGGAAGTATTTCTCGAAGCCGACCTTGGCCAGATGCACCCATTTGCCGCTGGACGCCCAATTGAGGTTGCGCGGCGGGATCTGCGGCTGGGCAATGAAGGCCACCCCGCCGTCGCCGAAGTCGGCCAGGCAGATGGCGTTCCAGGTGGCCTCGTGACTGGCCTCCTGGCCATCGATCTCCTGCTTCAGGTTATGGGCGATGGCGGTGACCATGCTCTCGATCATGAAGCCGGTCTTGGGCACCCCGACCGGCACCGGCGTCTTGCCCACCGGCGGAATGGCGACACAGACGCCCAGGGAGAAGATGTTTCGGAAGGTCGGGTTGCGCTGATGCCTGTCCGCCAGGATGAAGCCGCGCGGGTTGGTCAGGCCCTCGATGCCGCGCACCGCCTCCACCCCGCGAAAGGCCGGCAGCATCATCGAGAAGGCGAAGGGCAGGGCGTGGGTCTGGGCGACGGCGCCGTCCTCCGCGATTTCCTCGACCTGCATGGTCCCGGCCTCGACCTTCGCCACCCGGGCGTTGGTGATCCATTTGATGTGCCGCTGGCGCATCTCGCTTTCCAGCAGCCCCTTGGTGTCGCCGACCCCGTCGAGACCCAGATGGCCGACATAGGGCTCGGAGGTGACGAAGGTCATCGGCACCCGGTCGCGGATCTTGCGGCGGCGCAGCTCGGTGTCGAGGATCAGGGCGAATTCATAGGCCGGGCCGAAGCAGGAGGCGCCCTGCACCGCGCCGATGATCACCGGGCCGGGATTGGCGGCCAGGGCGTCGAAGGCGGCGGCGGCGGTCTGGGCGTGTTCGACATGGCAGATCGACTGGGTGTGGCCGCCGTGCGGGCCAAGGCCCTCGATCTCGTCAAAGGCCAGCTCCGGTCCGGTGGCGATGACCAGATAGTCATAGGCCATGCTCGAGCCGTCGTTCAGCTCGAGCCGGTTTTCCGCCGGATGCAGCTTTCGGGCGCCGACGGCGGTGAAGGCGATGTTCTTGCGCCTGAACACCGGCGCCAGGGGAACCTCGATGGCCTCGCGCTTGCGCCAGTGGACGGCGACCCAGGGGTTGGACGGCACGAAGTGGAAGCGCTCTTCCCTTGAGACCACGCTGACGTCCGCCTTGTCGCCGACGGCGGCCTTGATCTCATAAGCGGCGATGGTCCCGCCCAGGCCCGCGCCCAGCACGACGATGTGAGGTTTTCCCGAAGCGGCCATTGCGGTGTCTCCCTGTCCTGGCCGTCGCCGCGGCGGATCGGCCATCTCTTGGCTTGACTATATATGCGTATTATCTCATATACGCAACTATGAATTTGAAAGCGCCGATCCGCGATCTTTTCCGCAAGGGGTCGGCCCGTCTTCTGGAGCTGATGATCATGTCCAATCCCGTGGTGACCGACCTTTCCCCCCGCGAGGTGCAGACGGCCCTGGCGGCCGGCGAGGCCCTGCTGCTGGACGTGCGCGAACCGTCCGAGTTCGCCGCCGAGCGCATCCACGGCGCGGTCAACTATCCGCTGTCGACCTTCGATGCGGCGGCGGTGATGACCTCCCTGGACCCGGCCCGGGTCATCCTGCAGTGCGGATCGGGCAAGCGCTCGGCCATGGCGGCGGCCCGCTGCCAACAGGCCGGTTTTTCCGTGACCCGCCATCTGGCCGGCGGCATCGGCGCCTGGAAGGCCGCCGGACTTCCCTACATCAGCATCGACGCCGCCACCGGCGCCGTGCGCGATCCCCGCTAGAGCGCGGAACACAGGAAGGCGGGGCATGGCCATGAAGGCGCTTGGCAAGACCGGACTGACCGGGGTGATACTGGCCGCGAGCCTTGGGCTCGGCCTGGCCGGCTGTGGCGACAAGCCGTCGGAGAAGACCGCGGTCGCCGCCGCCCCCAGGGCGGGTCGACTGACCGTCGCGATGCGGACGGTCGCGGAGATGAAGCCGGTCGCCGGCGAGATCACCACCCGCGACCTGGCCGAGGCCCGGGCCCGCATCGGCGGCACCCTGACCACCCTGCTGGTGCGGGAGGGCGCCGTGGTGAAGGCCGGCCAGACCATCGGGGTGGTCACCGACGCCCGGCTGGGGCTGGAAACCTCGGCCTATGATTCCCTGGTCAGCGCCGCCGCCGGCGAGGCGGACCGGGCCGCTGCCGACCTCAAACGCACCCGCCAGCTCTATGACAAGGGGGTCTACGCCAAGGCCCGGCTCGATCAGGTCGAGGCGGCGGCCAAGGCGGCCCAGGGCAATCTGGACGCCGCCCGCGCCCGCCGCGCCGCCAGCGCCGAAGTCGCCGCCCAGGGTCTGATCCTGGCCCCGGCCGCCGGCAGGGTGCTGAAGGCCGATGTGCCGCCAGGCTCCGTCGTCGCTCCCGGCCAGTCGATCGCCCAGATCACCAACGGTCCGGTCGTGGTTCGCATCACCCTGCCCGAGGGCCAGGCCCGGTCGCTGACCGTCGGCGCGGCGGTGCGCATCTGGCCGGACGGCCCGGGCGGCGCCGAGATCATCGGGACCATCGCCCAGGTCTATCCGGCGGTGGAGACCGGCCTCGTCGTGGCCGACGTCTCCGCCCCCGGCGTCGGCGGCGAGCTGATCGGCCGCCGGGTCAGCGCCAGCGTCCAGGTCGGCCAGCGCCAGGCCATCGTCATCCCCCGCGGCTATCTCGTCACCCGGTTCGGCGTCGACTATGTGCGGCTGGTCCGCGCCGACGGCGTCGCCGCCGACTCCCCGGTCCAGACGGCCCCCGGCCCCGGGGCGGACGAGGTCGAGATTCTCTCGGGCCTGAGCGCCGGCGACAGCCTGGCCCTGCCGGAGGGCGGGCGGTGAACCTGGGTCTTTCCGGCCGGCTTACCGCCGCCACCATCCGCTCGCCCCTGACGCCCCTGTTCCTGCTGGCCGCCATCGCCATGGGCCTTCTGGCCCTGGTCAGCATCCCGCGCGAGGAAGAGCCGCAGATCAGCGTGCCAGTGGTCGACATCAGCGTCGCCGCCCCCGGCCTGGCCGCGCCGGACGCCGCCGAACTGGTCGGCAAGCCGCTGGAGATCATCGTCAAGGCGATCCCGGACGTCGACCACGTCTACAGCTTCATTGAGGATGATCAGGTCCTGGTCGTCGCCCGCTTCAAGGTCGGCTCCGACCCCGATGACGCGGTGGTGCGGGTGCATGAGAAGATCCGCGCCAATATCGACCGCATTCCGGCGGGAATCCCCGAACCCCTGGTGCAGGCCAGGGGCATCAACGACGTGCCGATCATGGTGCTGACCCTGTCGCCGGACCCGGCCAATGCCGGCCGCTGGGACGAGGCCACCCTGCGCACCGTCGCCGACCGGTTGCAGACCGAAATGGCCAAGGTCGATGACGTGGGCCTGACCTTCGTGGTCGGCGGCCAGCCCGAGGAGATCCGCGTCGAGCCCGACCCGGCGCGGATGGCCGTGCACGGCGTCTCCCTGGGCGGGCTGATGGACGTCATCCGCCAGGCCAACCGCAGCTTTCCCGCCGGCGATCTGCGCCAGCAGGGCGCGGCGACGTCGGTGGTGGCGGGCCAGACCCTGACCTCGACCACCGATATCGGCCTGCTGACCGTTCCAGGCCTGAACGGCGAGCCGGTGGCGGTGCGGGATGTCGCCAATGTCGTCCGGGGTCCGGCCCAGGACCAGTCGCAGGTCTGGCGCTGGTCGCGCAACGGACAGCAGGGCTGGTCCCAGGCCCCGGCCGTCAGCCTGGCCATCGCCAAACGCCCCGGCGCCAATGCGGTCAAGGTTTCCGAGGCCATCCATCAGCGGATCGAGGGGCTGAAAGGCCGGCTGATCCCCGAGGGGCTCAACGTCTCTGTCACCCGCGACTACGGCGAGACGGCCAATGAGAAGGCCAATGAGCTGCTGTTCCACCTGGCCCTGGCCACCGCCTCGATCGTCATCCTGATCGGCTTCGCCATCGGCTGGCGCGAGGCCGGGGTGACCGCCGTGGTCATTCCCACCACCATCCTGCTGACCCTCTTCGCCTCCAACCTGATGGGCTACACCATCAACCGGGTCAGCCTGTTCGCCCTGATCTTCTCGATCGGCATCCTGGTCGACGACGCCATCGTGGTGATCGAGAACATCGCCCGGCACTGGGGCATGAAGGACGGCCGAGACCGCATCCAGGCCGCCGTCGAGGCCGTGGCCGAGGTGGGCAACCCGACCATCGTCGCCACCCTGACGGTGGTCGCCGCCCTGCTGCCGATGCTGTTCGTCTCCGGCCTAATGGGCCCCTATATGGCGCCGATCCCGGTCAACGCCTCGGCGGCCATGGTGTTCAGCTTCTTTGTCGCCATGGTCCTGGCGCCCTGGCTGATGGTCCGCTTCGCCCGCCAGGCCGTGGCGGGCGGCCATGGCGGCCATGAGCACGGCGAGGGCCGGCTGGGTCCGCTCTATCGCCGCGTG
The DNA here is from genome assembly GCA_019636175.1 of Caulobacter sp. Classification (GTDB taxonomy): domain Bacteria; phylum Pseudomonadota; class Alphaproteobacteria; order Caulobacterales; family Caulobacteraceae; genus Caulobacter. Next base: position 16,435 of record JAHBYC010000021.1, on the reverse strand, counting down.
GCCGGCCGGGTGATCGCCACCCGGCGCAGCGCCTGGACCTTCCTGATCGCCGTCGGCGTGGCCACCCTCCTGTCGATGGCCATGTTCGCCACCAAGGGCGTGACGGTGAAACTGCTGCCCTTCGACAACAAGTCGGAGCTGCAGGTGGTTCTGGACCTGCCGGAGGGGGCGTCGCTTGAAACCACCGGCCGCACCCTGCAGGACGCCGCCGCCATCGCCCGCACCCTTCCCGAGGTGGTCGCCGTCGACGGCTACGCCGGCGCGGCCTCGCCCTTCAACTTCAACGGCCTGGTGCGCCACTACTATCTGCGGCGTCGCGGCGAGCAGGGCGATCTGTCGGTGACCCTGACGCCGAAGGGTGAACGCGACCGGGCCAGCCACGCCGTGGCGCTGGACCTGCGTCGCAGGCTGGCGGCCTTGAAGCTGCCCGCCGGGGCCTCGCTGAAGGTGGTCGAGGCGCCGCCCGGACCGCCGGTCCTGGCCACCCTGCTGGCCGAGGTCTATGGCCCCACGCCCCAGGCCCGCCGCGCCACCGCCGAAAAGCTGAAAGGCATCTTCCGCGCCGTTCCCTACATCGTCGATGTCGACGACAGCTACGGCCAGCCCCGGCCGCGGCTGAGGCTGACGCCCAACCGGGCCCAGCTGGAGCGGTTCGGCGCCTCCGAACGGGAGGTGCTGGATTCCATCGGCGCGGTGATGGGCGGCGAGGTGGTCGGCTACGCCCATCGCGGCGAGGGACGCGACCCCACCCCGATCACCGTGCGCCTGCCACAGTCGGGCCGGACCTGGAGCGAGACCCTGGCCTCGACTCCGGTCGCCGTTGGCGGCGCGGCGGGTGGCCGGCGCCTGGTCTCGCTGGGTGAACTGGCGGACGCCACTGAGGAACCGGGATCGACCATCATCTATCGCCGCGACGGACGCGACGTGGACATGGTGCTGGCCGAGCTGGCCGGTCAGTACGAGGCCCCGATCTACGGCATGCTGGCGGTCGACAAGGCCATCGGCAAGGCGGACTGGGGTCCGCTGCAGAAACCGGACATCCGTCTCAACGGCCAGCCCGAGAACGAGGCCCGCACCACGGTCCTGTGGGACGGGGAATGGGAGATCACCTGGGTCACCTTCCGCGACATGGGGGCCGCCTTCGGCGTCGCCCTGCTGGGGATCTATGTGCTGGTGGTGGCGCAGTTCAAAAGCTTCCGCCTGCCGCTGGTCATCCTGACGCCGGTGCCCCTGACCCTGGTCGGCATCGTCATCGGCCATATGCTGTTCGGCGCGCCCTTCACCGCCACCTCGATGATCGGCTTCATCGCCCTGGCCGGCATCATCGTGCGCAACTCCATCCTGCTGGTCGACTTCATCCGCCACAGCCAGGGCGACGGCCGGCCGCTGCGCGAGGTCCTGCTGGAAGCCGGGGCGATCCGCTTCAAGCCGATCCTGCTGACCGCCCTGGCGGCGATGATCGGGGCGGCGGTGATCCTGTTCGACCCGATCTTCCAGGGCCTGGCCATCTCTCTGCTGTTCGGCCTGGCGTCATCGACCCTGCTGACCGTGCTGGTCATCCCGGCCATCTATGTGGTGTTGCGGGACGATGGCCGACGGGCGGGAGAGGCGGCGGACGAAGGGCCGGAGGCGGCATGAGACCGGCCCCTCCCCCGACGCAGGAGGCCCTGCGGCATCTGGAGGATCGCGCCGCCGGCGCCGCCCGGATGATGAAGCTGCTGGCCAATGAGCAGAGGCTGCGCATCCTCTGCCGGCTGACCGAGGAGGAGGCCTCCGTCGGCGATCTGGCGCGGCACGCGGGCCTGGCCCAGTCGGCGGCGTCGCAGCATCTGGCGAAGATGCGATCGGAAGGCCTGGTCGCCACGCGGCGGGAGGGGCAGACCATCTTTTACCGCCTCGCCGCGCCGGAGGCCGCCCGCATGGTCCACACCCTCTGCGCCATCTTCAGGCCCACCGCCGGGCCGGTCGCGGACCGGGCGATTCCGCGCCTGGAGCACAAGGCCTGATGCGGAGGCGATTGTCCGCCGGCCCTGATGGCTTATATGCAGAATGATGCAGAAGCTCGCTGATCCCGCCGTCACGCCGCCCGGACCCCAGGCCGTCGCCGATCTGGAAGCCAGCGCCCATGCGGCCGCCCGGCTGATGAAGCTGCTGGCCAATGAGCAGCGGCTGATCCTGCTGTGCCGGCTGGCCGAGGGGGAATGTTCGGTGGGCGACCTGGCCGACTATGTGGGCCTGGCCCAGTCGGCGGCGTCCCAGCATCTGGCCAAGCTGCGGGCCGAGCATGTGGTCTCCACCCGGCGCGAGGGCCAGACCATCTTCTACCGGCTGACCGATCCGGCGGCGATCCAGGTGATCGACACCCTCTGCGCCATCTATCGCTGAGCCGGCTGTTCAGCCCGACAGGGCGCGCCAGGCGACATAGGCCGCCACCGCCAGCACCAGGCCCGCGAACAGCCGCCGGGCCAGCAGGGCGCGGGTCTGGAGCGCCTTCGACCCCTGCAGCCCCAGCCAGCCTCCAGTCGCCCCGCCCAGGATGAACAGCCCCGCCACCGGCCAGTTGACCAGGCCGGACAGGGCGTAGTTGGCCGAGGTCGCGGCCCCGAACAGGGCCACCGAAAACAGCGAGGAGGCCGCGGCATTGGCCAGGGTCATGCCGGTCGCCGCCATCAGCCCGGGCACGATCAGGAACCCGCCGCCGATGCCGAAGAAGCCGGCCGCAAGTCCGGTCAGCAGGCCCATCGGCGCCAGCTTCAGCGTCATCCGCCAGTTGATCTGGACGTCGGGATTGCCCTCATTCTTCGGCCGGCGCAGCATCGACAGGGCGATGGCGGCCATGGCCATGGCGAAGAACAGCAGCAGGCGTTGGCCATCCACCTGCTTGGCGATGCTGGAGCCGATCAGCGAGCCGATCAGGCCGGCGGCGCCGAACATCAGGGCGCAGGGCCATTTGACCCGTCCGCTGCGGGCGTGGCCGGCCAGGTTGATCAGGGCGTTGACCGCCACCGCCGCCGCCGAGGTGCCGATGGCGATATGCGGGTCGCGAACTCCGACGACATAGAGCAACAAGGGCGTCGCCAGCACCGACCCGCCGCCGCCGAACAGGGCCAGCAGTCCGCCGACAAGGGCGCCGCTGGCAATGGCCAGGACCATGGTGGCGACGGTGATATCCATAGGGCTCGCCTTTCGACCGCGTTCAGGATGCGGCTCGATATATATTCGCACTTGTTAAATTAGCAAGTGTGAATATATTGGTTGGGAAGGAGCATCCCATGTCTGTTTCGCACCAGGTTTTCTTCCACGCCGGCACCTCGACCGTGACCTATCTGGTCTGGGACGAGGCCACGCGCGAGGCGGCGATCATCGATCCGGTTCTCGACTATGAGCCCAAATCGGCCGCCATCGCCACCACCTTCGCCGATGAGGTTCTGGCGGCGGTTCACAGCCGCAACCTGACCCTTCGCTACCTGCTGGAGACCCACGCCCACGCCGATCACCTGTCGGCTTCCCACTATCTGCGCGGCCAGACCGGCGCCCCGGTGGTCATCGGTGAGCATATCACCGCGGTCCAGGCCCATTTCGCGCCGCTGTTCGAGGCGGACGATGTGGCGACCGACGGCTCGGCCTTTGACCGGCTGGTCGCCGACGGCGAGACCCTGCCGCTCGGCGAGGCCTCGATCACCGTCATGCACACGCCCGGCCATACGGCCGCCTGCGTCACCTACCTGATCGGCGACGGCGCCTATGTGGGCGACACCCTGTTCATGCCCGACTACGGCACCGCCCGCACCGACTTCCCCGGCGGCGACGCGGCGGCGCTCTACACCTCGATCCAGCGGATCCTGGCCCTGCCGCCGGAAACCCGCGTCTTCGTCGGCCACGACTACCTGCCCGAGGGTCGCGAGACCTTCGCCTGGGAAAGCACTGTCGCCGAGCAGAAGGCGAAGAACCTGCATGTCGGCGGCGGGGTCACGGCGGCGGACTTCATCGCCCGGCGCGAGGCCCGCGACGCCACCCTGGCCCCGCCGCTGCTGATCCTGCCGTCCCTGCAGGTCAACATCCGCGCCGGAGCCCTGCCGCCGCCCAGCGAGCGGGGCGGGGTGTTCCTGAAACTGCCGGTCAAGGCCCCCGCCGGACTGGCGTGAAGAGCCTGGCCGGGGGCCCGGATTTGCCCTGAAGCCCCTGGCCATGCTTGATTCCCCCTCATCTTGCAGGAGGGGGGCCCGATGTCAGGAACCAGACCTAGGAGTGAATTCGCCGCGGCGGTGCGCAACCGCAGCCTGTCGGTGATCCAGTTCGGATTCTGGATGGCCGTGTTCATATCGGCCGTCGTCCTGGTCCCCTGGGAGGACATCGGCGAGAAGAACCACGCTCCGCCGCTGCTGCTGAAAGCCTTCGTCGCCCTGTCGGAAGGCCGCTTCGGCGTCGGCTGGTGGATCTTCGCCGCCTTCGCCCTGTCCTTCGCCCTGACCGCCCTCTACGCCATGCTGCGCGGCCTGACGGGCCTGGCCAATCCACGGGCCAGCAGCGTCTACCGAAACCTGGCCCGGATCGGTGATCCGGAGACCGCCGTGCGCCAGTTCGAGGCCGAGGCCGTCAACCCGGTCCTGCGCCAGGAAAAGCCCCGGGTGGTGGCGACCCCCAACTGGCTGATGGTCCAGGAGTTCGTCAACATGGCCCTGGTCCCGATGGACGACATCGTCTGGGTCCACGGGGCCGAGGATCAGTCGGGAGACGTGGTCGGGGGCGTCTTCAAGGTGGCGGGGATCATTTCGGCCCGCCAGCAACGCCTCAGCTCCATCCTCAAGGACATGGACCTGGTGGTCTATCGGCGCTCGACCAGGGAGCCGGAGAAGATGACCGTCAACAGCGCCATCAACCCGCTGCTGAACCTGTTCCTGGCCAGCCATCCCCATGTCATCGTCGGCCATTCCAAGGCGCTCGAGGAGCAGTGGAAGAAGAGCCCCGACGATTTCATCGCCAACGCCGCCCGGCCGGCGACGGCCGACGCGGTCGCGCCGTCGGACGACATCTACGGGATGTTCAACGTCATCGATCAGGCGGTGGAGCTGGGCGGCAACTTCACGCCCAAGAGCGACTAAGGCGGAATTTCAGGGAAGCAGAAGTGGTGCCGCTTAGGTGACTCGAACACCTGACCCCATCATTACGAATGATGTGCTCTACCAGCTGAGCTAAAGCGGCCCGAAGACGGTGGGTCCCGGAGGGGGGCTATTTAGCGGGGCGCGGGGCCGTTGCCAAGCGGCGGCTTTGGCCAGGCCGATCGAGCCAAGAACTTAGCCGATCGGCTTCACCCGCGCGGCCAGGCTCGCCTGCAGTTTCCGCAGGACCTTCAGTTCCTGGCCGTAGCGTTCGATCGGCCAGACCTCGCGCGGGGCGCCGGCGACCTCGACGGTCATCGCCTTGCCGGCGGTCACCGCGGCGAGGAAGCGCGTGGCGTCGGCGCCGGTGAGCCGGGCCATGTCGACGGGAATGCCCGTGGAGGGGCTGATCACCGACTTCCAGGGGATGGTGAAGGTCTTGCCGTCGATGGTCAGGCGCACCGGCGGGTCGCTGGCCTTGGCGCTGCTGCGCATGACCACCACCTCGGGCCCGGTGGGCTTGAGGTCGATCAGCACCGAGGTCTGGCCGAAGGTGTCCATGAAGGAGGCATCCGGCTTTTCCGGCGCCGTGATCTGGGTGCTGCAGAGGGTCCGCTCGCGGTGGACGGCGCAGCGGGTGGGACTGAAGGTCGGCCCACCCTGCAGCCGGTCGAGGGCGGGCGGCCCGACCGTCACCGCCACCTCGGTGTTCAGGATATCGAGCCGGTAGCGGACGCCGTCGATCAGGCCCTGTTCGTGACCCATCATATAGGCGTTGCCGTTCGAGAAACGGCGCTCCGAGCAGTAGTACATCCCGGCCAGCAGGGGCATGGAGATCAGCTTCTGCACCTTGCGCCCGTCGGCGGTGGTCTCGGCCTTGGTGGTGAAGCCCTTGTTGCGGACGACGTCGACGGGGCAGTTGATCGAGACATCGGTGGACGCGGGCTGGGCCTGGGCGGCGACGGGGGCCAGCAGCAGCAGGCCGAGGGCGGCGGCGAGAGTGCGAAGGGGGGTCATCGGCGTCTCCGTCGGTGAAGCTGGCCCGAGGATACCGCCGGGCCACGGGGCGGAAACCCTCAAACGGGGGGAGCTCCCAAACCAACGCGACGGGCCGCGACGGAGCGAGGCGGCGCTACTTCCCGGCGCGGGGGGTGGTCGCCAGGCGGCGGCGGCGCTGGGGCGGCTTGGCGGGCGGCGGCGAGGCGGGGGGCTCTTCGGAGCCGCCTTCGAGATAGCCGTCGACGCCCGGATCGTCCGGGATCGGCAGGGCGCCAGACCCGGCCTCGGCGGCGGCCACGAAGGGGGCCGATTCGACGTAGGAGACGGGCAGTTCCGGCAGGTCGCTCATGCCGCGCTCGCGACGCTCCTGCCGGGGATGGATCAGCTCCCCGGTCTCGGCCCAGGTCGAGACCAGCCGCGCCCAGTCGCCGGGCGCGTAGGCGAAGGCCTGGCCTTCGGGATCGATGTCGGACCAGTCGGCCTCCAGCGGCGCCGAGCGCCCCCGGGCGACCCAGGCGCGGGCCTCGTCGATGGCGCCGGCGGCGTTGGCGGCGCGGGCGAACAGTCCGGCCAGGCGCGGCGTCAGGCTTTCCTGGGCCAGCAGGGCGGCGGCCTCGCGGGCGGCGCCGATCTCGCCGGCGATCAGGGCCTGCTCGACCATCAGGATGCGGGACTCCCGGTCCTCCGGCTTCAGCGCGGCCAGGGAGGCCAGCCGCCGGGCCCGTTCACGCGGGGTCTCGGCGGTGACCAGGTCGCGATACAGCAGCCACAGGGCCGGGTGGGGCTGGGCCTTCCACGCCGCCTCGATGAAGCCGGCGGCCTTGGCCGGGGTCGAGGCCAGCCGGGCGGCGATCACCGCGCCGGGGGCGAAGCCGGGATCCAGCTTCGCCGACTGGGCCGCATAGTCGAGAGCCTGTTTGCGCTGCTTGTCGTCGGCCAGGTCGAGGCTGGCGGCCGAGGCGGCCAGCAGGGCGGCCCGGGCCCGGTCGGCGACGATGGGCGAGACGATCTTGCGCTCCAGCGCGCCCTTGACCAGCTCCAGCGCCCCGGCCCAGTCGCCGGCCTCCAGCCGCGCCTCCAGCACCGCGCGCCAGGCCCAGCGGGCGGTGCGGGCCTGGCCGTAGGCGGCCTCGGCGTGGCGCAGGGCGGCGGCCTTGTCGCCTTCGACCAGCGCGGTCTGCATCAGGCCGCGAAGGCCGGCCAGACGCATGTCGGGGAAGGCCACCATGGCCCCGTAGGCGGCCTTGGCGGCGGCGACGTCGCCGGCCGCTTCCGCCGCCTGGGCGGTGAGAATCCGCACCAGGGCGGGATTGTCGTCGGCCAGGTCGGCGGCCTTCAGCGCCAGCCGGCGACCCTCGCCGCCGTCCCCGGCCGCGGCGGCCAGGAAGCCCCGCGCCAAGGCCTCCCCGGCCTCGCGGCGACGACGCTCCAGCCGGGCCTGCTCGGCCCGCCGGGGAATCTCCAGCAGCCAGATAGCCAGCCGCCACATCAGGGTCGCCGCCAGGGCCGTGAACAGCACCAGCAGGGCGGCGGCGGCGGCGGTCATGTCAATCCGCCAGCCCAGCCAGACCATATGGGCCTCGCCGGCCTCCCGGCTCAGGGCCAGAACCGCGACGGCGGCGGCCGCGGCCAGGAACAGGGCGATGGCGGTGCGGATCACGGACGAACCCCGTCCGTGGCGGCCAGTTCGGCCAGGGCCTGGGCGCGGATGGTCGAGACCGCCTGGTCCAGCGCCAGACGCTGCCGCGCCCGCGCCCGCCAGCCGTCCAGCGCCTGGGCCGAACGGGGCGGCAGACCCTTCAGCGTCGCCAGGGCCCCGGCCAGGTCGCCCTCGGCCACCTGGCCTTCGGCCCGGGCCAGCAGGGCGTCGGGGCCATTGCCGGCGGTCGAGCCGACCCGCCGCACGGTGACCACCGCCGAGAGGCTGTAGAGGAAGCGGTCCAGCAGGCCGGCGCTCTCGCCCGGAGCGCGGGCCTCGACCGAGGCGCGGGCGGCGACGGCGCTGAACTCGTCGGCCAGCACCGCCCGGCTGGGCACGCCGGTCGCGGCCAGGGGGCGAAGGGCCCGGGCGTCGGCTGACAGGGGCAGCACCCGCTCGACCGCCGACAGTTCCGCCTCGAAGGGCTGGGAGGTCTGGGCCGCGTCAGCCAGGGCCGAGGCGGCCAGGGCGGCGCCGGCCGCGCCGAGGGTGCGGCGCTGACTGGCCTCCAGCTGGGCCAGCCGGGCCTCGATGGCCTCGTTGGCCCCCGTCGCGGCAACCGGGGCCGGCGCCTGTCCGGCCAGGGGCGGCGAATAGGGAACCGGCGGCGAGGGCTCCGCCGCCGTCACCTGGCCGGCGGCCGGCTGCGGCGCGGGCTGGTCCCTGTCGCCGTCCAGCAGCCGGGTGACGCGGGCCCCGACGAAGCCCAGCAGGACGCAGATCACGCAGAGGGCGGCGATGGCCGCCACGCCGAGGCCTGGCCGGCGCCGGCCAAAGGCGGCGGGATCGCGCGGCGGGGTGATGTCGTCGGTGTCTTGCGCGGTCATCGGTGAGGTCGAATCGTTCCGGCCAGCCCTGTCGGCTTTCAAAGCAGATTAAGCAGGGAAGCCTCGTTGGGAAACGGGGCAACGGCGATCTTCGCATTTTCCACGGCGCGGAGCGGGGCGGCGACCGCCTGCGACAGCGCCAGCAGCCGCGCCCGCGGGGCCGGACGGGCGGCCAGGGCCCGGGCCAGCAGGGCGCCGGCGCGGGGCGAATGGACCAGGACCACGCCGATCTCGTCCCACCGCGCCAGGGCCGGCCCGGGATCGACCGGCGCGGTCTCATAGAGGGCGACGGCGCGGGCCTCGATCCCCCGGGCGGTCAGGTCGCCGGTCAGGTCCCCCGCAGGATGCAGGGCCCCGGCGTGCAGCACCGGGCCGGGAGCGGCCCTGGCGATCAGCGCAGCGAGGGCGGCGACATCGCCATCCGCCGACCGCACCGACGAAAATCCGGCGGCGCGGGCCGCCTCGGCGGTGGCGTCGCCGACGGTGAAGGCGGGCGGGCGCTCGCCGCTCAGGGCCGCGAAGGCCCGCACCCCCTGTGCGCTGGTGAAGGCGACGGCGGCGACGCCGGAAAGATCGAGCCTCGCGCCGGGCAGCGCCCGCGCCTCCAGCAGGGGCGCGACCAGCGGCGTCCAGCCCCTCGCCCGCACCCGCCCGGCCGTCGCCGCGGCGCCCGGTTCGGCGCGGGTGATCCAGACGAGGGGCGCGGACTTGGGCACCCCGGCAGGCTGGCCGCTCCGCATCCCCCGATCAATCCCCGATTTGCCCGCCCGTGTCGAAGCGGCCTGCCATTATACCGCGCGATTTCCGGGGGCGGGATGGGGGAGGTGGCAAAGGGCTGAAAAGGCGGAGGTTTTGGGGGCCGGCCGGTAGGTCGAGGCCCTGTAAACGTAGGCTGGAGCGTAGGGCGGGGTGTAGGTCGGGTGTTGGTGAATGTGGGGCGAGGTGCTGAGGGTGTGGGCTACAGAGGGCGAAGGGTGGCTTAGTGAGGTGACGGGGGGCAATGATGCTGACGGGAACGGCGCATAGGCGTAAAATGAATATGTCTAGACATACCCGTTGGCGTGATTGGCGAGGTTCTGTTTGGTTTCGAGGGATAGAGAAAGTGGCGTCGGCTGAAGGGGCGTGGCGGTTGCTGGCTAATCTCGGACCTTTGGGGAGTCTGCTTTCTGGTAGGCGTCAGAGTACCGGCCACGCGACTCCTACGATCGAGGGAGGTGGTGGTTCTGACCGGGAATGCTCGCACGGGAACTGCTCGCCTCTGCAATCGGCGCGGGCCTAGCTGGTCCTCGCTGCACGTACATTGACGGCCTTTGTTGTGACATTTCGCGCAACGATCCGCGCTCGCTCGGCAAGCCAGTCAAAGCCCACCAGCCTAAGCCCATGTCGGTGGCGGTTGTCGTTTCGCAATGCGTTTCGCTGATCGCAGGTCAGATGCGCCTCCAACCCAACTACGACGAGACATTCCATGTCGTGAAGACCTGGGAAGAAGCGTTCCGGATTTGCCATTCGATTTAAGAAGTCGCGATAGTCGGAGGCCTGACTGACAGCTTGGGTTGCCTGGGCCGAAATGTGATTGTCTCTCGTGACCAGAAGCTTTGATGGCTTCTCAATTTCAACGACGAGATAGCTGTCGTCGGTGCGGCGCACGATGAAGTCGGGCTCTTTCGCGCCGTTCAGTTGAGGTAGGGGCCAAATGTCGATGGCCATTGGGTCGAGGAGCTGCGGGTTCGCCGCGAGAAACTCCTGAAACTTTGGCTCATTGTCGGGATGATCGAGGATGAGCTGTTCATATTGCCCAATGATTGGCTCACCGACGGCAAGCCATCGGCCGGCGAGCGCAGCGAACCACTCCCGCACAGCTTCGTCACCATGGACGCTCAGAACCTGTATGCCGAAGGCCGCAGCGTGCGCAGCGTCGAAATCGTCTTTGATCAGCATGAACAGCCGAGAAAGCCCGCGTCGGCCAGCAAGCTGCAGATCTTCAAAGAGGGGGCGCAGCGCAGCCAACTCCTGGTAGTAGTCGACACCCCGGACGAGCTGGGGCCGATCGGTCCCGCCAGCTATAAGCGTTAATGTCGTTGCGCACGCGCTAGTGTTCTTAATATTCGGCCGACTAGCCGTGGCGGAAACAAGCTCGTTCAAGCCGTCGCTCCCCCACCGGAGAAGTGCCCAACTGCAGCGGTGTTTGATCTCTGAGCCGCCGCCAGAGTTGTCGTGGTCGCCGGAAAATAAAATTCGAACGGCGACCAAGCCATCTAGATCACCTGCCGCAAGACAGTCGCCAAGAAGCGCATAAAACTGCGCTGGCGTGCCGCCATCGCGTTCATAGTCGATCGCGCGTTGACTCAAATTCAAGGCATCCCTCTCCCGATCGCACGGCGCGAAATTGTCGCGAGCAGTTTTAGGTACCGTCTTCAGGCGGCGGCTTGTCGATGAAGTTTAACTGATTTCGGTCAGGAAGATCCGATATGCCCTCGACAACAATAGCAACGTTACCGGATTCCATTTCGGCTCGTATCGCAACCGTTTGTTGCTTGAACTGCAGCGATTTTCGAAGGATTTCATTTGATAATAGGCGGTCGGCTGGAAGAACGGCCTTGTCAGTACGTCGCCCCCGGTCTGAAAGATCGCTCAACCTGACGCGTGATCGGAGGTCTTTTCTGATCTCTGAAAATAGGACCTGAGTGTCGGGCTCCTCGGCCGCGAGATTGGTTGATCGAAGCACAACTCCGAGTTCAAATCCGCCACGCTTTTGGCGTTTTCTTTCGGCCTTTCGCTCTATCTCTTCAAAAGAAACCTTAGCTGCGCTTGCAAAGCCGCGAAGCACCTCCAGCATGTCAGCTAGCTCTTCAGCCTTATTTTCGGGGGACTTGGCAGACAATAGTTCGCTTGTCTCTTCTAGTAATTTTCCAACAAGTGCCCGCTCCAGCTCCTCATCATCCAGGCGAGAGGAAGTTACGCTCTCGCCTTTGTCTTCAATATAGCTTGGAATGTTGTCTCTTACGATTTTATCAAAAGACTTCCGTTGCCGAATTTCGAGATGTGTCTTCCCTGGTTCGGCGCAAAAAACGTGAACCCCAGCTTTGTCGAGCTGGTGATATGCGTGCGAAAGGATGGACCCCTGAATTTCCACAGGTAGATTCAAGCGAGTGCAAAATTCGCCGACGACTTCGATGAATCTGTCACTCCGAATATTTTCACCATCCGGCTTCAAGATTACTTTCACCGAATTTGGCTGCAGTCCTTCCAATCTTTCAATATCAGCGATCGTCGAGATCGTGACGGATCGTAGGAGGTGGGATCGGTGCTCGGCGATGTTCTGCTCAGGCGGCGCTGAGAACCACGGTAGGTTTTCGCCCAAGCCGAATTGTCCGGGTATCCCAGCAAACCACATGACCTGAGCGTCAGCGTCGGTTCGCCCAGATATCTCAATTGTGCGTTCGGCGATCTCCTTGACCTGTGCCTTCGTGAGCGAGCGTTTCCTGGCGTACTGATGATCGACGTCCACGATCTTCCATTCGCCGCCTTCCGCCTCAATGAGAACATGGCTTTTGAAGCGAAGCGTGGAGATTTCTTTATCCGGGCGCAGGTGATAAATGTAAGTGTCGCAGGGGTAGTACTGCATTCCATCGGCCAGCCCCCATAGCCCGTCGATCCGGACGTGGGAGTCGCCACGCTTGTAGTACGACCAGGCCGACGCTCTCGCGTAAATGAAGGCGTGGAGAATGAAAACGGTCTCGGCGTCGTTCTCGACCTTTTCAAGCTGCATACTCAGCCATTCGGCGGCAGCTGAACCGTCAACCGTATGTGTTCGATCTAGATTGAAGCCCCCACTTATTTTGTCGGTTCGTATTACGGCTCGGCCATTTGTGAGGGAATTGATCTCCTCAACCAGCTCGTCACGGGTCGATTGGGAGGTCAGAGCTTGTCTGATCGTCGCCGCGTTTGCGTAGAAGAGACGATGCGGCGGTGGCGCGATTCCCGTGCCGTAAGTCGCGACCTTCTTCAATTTCGGCCACGGCGATGACGATCCAGGCTGGTGGCGCTTGAAATAGACGCCTTCCTCCAGGCTCGGCGGGGAGAGGCTCTTGTCCAAAAGGTTGAACGGATTCAAGCCGTCGGTCTTTTCGGCGCATTGATCCCGCTGAACGAGCCACAGGCGGGAACCGTCCCAGCACCACTCAATGAGGAGTCTGCCTTTGCTAGACTTCCAAAAATGCTGCGCGACAGAACGAAGGCGCGTCTTCAACTCCCCCATTGAGGTGCAAATTAGGGGGTCATTGATGGAGAAGGCTGAGCCTTGCTTCGCAGATACCGATGTAGTTTCCGCCACGACGCCGTCCGCTGTCGTTATTTCGGCCTGGACGATCCAGCGGTATGGTTTGTCGACGAGACGAAGTTCGTTTGAGAGATACCCCTCGTTGGTTGCGTCTACCTTCTTCTGCAAGATGAGGCACATCCTCCCTGCGCCGCCCTTCTCCCGGTAGTCGGTGAAGATTTGATGCAGGGCGTCTGCGGAGGCATTCGTGTCGTCAGCTGATCTACATTCAAGGCTAAGATAGTTTCCACGCTCCTGGACCGTTTCATCGGTGGCGCTTGATCGCAGCATGCAAGTGGGGCCGACGATATGCTCGACCGACTTGAGCAATTGGCTGAACTCGCCAGCCAAATCTTCAGGCACGGCGCCGCCCGCCGCCAGCCAGCGGTCGTATGCGCTGCCGGAAATCAGAACGAAGTCTGGCCGCCAAGCTTCGGGGATTTCGAGGAGCCCCGCCGCTTTCACGCCGAAGTTTAAGGTAACGGTCTCCGGGAGGGGAGGCGTGTCGCTGGAGGATAGGTACTCCATTGGCGTCTACGAGGCTTCCCCCAGGGTGCCCAGAAGCCGTTTGGCGAATTTCTGTAGGGCGGCCAAGAAATTGTCAGCGAACAGCCCGACAAGGAATCCGTATCCAGCCGCTGAGGCGAGGCGGTCGAACGTCTCTTTGCTGAGGAGCGGAATAATTCCGGCAAGGATCATGCAGCCGGTGCCGACTGCAAGAAAGCCCCCTTGTAGCGGAACGATGAAGCGCCAGACGATCCGATCGCGATGCCAATCCTTCCAAGCTACCGTGTGGTAAAGCCACTTGAAGGAGAACGTCGTGGCGCCAAGTATGCCGGCGAAGAAGACTGTCATCCAAAGGCGAACGCCATTTCCATCCTTCGGGGCGGGAAAGGCTGTAGCGGGGGCGAGCCAGTTGACTTCATGCGTGATGAAATTGGCGTTCATCGCCAAGCCCAACAAGTGGACGCCGGCAATCGCTGCCATAATCAACAAGTAGACTCCCTCGATCGTGATCTGAAGCCAGGCCAGGCCAGAGTAATGGCTCCTATAGTCCCCCTCCGCGCGATGATCGGTGAAGTCGCGATCAACATGCGAGGCTCCTAAGGCACTAGGCAAGTCCGAAGTGACCGTCGGCGCCGACGCGACTGGCTCTTGGGAGGCCGGGTCCTGCGTGCTGCCCGCCGGCTCCCCCGTCAAAGCCGCTCCTACGCGAATGCGAGCGGTTGAAAAGCGCGCTGCGTTTCCAAAATGTGCTCGTGGAAAGCGTCAACGCGGTAGTTCCAGGCGTGAGCCTTGCCCAGCTTCGCAGCGATTACTTTGCGGATGCCCTGAGAGATGGGCTCGTCAGGATAGGTGATCAGGGCTTCACTCTCCTTGGGATCGTGGACGAGCCAATAGTCCCTACCATTCTCAACGGCGTCCCAAGGGGAGTTCGAACCTACCGCGACGGATTGAGCGTTCCCGGTCGTCGACCTAACCTCTTCGACGAGGTCGAACGGCAGCGCGACGACGTGCAGGTGCGCTTGTTCCACGCCGCAACCAAGAAGTCCATGCGGTGCCCGGGGACCATGTTCGAATTCATAGATACGCCCGCCAAAGCTCTTCGCCAGGGTAACTTGGACCTCGTTGCGGATCTCTTCGAATTCCGCGCGATGCCGCGAGCTCGCGTTCGCGAGATTAAAGGCCTTTTCGCGGGGAATGACGAGAACCCAGCCAGGCACGATCGAACCCAGCGTGGCGAGCGCGACGAAGTGTTGATTCTCAACCAAGATGCGATCGTGCCACGCGTTGGCTGGCGACGGACGAGCGTCTACGATCCAATCGAACTTGGACGTCGAGCTGGAAAGAATCTGATCTACGATCATCGACACTATTATCACCCCTAGCAGAGAATATAACACGAGTCCCATGTACGTGTAACGGCTGTGAGGCCGTGACGGCCTCGCCTACGCGCATATTTGGGCACCGTTTCGCCGGATGCTATCCGCGCCAGTGGTTAAGTTAGATTCACTTTTTGTCGGTCGAGGACTTTTGTTCGCCGAAGGAGCGGCCCCCTGCGGAGTAGGCATGACCAAGCTGACCCTTCCAACGGTGTTGACGGCCATGGTCAAGTCGGCCTCCAACGCGGCGGACTTGGCCGCCGACGCGAACCTCTTGCTTGGAGCGCGCCGATATGTTCGCGCCTTCATGCTCTTACATTGTGCGGCCGAAGAGCTCGCCAAGTATTTCATGCTTGAGGCCCTTGCGCGAAAAATGGCACTAAAGGCACCGATAAATTGGGGGCGGTTCTGGAAGCGAATTCGAAGCCACGACTCGAAAATGGCTCACGCAGCGACCAGACTCGAAGCCATGTCCGCCCAAATTGCCCCCGCAAAGCTCGACGCCGCCCGTGCCGGCACTCAGATCTGGTCGCATGCGGGGACCATGCCTCGCAATCAGGCTCTGTATGTGGAGATCGAGGAAGGAACGGTCCGCGCGCCCTCCGACATTGATTGGTCGATTGGTGTAAAAGGGCTGGAGGCCTTGGTGGAGACGCTCTTGGAAGGTGCACGCGCCGTTGGGACCACCGAGGATGAAATCGCCTATTCGCTGAAGCGCGGGGCGCATGGGGACTTCTTGGCTCCATACCTGCTCCAGTTACGTCGATGGCGTGAGGCGGGGCTAAGTGAAGCTGAGGCGACGGATCGGGTAAAAAAGATTTGGGCGCTCACGACCAACGCAAAAATCCGAAACAGCGACTAGCGGCATCATGCCTCGCCCGCTCACTCATCTTCGAAGTTTCGTGACAGCTAGACGTCGCCTTTCTGGAGCGGGCCAATGTCAGATCTTTGCGCTTACCTGACTCTGCCGCACATCGTGTGCTGGGGTCAGCTATCAGGCCGTAGCAATCCTCCCCCGCAAAGTAGTGAATCAGGCAAACTAGACCTCGCCCTGCCTTGCAGGCGCGCGTCGAAGATGGAGGCGTTCAACTAACTGGGTCCCGGGAATGGCGCCTCCCACCGTCCTTCGCGTCGCCCGGATGAGCGCAAAGGGGTAGAGGCGTGGAGTTGGCGGAAGGGGCTTTGCCCCCTACCCCCCCAACACAATCGCATCCCCGCCCGCGTCCCGCACCGCATCCCCCAACGCCCGCCCCAGCGCCCGGGCCGCCGCCTCCGCGCCGTCGTCCGGCAGCACCACCTCCCCCTCCCGGCGGAACCGCGCCGTCCCGTCCGGGGTCAGGGCCTCGACGATCAGGGTCAGGCGGCCCCCCTCCAGAACCGCGTGGGCGCCGATGGCGGTGCGGCAGCTGCCTTCGAGGGCGGCGAGGGCGCCGCGTTCGGCGGCGACGGTGAGGGCGGTGGCGGGGTCGCGGACGGCGGCGAGCCAGGGGGCGCTCAGGTCCTCGGCGCGGGTCTGGATGGCAAGCGCGCCCTGGCCCGGGGCCGGGGGGTTGGCGACGGGGTCGAGGAAGCTCCTGACCACCCCGCCGAGACCCAGGCGGTTGAGGCCG
>JAHBYC010000020.1 GCA_019636175.1 Caulobacter sp. | reverse complement strand
GGCCTCCAGCTCGTCGGCGATGCGGCTGCTGACCGGCTTGCGGTTGTGGTAGTGGATCGACAGGCCGAACGCCTTGGCGCGGCGGGCCAGGGCCTGGCCAATGCGGCCCATGCCGATGATCCCCAGGCGCTTGCCCCAGATGCGGCGACCCAGCATCCAGGTCGGCGACCAGCCGGAGAAATCGCCGCTCTGGACCACATTGGCCCCTTCGACGACGCGGCGGCTGGAGGCCATGATCAGGCCCATGGTCAGGTCGGCGGTGTCCTCGGTCAGCACGCCGGGGGTGTTGGTGACAATGATGCCGCGCTGGTTGGCGGTGGCGACGTCGATATTGTCGACCCCGGCCCCGAAGTTGGCGATCAGCTTCATATTGGGGCCGGCCCGCGACAGCAGGCGCGAATCCAGGCGGTCGGTGATGGTCGGCACCAGGACGTCGGCGCGCGACAGGGCGTCGAGCAGCTGTTCGCCGCCCATAGGCGCATCACTGACGTTCAGTTCGGTGTCAAAAAGCTCCCGCATCCGGGTTTCCACCGGGTCCGGCAATTTGCGGGTGACGATAACCTTGGGTCTCTTGACGGCCATAACGCATTCCGGGCAAGCGAGCGCCGCCCGTTCGGGCGCCGTCCGACAGATAGAGCGCGACAGCCGCCAGTGGAACCCAATTGCGGCGCCGGATACGTTTTTAACGCAAGATTCACACCGGCGCGGCGCCTTAAGGCGGACAATTGTCCGATGGCCGGCGCGCCGCCGGACCGCTGGAGACCCTTCAATGCCGATGCGCCGCCCGCCGCTGAGTCTCGCCGCCGTCGGGGCCTGCGTCCTGCTGGCCGCCTGCGGCGAGGGGGAGACCCAGCGGTGCAAGACGCCGTCGGGCTTTCCGGTGCCCAGGTTCGTGGCCCTCAAGTCCGGCGAGGTGAACGCCCGCAATGGTCCGAGCCTCGACCAGCGAATCCTCTGGGTCTGGCGGGTGCGCCGCATGCCGGTGATGGTGGTGGCCGAGAGCCGCGAGTGGCGGAAGGTGCGCGGCCCCGACGGCGGCGAGGCCTGGCTGAAGGAACAGATGGTCGATGGCAGCCGGACCGCCATGCGGGTCAAGCCGGGCGATCTGCCGCTGCTGGCCGAGCCCCGCGAAGGCGCCAAGGTGGTCGCCTTTCTTCGCTCGGGGGCGGTGGCCTCCCAGGTCAAGGCCGAGAACGGCTGGAGCAAGCTGGAGGCCGGCGGCGCCAGCGGCTGGGCCCCCGACAGTGAAATCTGGGGCGGGGGGCCGAAACCGGCCTGCACGGGGGTGCGGATTCCCGCTGGTTGAGGCGCGCGGGGGGCCGTGCTACGCCCCGGTCAACAGACAGACGCCAGGGAACCGCCGCCGGCTGCGCGGCTTTGAAATTACATGACCCACGAGCCCCAGTCCTCCTACAGCTATGACGAGCTGATCGCCTGCTCCAAGGGGCTGATGTTTGGTCCGGGTAACGCCCAGCTGCCGGCCCCGCCGATGCTGATGATGGACCGCATCACCCTGATCTCGAAAGAGGGCGGCCTCTATGGCAAGGGCGAGATGGTCGCCGAGCTGGATATCAATCCGGACCTGTGGTTCTTCAAATGCCACTTCGAAGGCGACCCCGTGATGCCCGGCTGTCTGGGCCTGGACGCGATGTGGCAGCTGGTCGGGTTTTTCCTCGGCTGGTCGGGCGCGCCCGGCAAGGGCCGCGCCCTGGGCGTGGGCGAGGTGAAGTTCACCGGGCAGGTGACGCCGTCGGTGAAGAAGGTGGTCTACCGCATCAGTCTCAAGCGGGTGATCATGCGAAAACTGGTGATGGGCATCGGCGACGGGGTTCTGGAAGCCGACGGCAAGCCTATCTATGAGGCCAAGGATCTGCGTGTGGGTCTGTTCGACCCCGCGACGATGGTCTGAACCAATAAAAAGCGGCGGCATCATCCGCCGATAACAGGACATGAGGATCCGTCGGCGGCAGGGCCCCGGCGGGTTCGCGGGAACAACAAGGAGCAGCCATGCGCCGCGTCGTGGTCACCGGGATTGGCATCGTATCGTCGATCGGAAACAACGCCAGTGACGTCCTGGCCTCCCTGCGCGAGGCGAGAAGCGGGGTCACCGCGGCGCCCGACTACGCCGAACTGGGCTTTCGTTGCCAGGTGCGGGCCGTGCCCGACATCGCCTGGGAAGAGCATGTCGACCGACGGGCCGCCCGGTTCCTGGCCAAGGGCACGGGCTATGCCCACATCGCCATGGAACAGGCCATCGCCGACGCCGGCCTGGAGGAGGCCGAGGTCTCCAACGAACGGACCGGCCTGATCGTCGGCGCCGGCGGCCCCTCGACCCATGTCATCGTCGAAGCCGCCGCGACCACCCGCGAAAAGGGTCCCAAGCGGATCGGTCCCTTCGCCGTGCCCAAGGCGATGAGCAGCGGCCCTTCGGCGGTGCTGTCGACCTGGTTCAAGATTCGCGGCCTGAACTTCTCGATCAGCTCGGCATGCGCCACCTCCACCCACTGCATCGGTTCGGCCTATGAACAGATCGCCTGGGGCAAGCAGGACGTGATCTTCGCTGGCGGGACCGAGGAAGAGGACTGGACCCTGTCCAACCTGTTCGACGCCATGGGCGCCATGTCGTCGAAGTTCAACGACACGCCGGCCAGGGCCAGCCGGGCCTATGACGCCGACCGCGACGGCTTCGTCATCGCCGGCGGCGCCGGCATCCTTGTGCTGGAGGAGTATGAGCGGGCCAAGGCGCGCGGCGCGAAAATCTATGGCGAGATCGTCGGCTATGCGGCCAACAGCGACGGCTTCGACATGGTCGCCCCGTCCGGCGAGGGCGCGGTGCGCTGCATGAAGCTGGCCATGGAAAGCGCCGGCGGCCGGGCCATCGACTATCTCAACCCCCACGGCACCTCGACCCCGGTCGGCGACGCCAAGGAGATGGACGCGGTGCGGCAGGTGTTCGGCGACAAGGCCCCGCTGATCAGCTCGACCAAGTCCCTGACCGGCCACAGCCTGGGCGCCGCCGGGGCCCAGGAGGCGATCTACAGCCTGCTGATGATGAACAACGACTTCGCCGCCGAGAGCGCCAATATCGAGACCCTCGACCCGGCCTTCGCCGACCTGCCGATCCTGCTCAAGCGGTCGGACAAGCCGGTCAATGTGGCGATGAGCAACAGCTTCGGCTTTGGCGGCACCAACGGCTGCCTGATCATGGCGCGGGTGTGATCCGATAGAGGGTTACCCCGGGGTCGAACCCGCTCTAGGCTTGGACCGGTGATCGGGAGGGCCCGCGTTTGACCACGAACCTGAGCAGCCGGCGGGCCGTTCTGGCCGGACTGGGCGGGCTTGGCGTTGCCGGCCTGGGCGGCTGTGTCACCGCGCGACCGGCCAGCCCGCCCCTGGCCGCGCCGCCCCTGGTCGCCCCGCCCAGACCCCGTTTCGTCACCCCGCCGCTGGCGCCGATCGCCATGCGCCCCGACCGGATCACCAAGATCACCGTCTGCCTGCGGCCGTTCCGCGAGGCCGGGCCTCGACTGGATGTCGAACGGGTCGGCGACAAGCGGGTGGTGCACAACTACGGCCACGGCGGCAGCGGCTGGTCCCTGGCCTGGGGGTCGAGCAGCATCGCCGCCGGCAAGGCGCTGGAAGGCGGAACCCGCGAGGTGGCGGTGATCGGCTGCGGGGCGCTCGGCCTGACCTCGGCCCTGCTGCTGCAGCGCGCGGGGGCGAAGGTGACCATCTACGCCGCCGACCGCACCCCCTACACCCGCTCGGCCCGGGCCACCGGAACCTGGTCGCCGGACTCCCGCATCGCCGACGCCGACAAGGTGGACGCCGCCTTTCCCGCCCTATGGGACCAGATGGCGCGGACCTCCTACGCCGCCTACCAGACCTATCTGGGCCTGCCGGGCGATCCGGTGCAGTGGACCGACCGCTACAGCCTGTTCGACGCGGCGGACACGACGCCGCCGCCGCTGGATCCCGCCCTGGTCGCTCCGGACCGAGAGGGTCAGCCCGACATCCGCTTCTTCGAGGCCGCCCTGCCCGGCCTCGCGCCCCGATCCCACGCCCTGTCGCCGCAGGAGCATCCGTTCGCCGCCGCGCGGGCGCGGATGGGCGTGGGCATGCAGTTCAACGTCGCCGAACTGGCCCATCTGCTGACCAGCGACTTTCTGCGTGAGGGGGGCCGTATCGAGACCATGACCTTCCACACCCCGGCGGACCTGGCGCGGCTGAAGGAGCCGGTGGTGGTCAACTGCACCGGCTATGGCGCCCGGGCCCTGTGGAACGACCGGACCGTGACCCCGGTGCGCGGCCAGATCGCCTGGCTGGCGCCCCAGCCGGAGGTCCACTACGGCGTCTACTATCGCCATGTCACCGTGCTGCCGAGGCCGGACGGCATCGTCGTGCAGTATCTGGGACAGAGCGACATGTGGGGCTATGGCCTCGACGAGGAAGTCCCCAGCCGCCCCGAGGCGGAGGCCGCCATCGCCACCATCGCCCCGCTGTTCGCCGCCGCATCGCCGGCCGCCTGAACCGTCGCGGCAGATCAGGCGGGCGACGCGCGAAAGCTTCCCTCCCGCGCCGAACGCCCTATAAACCGCCACTTGAACTGCGAGGAGACGCCGGCATGGCCGAAGAGTACAGCTTCCCCAAGGGCGACCTGATGGCCGGCAAGACCGGGCTGGTCATGGGGGTGGCGAACCACAATTCCATCGCCTACGGCATCGCCCAGCAGCTGGCCGCCCAGGGCGCCAGGCTGGCCTTCGCCTATCTGCCCGACATGGAAAAGCGCGTGCGGCCGCTGGGCGAGGCGATCGGGGTCACCGATTTCATCCCCTGCGAAGTGACCGACGACGCCTCGATGGACGCCGCCTTCGCCGACCTGGAGAAGCGGTTCGGCGGGCTGGACTTCCTGGTCCACTCGATCGCCTTCGCCAACAAGGACGAGCTGAAGGGCAGCTTTGTCGAGAACACCACCCGGGACGGCTTCCTGACGGCGATGAACATCTCGGCCTTCAGCTTTGTCGATGCGGCCCGTCGCGCCAGCAAGATGATGAAGCCGGGCGGCTCGATGGTCACCATGACCTATCTGGGCGCCGAGCGGGTGATCCCCAACTACAACACCATGGGCGTGGCCAAGGCGGCGCTGGAGGCGGCGACCCGCTACATCGCCCGCGACCTCGGGCCCCAGGGGATTCGCGTCAACGCCATCTCGGCGGGGGCCATGCGCACCCTGTCGCTGGCCGGGATCAGCGGGGGACGCGGCCTGCTGGGCCATGGCCGGATGTTCAGCGCCATGAAGGAAGACACCAGCATGGAAGGGGTGGCCGGTTGCGCCCTGTGGCTGCTGTCGGACCTTGGCCGCTCGACCACCGGCGAGGTGATCCACGTCGACGCCGGCTTCCACATGATGGGGCTGCCCGACGAGATCGCCAACGGGGCGGGCTAGAAGCCTTTACCCCTCAGGCGGCGTAGGCGCGCATAAACACCCGGGCGGCGGCCAGGGCGACCCGGTCGGCCTGTTCGTCGCTGAGGTCGGGGCCGAGCCGCAGCAGGGCCTGGGTCTGGCGGTGGCCCAGCACCATGCCGCCGAAGAACTCCGCCGCCTGCATCGGATCGTCGATCTTCAACCGGCCGCTGGCGTTTTCCTTTTCCAGATAGGCCGCCAGCTGTGCCCGGGAGCGCAGGGGCCCGGTCTCGAATACCTCACGGGCGAGGTCGGGCAGTTCGACGGCGCTCTGGATCGACAGCCGCATCAGCGAATAGCCGCTGTCGGTGATGACCCCCAGCAGGGTGCGGGCGTAGGCGGCCAGGGTCTCCTCCGGCCGCTGCTCGGCGCCGGGGGTGCGCAGGGGGGCGGTGATCGAGTCCACCCGCCGCTCGACCAGGGCCCGGACCAGCTCGGTCTTGCAGCCGTAGCGGTTGTAGATGGTCTGTTTGGACACGCCGGCCCGACGGGCGATCTCCTGGATCGGCGCGGCCAGGCCGCGTTCGGCCAGCACCTCCGAGGCGGCGTCGAGGATGGCCTCGGTCTTGGTCAGGTCGATCTGTCCGGTCAGTCTGGGCATGTCAGTGAGCCTCTGCGGCGGCTTCGGCCGTGGCGGGAGAAAGCGGGACCTTGGCCGGCCTGGCCAGCAGGGCCAGGGCGGCGGCGAGGGCGCCCGCAAGGGCGAGGACGGTGAAGCCGTCCCCGAAGGCCAGGATCGAGGCCTGCTTGTTCATGAAGAACTGGAAGGCCTTGCGGGCGGCGCCCTCGGGATCGGCCACCCCCATGGCGGCCATCCGCTGGGTCAGGCCGGCGATCATCGCCTGGGCGTCCACCGAGGCTATGGTGACCCGCGAGGACAGGGCGTTCATATGCTCGGCCGTGCGGGTGGTCAGGGTGGTCGACAGATAGGCCATGGCGATGGCCCCGGCGGTGTTTCGCGACAGGTTCATCAGCCCGGAGGCGTCCTTGACCATGGCCGGCGGCAGGGTCGACATGGTCAACTGGCTGGTGGCGATCATGGCGATCATCACCCCGCAGCCGCGGAAGGCCTGCAGGCTGGCGAATTCCCAGAAGCCCCATTCGCCGTTGATGTCGTGGCCCAGCCACATGCCCCAGGCGACCATCGAGAAGCCGATGAACATCGGGATGCGGGCATCGATGGTCCGGGCCAGCCGGCCGACCAGCGGGCCGGTGAAGAACATGCAGATGCCGGAGACCAGCATGGTGGTGCCGACCTCGGCCGCGGAGTACTGGCGCACCCGGCCCAGATAGAGGGGCATCAGGAAGGTGCCGCCATAGAGGCTGACCCCGGACACCGCCGTCATCAGGATGCCGAGGGTGAAGTTGCGGTCGGCGAAGGCGCGCAGCTGTACCAGGGGCTTGTGGTAGCTGAGGGTGCGCCAGACGAAGGTCACGCCGCTGATGGCGCAGACCACCGACAGCCAGAGGATGGAGGCGTCCTCGAACCAGTTGTCCTTGGCCCCCTCCTCGACGACGTACTGCAGGCTCATCAGGAAGGTGGCCATGGCGGTCAGGCCGAACCAGTCGAAACCGGCCGACAGGGTGCGGTCGCCGCGATCGAAATTGGCGTAGCGGCCGACGAGGAACAGGCTGAGCAGGCCGGGGCCGACATTGATGAAGAACAGCCAGCGCCAGCTGAGCCACTCGGTCAGGTGGCCGCCGAGGATCGGCCCGACGGTCGGCGCCAGGGTGACGATCATGCCGGTGGCGACATTGGCGGCGATGCGCTTTTCCGGCGGGAAGGCGGTGAAGGCGGTGGCGAACACCGTCGGCACCATGGCCCCGCCGATGAAGCCCTGCAGGGCCCGGGCGATGATCATGAACTCGATGCTGCTGGACAGGCCGGCGATGACGCTCATGACGATGAAGCCGCCGCAGCTCATCATGAACACTGCCCGGGTGCCCCACAGCCGGGACAGGTAGGACGACAGCGGGATCATCACCACTTCGGGGATCAGATAGGCGGTCTGGATCCAGCTGACCTGGTCGGCGCTGGCGCCGATGCCGGCCTGGATCTGCGGCAGGCTGGCCGCGACGATCTGGATGTCGAGGATGGCCATGAACTGGCCGATCGCCATGCCGCCAAAGCCGATGAACAGTTTGGTCCAGTCGACCGCGCCGCTCGCCGTGGTCGGCGCCTGGGCGACGGTGACGTCGTCCTCGGGTCCGTTGACCGCCCCCGTGTTGCTCATCTCAATGTCCCCCGCCGCCCGGTTGTGGCGCGGCCTTGCCTGGCTTGGCGAACAGGGCCAGCACCGCCGCCAAGCCCAGACCCACCGCCAGCGCCGCGAAAGCGTCGCCAAAGGCCAGGACCGAGGCGTCGCGGTGCATCAGCATGCTGAAGGCCTTGCGCCCGGCGCCGGCCGGGTCCGCCGTCCCCAGCTGGGCCATGCGGGCGGTAAGGCCCTCGATCATCCCCTGGCTGGCGGCGTTGTCGAGGCTGACCTTGCTGGCGATATCGGCGTAGTGCACCGCCATCTGGCGGCTGAGCAGGGTCGACAGCAGGGCCAGGCCCACGGCCCCGCCGACGTTGCGCATCAGGTTCACAAGGGCCGAGGCGTCCTTCATCATGCTCATCGGAATGGTGCTGATGGTCATCTGCTGGGTGGCGATCATGGCGATCATCACCCCGGCGGCCCGCACCGCCTGCATCACGGCGAACTGGGTAAAGCCCCAGTCGGCGGTGACCGCGCTGGCCATGCCGGTGCCGTAGGCGGCCAGGATGAAGCCGACGACCATGGCCACCCGCGCATCGAACATCCGCACCAGCCGCCCGGCGATCGGTCCGCAGAGGAACATGGTCAGGCCCGAGACCAGCATGGTGGTGCCGACCTCGGCGGCCGAATACTGGCGCACCTGGGCCAGGAACAGCGGCAGCACGAAGGTGCCGCCATAGAGGCTGATCCCGGAGACGAAGGTCATGATGATGCCGAGGGCGAAGTTGCGGTCGGTGAACGGCCGCAGGGAGACAATGGGCTGTCGATAGACCAGCTGTCGCCAGATGAAGGCCCCCATGGCGATCACCCCCAGCACCATCAGCCAGAGGATGACGTCATCCTGGAACCAGCTGTTCCGGGCGCCTTCCTCCAGGACGTACTGGATGCTGAGCAGACCCACGGCCATCAGGCCCACGCCCCACCAGTCGACGCCCTTGGCCAGGCTGGGGTCGCCCTTGTCGAAATCGGCGTAGCGGCTGACCAGGAACAGGGCCAGCAGGCCCGGCGGCACATTGATGAAGAACAGCCAGCGCCAGCTAGTCCATTCGGTGAGGTGGCCGCCCAGGGTCGGGCCGATGGTCGGCGCCAGGGTGACGATCAGGCCGACCACGACATTGGCGGTAATGCGCCGCTCCGGCGGAAACACGGTGAAGGCGGTGGCGAAGACCGGCGGAATCATCGCCCCGCCGGCGATCCCCTGCACGGCGCGCAGGAAGATCATCATCTCGATGTTGGTCGACAGGCCGGTCAGGATGCTGGAGCCGATGAACAGGACGCAGGCGGCCATGAAGAAGCGGCGCGTGCTGACCATGCGGCAGAGGTAGGCGGTGAGCGGCATGATCACCACCTCGGCCAGGAGGTAGATGGTCTGGACCCAGCTCATCTCGTCGGTGGTGGCGCCGACGCCCGCCTGGATCTGCGACAGGGAGGCGGCCACGACCTGGATGTCGAGAATGGCCATGAACTGGCCAATGATCATCCCGCCGAACCCGAGGAATACGGGCAGCCAGTTGACCTTTTCGGCGGCGGCGGTCGCGCCGACTGCAGGAGGAGCGCCGCCGATTGCGGCGTCGGTCATGGCCGGGGGTCAGGCTGTGAGGCGAGCTGGGGACGCTGGGCCCCGGCCTCGGCGAAGGTCAGGCCCGAGCGGACCCGGACATCGACCTTGACCTCCAGCGAGAGGCCGGGCCGCAGGGCCCCGGCCAGGGGCTGGTTCCTGTCGACGACGATCCGCACCGGCACCCGCTGGGCGATCTTGGTGAAGTTGCCGACCGCGTTCTCGACCGGGATCAGGGCGAACTCCGCCCCCGTCGCCGGCGAGAAGCTTTCGATATGGCCCTTGAGGGTTTCCTTGCCGAAGGCGTCGGCCTTGATCTCGACCGGCTGGCCGATGCGCAGCCGCGACAGCTGGGTTTCCTTGAAGTTGGCGACCACATAAGTCTCGCTCAGCGGCACCACCACCATCATGGTCTGGCCGGGCTGGACCAGCTGGCCGGGGCGCACCGAGCGGGCGCCGACGACGCCGGACACCGGGGCGCGGATGACGGTGCGTTCCAGATCGATGCGGGCCTGTTCGACGGCGGCCTGGGCGGCCTGGACCTGGGCCACCTTCTGGGCCCGGGCCGACCCCAGCGACTGGGCGGCGCGCTGTTCGGCGGTCAGGGCGGCCTCGGCGGCGGCGACGCTGGCCTCGGACTGCTTCTCGCCGGCCTTGACCTGCTGCAGCTTCTGATCGGAGACCCAGCCCTTGGCGGCCAGATCGCCATAGCGGCGGGAATCGACGGCCATGCGTCCGGCGTCGGCCCGGGCGCTGGCGACGCCGGCGGCCTTCTGGGCGATCATCGCGTCTTCGAGGGCGCGCTTGTCGTCCACCGCCTGAACGTCGGCCTGCAGGGCGCGGACATTGGCCACGGCCTGGTCATAGCGGGCCTGGATGGTCGAGGGATCGATGCGGGCGATGACCTGTCCGGCCTCGACCCGCTCGTTGTCGCTGACCAGCACCTCGAGGACATAGCCGGAGACCTGCGGGCTGACCTGAACGGTGTCGGCCTGGACGAAGGCGTTGTCGGTGCCTTCGAAGCTCTGCTTGCCGTGCCACCAGATACCGCCGCCGATGATGACGGCGACCGCGACCACGCCGGCCACGATCATGGGAACAAGTCTTTGCCTGGGGATGGACGGCATGGAGGAACAGCCCTGAAAACTCTGAAAATTGAAAACTGGACGCTGGCGTCCTGCGAAGCGGTTACAGCCGGCCGGACGCGGCGGCAAGATTAAAATGGACCCCTACGTCCACTTTTCAAGGGACGGGCGTCGACGACGACGCTTTTCCCCCGCGACGACTGCCGATAGTGTCGGCCCATGCACCGGATAACGCCCGCCACCCTACGCCTCGTGGTCCTGGCCCTGATCGCCTGCGCGGCGGTCGGACTGTGGATGGGCATGAACGATTCCCTGCGTCGCAGCGCGCCGGAATGGGAAGCCGGCGGTCCCGCGGCGCCGGCCGCCGCCGCCGGGCCGCCCGAGGCGGTGCCGATCGATCCGGCCGCGCTGGAGCGCAGCTTCGCCACCCCGCCGCCGGCCCAGGTCCCGGCGAGCAAACCCGCGCCCAAGGCCGAAGAGGAAGAGCCGCCGGAGGCGCCGCCCGCCGTCGAGACCCCCGCCCCCGCCGAAACCCCTCCGCCGGCCAAGGCCGTAGAGAAGGCGCCGGAAAAAGCCCCCGCCGCCAAGGGGCCGGCGGCCCAATCGGCTCCGTCGCAGCCGCCGTCCGCCCAGCCGCCGGCCGGCAAGACGGCCCAGCCCAAGGCTCAACCCAAGGCGACGCCCAAGACAACGCCCGCCGCCGAGCCGCCGAAGGAAAAGACCGCGCCGCCGCCGCCGGAGGTGCCCTTCTAGCGGTCGGGCCGGTTAAACATCCCGTAACTCTGTTACGAGAGTTTAATATCGTTAAACGATATGTAATTTGATTGATAAGCGATGCGCCCCTATCCCTCATCTCACGGGCGGCGCTGTTGTCGCCCGCCGGTTTCGCCCCGCGGGGCGGGCCGCAAGACACCAGAGGGACCTGAACCAATGACTTTCGCCAAAGCCACTTCGCTGATCGACCGCCTCGCCGTCGGCATCGTCTACACCGCCGTCGTCGTCGCCATGCCGCTGGCCGCCTACAGCTTCTTTGCTCAATCGATCTGAGCGGCGGCGCGTAGATGAGCCTCCGCGTCAAGACATGCTCGCCGGTCGACCCGATCAGGGGATCGAACCGGCGGGCGGCTGACGCCCTTCAGGGCGAGGCCGCGGCAGGGCGCGATCCGATCGCCCCCCTTCGCCTGCCCCGCCGCCCTTGCATGTCGTGCATCTGATCCGATAACCGGGTCACGCCGGTCGGAAAGCGCTCCGGGACACTCAAGGAACAGCACGGACATGAGGACACTGGGACCCGGCTCGATATCGAGCTTCCTCAAGATCATTCTCGACGTGACCTGGTTCCTGTTGTGGGGACTGATCGGCTCACTGGCCCTGGCCGGGATCGTGATGCTGCTGCTCAGCTTCAACACGGACCTGATCGCCAAGATCGAGATCAAGACCGATATCGGCACCACCGACCATATCGGCGCCACCCTGACCGCCGGACTGTTCGGCGGCGCCCTGTACGCCAGCGGATGGCTGTTGATCGTTGGCCAGCTGCGCCGGATCTTCAAGACCCTGACCGCCGGCGACCCCTTCCACCCCGACAACGTCGGCCGCCTGCGCCTGATCGGCCTGTGCCTGGCCGGCCTGACCGTCGGCACCTGGATCTACACCACCGCCGCGGCCCTGATGCTGCCGGGCCTGCAGAGCATCAGCGCCGGATTCAGCCCGACCACCTGGTTTTCGGTGATGGTGGTCTTTGTCCTGGCCGAGGTGTTCCGCGAGGGCGCGCGTTTGCGCAACGAAGCCGAACTGACGATATGAGGGCCGGAGTCTAGATCATGGCCATTCACGTCCGCCTGGACCGCGTGCTGCTGGAGCGGCGCATGTCCCTCACCGAACTGGCCGACCGGGTCGGGGTGACCATCGCCAATCTGTCGATCCTGAAGACCGGCAAGGCCCGCGCCATCCGCTTCTCGACCCTCGACGCCCTGTGCCGCGAACTGGGCTGCCAGCCGGGGGACATCCTGTCTTTCGAACCGGGACCGGCCGACTTCGGCGACGACGACGACGGCTACGCGGGCGCCTGAGGCCCCTCGCCCTCAGCCCCGCATCTCCTCCACCAGCCGGGTCATGAACTGCGCTCCGCGCTGCATCTGGCGGACCTCGATCCACTCATCGGGCTGATGCGCCTGATCGATCCAGCCTGGACCGCACAGCACCACCGGAAAGCCCCCCAGCTGGAACTGACCGGCCTCCGCCGCATAGGGGACGGCCCGCAGCGGTCCATTGTCGCCGGCCAGGCGCCGGGCCAGGGCCTCGGCCGGGCCGCCGGCCTGGAGAGCCAGGGATGGCACATCGGCATGGATCTCGAACCGCACGCCCATGTCCGGCGACCGGGCCTTCAGCTCAGCGTCCACAGCGCGGCAACGGTCGAAGAAGGGCGTCAGCAGGGCGTTGGGGTCCTGGCCGGGCGGGCAGCGCAGGTCGAACGAGAAGCGGCATTCCCGGGCCAGGATGTTGATCGCCGTGCCCCCCTGGATAACCCCGATGGTCAGGGTGGCGTGGGGCGGCTCGAAGGGTGAGGCCGGGTCGCCGGCGGCGATCAGCCGGTCCGCCAGGGCGGTGAGGTCGGCCATCAGGCCAAGGGCGATCATGTTGGCCGAGACGCCAAGATGGGTCTGGCTGGAATGGGCCTCGCGACCGTTGACCACCACCGTCGCCGACAGGATGCCCTTGTGGGCGCCGACAACCTCCATGCCGGTGGGCTCGCCGACCACCGCCAGCGCCGGACGGGGTTCGACCCCGGCCAGGGCCTCGATCATCGCCGGCGCCCCTAGACAGCCGACTTCCTCGTCGTAGGACAGGGCCAGCCAGATCGGTCGGCGCAGCCCGGCCGCCACCATGTCGGGGACCGCCGCAAGCGCCAGTGCGATGAAGCCCTTCATGTCGGAACTGCCCCGTCCGTAGAGCTTTCCGTCGCGCTCGGTCAGGGTGAAGGGGTCGGAAGTCCAGGGCTGGCCGTCGACCGGCACCACGTCGGTATGACCCGACAGGATCACCCCGCCCTCGGCCGCAGGGCCCACCCGGGCCATCAGATTGGCCTTGCTGGCGTCGGCGTTGGCCACCCGGCGCGAGGCCACCCCGTGACCGTCGAGATAGGCCTCGACCCATTCGATCAGCTCCAGGTTCGACAGTCTCGAGGTGGTGTCGAAACCCACCAGGGTGGCGAGGATGTCGGTGGCGCGGGCGTGAAGGGCGTCGGAAGAGGTCATGGGGATGATGTAGCGAACTTCGGCCGCGGCCGCAGCATCGTGCGTCCTTCGACACGCGATCCAGCCGGATCGCTACTCAGGATGACGGCCTTCTGTAGATGACCCTTCGCCCCTGTTCGTCATCCTGAGTAGCCTCGCCCGGCGAGGCGTGTCGAAGGACGCACTTGCTCCGCTGCCCGCCGCCCGCTACGCGCCAGATCACCATGACCGCCAACGCCCCCATCCTGACCCTGGCCTGCCCCGACCGGCGCGGCATCGTCGCCGCCGTCTCGGCTTTTCTTGCGGATCGCGACTGCAATATCCTGGACGCCCAGCAGTTCAACGACGCCGAGACCGGGGCCTTCTTCATGCGGGTGGTGTTCGATCCCGGCGAGGCGGGCCTGGCCGAGCTGAGGACCGCCTTCGAGCCGGTCGGCGCCGCCTTCGCCATGCGCTGGAGCCTGCGCGACCCGGCCGACCGCTACCGGGTGATGATCCTGGCCAGCAAGACCGATCATTGCCTGGCCGACCTCCTCTACCGCTGGCGCATCGGGGATCTGCCGATGGAGGTCGTGGCGGTGGTGTCGAACCACGCCGCCGACACCTTCCGTCATGTTGATCTGGACGGCCTGCCCTTCCACCACCTGCCGGTTTCCAAGGAGACCAAGCTGGAGCAGGAGGGGGAACTCTGGGCCCTGATCCGCGAGACCCGCACCGACATCGTCGTGCTCGCCCGCTACATGCAGGTGCTGTCGGACGGTCTGGCGGCCAAGCTGGAAGGCCGCTGCATCAACATCCACCACAGCTTCCTGCCCGGCTTCAAGGGCGCGCGGCCCTATCACCAGGCCCATGTCCGGGGGGTGAAGGTGATCGGCGCCAGCGCCCACTACGTCACCGGCGACCTCGATGAGGGACCGATCATCGAGCAGGACGTCGAACGCATCAGCCATCGCGACACGCCCGAAGACCTGATCCGCAAGGGCCGCGACATCGAACGCCGCGTCCTGGCCCGCGCCCTGCGCTGGCGACTGGAGGACCGGGTGCTGCTGAACGGCCGCAAGACGGTGGTGTTCACCGACTGAGGCCGCCGCGACCGGCGTTGCGCTATCCCCTGGCCGCGTTGCGACCCGAGGGCAGGACGTCGATCAGTTCGATGCGGAACACCAGCACCGCGTTTGGCGGAATGCTGCCCGATCCGTCCTTGCCGTAGCCTTGGTCTGGCGGAACATAGAGCACCCAGGTGTCCCCCGGCCGCATCATCGGCAGGACATCCATCCAGGCCTTGATCAAGCCGTTCAACTCCATGGTCATGGGGGAGCCGCGCTCGTAGCTGGAGTCGAAAACCTCGCCGTTGAGCAGCTTGCCCTCGTAGTGGACCTTCAGTTCATCGCCGCGACGCGGCTTCAGGCCACTGGTCGGCCCCGACTGAATGATCCGGCGTTGCACGCCGTCGGGCAGGGTCGTGACGCCCTCGGCTTTGGCGTTCTCGGCCAGGAACTCGGTTCCTTCCAGCAGGTTTTTGCGGGCCGCTTTGCCGCCGTCACAGGCGGCGAGGGACAGGGCCGCAACGGCGGCGAGGAGGACGGTGGCGATGCGGCGCATGGCGACTCTCATGGGACAGATGCAGCGCAGTTAGCGAGTTTCCCGCCGGTCGTCACCCCGAGATGAGGGGGGCCTCAATGGCGGAGCGGCAGAGCCTAGACCGCGCGCGGCGGATAGCCCTGCTCGCGCAGCTCGTTCATGATTTCCTGGGTGTGGCGGGCGTCGCGCGTTTCGATGGTGATGTCGAACTCCGCACCCTTGGCCGGAACATCGAGGGCCAGGCGATTGTGGGCCACCTCGATGATGTTGCCGCCCATCTCGCCGATCACCCGGCTGACCGTGGCCAGCAGGCCGGGCCGGTCATCGCCGACGATGCGCAGGGAGACCAGCCGCTGGGCCCGCACCAGTTCGCGGGTCAGGACGCTGGCCAGCAGCCGGGTATCGATATTGCCGCCGCAGAGGATCAGGCCGCACTTCTTGCCGCGGAACCGTTCGGGATAGGCCAGCAGCGCCGCCAGCGAGGCGGCCCCGGCGCCTTCGGCCACCGTCTTTTCGACATTGCAGTAGAGGGCGACGGCCCGCTCGATGAAGGATTCCTCGAGCAGCAGCACATCCTCGATGATCGGCCGCGCCACGCCATAGGTCAGCTCCCCGACCTGCTTGACCGCAATGCCCTCGGCGATGGTCTGGCCGCCGGACTGGCCGTTGATGCCGCGCATGCGGGCGGTGAAGCTGGGATACATCGCCGGCTCGCAGCCGATGATGCGGATGTCGGGGCTGATCGCCTTCGCGGCGGTGCCGACGCCGCTGATCAGGCCGCCGCCGCCGATCGGCACCGGCAGGATTTCCAGATCAGGCACGTCCTCGAGCATTTCCAGGGCGATGGTGCCCTGGCCGGCCATGACCTCGTAGTCGTTGAAGGGGTGGACGAAGGTCATGCCGCCCTCGTCCTTCAGCTTCATGGCGTGGGCGTAGGCGTCATCGTAGCTGTCGCCCTCGATGACGACGGTGGCCCCGTGATTGCGGGTATGCTCGACCTTCACGAAGGGGGTGCCCCGGGGCATGACGATGGTCGAGGGGATGCCAAGCCGGGTGGCGTGATAGGCCAGGCCCTGGGCGTGGTTGCCGGCGCTGGCGGCGATGACGCCCTTGGCGCGGTCGGCCTCGCTCATCAACAGCAGCTTGTTGAGCGCGCCGCGTTCCTTGTAGGCGGCGGTGAACTGCAGATTCTCGAACTTCACCCAGACCTGGGCGCCGGTGATTTCCGACAGGGTCTTCGAATGACGGCAGGGCGTACGCTCGACATGGCCCTCGAGGCGGGCGGCCGCGGCGCGGATGTCATCGATGGAAAGGGTCATGGGAAGCCTGGGCCGGAGGGAGGCCTCAGGCTTCACCGCAATCCGCGGATCAGGTCAAGCCGCCGCATGGCCTTGCCGGGCAACGCCGACACCGGACCCAGCGGCAGGGACTCCGCCGCCTGGCGAAGGGCGTAGGCGGCCCCGCGCATCAGGGCCGCCGGCGAGGCGTCGCCGACGAAGCCGTGGGCGACCGGAGTCACCACATTGGCCAGCTCGCGCTTGAAGCGGTAGTCGCCGGCGCCGAGATCCAGCCGCCAGTAGGGGGAGGCGTCCATCCACCGCAGGATGTCCTGGAACAGGATCATGCCCGGGCTCCAGCGTTCGAAGGCCGGGTCATGGCCGATCAGCCAGCTGTTGATGGCCCCGTGGGCCCGCAGGTTGAACTGCGCGGCCGCCAGCTTTTCGCCGACGTGAAGGGTGAACAGCACGCCGCCGAAGTCCGGGTCGCGGCTTTGGAACAGGTCGCGCACCAGCCTGGAGGTCCAGCCCGCGGCCAGCACGTCGGTCTGGCCCGTGGCCTTCCACTGCGCCCGCTTCCAGGCGATCAGCTGATCGAAGTCGGCCCGCGAGCGGGAGAAGGCGGCGAACACCGGGGTCCCGGCCTCGCGCTCCAGCTTGCGACGCTTCTTGTCGGTATCCTTCAGGGCGGTGACGCCCGTGGCCCGCCGGGCCTGGGCGTAGGCCTCATAGCCTTCGGAGACGTCGATGGCGAAGGAGGGCTGGGCGCCCTTCAGATGGGCCTCGAAGCCACTCTGGCCCTCCAGCATATGGCAGAAGTCGAACCGGCCGACGCCCAGGGCCTGGACCATCTTCACCGGATCGAAGGGGACGCCGGGCTCCGCCACCAGGCCCTGATAGTCGCACATCGGGGCGCCGACAGGCATCGCCGTCAGCAACCCGGCCCGGGCCGCCATATAGCCTCGCGGCTGGCCGCCCTCGTGCAGCATTGCCACCTTGACGTTGGCGCGGTCGCCCTGGGCCTGGGCCACCGAACGCGCCCAGCAGGGCGACAGGAACGGACTGTGCAGCCGGGGGTCAGCGCCCTGCAGGCCGGCCCAGTGATCGATCTGGGCGGCTGTCAGTTCATCGGGACGGACAATGTCGATCTGCACGGGCGGGCGCTTTCGGACGTCTCTGCGTGGACGTTGTCATACGCCTCAAGCCTTTCGCCTTGGTTTAGAGCGCCCGCCCGCACTGACCGGTCAGCTGGTCAGTTTCTTGGCTCCAAAGATGCCGAGAGCCAGAACGATCAGGAAGCCGATGACGAAGAGACCAAAGAGCAGCTTGGCGATCCCGGCGGCGGCGCCTGCGATGCCGCCAAAGCCGAGCACACCGGCGATAATGGCGACGACGGCGAGAATGAGGGCCCATTTGAGCATGAAAAACTCTCCTGCTGGCGTGAGTGGGAACCGCTTCAACGCAGGAGGGGCGTTCGTGTTTCCGTCCGGCAGGGCTCACGTTTAAGCGACCGCGACCCCGACCTCTGCCGATATCGGGGGGGCCTGCGCCGCGCACCAGCCAAGACTGAGAACATAGGCCGCCAGAAAATAGAGCAGGTGGTGACGAAGTTCGGCGGAGAATCCGATCCGCCCATCGTCGAGCGGCAGGAGAAAGCCGGCGTTGGCGCCGGCGCGGATGACATTGCGGGCCTGGGCCCGGGAAACGCCTGACCGCCGGGCGAGATCGCGCAGATTGATCATCACCGGTCCCGACGGGGGGAAGACCTCCGAGGGCGGCCCGGCAACCACGATCTGCCCCAGGACCGTCAGGCCCGCGACGCGGTGTGCGAAGACGTCAAGATTGGTCGTATTCCGGTCGACGCTGAGATAACTGCCGACCATGAACTGGCCGTTGGCGACCATGAAGGCCTCGAAAACGCCCGGCTCATCCCACCGGGCGAGCACCTCGCCCGCGACATCGATCAGTGGAGCGGCCGTGGTCAACTCGCGGCGGAAGCGATTGTGGAAGAGCTGACGGAGCGCCGGCGCGGACTCGTAATTTCGCCGCCGCGCATCCCCCTGGCGCTCGACAGGCCGGATCATGCCTATGGTGCGGAAATAGGCGATCATGGCGTGGACCCGGGTCCGGCTGCCCAGGCCAAGCGGCTCGAATAGCCTGGTAAGGCTTCCGTGGCTGAGTCCCTCGGCGGAACCTGACAGCGCAAGACTCCAGACGCCGGCCATGTAGTGGCCGACATCCCGAAGGGTGCGGGTTGTGCGCGCGTCGTCCTCGGTATGGGGCGCCCAGCCCGCGACCAGAGCCATGGCGACCGGGGGAAACCGGGGGTGAGCGATCATGGCGTCCAGCGCGGACGGGCTGGCGACTTCCAGGACGAGCGACATGAACCGCCCAAAACCATGGCCGGTCCCCGGGGCGTCTTCACCCGGGTTGAACAATGATGCGGAAGTGACCGTCACCACAGGCTGCACAGGCGCAAGAAACGCTTCTCCGGAGAGGTGACAGGCCTATCCCGGCGCGCCGATTGCTCTGACCCGCTCGTGATCCCCGTACGGATAATGCGCCGTTGGAATTTTGATTCAAGAGAGCCGCCGAGCCGACGACGGCGCCAAGCCCCTGGAAGCGCGGGGAGGCGCCTTACCGTTGTTTCACTTGCCCCCGGCCCGCCGGACGGCCAAGACTTCAGGGTGGGGAGTTGGGGCCTTCAGCGCCTGCGGGGCCTTCGGGATTTTTCAAGGGGTGGAGCCGCCATGCTCATCATCGAGAATCTGAC
The DNA here is from genome assembly GCA_019636175.1 of Caulobacter sp. Lineage (GTDB taxonomy): Bacteria > Pseudomonadota > Alphaproteobacteria > Caulobacterales > Caulobacteraceae > Caulobacter. The sequence continues at coordinate 30,829 of JAHBYC010000020.1, read as the reverse complement.
GCACATCTATCCGAATGGCGCCAAGGCGTTGGATGAGGTCAGCCTGATCGTGCCCAAGGGCATGTACGGCCTGCTGGGGCCCAACGGGGCCGGCAAGTCGACCCTGATGCGGACCATCGCCACCCTGCAGGCGCCGACCGCCGGCCATGTGCGGTTTGGCGACATCGATGTGCTGAAGGACCCCGAGGAGCTGCGCAAGGTGCTGGGCTATCTGCCCCAGGATTTCGGCGTCTACCCCCGTGTCTCGGCCTACGACATGCTCGACCACATGGCGGTTCTGAAGGGCGTCTCCAACGGCAAGGAACGCCGCGAGACCGTCGAGTACCTGCTCAACCAGACCAATCTCTGGGACGTTCGCAAGCGCGCCCTGGCCGGCTTCTCAGGCGGCATGCGTCAGCGGTTCGGCATCGCCCAGGCCCTGATCGGCGATCCCGACCTGATCATCGTCGATGAACCCACCGCCGGCCTCGACCCCGAGGAGCGCAACCGCTTCCTGAACCTTCTGGCCGAGATCGGCGAGAATGTGGTGGTCATCCTCTCGACCCATATCGTCGAGGACGTCTCCGACCTCTGCCCGGCCATGGCCATCATCTGCCAGGGCAGGATCGTCAAACAGGGCGCGCCGCTGGAGCTGGTGGCCCAGCTCAAGGGCCGGATCTGGAAGAAGACGGTCGACAAGTCCGAACTGGAGGCGCTGCGCCAGCGCTACACCGTCATCCACACCCGGCTGTTCACCGGCCGCACCGTGGTTCACATCGAGTCCGACGGCGACCCCGGCGACGGCTTCACGCCGGTCGAGGGCGGCCTGGAAGACGTCTATTTCTCGACCCTCCACGCCTCCCGCGCCGCCTGAGGGTCCGGGTCATGTTTTTCAAGATCGCCAGTTTCGAGTTCCGCTACCAGATCAAGAACCCGGTCTTCTGGGTGGCCTCGATCATCTTCTTCCTGCTGACCTTTGGGTCGGTGGTGATCGACCAGATCCAGATCGGCGGCGGCGGCGCGATCCACAAGAACGCCCCATTCGCCATCGCCCAGACCCACCTGATCTGGACGATGTTCTTCATGTTCGTGTCAACGGCCTTCGTGGCCAATGTGATCGTTCGCGATGATGAGACGGGATTTGGCGGCATCCTGCGATCCACCTCGATCCGGCGGTTCGACTACCTCTACGGGCGATTTACCGGCGCCGTCCTGGCCGCCGCCCTGGCCTTCCTGGTGGTGCCGCTGGGAATTGTCATCGGCAGCTTCATGCCCTGGGTGGACAGGGAGACCCTCGGGCCGCTGACGCTGGAGCCCTTCCTGTTCAGCTATTTCGTCATCGCCCTGCCCAACATCCTGCTGACCTCGGCGTTGTTCTTCGTCCTGGCCACCACCACCCGGTCGATGATGTGGACCTATGTCGGGGTGATCGCCTTCCTGGTCCTCTGGACGATCAGCAACATCCTGACGCGCAAACCTGAACTGCGCGAGATCGCCGCCCACTGGGAGCCGCTGGGCTTCGCGGCCTTCTTCCTGACCACCAAATACTGGACGGCGGCCGACAGGAATGCCCTGGTGCCGGCGGTGGAAGGGGTTCTGCTGTTCAACCGCGTCTTCGCCCTGGTCCTGACCGCCGGGGTGCTCAGCCTGCCCATGCTGCTGTTCCGGTTCACCCCGGGCAAGCTCTCGGGCAAGCGCGCCCGCCAGGCGAGACTGGCCGCCGCCGCGGCCACCAAACCGTCCGACGACCGTCCCGCCCTGGCTCTGCAGGCTCTGCCCAAGCCCACCTTCGGCTGGGCGACGGGATGGGCGCAGCTGATGAAGCGCACCCGACTCGACATGGGCCAGGTGTTCGGCAGCCCGGCCTATCTGGTGCTGCTGGCTATCGGCCTGTTCAACGCCCTGGGCGGCCTGTGGGGCGCAACCGAAGACACCGGCTATGGCGGCGCCGTCTATCCGCTGACCCGGGTGCTGATCCCCGCGTTGCTGGGCAGTTTCTCCATCATTCCGATGATCATTGCCGTCTACTATGCTGGCGAACTGGTCTGGCGGGAACGAGAGAAGAAGACCCACGAGATCATCGACGCCTCGCCGGTGCCCGACTGGGCCTTCGTCGCCCCCAAGACTTTGGCGATCTTCCTGGTGCTGGTTTCAACGCTGCTCATCAGTGTGGCGGCGGCGATCCTGATCCAGGCCTTCAAGGGCTACACCCACTTCGAGCTCGGCAAGTGGGTGCTGTGGTACGTCCTGCCGCAGGCGGTCGATTGCATGCTGATGGCGGTGCTGGCGGTCTTCATCCAGGCGATCAGTCCGCACAAGTTCGTCGGCTGGGGCCTGATGGTCATCTACCTGATCTCCACCATGACCCTCGGCAACCTGGGCCTGGACCACATCCTATACAACTACGACTCCATTCCCAGTGACGGCGGCTTCGGCACGCCGCTGTCGGACATCAACGGCCTCGGCAAATTCTGGATCGGGGCCTGGACAGCGCGGACCTACTGGTCGCTGGCCGCCATCCTCCTGCTGGTGCTGTCCTGGGGGCTGTGGCGGCGGGGGGCCGAGCAGCGCCTGTGGCCACGCCTGCGCCGGCTGCCGCACCGTCTGAACAGCGGCGCCGGGCTGTTCTTCGGCGCGACTCTGCTGGCGACCGTCGCCGTCGGCGGCTGGATCTACCTCAACACCAATGTCTGGAACGAATACCGCACCGCCATCGACGACGATAAGTGGACGGCCGACTATGAGAAGGTGCTGATCGTCCAGCGCCACTACGACAAGGTCCCGCAGCCCAGGATCCAGTCGATGAAGCTGGATGTCGATCTGCGGCCGCATCAGCCCAGCATGGTCGTCACCGGCGACTATGTGCTGAAGAACATGACCGACCAGCCGCTGCGCGAGGTTCACGTCCGCTTTGACCGCGACCTCAAGGTCAAGGGCCTGTCGATCCAGGGCGCCCGGCCCAAGGAGACACTGGACCGCTTCAACTACCGCATCTTCACCTTCGACATCCCGATGGCGCCCGGCGAGACCCGGACGATGAGCTTCATCACCGAACGGGCGCAGAAGGGCTTCAAGAACAGCGGCAACGAAAAGCGCATCGTCGACAACGGCACCTTCATCAACTCCGCCGAGTTCGCGCCGGCCCTGGGCATCTGGCCCGGCGACGGGCTGCAGGACCGGGCCAAGCGCCGCAAGTACGGTCTCAATCCCGATCAGCCGATCGCGCCGCTCGGCGATGTCGCCTCAAGGCAGTTCAATTACCTGCGGCACGACGCCGACTTCATGCGCGCGGACATCACCGTCACCACGGCGGCCGACCAGACGCCGATCGCCCCCGGCAAGCGGGTGTCCGACCAGATCATCGACACGCCCACCGGCAAGCGCCGCAAGGCCCGCTTCATCACCGAGGCGCCGGTGTTGCCCTTCTTCTCGATCCAGTCGGCGCGCTACGCCGTCAGTCGGGAAAACTACAAGGGCGTCGAGCTGGAGGTCTACTACGACCCGGCGCACGCCTGGAACATCGACCGCATGAAGGCGGCGATGAAGGCCGCGCTGGACTACTACCAGACCAACTTCAGCCCCTATCAGTTCGACCATCTGCGGTTCATCGAGTTCCCCGACTACGCCCAGTTCGCCCAGGCCTTCGCCGGCACGATGCCCTGGTCGGAGGGCCTGTTCTTCATCTCCGACTACAGCGATCCGGAGAAGATCGATATGGTCACCTATGTCGGGGCCCATGAGATCGGCCACCAGTGGTGGGCACATCAGGTGGTCGGGGCCGATCAGGAGGGCGTGACCCTGTTGAGCGAGACCATGGCGCAGTACTCGTCCCTGCGGGTGATGAAGAAGCTCTATGGCGAGGACCAGATCCGCAAGTTCCTGAAGTTCGAGCTGGACAGCTATCTGCGGGCGCGGGGCGGCCAGCCGATCGATGAAAAGCCGCTCAACCGGGTCGAGCCCAGCCAGGGCTATGTCCACTACCGCAAGGGCTCGCTGGTCATGTACCGGCTGGCCGAGGAGATCGGCGAGGACAAGGTCAATCACGCCCTGCAGCTGTTCCTGCAGCAGCACGCCTTCAAGGGCGCGCCCTATCCGATCTCCAGTGATCTGATCGCCCTGTTCCGGGCCGAGGCGCCGGCCGACAAGCAGGACCTGATCACCGACCTGTTCGAGAAGATCACCCTCTACGACGTCAAGGTCGCCTCCAGCGCCGTCACCGCCCGCAAGGACGGCAAGTTCGATGTTTCGATCACCGTCGAGGCCAGGAAGCTCTACGCCGACGGCAAGGGCAAGGAGACGAAGGCCCCGATGAACGAGATGCTGGACATCGGGGTGTTCACCGCCAAGCCGGGCGACAAGGGTTTTGGCAAGGACAAGGTTCTGGTGCTGCAGCGCCGTCCGATTAAATCGGGCAAGCAGACCCTGACCTTCACCGTCGACAAGCGACCGACCTTCGTCGGGGTCGATCCCTACAACATCCTCATCGATCGCAACTCGGACGACAACGTCGCCAAGATCGGGGGATGACCGACCGGTCAGGGAGGTCGTGGGGGGGGCGTGAGCCCTCCGCGTCAGCCCCGGCCGCCGAACAGGGCCGAGCCGACACGCACGCTGGTGGCGCCAAAGCGGATGGCGGTCTCGAAATCTGCGCTCATGCCCATGCTGAGCCGATCCAGCCCGTTGCGCCCGGCGATCCTGGCCAGCAGGGCGAAATGCGGACCCGGCGCCTCGGCCTCCGGCGGAATGCACATCAGCCCCTCGATCGTCAGACCATGGCGATCCCGGCAAAGGGCGATGAAATCATCCGCCTCGGCCGGTGAGACCCCGGCCTTCTGCGGCTCCTCGCCGGTGTTGACCTGGACATAGAGGCGCGGCGTCCGCCCCTCGCGCACAAAGGCCTCGGCCAGGGCGATGGCCAGCTTTTCGCGGTCCAGGGTCTCGATCACGTCGAACAGGGCGACCGCCTCGCGGGCCTTGTTGCTCTGCAGGGGGCCGATCAGCCGCAGCTCCAGCCCCTCCCGCCGATTGGGCCCCTCGGACCAGCGGGCCTGCGCCTCCTGCACCCGGTTTTCCCCGAACACCCGCTGGCCCGCGTCGAGCATGGCGGCGATCTTCTCTTGCGGCTGCTGCTTGGAGACGGCCACAAGGGTGACATCGGCCGGGTCGCGACCGCCGGCGGGCGACAGCGCGCCCCGGGCGGCGGCGGCCATCCGGTCAAGAATGGCGCGGCGGGATTGGGCGACGGAGAAGGTTTGTGTCTGGGTCACGGACGGGTCTTGCAGGGTTGGCGGCGGCGGCGGCAGGCTTAACCCCCCGCCACGTCCCGGCCAAGGGCCTGCCCCGGCTGCTGTTCCTCACCGACCCGGCCAGGACGCCCGACATCGAAAACGTCGTCGCGAAGTTGCCCTCCGACGTCGCGGTCATCTTCCGGGCGTTCGGGGCCGACGACGCCGTGGAGCAGGGCCGCCGGCTGAGGGCCCTGACCCGTCAGCGGGGCCTGATTCTGCTGGCCGGGGCCGACCCGAACTTGGCCGAAGCCATCGCGGCGGACGGCCTGCATCTGCCGCAACGCGATCTGGACCATCTGCCGGCCCTGCGGCGGGCCTGGCCAGGCGGGATACTCACCGCCGCCGCCCACGACCCCGCCGGCGCCATGACGGCGGCGCGCGGCGGCGCCGACGCGGTGCTGGTCTCGCCGGTGTTCGCCAGCAACAGCCCCTCGGCCGGCGCGCCGCTGGGGGTGGCGGCCTTCAGCGACATCGTCGCCGCGACCCCGGCGCCGGTCTATGCCCTGGGCGGGGTCAACGCCGCCACCGCCCCGCTTCTGGCGGGTAGCGGCGCGGCCGGCTTCGCCGCCATCGAGGCCTTTCTCGAGCCCTGACTCGCGGGCCTCAGCGCCCGAAGGCGTGCAGCCCCGCCCCATGCGCCCGCAGCCAGTCGCGGTGCGGCGCCGGATCGCCGAAGATGCGGTCGACCAGCGCCCAGAAGCGGGGACTGTGGTTGGCCTCGACCAGGTGGGCGCACTCATGGGCGACGACGTAGTCGGCCACCGCGAGGGGGGCCAGGGCCAGCCGCCAGCTGTAGCGGATCGTCGCCGGGCGACCGGGCCGGGCCGGGCTGCAGCTGCCCCAGCGCCCCCGGGTGTCGACGACGCTGACCGCGGGGGCGGGACGTTGCAGGCCTTCGGCGTAGGCCTCGCTCATCTGGGTGAAACGGCGCCGGGCCTCGCCCTTGATCAGCCGCAGGACCCGGTCGGCGAAGGCGGCGTCATCGGCGGCGCAAAGGGTGCGGGCCTCCAGGTCCAGCCGGGCGCGGCCCGGACGACCGACCAGGGTGAACTCTTCGCCGAACAGGGCGATGGTCATTCCAGGCGCGATCACCGTGGGCGCGGGCAGATCGGCCATCTGGGCGGAGATCCAGCCGATTCGTTCGCGGGCGAAGGCCACCGCCTCGCCCAGTCGCCGCGCCGTCGGAGCCGTGGCGATCACCTCGCGGCGGGTGCGATCGACCCGCAGGGATATCCGGCGGGCGCGGGCGTTGACCGACAGGCGCAGCACATGGCCGTCGGTTTCCAGCCGGTCGCCGTGGGAATAGGCGGGCGGTGCGAAGAACTTCATGGTCCCTGGATTAGTCCCGAACCGCGCCCGGCGAAACGGTCAAGTCGCGGTCAGCTGGCGGGCAGGGAGCCGGTTTCGAAATCCGGATCGATTTCGCGGATGAAGGCCGCCACCCGGGGATAGATCTGTTCCCGGAACTTGCGCCCGTTGAACACCCCGTAGTGGCCGACGCCGGGCTGGACATAGTCCCGCTTCATCTCCGCCGGCAGGCCGGTGCATAGATCGTGCGCCGCCTGGGTCTGGCCGATGCCGGAGATGTCGTCGAGCTCGCCCTCGACGGTCATCAGGCCGATGTCGGTGATGGCCGAGGGATCGACGTTGCGGCCGCGATGCACCAGCTCCCCCCGCGGCAGCAGATACTTCTGGAACACGATGTCCACCGTCTGGAGATAGAACTCCTCGGTCAGGTCCAGCACCGACAGATACTCGTCATAGAAGGTGCGGTGCTTCTCGGCGCTGTCGCCATCGCCATCGACCAGCTGTTCGAAATAGCGGCGATGGGCCTCCTGGTGCTTTTCCAGGTTCATCGACATGAAGCTGGCCAGCTGAACGAAGCCTGGATAGACGCGCCGCAGGGCGCCCGGATGGGGCGGCGGCACCGTGTAGATCATGTTGCCCTTGAACCAGGTGAAGGGCCGCTCCTCGGCCAGGCGGTTGGTCACCGTCGGCGACAGCCGCGCGTCGATCGGCGAGCCCATGAAGGTCATGGTCCGCGGGCGGCTGGGATCGTTGTCCTCGGCCATCAGGGCGCTGGCGGCCAGCACCGCGGGGCCAGGCTGGCAGACGGCGATGACATGGGCTCGCGCGCCCATCACCCCCAGCATGGTGCGGATGTGGTCGATGTAGTCATGGAAGTCGAAACGGCCTTCCATCATCGGCACGTCGCGGGCGTTGGACCAGTCGGTGACGAACACCGCATGGTGCGGCAGCAGGGCCTCGACCGTGCCGCGAAGCAGGGTGGCGTAGTGGCCCGACAGGGGCGCCACCAGCAGCACCGCCGGGTCCAGCTGCATCTTTCCGGCGCGGCGCATGCCGGCCATGTCGCGGTCGAACTGGATCAGGCGGCACCAGGGGCTTTCCCAGACCACCGTCTCGCGCACGGCGACGGTCACGCCGTTGACCACGGTGCTGTCCAGACCCCAGGCCGGCTTGCCGTAGCGGCGGGTGACATTGGCGTAGAGGTCGGCGGCGGCGTAGATGTTGCGGCCGATCACCGAGTCCCGCGCGGGGTTCAGCGGCGAGGACCAGAAATCCCGGGCCATCCGGGCCGCCAGCCGCATCGGGCCGGCGGCGTGGTAGGTGGCGTCCTGCAAAGCGTACAGCATGGAGCTTCAAACCTTTTGTGCGTCGCAGCATAGCACGCAGGGCCTTAACGAAGTCCAGCCCCTGATCGTCGCAGGGGAGCGGAAGCGATGATCGCCCGTTGGCGCCCGGCCCCGGAGTATCTAAGACAAGGGTCAGGCGGCAGCGCACAAGGGACCCCTTCAGTTGCAGGATGGCGAGCGTATCGGCGGCGATGACCCCTATGCCCGCCTGGTGACGGCCATCGCCGAACGCGGCGACCGGGCGGCCTTTCGCGACCTGTTCGAACACTACGCCCCCCGGGTGAAGGGCTATCTGATCCGCCTGGGACTGGACGGCGCTCGGTCGGAGGAACTGGCCCAGGAGGTGCTGGTCACCGTCTGGCGAAAGGCGGCCAGCTTTGATCCGGCGAAAGCCAGCGTCTCGACCTGGATCTTCCGCATCGCCCGAAACCGTCGCATCGACGTCTTCCGCCGCGACCGCACCGCCGTGCTCGACGCCGAGGACCCTTCGCTGGCCCCGCCCGAGGCGCCTGACCCCAGCGCCGGCGTCACCGCCAGCCAGCAGCAGCGCCGCATCACCGCCGCCCTCGGCGCCCTGCCGGCGGACCAGCGCGATCTGGTCCGGCGGGCCTTCTATGACGATCTCAGCCACAGCGAGATCGCCGAGGCCACCGGCCTGGCCCTGGGTACGGTCAAATCGCGCCTGCGACTGGCGTTCGCCAAACTGCGCGCGGCCCTGGGAGAGGCTGCATGAGGACCGCGACAGACCGCCCCGGCTTGACGGTTCCCTGGACCGCTCCATATCGCTTGGCTTGGACCCATAAGGCCTGACGAAAGTGACTGTGAACGCCAATATCGATCTGTTTGTCGACCGCCTGCGCGACGCGCCCGACGAGGGTTTGAAGCTGCTCGCCGCGACGGCGGCGGCCTTGCGCGATGATCGTCCCGCGCCTGGCGAGGCCCTGGCCGCGGGCTTTCTGGACGATGAGCCGCCGGTGGCGCTCGGCGAGGACGCGGCGGACCGCGCCCTGGCCCGCATCGCCGCCTTCGAGGCCCTCGACGCCCCGGCTGCCTCCTCGACCGTCAAGCACGTCGCCGGCGCCGCCTCCCGGTCCCTGGGCGAACTTCTGGCCCTGCCCGATCCGGTGCGCGAGGCGGCCTATGACGCCATTGTCGACGGCGGCCATTTTGGTTTCGCGGGCTTTGGCATTCGCCGCATGACCCTGCCGATGGCCGGCGAGGGCAAGGTGGATCTGCTGCGCATCGAGCCCGGCGCCGGCGTCGCCAGCCATGACCACGAGGGCGACGAGTTCACCCTGGTGCTGACCGGCGCCTTCCACGACGGCCATGAGGTCTATCGTCCCGGCGACATCAATGTCGGGACCCCAGGCTTCAAGCACGAGCCCAAGGCCCTGCCGGGCGAGGTCTGCTACGCCCTGGCCGTTTCCTACGGCGCGGCGGCCTTCGAAGGGCCCGTCGGACTGCTGCAGAAACTGACCGGATTTGGCCGCTAGAACGAGCAGACGACCGTCAGAGTAAACGCCCCTTAACCCTCCGGCCTCACAACAGGGTCTCAACGGTGTTCAGGGGTCGGTTCAGATGGCGAAGGCGGCGCGGCGATCAGGGGCGGATCTGCTTCTCGAGGCGGCGGTCATTGCCTGGGGCCTGCCCGGTGCGGCTCGGTTTCGCGGCGGATTGACCGCGGCCGCCGGCGCCGGCCTGGCCGTGGTGCTGGCCACCTACAACGCCGCCGATCCCAGTCTCAACGCCGTGACCGGCGCCGCCGCCACCAATGCGCTGGGCGGAGCCGGGGCGATGATCGCCGACATCGCCATGCAGTCCCTGGGCCTGGGCGCCTGGCTGAGCGCGGTGCTGATGACCGCCTTTGGCATGACCCGCGTTCTCGATCCCGAGCCCGACCGGGGCCGCGCGGCCCTGCGGCTGCGGGCGCTGGTCGGGGCGCTGGGCGTGCTGTTGCTGTCGGCCGCCCTGGCCGCCCCGCCGCCGCCGAGCGCCTGGCCCCTGGCGCTGGGACTGGGCGGCCTGTGGGGACAGGGCCTGTTCTCCCTGGTCCGGAACCTGTTCGGCTTCATCCATCTGCCCGGCGCGGCGCTGTTCGCCGGGATCCTGCTGGCCGCCGGCGGTCTGACCGCCACCGTCTGGTCGCTGGGCCTGCAGAAACTGGCCAGCGGCGCCGATGGCGACTGGCTCGCCCGTCTGCTTCAGCCGCGCGTCCGCGAGGCCGCTCCGGAACAGCCCGCCAGGCCGGTGAAAAAGGCCGCCGCGCCGAAGACCGGCCGGCCGGCCAGAACCGCGGCCCCGGTCCAGGAGATCGATGAGCCCGAGCCGCCGACGCCGCCCGCGCCACAGCCGACCCTGGCCATCCGCCAGCCGAAGGCGCCCTCCCGCACCTCGGGCCGCGAGCATCGCGAACGTCAGGCTGCCTTTGATTTCGAGCCGTCGGAGGACGGCTTCCGCCTGCCCGAACTGTCGATGCTGGCCCAGCCCAAGCCCCGGGCCAGCGTCTATGACGAGGAGGCCCTGCGCCAAAACGCCCGGCTGCTGGAAAGCGTCCTGTCCGAATTTGGCGTGCGCGGGACCATCGACCAGATCCGGCCCGGCCCTGTCGTCACCCTCTATGAACTGACCCCGGCGCCGGGGGTGAAACATGCCCGGGTCGTGGCGCTGAGCGACGACATCGCCCGCTCGATGAGCGTCGCCGCCTGCCGCGTGGCCGTGGTCTCGGGCCGCAACGCCATCGGGATCGAACTGCCCAACGCCAAGCGCGAGACCGTCTATCTGCGCGATCTGCTGGCCAGCAACGACTATGAGAAACAGGGGCCGATCCTGCCCATGGCCCTGGGCGAGACTATCGGCGGCGAGCCCTATATCGCCGACCTGGCGAAGATGCCGCACCTGCTGATCGCCGGCACCACCGGGTCGGGCAAGTCGGTCGGGGTCAACGCCATGATCCTGTCGATCCTGTATCGCCTGCCGCCGGATCTGTGCCGCTTCATCATGATCGACCCCAAGATGCTGGAACTCAGCGTCTATGACGGCATCCCCCACCTGCTGGCGCCGGTCGTCACCGACCCCAAGAAGGCCATCGTCGCCCTGAAGTGGACGGTGCGCGAGATGGAGGACCGCTATCGCCGCATGTCGAAGATCGGCGTGCGCAACATCGGCGGCTACAACGAGCGGGCCAGGGAGGCGCTGGAGAAGGGCGAGCACTTCGAGCGCACCGTCCAGACCGGGTTCGACGACGCCGGTCGCCCGATCTACGAGAGCGAGAAGATCCGTCCCGAGCACATGCCTTATCTGGTGGTGGTCATCGATGAGGTGGCCGACCTGATGATGGTCGCCGGCAAGGACATCGAGGGCGCGGTGCAGCGTCTGGCCCAGATGGCCCGGGCCGCCGGCATCCACCTGATCATGGCCACCCAGCGCCCGTCGGTGGACGTCATCACCGGCACCATCAAGGCCAACTTCCCCACCCGGATCAGCTTCCAGGTGACCAGCAAGATCGACGCCCGCACCATCCTGGGCGAACAGGGCGCCGAACAGCTGCTGGGCATGGGCGACATGCTCTACATGGCCGGCGGCGGTCGCACCACGCGCCTGCACGGCCCCTTCGTCTCCGACGGCGAGGTCGAGGCGGTGGCCAAGTTTCTGCGCGACCAGGGCGTGCCGCAGTATCTGGAGGAAGTCACCGCCGGGGGCGATGAGGACGAGGATGGCGAGGGGGCCGTGGCCTCCGACGGCAGCGGCGGCGATCTCTATGACCATGCCGTCGCCGTGGTGACCCGCGACCGCAAGGCCTCGACCAGCTACATCCAGCGGCGGCTGCAGATCGGCTACAATCGCGCCGCCTCATTGATGGAGCGGATGGAGCGGGAAGGCGTCGTCGGCCCCGCCAACCATGCCGGCAAGCGGGAAATTCTCGCCGGACCGCCACCGCCGATGTGATCCCGCGGGGGCGCGCGGTCATCCTGCCGGGCGAGCGACCATGTTTTGGCCGCCTGGGGCCGCTAGGCTTGCAACCCGATGGACGTTTCAGGACTTTAGGGCCGACATGACCCAGACCAACACTGATCGACGCCTGCTGCTGGCGGGGCTGATGGCCGCGCCGGCCGCCACCCTGCTGGCCTCTCCCGCCCTGGCCGCGCCGCTGTCGGCCGCCGACAAGGCCCTGGTCAACAAGGCGACTGCCTATCTTCAGGGGCTGACCGCCGCCAAGGGCCGCTTCATCCAGACCGATCCCCGCGGCAGCGAAGTGCAGGGCGACTTCTATCTTCAGCGACCGGGGAAGGCCCGGTTCGCCTATGACGCTCCCGGCAGCAAGCTGCTGGTATCGGACGGCCGCATCGTTTCAGAGGCCGACACCCGGCTGAAGACGGTCAACCGCTATCCCCTCGGACAGACGCCGCTGGCGCTGTTCCTGGCTCAGGACGTTCGCCTCGACAAAGGAGTGGTGGTGACCCGCGTCTCCCGGCTCAACGGCGGCTTTTCCCTGACCCTGGAAGACGGCCGCAAGCAGACGCGCGGCAGCCTGACCCTGAATTTCGCCGACAGCCCGATGGCGTTGCTGGGCTGGGTGATCAATACCGTCCAGGGCACGACGCGGGTTCGCCTGGTCGGTCTTGAGCGGGTGTCGGGCCTCGATCCAAAGCTGTTCGCCGCGCCCTTCCCGCAGCCGCGCCGCACCGGACGACCCTGAGGGTCGGACCGTTCAGATGGGCTGTGTCCGTTCGAGCACAGCCAAGATTTCACGGAAATGTCGTTGACGTTTCCGCCCACAAGTTGTTCTAATGCAACACATGGCGGTTGGCGCGTCCGACCTCGCGCCGCCGCGGACCGTGCCGGAAAACTATCCCCTCCCGGCGGCGGCATGAGAGACAAACTTTCCAGCGCCCGGCCCCAAGCGGTGGCCGGGCGTTTTCTTTTGCAGCTCCAACCCCTGGAGCGGGGCCGAATTGATGCTCAATTGGCCCGCTCCGAGAGCCTTTCCGGGTCGCGCGTTCGATCCGATAACCGGTTCCCACTTATCGGAACGCACTCTAGGAAGACGCCATGCGCCTTCGACTCGCCACCTGGAATATCAACTCCGTCCGCCCGCGCGGCGATCTGATCGGCCGCTTCGTCGACGAGGTCGCCCCCGATGTCCTGGCCCTGCAGGAGATCAAGTGCCAGACCGAGGAGTTCCCGAAGGCCATGTTCGAGGCCCTGGGCTATCGGCACTTCCGGATCAAGGGCCAGAAAGGCTGGCACGGAGTGGGCATCGCCTCGCGCCTGCCGATCGAGGATTCCCCGCCGCTGGACGTCTGCAAAAACGGCCACGCCCGCTGCGTCGGCGCGGTGGTGGCCGGGGTCGAGATCCAGAACTTCTACATCCCCGCCGGCGGCGACACGCCCGACCGGGAGACCAATCCCAAGTTCGACCACAAGCTCGACTTCTTCGAGAAGCTGACCGCCGAGATGGCGGCGCGGGATCCGTCACGCCCCCTGGCGCTGGTCGGCGATCTGAATGTCGCGCCGGGCGAATTCGACGTCTGGAACCACAGGTTCATGAGCAAGGTGGTCAGCCACACCCCGATCGAGGTCGAGGCGATGGCCAGGCTGAAGGCGTCGCTGGGCTTCATCGATGTGGTGCGCGAGGCCATTCCCGATCCGGAAAAGCTGTTTTCCTGGTGGAGCTATCGCGCCGCCGACTTCCGGGCCTCCAACCGGGGCCTGCGGCTGGACCATATCTGGGTCTCGCCGGGCATGCGGGAAGCGACCTTCCACACCGGCAAGGCGCTGTCGCGGGTGCATGACGACGTGCGCGGCTGGGACAAGCCCAGCGACCACGCCCCGGTGACCGCCGACTTCATGGTTTGACGGTGCGTCCTTCGACACGCCTCACGGCGTGAGGCTACTCAGGATGACGAATGTCCGCGTGATCCAACTATGTTCGTCATCCTGAGTAGCGGCTGAAGGCCGCGTGTCGAAGGACGCACGAACACCCATAGACCTACGGCTGCAGCCGGTAGCCGCCGGCTTCCGTGATCAGCAGACGCGCCTGGCCGGGATCGGGCTCGATCTTCTGGCGCAGGCGGTAGACGTGGGTTTCCAGGGTGTGGGTGGTGACCCCGGCGTTGTAGCCCCAGACCTCGGTCAGCAGTTCCTCGCGCGGGATCGCCTTGGCGCCGGCGCGGTAGAGGTACTTCAGAATGTTGGTCTCTTTTTCCGTCAGCCGGACCTTCTTGCCCTTGTCGTCGACCAGCAACTTGGACGCCGGGCGGAACTCGTAGGGGCCGACGCGGAAGACCGCATCCTCGCTGGCCTCGTGGCTGCGCAGCTGGGCGCGGATGTGGGCCAGCAGGACGGCGAAACGAAAGGGCTTGGTCAAATAGCCGTTGGCGCCGGATTCCAGGCCCAGGATGGTGTCGGCGTCGGTCGAGGCGGCGGTCAACATGACGATCGGCGCGGTGACCCCGGCCTTGCGCATCAGCCGGCAGGCCTCGCGGCCATCCATATCCGGCAGATCGACATCCAGCAGGATCATGTCGGGCCGGACATCCTTGGCCATGGCCGATCCCTCGGCGGCCGAGCCGGCCTCGAGGGTGGTGAATTCCTCATGCAGCCGCAGCTGCTCGGCCAGGGCGCCGCGCAGGTCTGCGTCGTCGTCGATTATCAGGAGAGTCTTGCGTTGCGCCATGAGCCGGACCATGCACCGTTTCGCCCCCTCGCGCCAAGCATCGAGAGCCGGGCCGGAGGCTGTAAAATGATCTACACCGCCCATGCTGACGGCCATTTCGACATCGATGGCGACACGACCGTCTCCTGCGTTCTTGGCAGGTGCGGGGTGGTCGACGCCTCCGAAAAGCGGGAAGGCGACGGGGCCAGCCCCGCGGGGGTCTGGCCGATCCGTCGCCTGCTCTATCGCCCGGACAAGGCGCCGCCGCCCCGCACAGGTCTGCCGGTCCACCCCATCCAGCCCCACGAGGGCTGGTGCGATGCGCCGGACAACCCCGCCTACAACCGGCCCGTCCGCCTGCCGTTCGACGCCAGCCACGAGCGGCTGTGGCGCGACGACGACGTCTATGACCTGGTGCTGGTGCTGGGGCACAACGACGACCCGGTGGTCCCGGGCGCCGGCTCGGCGATCTTTCTGCACCTGACCCGGCCCGACCATAGTCCCACCGAAGGCTGCGTCGCCCTCGACCGGCCGGACCTCATGACCCTGCTGGCCAGGGCCCGGCCCGGCGACGCGGTGGAAATCCGGTTCTAGCGCGCCGCGGGCCCTCGCCGATCTACTTCAGACCGTCGCGGATGGCCTTGGCCTTGTCGAGGTGGGTCTGGACCTTGGGCGCCGTCTCGGTCGCGAAGGTCTTCAGCGCCGGCACGTCGCCGCCCGTTTCATAGCGGGTCAGGAGATTGAGAGCGGCCTGATGCCCATCGATCTGGGCGTCCATATAGGCCTTGTCGAAGTCGGCGTCGGAAGCCTTTTTCAGGTCATCGACCTTGGCCTGGAGGTCGGACGGCAGGGTCGCCGGCGGGGTCAGGGTCTGGCCGGAGCTGGCGATGGCGTCCTTCAGCCCGGCGGTGGTCGCCGTGTGGGCGTCGATCATCATCTGGGCGAAATCACGGACGGCCGGGGTGGTGCTGCGGGTCAGGGCCAGCTTGCTGGACTCGATCTCGAACATGTCGCTGGCGGCGGCCTTGTTGACGAAGTCGGGCGCGGCGGTCTCGTCGGCGGGGGTCGGAACCGTGGCCATCGGATTGGCGTCCGGCGTGCCCTGGGCGGCCATGTCGGTGTCTTCAACCTTCTTGCCGCAGGCGGCGAGGGCGAGGGCGGCGCAGGCGGCGCCAGCGATGAGAAGCTTGCGGTGCATAAGGGAACTCCTTCACTAACAGACCGCCGCCGATGCGGGATCGGCGGCGTGGACTCTCTAGTAAACCTGACGAGGGCGTGATGCGTTCCGACGCCGGACAAACCAATTCGCCGAAGGCCGCGGGCCCTCTGGCCGGCCTCACGGTCATCGAGATGGGGACCCTGATCGCCGGGCCGTTCTGCGGCCAGATTCTCGGCGACTTCGGCGCGACCGTGATCAAGCTGGAAGATCCGGGCAAGGGCGACCCCATGCGGCAGTGGGGCCGCAGCCTGCCCCAAGGCCATTCCCCCTGGTGGCCGGTCATCGGGCGCAACAAGCAGTCAGTGACCCTCAATCTGCGGGAACCGGAGGGTCAGGCCATCGCCCGGCGGCTGATCGCCGGCGCCGATGTGCTGGTCGAGAACTTCCGGCCCGGCGCCCTGGAGAAATGGGGCCTGGGCTATGACAGCCTGAGCGCGGAGAACCCGGGCCTGGTGATGGCCCGCGTCTCGGGCTTCGGCCAGACCGGCCCCTACGCCCAGAGAGCTGGCTACGCCCTCATCGGCGAGGCCATGGGCGGTCTGCGCTACGTCACCGGCGAGCCGGATCGTCCGCCGGCCCGGGCCGGCATTTCCATCGGCGACAGCCTGGCCGGGCTGAACGCGGCCCTGGGGGTGATGATGGCCATCCATGCGCGCCACGCCACCGGCCGGGGCCAGGTGGTCGACGCCGCCATCTATGAGAGCGTGCTGTCGGTGATGGAAAACCTGGTCACCGAATACGGGCTGACCGGCTATATCCGCGAGCGGTCCGGCGCCGTTCTGCCCGGCATCGCGCCATCCAACGCCTATCCCACCGCCGACGGCGCCCTGGTGGTCATCGGGGCCAATCAGGACACCCTGTTCGCCCGGCTTTGCCAGGCGATGGGCCGGCCGGAGCTGGCCAGCGATCCGCGCTACGCCGGCCACGCCGCCCGCGGCGAGAACCAGACCGAACTGGACGCCCTGATCAGCGCCTGGACCTCGACCCTGACCGCGGAGGCCCTGCTGGCCCTGATGGAAACCAGCGGCGTCGCCGCGGGGCGGGTCTACCGCGCCCCCGACATGCTGGCCGACCCGCAGTTCGCCGCCCGCGAGGCCATTGTCGAGACCGACCATCCGGTGTTCGGCCAGGTGAAGATGCAGAACGCCTTCCCCCGCATGAGCCAGACCCCCGGCGCCGTCCGCTGGCCCGGCCCGGCCCTGGGCGAACATACCGACGCGGTCCTCACCGAACGCGCCGGGGCCACGCCGGAAACACTCGCCGATCTCAGGGCGCGGGGGGTGATATAGAGGACAGCCAGGCGTAATCGGCGGGGCCAGCGCGCATTCCGGTCAGTGGAAGCCGGCAAATGGATCAAAACGGGCGGTTCCTGGAGCGAAGCGATCCGACGCCGTCAAATCGAGCCCTGATCTAGCGCCCCACGGCGCCGGCGACGGCGCGGACGATCTGCTGGATATCGTAAGGCTTGCGCACGACCGGGGCATTGAACAGGGCGGGCATGCGCTGCTCCCCATAGCCGGTGGCGAAGACAAACGGGATTCCTCGCGCCTGAAGGCGCTCGGCGACCGGCCCGATCATCTGGCCGCCGAGATTGACGTCCAGAACCGCGGCGTCGAGGTCGCCTTCGGCGAGGACAAGGGCTTCCTCCACATCCGCCGCCGCACCAACGACCCGTGCGCCGGCCTCCGTCAGCCCGGCCTCCAGTTCGAGGGCCAGGAGCGTGGCGTCCTCGACGATCAGGAGATTGAGCCCATCGACGCCCGCCGGACCGGGACCATTGTCGATGCGAACCTCCGCCCCGGGCTGACCTTTCGAGGGACTCTCGGGCGCGTCCAGCGCATTGGGCCCGGCCGTGATCAGAACCCGCACCCCCTCTCGACCATAGGTAATCTTGCAATTGCCGCCCAGTTCCCGGCCCGTCACCCGTTCCAGAAGTGCGGTTCCAAAGCCCGTGCGGTCGGGCGGCTGGACCGGCGGCCCACCGGTCTCGATCCAGTCGATCAGGAAGCCGCCGCCGGGTCGCCGCCGCCAGTCAATGAGGACCCGCCCGCCCTCGGTCGACAGGGCGCCGTACTTGACCGCGTTGGTCGTCAACTCATGCAGCGCCAGAGAGAGGGCGTTCGCCGCCCTGGGCGTCAGGAACAGCTCCGGGCCCGCCCACATTGCCTGCCTGTTGGCGAGACCCTCCAGTTCCGACTCCACCGTCGCCTGAAGGCTGGCGCCGCCCCGACGACTGACGCCCAGAAATTCGTGAGCCTTGGCCATGGCCCGCAGCCGCCCGGTAAAGCGTTCGACGTAGTCGGGGACCGATTCGGAGCGCCGGGCGGTCTGGGCAGCCAGAGACTGGACGGTAGCCAGAATATTCTTCACCCGATGGTCAAGCTCGGCCAACAGCAGTTCGCGCTGCTCCTCGCCCCACTTGCGTTCGGTGATGTCCTGCACAACGCCGACGACCTTGCTCGGAGCGCCCTGGTCGTCGCGCAACATCGCCCCGGCGCCCATCATCCAGCGGGTCTGGCCATTGTCCGGCCGCACGATGCGATACTCGGCGCGATAGACCCCCGTTTCCTGCAGGGCGACCGCAACCTGCGACTGGAGCGCCTCGCGGTCGTCCGGATGGACAAAGGCGTAGGACGCCGCACCACCCTGCCCGGCTTCCTCGTCCCAACTCAGGCCCGTCATGGACCGCATGTTGTCATCGACGATCAGGCGATCGGTCGCGATATCCCATTCCAGTTCGCCAAGCTGGGCCGCTTCCACCGCAAGTCGCCGCCGGCGCATGTCGACACCCAGTCCGCGTTCCGCCGCGAGACGCCGGGCGTCGCCCAGCAACAGATCCATCGTCACCGCCGCGAGGTCCTTCAGGGCCTCCAGCTGGGTATCGTCCCCGGTCGGGTGCGGCTCCGGGTCGCCGACAGCAAGCAGGCCGACGACCGCGCCATCCGCCGTGGTCAAGGGCGCGGCCGCATAGAAGCGGACATCGACCTGGGTCAGGCCCTGGCGTACCTCGTCGAATCGTCCGTCCGCCCGGATATCGCCGCTGATCAACACCTCATTGCGGGCCATCATGACGTCGGCGAGCGTGCCGGCCCTGGGATACTCGCTGCGGGGCACGCCGATACTGGCCTTGTGCCAAAGCCGGTCGGAATCGACGAGCAGGACGCTGGCGCGCGGCGCGCGGAACAGGGCGGCGGCCAGCCTGACGATCCGGTCAAACCTGGGATCGCTCTCACTGTCCAGCGCGCCAAGACCCCGAAGAACCGAAAGACGGTCCTCTTCCGTCATCTCGACTGTAGATGCGAGATTTCGACTCATATGGCAGCATAGACCGTGTTTCAGCGGGAGGCGAGCAGTGGCGCGCGGCGCTCCGGCGCCCTACATTGGAACCCAGACGCGGCTCCCGCGTTGACAGCGCTATTGCTCATGACGCCCAATTGATGGGGGCGCTAACCCGATGCGGAGTGACTTGATGCCCAACGTGCCCACCAGCGCAGAAACCGAAGCCGCCAAGACCAAGGCCGCGCTGAAGAGCGCCGCGAATCATGCGGAGAAGAGCTTTGTCGAGGCCGCCGACGCCGCCAAGGCCAGCGTCAGCGAGGCGGCCAACCGCGCCGAGGCCGCCATCCGCGAAGGTCTCGAAACCTTCCGCGCCCAGAGCCGCACCTATGCCGACAGCGCCAGCCATCAACTGGATGTCGCCCAGCGCTATGTTTCCGAACGGGTCAAGGAACGGCCGATCACCGCCACCCTGGCCGGCGTCGGAGTCGGACTGCTTCTCGGGCTGCTGCTCGCCGGACGCGGCGACCGGCGTTGATCATTGAACGCACGCTAGCGGCTCTGGCCACCGCTGCGGCGATCGTCGCGGCGGTGGTCATTTCGATCGTCGCCGCCTTCTTTACGCTCTACGCGTTGGTCAAGCCCTCCCTTGGAGAGGCCGGGGCCAGCGCTGTCGTCGCCGGGGCCGCAGCGGTTCTGGCGATTGTCATTGCATTGGTCGCCGCCGCCAGGCTGGAGGCTGATCGCAGAAAATCAAAGGCCGCCGAATCGCAGGGAACCGGCGCCGCGGGCGCGGATCTCGCCGGCATGATCCTTGGCGTGGTCAAGGATCGCCCGATGCTTTCGGCCGGCGCCGCCATTGCCGTGGGGGTCTACGCCCTGCGCAATCCCGCCCTGATCAGCGCGGTCGTCCGCGGTTTCATGGACGGACGCGGCAAGACCTGACGCCTGCCGCTATCACATTCTGTGTTGTCTAACCCCGCCGCGCCTCCCCGCCGGCGGCAAGAGGAGCTTTGCCATGTTTGTTCTGCCTGACCTGCCCTACGCCCAGGACGCCCTGGAGCCGGTCGTCTCCGCCCGCACCCTGTCGTTCCACCATGGCAAGCACCACAAGGCCTATGTCGACACCCTCAACGGCATGCTCAAGGACAAGGGCGAAACGCCCGCCAGCCTTGAGGACGTGATCACCGCCGCCCAGCCCGGCAAGCTGTTCAACAACGCCGCCCAGGCCTGGAACCACGCCTTCTTCTGGCACTGCATGGCGCCCTCCCCGGCCAAGCCGACCGGTGATCTGGCCGCCGCCATCGAGTCCGCCTTCGGCGATCTGGACGGTCTGAAGACCAAGTTCGTCGAAACCGGCGTGGGCCAGTTCGGTTCGGGCTGGGCGTGGCTGGTGTGGAAGGACGGCGGCCTGAAGGTGGTGTCGTCCCATGACGCCGACACCCCGATCGCCAACGGGGACGGCGCTCCGATCCTGGTCTGCGACGTCTGGGAGCACGCCTACTATCTGGACCACCAGAACAACCGGAAAGGCTTCCTCGAGGCCTGGTTCGACGGCCTGGCCAACTGGGATTTCGCGGCCCTGCAGCTGGCGGCGGCGAAGGCCGGCAACGGCGGCTACGCCTATCCGGCCCCCAAATAGAGGACTAAAGTTCCCACCTGACGGAACCGCGTTCCGGACTCGGCGTTTCCAGTTCGACGACGCGGCGCTGCCGCGTTCCTCAGAAAAAATGGGAGACGTGGAAGATGCTCAGGTGGGCGCTTATTTTCCTTGTCGTGGCGCTGGTCGCGGCAGTTCTTGGTTTCGGCGGTCTCGCCGGAACCTTCGTCGGAATCGCCAAGATTCTGTTCTTCATTTTCCTGGTCCTGTTCGTGGTCTCTCTGGTCATGAATCTGGTCCGGGGCCGGGCGCCCTGACCCAGCGGTCGGGACGAACCCAAGACATCAGGGCGGCGCCTGACGGCGCCGCCCTTTTTCGTGTCAGCGGCCCGGGGCGGTCAAAGCATGACAACTCGGTAACCTTTCAAAGGCCCGGGGCGGTGATACGGTCCCTGCGTCCCCAGTCCCGGAGTGTCCCTTGCTGAAGCCCGCCTCCTTCGTTCGCGCCCTGACGCTGTCCCTGATGCTGACCGGCGCGACCGGCCTCGCCCTCGCGCCCCCGGCCCTGGCCCGGGAGACCCCGGCGGCGACCCAACCGGCGCCGGATCAGCCGGCGGCTCCGCCGATCGCCTATCGCGAGCGGGTATTGCCCAACGGCCTGCGGGTCATCTCCTCGCTCGACCGCACCACCCCCAATGTCACCGTGCAGGTCTGGTACGGCGTCGGCGGCAAGGATGATCCAGAGGGCCGCACCGGCTTCGCCCATCTGTTCGAGCATCTGATGTTCAAGGCCACCCGCGACATGCCGGCCGAGAGCCTGGACCGGATGACCGAGGACGTCGGCGGGTTCAACAACGCCTTCACCGCCGACGACATGACCGCCTATTACGAGGTCGCCCCGGCCCATCACCTTGAGCGCCTGCTGTGGGCCGAGTCCCAGCGCCTCGGATCGCTGGTCGTCGACCAGGACAATTTCGCCTCCGAACGGGATGTGGTGAAGGAGGAACTGCGCCAGCGGGTCCTGGCCAACCCGTACGGGCGTTTCCAGGCGCTGCTGGTGCCTTCGGCCAGCTACAGCAAGCATCCCTATCGCCGTCCGGTCATCGGCTCGATCGAGGATCTCGACGCGGCGACCATCGATGACGTGCTGAACTTCCACGCCGACTATTACCGGCCGGACAACGCCGCCCTGATCATCGTCGGCAACTTCGACCCGGCGACCCTCGACGCCTGGGTCGACAAGTATTTCGGGCCGATCCAGACGCCGGATACGCCGCTCAAGCGCGTCACGGTCAAGGAACCGGCGCGCACCCGCGCCCGCACCGTCACCGGCTATGCGCCCAATGTTCCGCTGCCGGCCATCGCCATCACCTGGCAGGGCCCCAAGGCCGCCGATCCGGACGCCGCCGCTTTGACCGTGCTCGACGCCATCCTCTCCGGCGGCAAGTCCTCGCGCCTCTACAACAGCCTGGTCTATGACCAGCAGATCGCCCAGGCCGCCTTCTCCAGCGCCGAGCTGAACGCCCAGCCGGGCCTGTTCTACGTCGGGGCGATCATGGCCGGCGGCAAGACCCTGGACCAGGGCGAGACCGCGCTGCTGGCCGAGGTCGCCAGGCTGCGCGAGGCGCCGCCGACGCCCGCGGAACTGGCCGAGGCCAAGAGCGAGATGATCGCCGGGGCCGTGCGCCAGCGCGAGACCATCGACGGTCGCGGCTTTGTCCTCGGCTCGGCCCTGGTGCTGGAGGGCGACGCGGCCAAGGCCAACACCGGCATCGCCGATCTTGAGGCGGTGACCGCCGAGGACGTGCAGCGGGTGGCCCGCAAATACCTGTCGCCGGACCGCATGGTGGTCGTGCGCTATCTCGACGAAAGCCAGCGGCCAAAGGGCCAGAAGGACAAGGCGGTCAAGCCGGTCAAGGTCGCCAGCCGGCCCTTCACCGGCCGCCGGGTCTCCCTAGCGCCGGAGGGCGAGCGCCAGGCGCCGCCGCCGCTGGGGGCGCCGATCGCCCCGGTGCTGCCGACCCCGTCCGAAAAGACCCTGCCCAACGGCCTGCGGGTCATCGTCGCCCGGTCCAGCGATCTGCCGCTGGTCACCGCCGACCTCACCGTCCGCGCCGGCTCCATCTATGATCCGGACGGCAAGGCCGGACTGGCCGGCATGGCCGCCGACCTGATGACCGAAGGGGCCGGCGGCAAGAGCGCGGTGGAGATCGCCGCCCGCAGCGAGGCCCTCGGCGCGGACCTGGAGGCCAGCTCGGGCCTGGAGTTCAGTTCGGTGACGCTCAATGTGCTGTCGGCCAATCTGGATCCGGCCATGGACCTGATGGCCGACGTGGCCCTGCGGCCGACCTACGCCGCTGAGGAACTGGACCGGGTTCGCGACCAGTCCATCGACGGCATCCAGGTCTCGATGAAGCAGCCACGCTCGGTGGCCGGCTATGTCTCCGGTCCGGCTGTCTGGGCCGGCACGCCGCTGGGTGATGTCACCACCCCCACGACGCTCAAGGCGCTGAACCGCGACGACCTCGCTGACTTCCACCGTCGCTGGTTCCGGCCCGACAATGCCGTGCTGGTGATCGCCGGCGACATCACCCCCGAACAGGGCTTCGCCCTGGCGGAGAAGGCCTTTGGAGCCTGGCGGGCCCCGGCCGGCGCCTTGCCGGCCCTGCCCGAGGTCGCGGCGACCTCAAAGCCCAGGGTGATCATCGTCGACATGCCCGACGCCGGTCAGGCCAGCGTCATCGTCGCCAAGCGGGCCATCACCCGCGATGATCCGCGCTACTACGCGGGCCTCGTCGCCAACAGCGTGCTGGGCGGCGGCTATTCGGCGAGGCTGAACCAGGAGATCCGCGTCAAGCGCGGCCTGGCCTATGGCGCCGGTTCCAACCTGTCCGTGCGTCAGGGCACCGGCGGCTTCTCGGCCTCCACCCAGACCAAGAACCAGACCGCTGGCGAGGCCGTCGTGCTGCTGCGCGAGGAGATGGGCAAGATGGGCCAGAGCCTGCCGACGCCGGAGGAACTGGCGGCCCGCAAGTCGGTGCTGATCGGCGGATTCGGACGCGATCTGGCCACCACCGATGGCCTCGCCGGCGTGCTCGGCTCTCTGGCCGCCTATGGCATCGACCTGTCGGAGATCAAGGTCTTCACCACCCGGGTCGATGCGGTGACGCCCGAGCAGGTTCGCGACTTCGCCGCCCAGGTTCTGAAGCCCGGCGAGACCAGCGTCATCGTCGTCGGCGATGGAAAGCTGTTCGGCGACAGCCTGAAGGCGGCCCTGCCGGACGCCGAGGTGATCCCGATCGACGAACTGGATCTGGACAGCCCGACCCTGCGGAAGCCCAGGTGAAGACCGGCGCCGGCCGCGTCCTGATCATTGCCGGCTCCGACAGCGGCGGCGGGGCGGGCGTCCAGGCCGACATCAAGACCGTGACCATGCTGGGGGGCTACGCCGCCACGGCCATCTCGGCCCTGACGGTGCAGAACACCCTCGGCGTCAGCGCGGTTCACCCCGTTCCCCCTGAGGTCATCGAGGCCCAGGGGCGGGCGGTGCTGGACGACATCGGCGCCGACGCCATCAAGACCGGCATGCTGGGCGACGCGGCCGCGATCGCCGCGGCGACGCGACTGATCGACAGCGCCGGGGGAGCTCCGGCCGTAATCGACCCGGTGATGATCGCCAAGGGCGGGGCCGCCCTGCTGGCGGCGGAGGCGATCGGGGCGGTGATGAGCCAGCTGGTCCCCCGGGCCGCCCTTCTGACGCCCAATGCGCCGGAGGCCGCCGCCCTGACCGGCCTGACGGTGGAGACGACCGACGATCTGCGCCGGGCCGGAGAGGCGCTGCTGGAGCAGGGCGCCGGAGCGGTTCTGATGAAGAGCGGCCACCTGGACGGCGAGCGACTGACCGACATCCTGATGACCCGCCATGGCGAGACATTGTTCGAGGGGCCGCGCCTCGACACCCGCCACAGCCACGGCACCGGCTGCACCCTGGCCAGCGCCTGCGCAACGGGACTGGCCCAGGGCCTCGACCTGACCGCCGCCGTCGCCCGGGCCTGGGACTATGTGCATCGGGCCATCGCCGGCGCTCCCGGACTGGGATCCGGCCACGGTCCGCTGGACCACGGCTGGCCGCTGCGCTGACGGCGGCGCCGTCGCGGCCTTCAGACGACCGGCCGAATCACCGCAAGGGTGGGATGGATCAAAGGGAGAACGTCATGACCGTCGCGCCGTCGCTGGAAGAGCGCCTTGAAGCCATCGTCCGGGCCGCGCCGACCTTGATGACGGCGCTGGCGCACGCCCGCGAGCTGGCCCTGCCCGACTGGCTGTTCGTCTCGGGCGCCGTCTACCAGCGGGTCTGGAACCATCTGACCGGGCGGGACGCCGACTACGGAGTGCGGGATTACGATCTGGCCTATTTCGATCCCGACACCAGCTACGAGGCGGAAGACGTCTTCATCAAACAGGCCGCCGCCCTGTTTCCGCCGCCGCTCGACACCCTGGTCGAGGTGCGCAACCAGGCCCGGGTGCATCTGTGGTTCGAGGACCATTTCGGCGAGCCCTACGCCCCCTTGCACAGCAGCGCGGAGGCGCTGGGCCGTTTTGTCTGTCCGGCCTTCGGGGTCGGCATCCGGCTGGAGCCCGACGACAGCCTGACCATCGCCGCGCCCTTCGGTCTTGAAGACCTGTTCTCGATGACGCTGAGGCCCAACCCCAATCGTCCGCTCGCCAGGGGCTGGGAAAAGACCACGACCTCCGCCCGGGCCCGCTGGCCCGAGGTCCGGCTGATCGCACCGGAGACCGCGCGGGTCTGAGCAGACCGCAAACGACAGGCGCCCCGCCCTGTTTCCAGGACGGGGCGCGGGGTCCGGCGGGGTGGGAGAGGAACGAACCGGTCCCCGGTTGGCCGCTAGTGACGATAGCGACGGTGGTCGCGGTCGTGGCGCTCGTAGCGGATCTTGGCGCTTAGGATGTCGAACCGGCGATCAAGATCCTGGCGCTCCCAGGCCTGCAGGCCATGCGACGCCCGGTAGCGGGCCTCGAGGCGGGCGATCTGGCGGAACTCGGCGCGCAGGCGGGCGGCCTCGGCGCGGGTCAGGGAGTGGTTGCGGACGCCCTGGTCGATGCGGCGATCCAGATTGGCCTGACGCTGGTTGATGGACTGCCAGGGCGCGGCGAGCGCGGGGGCGGCGGTGGCGGCCAGGGCCGAAGCGGCGATAGCGGCCAGAACGATCTTTTTCATCCTGAATTCCTTCCTGTTTGCGCACCGCGGGGGCGGCGGTGAGGACAGGAAAACACTTCAAACCTGAAGCGGTTCTGAGATCGCCGTTGTCTTCTGTTCACCTGCCCGCGCGACGCCGGCGCGCGTCAGGCCACCGCCCTCGCCTGCTCTGACGCCGCGGCCGTCATGGCGCCCTCGATGGCGGTGTAGAGCTTCTGCAGTTCGATGGGCTTGGACACATGGCCGTCCATACCCGCCTGGATGTACTGTTCGACCTGGTAGGTCATGGCGTTGGCCGTCAGCGCCAGGATGGGGATACGGACGCCCTCGCCCTTGCCCTCCTCGGCCCGGATCGCCAGGGTCGCCTCGACCCCGTCCATCACCGGCATCTGGATATCCATCAGGATCAGGTCGAAGCCGCCCTCGCGCCATGCCTCGACCGCGGCCTTGCCGTCGGAGACGACGTGCAGGTCGATGTCGAGCGGATCAAGGACCGCCCGCAGCACCTTCTGGTTGGTCAGGTTGTCCTCGGCGGCGAGAATCCGCAGCGGACGACCCTCGTCCGCCTCGGCCGATTCGCTCTCGACGGTCGCGATCTCGGCCGCCTCGCCTCGGGGCAGGGGCAGGTCGACCGTGAAGGTGGATCCCTCGCCCTCGACGCTGCGGGCGACGATGCGGCCGCCCATCAGTTGGGCGAGCTCCCGGCAGATGGCCAGGCCCAGACCCGTTCCGCCGAAGCGGCGGGTGGTGGAGTTGTCGGCCTGGACAAACTTGTCGAACAGGGTCGGCAGCTTGTCGGAGGCGATGCCGATGCCGGTGTCGGCCACCGTAAGGCGCAGGGCGCCGGCGGGGCTGAGGCTGAAGCGGGCCGCGACCGCGCCCTCGACGGTGAACTTCAGGGCGTTGGACAGCAGGTTGCCGAGAATCTGCCGCAAGCGGTCACGGTCGCCGCACCAGACACCGTCCGCCTCCGGTTCGATGGTCAGGTCAAAGCGCAGGCCGCGCTCCTGGGCCATCACGCCATAGGCCTTGCGACAGCTGTCAGCGAGTTCGGAGAGGTTGAAGTCGGTGGGCGCCAGTTCGAGCCGGCCCGCCTCGATTTTCGACAGGTCGAGGACATCGTTGAGCACCGCCAGCAGCAGCTCGCCCGATTCCCGGATAACTCCCAGACGATCACGCTGACGGTCGTCGAGGGTGTCGCGGGACATGACATCGGCCATGGCCAGGACGCCATTCAGGGGCGTGCGAATTTCATGGCTCATATTGGCCAGGAACTGGCTCTTGGCGACATTGGCGCTGTCGGCCTGGTCGCGGGCCGCGACCAGGGCGGTCATCGCCCCCCTCAGATCGCGGTCATTGTCGCCCAGCTTGACCAGCAGTTTGTTGAAGCTGCCGGCAAGACTGCGGAACAGGGCGTCGTCGGCCGTGCGTTCGGCCACCGGCGTGAACTTTCCGCTGGCGGCGACCTCCTCCATGGCCCGCGAAAGGCGGTCAACGGGTGCGATAATTCGACGCGCCAGCCCGCGCGACAGAAACAGGGCCGCGCCGGCCGCGCCGAAGAACAGGGCCATGGTCAGGGCCAGAAACCGGGGCAGCATCCGGGTGAGGCTGGGCTCGACCACGCCGATGGTCAGCACCCCGACCTGACGACCATTGTAAGTGACGGTTTTGACAATGTTTTTCACAACCCGGCCGTTTGCGTCCTCGCTCACGGCGGCGACTTCGCGCCCATTCTGGGCGACCAGGCGGGCGGAAACGACCGAAGCCGGCTCCGCAACCGCGACAACCGCGGCACGAGCCCCTTCCAGCTCACCCTTGGCGAGCGCGGGGCCTGCTACGTCAGCAATGATTCCAGCCAGAATCTTTTGATTTACAAAGGTTTGCTGGCGCGCGACCGACCACTGCTGAAACAGGAAACTGGCGCATGCAACCAGCAGGACGGCGAGGGTCGTGACCAGGGCGACACTGGCGATCCGCGCCTGGAAAGGCGCGTGGCTGGCGGGGTCTTGGCTTGGCCCGGGTACAGTCATGGCGCTTGTTTCTTGGCTCCTGGACGCTTCGTTATCGCGCAATTCTCCTAACGCTTCGCTTCCACCTGAACTTGTTCCCCCAATACCGCTTGGAGGTTGTTAGCAATTCGTTTACTCTCCTTAATCAGCCGTTAACGGCGTGTAGGAGGGTAAAGTGGACAAAGCATTTGTAGCCCAGCGTGTGGCCACCAAACTGTTTTCGACTGAAAAGGCCATTGATGCGGCCATGGTCGAAGCGGCGGAACTGCTGGCGGGCGCCGTCGAAGCCCGTGGCCAACTCCATGTCTCGGCGGTGACCGGCGACGCCGCCCAGGCCAAGCTGGTGGAAGCGATCTCGGCGCTCGGCGAAGCTCGCTCGGCGATCGTGGGCATGCACCACGAAATGGCCGAACTGAAACTGCGCCTGGGCATCCGCACCAAGCTGATCGGTGTGGAAGACAAGCCCGAGGAAGATCCCAAGCCGAAGGGTCTTCTGCGCGAAGTCGGCTAAGCCCGACTTTCAAAGGATGGAACAGCGCGTCGGGCCCCCATGCCCGGCGCGTTTTTCTTTGTCTGACGAGGCTTGCCCGGGCCGGCTAGCCTCATTTTGGGGAAAGGTTGCGATAGTTTAACTGGCGTCATGCCTAACTCGCTCTAGAGGCTGTTGCATCAAGCGGCTCTGTCCGGCTGGGGCAGCGGTCTGGGACAATGATCATCAGGCGTCCGGAGTGAGGCAGCGGGTGGCCGCTGCCTGGTTACGGCGCCGTCGGCGGGGGCCAATGGCCAACTTCTTTCTGATCCAGATCGTCTGGCTGGCCATTCTGGCCACCTTCGTCTTTGCGATCTGGAAAGGCGGGCAGGCGGAGCGCTGGGCCGGCAGCCTGGTGGTCGCCGGGGCGATCTTCGCCTTCGCCATGCACAAGATCGTCCCCGCGGACCTGCTGCCGACCGCCCTTCTGGGCGGGGAGTTCCTTCTGGCGCTCGGCTTTCTAACCCTGGCCGTGCGCTTCGCAAGCCTCTGGCTGGGCGCGGCGATGCTGCTGCAGGCGGTGCAGTTCATGCTGCATGCCTGGTACCTGCTGAGCGAGCGGCCCCGGGACACCTTCTATTCGATGGTCAACAACGTCGACACCATCGGCATCCTGATCTGCATCATCGTCGGCACGGCCACCGCCTGGCGGCGCCGGTCCGCGGCCGAGGCGTCCGCCAGCGGCGCTTCGGGCGGGGAGTCACCGGGCGCGACCGACCTCTGAGGGCTGGCCGCCGCGCCAGGTCGTCAGGCCGACGCCCAGAAGGATCAGCGCCAGGGCGACGAAGGCCGTCCAGGCCGGACGCTCGCCCATCAGCACCACCCCGAGCGCCGTGGCCCACAGCGGGGCCAGATAGATCGACATGCTCATGAACACCGGGCCGCGCCGCTGCACCAGCCAGACGTAGCCGACACTGCCCAGGGCCGTTGAGAACACGCCCAGCGCGGTGACCGCCGCCAGCGCCTTGAGCGGCGGCGGCGGCGGCAGGGGCGCGGTCGCCACCGCCCCGATCACCGCGAAGACCAGACCGGGCAGGACCATCAACAGGGCGCCCGCCGTCGGGCTGAGGCGCGGCGCCTTGCGGGTGATGATGTTGGAAACCGCATACATCAGGCCGCCCAGAATGGCCGCGCCGAGGGCCAGGTCCTCCACCGCCCCGCCCCTGGCCAGGCGCGGGGCGACCAGCACCACCAGCCCGACGAAGCCCAGCAGCACCCCGGCGCCCTTCCTCAGATCCAGCCGCTCTCCGCTGAGCATCAGATGCGCCAGGGCGGCGGTGAACAGCGGCGAGGAACCGTTGCAGATGGCGTTGACCGCGCTGGGCAGGCCCTTGGCGGCGAACGCGAACAGGAAGAAGGGGGCGGCCAGGCCGATCAGGCCCAGGGCCGCGTACCAGCCCCAGGCCGGGTCGGGGCGGGGCAGCAGGGGCGGCAGGCGCTCGCCCCGGGCGGCGCAGATCAGGCTCAGCACCAGGCTGGCGACCCCCAGCCGGATGACGGTGTTCCAGACCGGCGGAATGCCCTCCACGGCGATCTTCAGCGCCGCGAAGGCTGATCCCCAGGCAATCACCAGCGCCGCCAGCACTATCCAGTCGATGGCGGGACCGGGCGCTGTGGCGGGGGTCGAAGCAGGGGCGGCGGACGGGGTGGTCATGGCGCCCAATAGCCGCCGGGCGGCGAATCTGTCGCGCGGAACCGGCGCCGATCCGGTCAATCCTGGTTTCAGATTCTGCGAGGCCCGCGCCCGCCTCAAGGCCGACGCAGAAAATCTGCGCTTGTGCGGCGCCGCGAAATGAAGTCTTTGAACGGCGGGCCAGGCCTCCCCAACGAGGCCCAGTCCATCTGTAAGGATGGGAGACATCGCTATGACCACGACCCCGGCCACGCCCGGAGTGCGCCCCGCGCGCCCTGAATTTTCGTCCGGCCCCTGCGCCAAGCGCCCCGGATGGACCCCCGAAAACCTCAAGAACGCCGTGCTCGGCCGCTCGCACCGGGGCAAGCCCGGCAAGGCGGCGCTCAAGGCCGCCATCGACCAGACCCGCGAGATCCTCGAGGTTCCGGAAGGCCACCTGATCGGCATCGTCCCCGGCTCCGACACCGGCGCCGTCGAGATGGCCCTGTGGTCGCTGCTGGGCCCGCGCCCGGTGCAGCTTCTGGCCTTTGAATCCTTCGGCAAGGACTGGGTGACCGACGTCACCAAGCAGCTGAAGCTGCCCGACGTCGAAGTGCTCGACGCCCCCTACGGCAAGCTGCCGGACCTCACCAAGGTGCGCCCCGACGCCGACCTGGTGTTCACCTGGAACGGCACCACCTCGGGCGTCCGCGTGCCGAACGCCGACTTCATCGCCGAGGATCGCACCGGCCTGACCATCTGCGACGCCACCAGCGCCGCCTTCGCCCAGA
>JAHBYC010000002.1 GCA_019636175.1 Caulobacter sp. | reverse complement strand
CGCCGTGTCGACCCTCGGCGGCAAGCTGAACACCGCCTTCGGCGACATCAACACCAAGCTTCCGTAAGCTTTCAGCACGCTTTCGCTGAAAACGGGGGGGCCGCGGACTTGTCCGCGGCCCCTTCCGCTTGTCCGGGCCCCGGCTTTGGCGCCCTTCGGCGGAATCAACCTTTGCTTCACGCTCGCGAGGCATTCTGCGCTTCGATGCTCCAGACCTTTCAAACCCTGCTGCTCAGCGTCTTCCCGGCCATGGTCATCCTGGGCGGTCTGAAGGACGTCACCAGCTTCACCATCCCCAACTGGATATCCGCGGTGCTGATCGCCGGCTTCGGCCTGGCGGCCATCGCGCTCGGCCTGCCCTGGCAGACGGCGCTGGTCTGTCTCGGGGTCGGGGTCGCCGGCCTGTTCATCGCCATGGGGATGTTCGCCCTGGGGTGGATCGGCGGCGGCGACGCCAAGATGTTCGCGGCGGCCGCCCTGTGGCTGGGCTGGCCCGCGTCGATGAATTTCGTTCTGGTCACCGGTCTGGCCGGCGGCGCGCTGGCGGTGTCGCTGCTGGGACTGCGGTCGGTGTGGCTGCGTCCCCTGACCGTGCGCGGGCCCGACTGGGTCGGCCGGCTGGCCAAGCCCGGGGGCGACGCGCCCTACGGCGTGGCCATCGCAATCGGCGCCCTGGCGGCGTTCCCCCAAAGCCCTCTGGCCCAGCTGCTCGCCGCCGGGTTCTGACCCCGGAACTTAGGCCGGCGTTAACCATGGGCGAAGGATGGTGGGCTCGACGCCAGAAGGGCGCGACGCGAATCGCCCGTGGACGGGGCCCAAGGCCCGGTCCGCCAGATTATTCCCCGCCCTTGCCGGCGGGACAGCAGTTCGAGCCGCATGAGCCCCGTCCGCCTGTTCATTCTCGTGATCGCCGCCATGGCCGCCATCGTGCTGGCCTTCGTGGTTCGCGGGGCCTTCGCGCCGCGCAAGGCCGCCGCCCCGGCCCCGGTGGTCGCCGCCGCCCCGGCCCAGGCGACCGTTCAGGTCCTGGTGGCCAAGCGTGACCTTCCGGTCGGCACCCGGCTGACCGCCGGCGACCTCGGCTGGCAGGCCTGGCCCGCCGACGGCGCCAACGCCGCCTACATCACCGACGGCGCCGCGCCGGCCGTGGCCCGCACCGGCGCCGCCGGCGCCGCCGATACCGCCGCCAAGGTCGCGGGCAACCTGTTCTCCGGCGCGGGGATGGAGTCGATGGTCGGCGCCATCGTCAAGGAGCCCTTCGTCAGCGGCGAGCCGATTGTCGCCCGCAAGGTGGTGCGGGGCGGCGAGGGCGGCTTCATGTCGGTGGTTCTGGGCCCGGGCATGCGGGCCATGGCCGCTCCGGTCACGGTGGATTCCGCCGCCGCCGGCTTCATCCTTCCCGGCGACCGGGTCGACATCATCTACAGCCGCGAAAGCCAGGACGAGGATTCCAAGGGCTATGTGACCCGCACGGTCATGCGCAACGTGCGCATCCTCGCCATCGACCAGAAGCCTGAACCCGAGAAGGACGCCAAGACCATGGTCGGCGCCGTGGCGACCCTGGAGATCCCCGCCGCCGACGCCGAGCTGATGGCCAGCGCCGTGGCCCAGGCCCGCTCGAGCGGCGTGCTGATCCTGGTGCTGCGCGGGGTTTCGGACACGGCCGGCGGCGCCCAGCGGGGCGGGGCCGGCGTCAACAGCGGTCAGGTCGCCACCGTGCGGGTTCACCGCGGCGGTGAGGTTACGGAAGTGAAGGTGGCCCCATGACCGCTTTGAGGATCATTCCGGCCCTGCTGGCCGTCGCCGCCCTGCAACTGGCCGGTCCGACGGCTTCGGCCCAGACTCTCGCCGGCGGCCCCCAGGCCGCCTACGGCTATGACGCGGCTCCGGGCGCCCTGAGGGTCGATCTGTCGGCCGGCGCCTCGGCCCAGAGCCTGTCGCTGCCGCGCGGCAAGTCGGCGATCGTCGAGCTGCCCGTCGATGTGCGCGACGTTCTGGTCACCAACCCGGCGGTGGCCGACGCCATCCTGCGCACCCCGCGCCGCATCTACATCATGGGCGTGGCCTCGGGTCAGACAGACGCGGTCTTCTTCGACGGGGCCGGCCGCCGCATCCTGTCCCTCAATATCCGGGTCGATCAGGACATCAGCGCCCTGGCCGACACCATCAACCGGGTCCTGCCCGGGTCTCAGGTGCGCATCGAGCCGCTGGGCGATTCCATCATCCTCACCGGCCTGGTGCTCAGCCCGTCCGACGCCGACAAGGCCGGCCAGATCGCCGCGCGGTTCGTCTCCAAGCCCGAGCAGGTCATGAACATGCTGCAGGTGGCCGGCAGCGATCAGGTGATGCTCAAGGTCCGGGTGATCGAGGTCAACCGCACCGTGGTCAAGCAGCTGGGCTTCGATCTCAACGCCGTTCTTGGCCAGATGGGCAACGACCAGCTCAGCTTCGCCACCGCGGCCACCTTCGGCATCAACGGCGCCCTGCTTGGCGGCCTGTCGGGCGGCTACAGCGTGGACACCACCAAGGCCCCGGTCATGCAACTGCCCTGCCAGGGCACGGGCTGGACCGCCGGCGCCCTCTGCCCGAACATCGTCCGCGGCCCAGGCGATGCGCCCAACTATGATGCGGCCACCACCCAGGACGTCATCGGTTCCGACGGCGTCAACAAGGCCAACGCCACCATCAAGGCCTTCGAGCGCGTGGGCCTGGTCCGCACCCTGGCCGAACCCAATCTGACGACGTCCAACGGCGAGCCCGCCAATTTCCTGGCCGGCGGCGAATTCCCGGTGCCGGTCGGTCAGGACAACAACGGCCGGGTGACCGTCGAATTCAAGAAATACGGCGTGGGTCTGGGCTTCACCCCGGTGGTGATGTCCGGCGGGCGCATCAACCTGAAGATCTCGGTCGAGGTCTCCGAACTCAGCAGCGCCGGCGCCTTCAGCATCGGCACAGGCACCTCCTCGGCCCTGACCATCCCCGGTCTCTCGGTCCGGCGGGCCGAGAACGTCGTCGAGATGCCTTCGGGCGGCACCATGATGATCGCCGGCCTGCTGCAGGAACGTTCGGCCCAGAACCTCGATTCCCTGCCGGGCCTGATGAACATGCCGGTCGTCGGCAGCCTGTTCCGCAGCCGGGACTTCACTTCTGGCCAGACCGAGCTGGTCATTCTGGTGACGCCCTACATCGTCGATCCCCGCGCGCCCAACCAGTTCCAGACCCCGGCCGACGGCCTGCAGATCGCCAGCGATCCCGAGACCCTGCTGCTGGGCCGGCTGAACAAGGTGGTCAAGGCGCCGCCGAACGCCAACGCCGGACGTCGCTACCAGGGCCCCATCGGCTACGTGATCGAGTAACGCCATGACCTTTGCATCACCCCGCCTTCGCCCCTCGCTCATCGCCGGTCTGGCCCTGGCTGGGCTCCTGGCCGGCTGCGCCACCGCCAGGGGCCCCCAGGCCGATCCGACAGTCGCCACGCCGCTCGACGCCTGGGACCGGGAGGTCAAGGTTTCGGCCCAGCCCGAAGACATTCGCCTGGCCCCGCATGAGACGGGGCTTTCGGCCAATCAGGCTCTGGCTCTCGAAGGGTTTGTGCGCTCCTGGATGATGGCCCAGGCCCGCGAAATCATCGTCCGGGCGCCCGACAGCGGCCCCAACGCCCGGGGCGCCAACCGGGTGGCCTGGGACGCGCGCGACCGGCTTCTCGCCCTGGGGGTCCCGGCCGGCCGGATCCGCATGAGCGCCTATGACTCTGGCGGCGACGACGCCGCCCCGGTGGTGATCAGCTTCAACCGCTACGCCGTCGAGGTTCCCAAATGCGGCGACTGGCGCAACCTCGCCAGCAGCGCCGACAACCGGGTCTATGACAACTTCGGCTGCGCGGTAACGGCCAACATGGCCGCCCAGGTCGCCAATCCCGAAGACCTGCTGGGCCCCCGCGACATAGCCCCGGCTGACGCCCAGGAGCGGGCCACGGTGTTTGAAAAGTACCGCAAGGGCGAGGCGACGGGTTCGGCCCGTGACGCCAAGGCCAGCGGCGCGGTCTCGCAGGTGGTGAACTAGAACCGATGCAGCCTCGCCCTTCAGACGACGCCTTCGATCTCGGTTTTGAAGCCGAAGACGAGTTCGCCACGCCCTCCCAGGCGCCGGCCGCCGATCCCTGGGCGGATCTGGGCGCGCCGATCGGCTCTTCCGCGCCGATGGCCCCCGATCCCTTCGCGGCCGATCCCTTCGCCGCCGACGACCCCTTTGCCGATTTCCCCCCCGCCCGTCCGAATGACGAGCCTGAGTACCAGCGTATGGCGCCAGCACCCGCTCCCAACCCCGTCCATGAAATGATCGCCGGGGCCGAGGCCACCTTCGGCGAGGCCCCGGTTCCGCGGATCACCATCCACGTCTTCTGCGCCCGGACCGAGACCGCCTCGCTGATCGAGCGCGCCGCCGCCGACCGTCGCCTGTCGCGGGCCTCGACGGTGGTCAAGGCCGGCGGTCTGGCCGCGGCGGTCGAGCACTATCAGAACCAGCCCACGCCCAGCCTGGTGATCGTCGAGAGCCTCGACCCGGCCCCGGAGATGATCGCCCAGCTCGACCGGCTGGCCGAGGTCTGCGATCCCGGCACCAAGGTGATGGTGATCGGCAGCGCCAACGACATCGCCCTCTACCGCGAGCTGATGCGGCGCGGCGTCAGCGAGTATCTGGTGCCGCCGCTGCAGCCCCTGCAGGTGATCCGCGCCATCGGCGGCCTCTACGCCGACCCGTCCGCGCCCTTCCTCGGCCGTCAGATCGCCTTTGTCGGCGCCCGTGGCGGCTCGGGGTCCTCGACCCTGGCCCACAACATCGCCTGGACCATCTCCGAGCGCATCCAGGCCGGCGCCATCATCGTCGACTACGATCTGGCCTTCGGCACCGCCGGACTGAACTTCAACCACGACCCCCTGCAGGGCGTGGTCGACGCCCTGGGCCAGCCCGACCGCCTCGATCCGGTGCTGATGGACCGGATGATGGCCCGCTGCACCGACCGCCTCAGCCTGTTCGCCGCGCCGGCCACCCTTGACAGCGACTACGACATCGCCGCCGACGCCTATGACGAGGTGACGCAGAAGATCCGCGCCGCCGCCCCCTTCGTGGTCCTCGACCTGCCGCACGGCTGGAACAGCTGGACCCGCAAGATGCTGATCGCCTCCGACGATCTGGTCATCGTCGCCACGCCCGATCTGGCCTCCCTGCGCAACGCCAAGAACATGGTCGACCTGGTGCGTCAGGCCCGGCCCAACGACAGCCCGCCCCGGCTGGTGCTGAACCAGGTCGGTCTGCCGGGACGGCCGGAAATTCCGGTCAAGGACTTCGGCGACGCCCTGGGCGTCCAGCCGTCGATGGTCATCCCCTTCGACGCCAAGACCTTCGGCCTGGCGGCCAACAACGGCCAGATGATCCCCGAGACCGCCCCCAAGTCGAAGGCGGCCGAGGGCATCGAACAGCTGGCGCAGCTGATCAGCCGGCGGGAGCCGGCGGCGGTGCAGAAGACCTCGATGCTGTCAGGCCTGTTCAGGAAGAAATAGGTGTTCGGAAAGCGTGCAACCGACGGGGCTCCGACCCCGGCCAGACCGGCTCCCCCGCCGCCGCCCACCGGCGCGTCGGGCGCTGTCCGGCCCCAGGGCGGCGCGCCGACGACCCGGCCGGGCGGCCCGCCCCTCGGCGGCCCCAAGCCCAAACCCCCGACGGAAGCGGCTGCGCGCAGCAGCCAGGTGATGGACAAGCTGTCGGCCGCCCAGGCGCCGGCCACCGAGGTGGTGCGCGAACAGAGCGACTACTACCACGCCACCAAGACCACCATCTTCAACGCCCTGCTGAACACCATCGATCTCAGCCAGCTGGCCCAGCTCGACACCAGCGCGGCGGCCGCGGAGATCAAGGACATCGTCGCCGAGCTGGTGGCGATCAAGAACGTCTCCATGTCGATCGCCGAGACCGACATGCTGGTGCAGGACATCATCAACGACGTCCTCGGCTACGGCCCGCTCGAGCCCCTGCTGGCCCGCGACGACATCAGCGACGTGATGGTCAACGGCGCCGCCCGGGTGTTCATCGAAGTCGGCGGCAAGACCCAGCTGACCAACGTCCGCTTCCGCGACAATGCCCAGCTGATGAACATCTGCCAGCGCATCGTCAGCCAGGTCGGACGCCGGGTCGACGAGAGCAGCCCCATCTGTGACGCCCGTCTGCCCGACGGCAGCCGCGTC
This sequence comes from Caulobacter sp., assembly GCA_019636175.1. Classification (GTDB taxonomy): domain Bacteria; phylum Pseudomonadota; class Alphaproteobacteria; order Caulobacterales; family Caulobacteraceae; genus Caulobacter. The sequence continues at coordinate 173,892 of JAHBYC010000002.1, read as the reverse complement.
AACGTCATCGCCCCGCCTCTGGCTCTGGACGGTCCGACCCTGACCATCCGGAAGTTCAAGAAGGACAAGCTGACGATGAAGGACCTGGTGGACTTCCGGTCCATCAGCCCCGAGGGCGCGCGGGTTCTGGGCGTAATCGGCGCCTGCCGCTGCAACGTGATCATTTCCGGCGGCACCGGCTCGGGCAAGACCACCCTGCTCAACACCATGACCGCCTTCATCGACCCGACCGAGCGGGTCATCACCTGTGAGGACGCGGCCGAACTGCAGCTGCAGCAGCCGCATGTGGTGCGTCTGGAAACCCGTCCCCCCAACCTGGAAGGCCAGGGCGCGATCAGCATGCGCGACCTGGTCAAGAACTGTCTGCGGATGCGTCCCGAGCGGATCATCGTCGGCGAGGTGCGCGGACCGGAGGCCTTCGACCTGCTGCAGGCGATGAACACCGGCCACGACGGCTCGATGGGCACCCTGCACAGCAACAGCCCGCGCGAGGCCATCAGCCGGATGGAGTCCATGATCACCATGGGCGGCTATGGCCTGCCGTCCAAGACCATCCGCGAGATGATCGTCGGCTCGGTCGACGTCATCGTCCAGGCCGCGCGCCTGCGCGACGGCTCGCGCCGCATCACCCACATCACCGAGGTGGTCGGGCTGGAGGGCGACGTCATCGTCACCCAGGACCTGTTCGTCTACGAGATCACCGGCGAGGACGAGAACGGCCGCGTCGTGGGCCGCCACCGCTCGACCGGCATCGCCCGGCCCCGCTTCTGGGACCGCGCCCGCTACTACGGGCTGGAGCGGGAACTGGCCGAAGCCCTCGACGCGGCGGAATAGGCCATGACGACCATCCTCGTCGCCATCCTCGCCTTCATCACCATCGCCGGCCTGGGCTTTGTCTTCGCCGGCGGCGGCGGCAGTTCCTCCAAGGCGGCCAAGCGCGCCCAGGCCATCGCCTCGGCCGGCCCGCGCGAGACCCGCAAATCCTCCGCCCGCGCCGCCGCCAACACGCCCGAGGCGCGCCGCAAGCAGATCCTCAAGACCCTCAAGGATCAGGAGAAGGAACAGAAGAAGGCCACGCTCAACATCAAGGCCAAGCTTCTGCAGGCCGGGCTGAAGGGCAATGTCCGTAACTTCTGGATCGTCAGCGGGGCCATTGGCCTGACCGTCTGCCTGCTGATTCTGCTGCTGCGGCAGAACCCGCTGATCGCCCTGGGCGCCGGTTTCGCCGCCGGGTTCGGCCTGCCGCGCTGGGTCATCGGCTTCCTGGCCGGGCGACGCATCAAGAAGTTCACCGCCAACTTCTCCGACGCCATCGACATCATCGTTCGCGGCATCAAGTCGGGTCTGCCGGTGCATGACTGTCTGAAGATCATCGGCCGCGAGAGCCCCGAGCCCCTGGCCGGCGAGTTCCGGACCCTGGTCGACAACGTCGGCGTCGGCATCTCCATCTCCGATGCGCTGGAGAAGATGTATCAGCGCATGCCGACCAGCGAGCTGCGTTTCTTTTCCATCGTCCTGGCCATCCAGCAGAAGACCGGCGGCAACCTGGCCGAGGCGCTGGGCAACCTGTCGGCGGTGCTGCGGGCCCGCAAGCTGATGCGCGAGAAGATCAAGGCCCTGTCGTCGGAAGCCATCGCCTCCAGCTTCATCATCGGCTGCCTGCCGCCGGGCGTGGTGGTGCTGATCACCGTGACCACCCCGGCCTACATGGCCCCGATGTTCAGCGACAGTCGCGGTCACCTGATGCTGATGGGCGCCGCCTTCTGGATGAGCTGCGGCATCTTCGTGATGCGCAAGATGATCAACTTCAAGTTCTGACGGGGAGCATGTCATGAGCCTCGCCAACACCCTGACTGATCCGGACAACGTCCTCACCGCCTTCGTCGCCACGGTCGTCTTCGCCACCATCGTCACCCTGGTCAGCCCGATGCTGAAGGGCAGCAATCTGGAGGGGCGGCTCAAGTCGGTGGCCAACCGCCGCGAGGAACTGCGCAAGCGAAACCGCGAGGCCCTGGCCAAGAAGGGCTCGGCGACCACCACCAGCCTGCGCCACACCGACGAGGGGCTCTACAAGAAGGTGGTCGACCGGCTGCAGCTGTCGCGCCTTCTTGAGGATCCCAAGGTCGTCGACAAGCTGGCCCAGGCGGGCTTTCGCGGCCCGCGCCCGGTCTCGACCTTCTATTTCTTCCGCTTCGTCATGCCCTTCGCCTTCGCCCTGGCGGTGGCCTTCTATCTGTTTCTGATCAACGACTTCGGCCTGTTGACGATGCAGAAGTTCACCGCCTGCGTCGCCGCCCTGCTGATCGGCTACTACGCGCCCAACCTCTATATCTCCAACATCGCCACCAAACGCCGCGAGAGCATCGTCGCCGCCTTTCCAGACAGCCTCGACCTGCTGCTGATCTGTGTGGAGAGCGGCATGTCCATCGAGGCGGCGATCACCAAGGTCAGCCAGGAGGTCGGCTCCAGCTCGATCGAACTGGCCGAGGAACTGTCCCTGCTGACCGCCGAGCTGTCCTACCTGCCCGAGCGCCGCCTGGCCTATGAAGGTCTGGCCCGCCGCACCAACCATCCGGGCGTCAAGTCGGTGGTCACCGCCATGATCCAGGCCGAGCGCTACGGCACGCCGCTGGGCGCGGCCCTGCGGGTCATGGCCAAGGAAAACCGCGAACTGCGCCTTTCGGCCGCCGAGAAGAAGGCCGCCGCCCTGCCGGCCAAGCTGACCGTGCCGATGATCCTGTTCTTCCTGCCCGTGCTGTTCGTGGTCATCCTGGGACCGGCGATCATCAAGGTTCAGGACATCATGGCCAAGCAGTAGGCCGACCTTACAGATTTGCGAGGTTGGGCCCGGACCGGCTGTAAGGCGGGCTCTCTAGAGGTGTGGTCATGGCGGACACAGAGCCGCCCACCCCTAAAGAGGACCACGCTACACCATGACCAAGTTCGCCCCCGTTCTGCTGGCGATCGCCGGCCTCGCCATCGCCGGCTCCGCCGGCGCCGCCACCACCGCCGCGCCGGCCAAGCCCAAGGCCGCCGTCGCCTCGACCAAGCGCACCAGCTGCGAGGCCGAGTGGAAGGCCCAGACCACCCACAAGGGCAGCCACAAGGCCTTCATCAAGGCCTGCGTCGCCAAGGGCTGATCGGCCCCTCCCCGGGCGCCGGACCGACCCTTTCCCCCGCACCCCCAGGTCCGTCGCCATCTGAACTGTCCCCCCGCGGGCGGCCGTCTCCCCGGACGGTCGCCCGTCCCAATTTTGACATCCTGCAAGCTTCAGCTGTCAGCGCTTCCGGAGCGCCCCATGAGCCGCCGCGTCCTGCTGGTCGAAGACGACGCCGACACCGCCGACTATGTGCTCAAGGGCCTTCGCGAGGAAGGTTTCACGGTCGAACACGCGGCCGACGGGCGCGACGGCCTCTACCTCGCCACGGCCCAGACATTCGACGCCATCGTCATGGACCGCATGGTGCCGGGCATGGACGGCCTGGCGGTGGTCCGGGCCCTGCGCGCCGCCGAGGTCGCCACCCCCGTCCTGTTCCTCAGCGCCCTGGCCCACCTCGACGAACGGGTGAAGGGCCTGCGGGCCGGTGGAGATGACTATCTGACCAAGCCCTTCGGCTTTTCCGAACTGTCGGCCCGGCTCGACAACCTGATGCGCCGCGGCGCCGCCCAGCCGAAGGAAACGGCGCTGGCCTGTGGCGACCTCAACCTTGATCTCCTCACCCGACGCGTCACCCGCGCGGGCCGGACCATCGACCTGCTGCCCCGCGAACTGAAACTGCTCGAATACCTGCTGCGCCACCACGACCGGGTGGTCACCCGCACCATGCTGCTGGAAGAGGTCTGGGACTATCGCTTCGACCCCCACACCAGCCTGATCGACACCCATATCAGCCGGTTGCGAAGAAAGATCGACGACGGCTTCCCGGCGCCGCTGCTGCACACCGTGCGGGGGTCCGGCTACCGGCTGTCGCCCGCCCCGTGAGGGATCGTTTCCGCATCAGCGCCAGGCCAGGCCTTCTGGCGGCGGTGCTTGGCGTCTGCATCGCCGTGCTGCTGACCGTCAGCATGACCGTCATCGACATCACCGGCGAGGCCCAGATCGTTCGCCGCCAGCGTCTGGTGGCCGGCACCGCCCGCGACTATTTCGTCGCCTTCGCCCATGAGGAAGGGCTTGCGGCGATGGCCCGGGCCCTTGATCGCCGCGACCGGCTGGAGGCGGGCGCCTTCACCTTCGCCGTCTTCAACGATTCGGGGCGTCTCATCGGCGGCGACACCGTCATGCCCTTCGCGAAGCTGCCGGGGCCCGGCTTCACGACCCTCACCGTCGGCGACCGCAGCTATGAGGTGCTGGTCCAGCCCATGGCGACCAGCGGCACTCTGGCCATTTTCGAGGACCTGGCTGACCGCCAGGACTTCCGCAACGCGGTGCTCGGCGCGGTGTTCGCCGCCCTGTTCGTCAGCCTCCTGGCCGTCGCCACGGCCAGCGTCTGGCTACAGCGTCTGCTGGTCCGTCGGGCGCGGGGCATCGCGGCGGCGGCGGAGCGTATCGCCGGCGGCGATCTGTCGGCCAGGGCGCCCACCGCCCCGGGGGGCGATGTCTTTGACGATCTGGGCCGGTCGGTGAACACCATGCTGGTCCGGATCGAGGACCTGCTGGGCGACCTGAGACTGGTCACCGACAGCCTGGCGCATGATCTTCGCCTGCCCCTGGCGCGGCTGAGGGCGGCGCTTGCCCAGGCGGCCGACCCGGCGCTTCCGGCCGCCGAGCGCCTCGCCCAGATCGAGCGGGCCGACCGCGGCGCCGACCAGATCCTGGCCACCATCTCCAGCCTGCTGGATATCGCTCGCGCCGAGTCGGGCCTGTCGCGGGAAAGCATGGCGCCGCTCGACCTGGCGCCCCTGGTCGAGGAAATGGTCGAGTTGTTCACGCCGATGATCGAGGACGCCGGCCAGACCCTGACCCTCAGCCTGCCGCCGGCGCCGACCGTGATCCCCGCCCACGCCCTGCTGCTGCGACAGGCGCTGGGCAATCTCCTGCACAACGCCTCACGCTACGGCGGTCAGGGCGCGGAAATCACCGTCCGCCTTGATCGGAGCCCCTTTGGCGCGCGGATCACCGTCACGGACAACGGGCCGGGCGTCCCGGCCGGCGACCGCGAGCGGGTGCTGCACCGTTTCGTGCGGCTGGACGAGAGCCGGACGTTGCAGGGGTCGGGCCTTGGCCTGGCCATCGTCGCCGCCTGCGCCAAGCTGCATGGGGGCGAGGTCCGGCTGGAGGACGCCGCCCCGGGTCTGCGGGTCGTGCTCAACCTGGCGAGCTAGCATCGCGGGCGACGAGGGGCCCTTGGACGGACCCCGGCAGCCTACCGTCCGCCGCCCTGGGTCACCGATTGCCAGCTGCGCTCGCCCCCTGTTCCAGCGGGGCCCTTGGCCAGGGCGGCTTTCAGCCAGGCCATGTTGCTGTCGACCATGGCCGGCGGAAGGTCCTGGCGGGCCAGCTGTTCGGCCTCGCCCAGGCGGCCCTGCAGTCCGATGACCAGGGCCAGGTTCTGGCGAATCTGGGCGGTCGACCGGGGGCTGGCCGCGGCGCGGCGCAGCATCTGTTCGGCGCCGGCCAGATCGCCCCGGCCGGCCTGATACATGGCGTAGTTGCTCAGCACCGCCGGCTCATCCGGGGCCATGCCCAGGGCCTGGCGATGGGCGGCCAGCGCCTCCTCGTCGCGCTGGGCCTGCTCATAGGCCACCGCCAGCAGGGCGACGGGGCGCCAGTCGCGCGGCGACAGCCTGGCCGCCTGCCGGGCCGGCTCGATGGCGTAGAAGCCCTGGCCCATGGCGATGTAGGACCGCGCCGTCTCCAGCATGGCGTTGAGATTCTGCGGATCGATCACCAGCACCGCCTCGGAGGTGGCCACCGCGTCCCGCGAACGGCCCAGCGCCCGCAGGGCCTGGGACAGGCCGATGCCGGCCTCGGCGTCGCGGGGGTCGATTTCGAACTCCCGCCCCCAGAAGGCCGCCGCGGCGAGGGGTTCGAAGCGACGGGCCTCGGCCCGCTGCGCGGCGCTGGCCTTCTGCTGGGCCGGCGGCGGGGCCAGGGGGGTTATGGTCTGTCCGGGCGTGGTCGACGCGGCGGCGGGCTGGGCGGCCGGGGCTGTGGCGGGCGGCGCCGTTTTCGCCTTGCCGCCGAAGGGCCAGCCGGCGGCCTGGGCGGCGCCGGGAAGCGTCAGCAGAAGCAGGGCCGGGGTGAGAACGGTTGCGGCGAGGGCGCGGTTGCGACACATGGGGAGACCCTTGGTCTGGTCGGACAGGGCGACAGCATCGCCGGGCCGGATCAAGGAATCGTTAAGCATGTTTTTGAGAGGTCCCCGCCCATGACCGATCCTGTCATCGCCAGTTCCGACGAGCGCGCCATCCCGCTGCGGGCGGTCACGGCCGAGGCCTGGCCCGACCTGCTGGCGGCCCGACCGGCGAGCCTGGGGCGGCTGGCGGAGACCGGCGGCTTTAAGGCCGGGGCGGGCCAGCTTCTGCTGGTGCATGACGACGCGGGCGAGATCGCCGAGGCGTTGTTCGGCCTTGGCGCGGGCGACGACGCCTTCGCCTTTCGCGGTCTCGCCGCCCGGCTGCCCGCCGGCGACTACGTCCTGGCCGAACCGCCGGAGGGTCTGAAGGCCGAGGACATCGCCCTGGCCTTCTGGCTTGGCGGCTATCGCTTCGACCGCTACCGCGCCGCCCGCGAGGCCGGGCCGCGGCTGGTGGCCGGGGAGGGCGTCGACCTGGCGGCGGTGAAGAGCCTGGCTCACGCCTGCGCCCTGGCCCGGGACATGGTCAATACCCCGGCCTCGGACATGGGGCCGCTGCAGATCGAGACCATCGCCCGGGAAATCGCCGAGCAGCACGGGGCGACCCTGACGGTGGCCACCGGCGACGAGCTTCTGGCCGAGGGCTATCCGGCGGTTCACGCAGTGGGCCGCGCCGCCGGTCCCGGCCGCGATCCGCGCATCATCGAACTGTCCTGGTCCGGGCCGGGCGCCGCCGCCGATGCGCCACTGGTCGCCATCGTCGGCAAGGGGGTGACCTTCGACACCGGCGGTCTCGACATCAAGCCCTCGGCCGGCATGCGGCTGATGAAGAAGGACATGGGCGGCGCCGCCCACGCCCTGGCCCTGGCGCGGATGGTGATGGACGCGGCCTTGCCCGTGCGGCTGGCCGTGCTGGTCCCCGCCGTCGAGAACGCCATCTCCGGCGACGCCATGCGGCCCGGCGACGTCCTGGCCACCCGCAAGGGCCTGACCGTCGAGGTCGGCAATACCGACGCAGAGGGCCGGCTGATCCTGGCCGACGCCCTGGCGCGGGCGCACGAGCTGTCGCCGGACCTGACCATCGACATGGCCACCCTGACCGGGGCGGCCCGCATCGCCCTGGGGCCGCAGGTCATCCCCTTCTACACCGACGACGAAGCCCTGGCCGCCGACATCGCCTCGGCCTCCCTGGCCGCCCGCGATCCGCTCTGGCGCATGCCGCTCTGGGCCGGCTACGAAGACGCCCTGACCGGGGAGATCGCCGATCTGAGAAACGACCCCGAGGGCTGGGCCCAGGCCGGGTCGGTGACCGCCGCCCTGTTCCTCAAGCGCTTCGCCCCGACCAGCGGCGCCTGGGTCCATCTCGACATCTTCGCCTGGAACCCCAAGGGGCGACCGGGCTGGCCCGTCGGCGGCGAGGCCCAGGCCATCCGCGCGCTGTTCGCCATGCTGAAGGCCAGGTTCGGATGAGCTTCGACCGCCGCACGACCCTCATTCACCAGGGACTGGCCGCCCTCGACCTGCAGGGGGTCGTTCCCGCCGACCGGTATCTGGCCCCCACGCCGATGCAGGTCTCAGCCGCCGCCGCACCGCTGCGTCGCCATCCGCAAGAGGATGCCGAACAGGAAAGCCGGCTGCTGTTCGGGGAGCGGTTCGACGTCCTGCTGGAACAGGATGACCATGCCTTCGGCCAGTCGCGCCGGGACGGCTATGTCGGCTGGGTCCCCGTCGAGGCCCTGTCATCGCCCATGCTGGCGCCGACCCATTGGGTCCGCGTCCTGCGCACCTGGGGGTTCAGCCGGCCGGACATCAAGACCCAGCCCGTGGGTCTCTTCTCGCTGGGCGCCCTGGTCAGCGTCGAGGCCGTCGAGGGCCGGTTTTCGCGGGGCGCGCGGGGCGGCTGGTTCATCAGCGAGCATCTGGCCCCGGTCGGGCTGGGCTATGAGAACGACTGGGCGGGGGTGGCCGAGCGGTTCGTCGGCGCGCCCTATCTCTGGGGCGGGCGCGAGAGTCTGGGGCTGGACTGCTCCGGCCTGGTGCAGATGGCCCTGACCGCCTGCGGCATGGCCTGTCCGCGCGACACCGACATGCAGGCCAGGATCGGCGCGCCGGTCTCGCGGGACGATCTGCGGCGCGGCGATCTGGTGTTCTGGAAGGGGCATGTGGCCATCATGCTGGACGGGGCGCGGATGGTTCACGCCAACGCCCACCACATGGCTGTCGCCGTCGAACCGCTGGACGCCGCGATCACCCGGATCGAGGCCGCGGGCTCCGGGCCCCCGACGGCGTTTCGCCGGCCCGGCCTGGCCGGCTGACCGGTCTCAGGCCCGCTTCTGTCCGAACTTGCGGATGGCGGCGGAGAGCTTCTCGCGCTGATCGGCCAGCGCCGCGTCGTCGCCGCCCTTCGCCTTGCGGTCGGCCACGGCGACGTAGCCGAGGTCAAACAGGGTCTTCATCACCACCAGAACGGCCAGGGCCCCGACCGGGCTTCCCCACAGGGCGATCAGGAAGCCGCCGCCCAGCAGGGCGATGTGCAGCACCACGATCCGGCCATAGGGTGCGGCCATCTGCTCCATCGGCGAGACATCGCGATATCGCCGCCGCGCCAGCCAGTCGAACACCAGGCTGAACAGCTGCATCCCGCCGATGGTCGCCAGGCTCCAGCCGAAGCCGGGCTCGCTCTGGATCTGGCCCAGGACAATCCGCCACAGCGTGAAGGGGGAAGGGTCCAGGCCGCCGGGCGCATTGGCCAGTCCCCCGCCGCCGACCGATCCGATGACCACGACGAAGACCCCGTGCACCATGCAGAACAGGCCGTAGTGGAAGGTGAAGAAGGGCACGAGGAACAGCAGGATGATCAGGCCGCCCGGCCCCAACGTCAGGCTGCTGGCCGTCATCTTCAGCACATTGATCCCGCCAAGGATGACGTTCTCGCACCAGTAGAGCAGCAGCAGCACGCCGGCGGGCCAGCCGAAGGCGATGACGCAGATCAGCGGGATCAGGTTGCCGATCACGATCCAGATCGTGGACAGCCGCTTCACGCCGGCGACGACGGCCCGGATCTGGTCTGCGGCGTTGGTCATGCGGCGGGCAACAGGCCGGCGAGCCAGTGAACGATGTTGAGCATCAGCTGGCGGTTCCGCGGGGCGTCAGGCGCGTTGAAACCCATCGGCGTGCGCTTGGGACCCGCCAGCTGGGCGGTGAACATCGCCGCCTCGCCGAACACCGCGACCCGGCCCTTGCCGACGGTCAGCACCGCCCCCTGCAACTGGCCTTCGATGTCATGCTCCGGGGTCTGGTCGCTGAATTCCCAGGCGACGTCCGGCTCGCGCGAACGATAGCCAGCCGGAAACACCAGGATCGGCCGCGCCCGCGCCGGCGCCTCGAAGGCCGAGCCGGTGAAGGTGCGCACCTGGCTGATGGCCTCGCCGGGGTCGCGGCCCTCGGTGACGACATCGGCCTTCAGGCTCCCGGCCTCGCGGGTGAAAATGTCCGGTCTTCCGGGCGTGTTTCGTTGGGCGAAGCCGTTGGAAAAGCGGAAGCCGAAGGCGGCGGCCAGATCCTGGGCCGCGCCGGCGAAGGGCATGTGGTCGGCGATCAGCAGCAGGCCGCCGCCCTGTTCGACCCAGGCCTTCACCACGGCGATCTCCTCCGGCGTGAAGGCCGAGGGGGTGGGCAGGCGCCATTCCTGGACATTGGCGCCGTTCAGGGCGTTGGAGATCACCAGCACCTTGACGCCGGCCAGGGCCTCGGCCGTCAGCGGACCGTCGCCGGCCTCCACGACGAACCCATCGTTCCGGACCACGGCGGCGAACGGGGCGAAGCGGCCGTCCAGGGTGTGGAAATTGTGGTGCCCGCCATCGATCATCAGCCGTGGTCCCGTCCCGGCGCGGTAGGCCGGGCGGGCGACGGTCAGGTCGGCGTCGGGATCGGCCGCCTGCTGCGCGGCGGCGGGCAGGGCCAGACAAAGGGCGGCGATCAGCAGGATCAGGCGACGCATGGCGTCACCCTAGCCGGGCAAATCCTGGTCGGGAAGCCGCCGATCAGGTGGCGGGCTTGGCGTCCGTGGTTCCGTTCGTCGGCGCGGCGGCTTCGGGCGCGCCCTCGGCGGCGGGCGCGTCGGCGGCAGGGGCCTCGGCGGGCGCGGCGGCCGGCTTCGGCGCCGGGATCGGCAGGGTCGAGCCCAGGCTGTGCAGGTAGGACAACATGGCGATGCGGTCTTCCTGCTTCTTCAGGCCCACGAAGGTCATCTTGGTGCCCTGGACGTGCTTCTGCGGCGCCTTGAGGAACTGGTCCAGCTCGTCGAAGGTCCAGACCTTGCCCTGACCGAAGGCCTTCATGCCGTCCGAATAGGCGAAGCCGGGATGGGTGCCGGGCTGCTTGCCCATGGTGCCGTAGAGGTTCGGTCCGGTGCCGTTGGCGCCGCCGGCGGTAAAGGTGTGGCAGCTGGCGCACTTGGCCGACACGGCCTGGCCCAGCGCGGGGTCGGTGGCGGGAATCACCGTGCCCCAATCGGGAGCGACCTCGGCGGCCGGACCTTCGCCGGGGGTTTCCTGAACGGCCACGGCGTAGCCGGGCTTCTCGAGTTCATGGGTTTCGAAGACCATCCCGCTCAGTTCGCGAAGGCCGAAGATGGTGAGGCCGACCACCAGCACGCCGCCGGCAATTTTATTGAACGTCAGGTCGCTCATGTTCGCTCATGAAATCGAGTGTTTCGGTCATGAACGGGAACCGTGGAGAATCCCGCCCCTTGTTGCGCCCGCGTCTCTTACACGCTACCGCCGCCTTCGCAAGCGCGCGGACCGCCGCAGGCACAGACAAAAGCCCCTGTTTCGAGCCCATGAAACCCATTGTCCTGATCCCCGCCCGCATGGCCGCCACCCGTTTGCCGAACAAGCCCCTGGCTGAAATCGGCGGGGTTGCGATGATCGTCCGCGTTCTGCGCCAAGCCGAGGCCGCCGACATCGGCCCCGTCGCCGTGGCCGCCGGCGATGCCGAGATCGTCGAGGCGGTGCGGGCCGCCGGGGGCCAGGCGGTGCTGACCGATCCGGCCCTGCCGTCGGGTTCGGACCGCATCCAGGCGGCGCTGGCCGAGCTCGATCCCGCCGGGCGGCACGACGCGGTGATCAATCTGCAGGGCGACATGCCCTTCGTCCCGCCCTCGGTGCTGAGCGCCTGCGCAGGCCTGCTGGCCGACCAGCCGGGCTGCGACGTCGCCACCGTCGTGGCCGTCGAGGCCTCGGTCGAGGACCGGGCCAACCCCGATGTGGTCAAGGCCGTCCTGGCGATGCAGGCCGACGGCCGCTCGGGCCGCGCCCTCTACTTCACCCGCTCCACCCTCTATGGCGACGGCCCGGTCTGGCGCCACATCGGCATCTACGGCTATCGCCGCGCCGCGCTCGAGCGATTTAACAGCGCGCCGCCTTCGGCCCTGGAGCGGCGCGAGAAGCTGGAACAGCTGAGAGGCCTGGAAATGGGCCTGTCCTACTGGGCGTCCGTTGCAGAGGCCGCGCCCATCTCCGTCGACAACCCGGCCGACCTCGAGGCCGCCCGGGCTCACGCAAAGACTGTGTGAAATACAATGCTCAAGAAGATCGCCTTCCAGGGCGCCCCCGGCGCCAACAGCCACGAGGCCTGCCGCGACTATTTCCCCGGCTATGAAGCCGCACCCTACGCCACCTTCGAGGAGGCCTTCGTGGCGGTCTCCAGCGGCGTCTGCGAACTGGGGATGATCCCGGTGGAGAACTCCATCGCCGGACGGGTGGCCGACGTCCATCACCTGCTGCCCAACTCGGGCCTGAAGATCATCGGCGAGCGGTTCAAGCCGATCCGCTTCCAGCTGATGGCCAACCGCGGCGTCAGGCTGGACCAGGTCAAGACCGTGTCCAGCATGGCCATCGCCCTTCACCAGTGCCGCAAGTCGCTGAAGAAGCTGGGCGTCGAGACCGAGGCTGTCGGCGACACCGCCGGCGCCGCCCGCGCCCTGGCGCAGAACCCCGACCCGACCCGGGCCGCCATCGCCCCGGCCCTGGCGGCGGAAATCTATGGGCTCGACATCCTGGCCAAGGACATCGAGGACGAGCGCCACAACACCACCCGCTTCCTGGTGATGACCGCCGACAAGGCCCCGCCGTCACCCCCCTTCACCCAGCGCTGCATCACCTCCTTCTGCTTCCGGGTGAAGAACATCCCGGCGGCCCTCTACAAGGCGATGGGCGGGTTCGCGACCAACGGCGTCAACATGACCAAGCTGGAAAGCTACATGGAGGGCGGCGCCTTCACCGCCACCTTCTTCTACGCCGAAGTCGATGGACGTCCCGAGGACCGGGGTCTGGCCCTGGCGCTGGAGGAACTCGGCTACTTCACCGACCGGATCGAGATCCTCGGCGTCTTCCCGGCCGATCCCTTCCGCGACCGGGTCTGACGGCCTTTGACTGAACCGTTGGCGCGCGTCACCGTTAAGGGATGATGCGCGCCCGATACCTGTCTTCCATCGCCCTCACGGCCGTTCTTGCTACCGCCGCCTGCTCCCGGTCCGGCGAGCCCGCGCGGTCCGATCCGCCGGAGGCGAAACCCGCCGGGACCGGAGCCGCCCTGCCGTCCGCCGCCGCGGCCGCCGACGCGGCCAAGGGGCCTGTCGCTCCATCCCCCGCCGACACGGCCGGGACGCCGCCAGAACCCGTGGCCGAGTCGCCGCCTCTGCCCCAGCCTCCGGCCGAGGGCGAACAGGGCGGGATCGATCAGTGGCGTCTGGTGGCCAGCCCCGCCGACGAGGATCGCCTGTCGCGGCTGAACCGGGCCTGGCGACAGGCCCTGCGCGAGGCCGACCGCGAGCATGGCGCCGAGATCGACGCCCTGGGCCTGCTGCTGGTTCCCGACGCCGCCCTGGCCGGCCGTCTGCAGCCGCCGCCGGGCGTCTATCGCTGTCGCACCGTCAAGATCGGGTCGATCAGCGGGGACGGCCTCTCCTACGTCGCCTATCCCTGGTTCAAATGCACCGTCGAACTCTCGCCTGGCGGCGATCTGGTGCTGACCAAGACCACCGGCAGCCAGCGCACCCGAGGCCTGCTCTATCCCGACCCGGCCAACGACCGGCGGCTGATCTTCATCGGCGCCCAGGCCTGGGGCGACGGCGAGACCGGCTATCCGGTCTACAGCCAGATGCCCGAACGCGACCAGATCGGCGCCCTGGAGCGGATCGGCGAGACCCGCTGGCGCCTGGTGCTGCCCTGGCCCAGGCAGGAGTCGAAGCTGGATGTGATGGAGTTGGTGAAGTAGGCCGCCTCGATTCATCCTTCTCCCCTTGCGGGAGAAGGTGTCGCCCCGGACCAGGTCCGGGGCGACGGATGAGGGGTCGCGCCGGCTGACAGGGAAGGGCGGGTCTTGCTGCGATGGCGACGGGATCCTTCATCAACCCCTCATCCGGCGCTCCGCGCCACCTTCTCCCGCAAGGGGAGAAGGATGCCAATGGTTGCCCAGCGTCGTCATGATCCCTAGGCTCCCGTCACACATCCGGGGAGCTTTCATGTCCGTCCTTCGCCTGACCGCCGCAACCGCCCTGCTGGCTCTGGGAGCCGTGTCCGCCGCCCCCGCGCAGGAGGCCCTGTCTCCGGACCTGGTCCGCTTCAAGGGGCTCTACAAGGAGCTGGTGGAGACCAACACCACCCTGTCCTCGGGCAGCTGCACCCTGGCGGCGGAACGGATGGCGGCGCGGCTCAAGGCGGCCGGCTATCCCGACAGCGACATCCGGATCATCGCCCCCGCCGACCGGCCCAAAGACGGCAACCTGATCGCGGTGCTGCACGGCAAGGATCCCAAGGCCAAGCCCCTGCTGCTGCTGGCCCACATCGATGTGGTCGAGGCCAAGCGCGAGGACTGGGTGCGCGATCCCTTCACCCTGATCGAGGAGGACGGCTACTTCTACGCGCGCGGGACCAGCGACGACAAAGCCATGGCCGCCATCTTCACCGACAGCATGGTTCGCTACCGTGAGGAGGGCTTCAAGCCGCGCCGCGACATCAAGCTGGCCCTGACCTGCGGCGAGGAAACAGCCGACACCTTCAACGGCGTCGACTTTCTGCTGAAGAACCATCCGGACGCCCTCGCCGCCGGCATGGCCCTGAACGAGGGGGCCGGCGGCCGGCTCGACGAGACCGGCAAGCCGCAGTTCCTCGGCATCCAGGCCGGCGAGAAGATCTATCAGGACTACACCCTTGAGATCACCAACAAGGGCGGCCACTCCAGCCGGCCCTACAAGGACAACGCCATCGTCCGGCTGTCCAGGGCCCTGACCAACATCGGCGAATACGACTTCCCGATCGCCATCAACGACTCCGTGCGGGCCAATTTCGAAGGCGTCGCCAAGCTGGAAACGCCCGAGGTCGCCGCCGCCCTGGCCGCCATCCTCGCCGACCCGACCGACGCCGCAGCCGAGGCCATCGTCACCAAGGACCGGGGCCGCAACAGCATGATGCGCACCACCTGCGTGCCGACCATGGTCACCGCCGGCCACGCCCCCAACGCCCTGCCGCAACGGGCCACCGCCAACGTCAACTGCCGCATCCTCCCGGGCAACGATCCGCGCCAGGTGCTGAAGGACCTGGAGCGCGTCGCCGCCGATCCCGGCATCAAGATCACCCTGGCCGCCGAGCCCAGCGCCGTGGCGGTCACCCCGCCCCTGACCCCGCAGGTGCTGCAACCGGCGCTGAAGGTGGCCGGCGAGATCTGGCCCGGCGTGCCGGTCATCCCGACCATGACCACCGGCGCCACCGACGGCCGCTACACCACCGCCGCCGGCATTCCGACCTACGGCCTGTCCGGCATCTTCGGCGACCCCGACGGCAACGGCACCCATGGCCTCAACGAGCGCCTGCGGGTCAAGAGCCTCTACGATGGCCGCCGCTTCCTCTACGAGGTCGTCAAGATCTACGCCAACCAGAAGTAATCCTCCCCCAGGCGGAGCCTGGGGGAGGGGGACCACGCGGGGAATACCCCGCGTGGTGGAGGGGGCGGCTCCGGCCGTTCAGGCAGGCCCACGTTCTGGCGCCGTCCGCCAACACAAGTCTTCCGGTCAATCTCCCACCCCCGGCGCCGCCCCCTCCACCCCGGCCTGCGGCCGCGGTCCCCCTCCCCCGCCCTTTGGTCGGGGGGAGGAATTGCAGTCGGCCCCGCTCCCCCTTCCGGGATGACGGGTTAAATCCTCCGACTTTTGATCCACCTCCTTGTGTGACCCTTGGGCCACACCTACATCCGCATCAGCCGGTTGCGCTCCGATGAGGCGGCCGGTTTCATCCGCCTGATCGAGGGGACATCCACTTGAATATCGACCTCTACTCCGACCGCGCCAAACAGGCCGTGCAATCGGCCCAATCCCTGGCCCTGGCCCGCCGCCACCAGCAGCTGGCGCCCGAACATCTGCTCAAGGTTCTGCTCGAGGAAAAGGACGGCCTGTCCGCCGCCCTGATCCAGAGCGCCGGCGGCCGGCCCGACGCCGTGGAGACGGCGGTCGAGGCGCTGCTGGGCAAGATGCCCAAGGTCGAGGGCGGCTCGGGCCAGCTGTATCTGAAGCCGGAATCGGCCCGCGTCTTCGCCGCCGCCGAGGAAGGCGCCAAGGCGGCCGGCGACAGCTTTGTCACCACTGAACGGCTGCTGATCGCCCTGGCCAAGGAAGGCGGCGAGGCGGCCAAGGCCCTCAAGGGCGCCGGGGTCGACGAGAAGTCCCTCAACACCGCCGCCGAGGCCATGCGCAAGGGCCGCACCGCCGACAGCGCTTCGGCCGAGGAAGGCTACGACGCCCTCAAGCGCTATGCCCGCGATCTCACCCAGGCCGCCCGCGACCAGAAGCTCGACCCGGTCATCGGCCGCGACGAGGAGATCCGCCGCACCATCCAGGTGCTGTCGCGGCGCACCAAGAACAATCCCGTCCTCATCGGCGAGCCCGGCGTCGGCAAGACCGCCATCGTCGAGGGTCTGGCCCTGCGCATCGTCGAGGGCGACGTGCCCGAAAGCCTGAAGGACAAGAAGCTGCTCAGCCTCGACATGGGCAGCCTGATCGCCGGCGCCAAATACCGCGGCGAGTTCGAGGAGCGTCTGAAGGCCGTGCTCAACGAGGTGACCGCCGCCGAGGGCGGCATCATCCTGTTCATCGACGAGATGCACACCCTGGTCGGCGCCGGCAAGAGCGACGGGGCGATGGACGCCTCCAACCTGCTCAAGCCCGCCCTGGCGCGGGGCGAGCTGCACTGCGTCGGCGCCACCACCCTCGATGAATACCGCAAGCATGTGGAAAAGGACGCCGCCCTGGCCCGTCGCTTCCAGCCGGTGTTCGTCGACGAACCGACGGTGGAGGACACCGTCTCCATCCTGCGCGGCCTGAAGGAGAAATACGAGCTGCACCACGGGGTGCGCATCAGCGACAGCGCCATCGTCGCCGCCGCCACCCTGTCGCACCGCTACATCGCCGACCGCTTCCTGCCCGACAAGGCCATCGACCTGATGGACGAGGCCGGCAGCCGGGTGCGGATGGCCGTGGACTCCAAGCCCGAGGAACTGGACGAGATCGACCGCCGCCTGGTCCAGCTGAAAATCGAACGCGAGGCCCTGCGCAAGGAGACAGACGCCGCCTCAAAGGCCCGGCTGGGCGATCTCGACGCCGAGATCGAGGAACTGCAGGCGGAGTCCGACGACATGACCGCCCGCTGGAAGGCGGAAAAGGAAAAGGTCGGCTCGGCCGCCCAGAGCCGCGAGGCCCTGGAACGGCTGAAGGCCGAACTGACCGCCGCCCAGCGCCGCGGCGACCTGCAGCGCGCCTCCGAGATCGCCTATGGCGAGATCCCGGCCATGGAAAAGCGCCTGGCCGAGGAAGAGGTGACCAGCAAGGCCGACAACGACCTCGCCCCCGAGGTGGTCGACGCCCAGCAGATCGCCGCCGTGGTCAGCCGCTGGACCGGGGTTCCGGTCGAGAAGATGCTGGAAGGCGAGCGCGACAAGCTGCTGCGCATGGAGGATGGCCTGCGCCAGCGGGTGGTCGGCCAGGAAGAGGCGCTGGTCGCCGTGTCCGACGCCGTGCGCCGCGCCCGCGCCGGCCTCAAGGACCCGCAGCGGCCGATCGGCAGCTTCCTGTTCCTGGGCCCCACGGGCGTGGGCAAGACCGAGCTGACCAAGGCCCTGGCCGAATTCCTGTTCGACGACGAGACGGCGATCACCCGCCTCGACATGAGCGAATACATGGAAAAGCACAGCGTCAGCCGCATGATCGGCGCGCCTCCCGGCTATGTCGGCTACGACGAGGGCGGCGCCCTGACCGAGGCGGTGCGTCGCCGGCCCTATCAGGTCGTGCTGTTCGACGAGGTCGAAAAGGCTCACCCCGACGTGTTCAACGTGCTGCTCCAGGTGCTGGATGACGGCCGCCTGACCGACGGCCAGGGCCGCACCATCGACTTCCGCAACACCCTGATCGTCATGACCAGCAACATGGGCGCCGAATTCCTCGCCGCCCAGGCCGAGGGCGAGGACGTCGAACTGGTCCGGCCCCAGGTCATGGACGTGGTCCGCCGCAGCTTCCGGCCCGAATTCCTCAACCGGATCGACGAGATCATCCTGTTCAAGCGGCTGGCCCGCGCGGACATGGGCGCCATCGTCCGCATCCAGCTGGACCGGGTGGAAAAACTCCTCGCCGACCGCCGCATGGCCATCGCCCTGGACGACGGCGCCCTGCACTGGCTGGCCGAAAAGGGCTACGACCCGGTCTATGGCGCGCGGCCGCTGAAGCGGGTGATCCAGAAAGACCTGGTCGACCCGATCGCCAGGAAGCTCCTGGCCGGCGACCTGGAAGACGGCAGCGTCATCCAGGTGCACGCCGGGGACGGGGCGCTGGAGATCGGCAAGGCCCGGGTGCACTAAGGCTGGTGGAGGGGGAGGGGTGACGGCCCTCCCCCAACATCCGCACTCATCATCCGCTCATCCGCCCACCTCCGCTCACCCTCCCACCTCCGCTCACCCTCCCACCTCCGCTCATCCTCCAACATCCGCTCATCCCGGCGAAGGCCGGGACCCATCCGCCAGAGCGCAGGCCTGTAAGCATTGGGCTCGAACAGGCTGAGGGGGAGCCCTGACCCTCACACATCGAGATCACGCGGATGGGTCCCGGCCTTCGCCGGGATGAGCGGAGTAGGGGTCTGTGACCGCGATAAATGTTGCCATTTTGTTCGCAAAAGCCCATGGTCCCTCCATGGCCTTCTACTGCTACATCGTCACCAACAAGCAGAACGGAACGCTCTACCTCGGCAGCACCGATTGCCTGACCACGCGCATCGCCCAGCACAAGAGCAAGGCCATCCCAGGCTTCACCGCCAGGTACGGCTGCGACCGCCTCGTCTGGTTCCAGACCTTCGACACCCGCGAAGAGGCCTTCCAGTGCGAGCGCCGCATGAAGGAATGGCGCCGGTCCTGGAAGGTCCGCCTCATCGAAGACGCCAACCCCAATTGGCGCGACCTCTATTGGGATGCCTGCGGCATCGGCCCGCCCGGCCACGTCGAAGCCTTCCTCGCCACCCTCCCCAACCCCGCGCCCTGATCCCCACCTCCCAAAAACCTGTCACCCCACTTCCGCTCACTCCACAAATCCGCTCATCCCGGCGAAGGCCGGGACCCATCCGCCAGAGCGCTGACCTTTGGGATTGGCGCTAAAGCTGGCGGATGGAGCGCCCTGAAATTCAAACATCGAGATCACGCGGTTGGGGCCCGGCATTGACGCTTCGCGCCGTCCTTCGGGTTGCCGGGATGAGCGGATTGTGTGGCTGGTGGGGCTGATCGGTCTACCGCGCGCGGCCGCTGACGCAGGTGACGCGCCATCAAAATGCTTCTCCCTGAGGGAGAAGGTGGCGCGAAGCGCCGGATGAGGGCTTACGGTGGTTGCAGGTCGCCCACGGGCCGCAAGCCCAACCTCCGGCCGGCGGAGCCCCCCGCAGCCCCGTCACTTCATCGCCGCCAGAACCCGTTGCGCATTGGGCAGTTCAAAATGCGGATAGTCGGGCGTGCGCCAGTCGCCGCCCCAGACCAGACCCTGTGATTTTCCGATCGCGCCGACGCGCTGGTAGTTCGGCGAGTCAAAGTCCGGCTTGCCGTTGGTGTAGATCACCACGTCGAACGCCAGGCCGGTGGTGTGCACCGACCGCTTTGCACTGGTGACCCTCGCGCCGGGTGCGGTGCGGCCGCGGGCGTAAAGGGCCGCCTGCTGTTCGGGCGACCGGTAGCCGGACCAGAGACGCAGATCGACGCCCTCCCGCCGGGCGGCCGCGATCAGGGCCGCCGCCGCTGTTTCCGCTTCCGGCCGGAGGCCCTTGAGGGCTACGGTGTTGAGCTGGTTCGCCACCGTGGACGTCGCTTCGCTTTGCTGAACGGCCGCGACCTCAAGGCCCCGGATCTCGGTCACCAGGGGCTTTTGAATGTCGTTGGCGGTGGCGATGGGGTTCAGGTTCAAGAGGTTCGCGAAAGCCCCGACACAGATCACGACCAGCTCGACGACCAGCACGGCGAACAGCTTCTTCTGCTGGCCGTTGTCGGCGAACTTGATCAGCCCGACCAGTGAGCCGCAGGTCGCGACGACCGTGAAGACGAACGCGCCGACCAGCGTATAGGCGATGATCAGTTTGATGATTTCGATCTGGCCAGCCATCGTGAGCGGCGCCCCCCGGTTGATCCCGCATCACAACGCCAAGATGTGCCGGAGTCAATTTCGAGAGAACGATGGTCGATGGTTGAGGCGCCTGTCCCGCCGCTGTAGGCCGTCACCCCCTCATTCGGCCCACATTCCCCGCCGCCCGACCCACGCCGCGCCTACGCCAAAGCCCACGCCCACAGCGCCTCGGCCACCGTCCAGGCCACGACAAACCCTTGCGCCACCGGCCTTTCCGGCGCCGATCGCCTGGGCCGCCGTCTGGCGCCGGGTTAGAATGGTGGGGCGCTTCGATAGGCGGCGGCCGCGGCGCCCGGCAGGGGACACTGCAAACGGGGATTGCCGACGGCGCGGGGCAGGCCAACACTGGCGTGGTTGAGGGGGATTGCCATGCCGATTTCGCGTCGTCGCCTGATCACCGGATCGGCCGCTCTGGGGGCGTTGGGCTGGGGCGGGCTTGGCCTGGCCTCGCCGGCGGCGGCGGCCCCGGCGATAGAGCAGCTGTTCTTCGAGGATCCGCTGAGCGGGCTCAGCGGCGCCCTCGGCGCGGACGACGACGGCTATTGCGTCACCGCCGTCGACCTGGCCGGAGACAAGCCCAACGCCAATTTCCTGATGAGTCTGGGCGACGAAATTGACTCGGCGGTCGGCCTGGATGTGCCCGTCGGCGAGATCGAGGAGACACTGTCGGCCGGCGCGGACGAGGGCTATCGCCTGCGCAGCCTCTGTTCCCAGCGGGCCGGCCAGTCGGTGATCATGCTGATGCAGTATGGCGGCGTGGCGGCGCCCGACGCCTGGTACCTGCGCAAGACGCCGGAGGAGTATCAGGCCATCGTCACCCAGGCGTCCAGGAACGGCCGCGAGCCGGTCTATGTCAGCGTCGACAACCAGAGCGGGCCCCCGCGGTTCACCGTCATCACCCGCCGCACCTCCGCAGCCTGGGAGGCGCGGCACAATCTCAAGCGCAGCGAGCTTGGCCCCCTGGCCACGGCGATGAAGGCCAAGGGGCTGCGCATCGCCCGGAGCGTTCCCTATTCGCTGGGCGGCGAGGTGCGGTTCTGCAACCTGTTTCGCCCGGCCGGCGCCCATGGCTGGGAGGCCTGGCTCGACAGCGAGGCCGACTTCGAAACCCGCCACGCCGGGCTGTCCGCGAAGGGCTATGTGCTGCTGCAGTGCATCCGGTTCAGCGACGGCGGCAAGCCCCAGATCTCGGCGGTGTGGCAGCGGGCCCAGAACGCCGGCCAAGACCTGTTCTGGGGGAACTAGGCAGGGCGCGGCCGGGCCGGGGGCGGTTTCCGCCCCGCTGGCGGTAATCTGTGTTAAGATCAAGACTCAGAGCGCTCGCAAGCGCGCCATCGCCCTCTTACGCCCCGCGTCGATTCCGGCCGCGCCGCGCGCGATGGTTCCATCCAGAAGGAGCTCCCCGATGGCCGAAGAAGGCTTCGTTTCCATGTATGCCCGCGACTTCGTGACCCTGGCCGCCCGCGCCGAGAGCGGGGTCGAGGTCGAGCCGCAGGTGGAAAAGCGCATCGGTGAAGCCCGCAGCCACGCCCAGTTGATGGACGCCCGCAAGGGCGGCGACCACCTGCCCGCCGTCGCCGACCGGCTGCGTCATGAGTCCAAGCGCGACGATATCCGCACCTTCCGCCCCGGCGACGACATCAAGGCCGCCCTCAAGCGTCGGCGCGAGTTCCTGCTGGACGTGGCCGACCGGCTGATGAAGACCCCGGGCGGCGCCGGGCGCGCCAGCATGGCGGTTCGCGGCTAGGGCGAAGCGATATCAGGCGAACGAACCCGCCTTCCGCCGCTCTCCCCGGCGACGGCCGGGGTCCAGCCGCCTGAGCGCCAGTCTCTCAGGATGATTCAGTTGGCGGAGCGGCTGAATCTGGGTCCCGGCCTCCGCCGGGAGGAGCGGAATTCAATAGCCAGGTCGAACGGCCGTGGTTCTACGGCTCCCCGGCGCGGCGCGCGCGGGAATTACAGACCCGGCCGGGAGTAGTCGACCAGCCCCGGGCCGAACACCTCGGCGATGGCCAGAGGGCGGCGCTCGCTGATGTCCTCATGTTCCTCGAGGTCGTCCTCGTAGCGGAAGGTGACCTGGAAGGCGCCGTCGTCGACGACATAGCGCATCACCTGCCAGGCGCCGCGCGGGTCGCTGAGGCGGGCGACATCGCGGAAGGCGTCGATCACCGCCTCCAGCATCGGCGGGCAGAGTCGGTAATGGATGACGTCGGGCTCGTCGTCGGCGAAATAGATGTCGGCGCTCAGTCCCTCCTCGGGGTCGGCCTCGGCGTAGATCATCACCTTGGTCGCCGCGTCGGCGGCCACTTCCAGGGCCAGGCGTCCCATTTCCTGCAGATAGGGGTCGAGATCGGTGGTCATCGGCGGAGTCCCGGTGCGAGTGCGGGCGTGTGATGGCGCCGTTTGCCCGGCTGTGTCGAGGGCTGTGTCGGGGGCTATGTTGGAGGTCGGCGCGACCTGGCGTGACGCCACGGCGCCCTTTTCTCCGGCCCCGGCGGCGTTCATCCTCGCGCCATGAACTCTTCGACGCCCCGCGCCCTGACCCCCTTCGAGGGCATGGATATCCGCAGCCTGATCGACGCCCGGGCCGACTGGCGCGGCGACCATCCGTTCCTGATCTGGGAGCCCTTCGAGGGGGAGGGCGGGACCTGGTCCTATCGCCGGTTCGCACAGGCCGTGCGGCGGCTGGCGGCGGGGCTGCAGGGCCGGGGGGTGAAGGTCGGCGAGCGGGTCCTGGTGCATCTGGAGAACTGCCCGGAATCGGTGATCGCCTGGCTGGGCTGCGCCTACGCCGGGGCCGTGCCGGTGACGACCAATACGAAGTCCAGTCTCGACGAGGTGCGCTACTTCGCGGCCCACAGCGGCGCGGTCGGGGCCATCACCCAGCCGATGTTCGCCGGTCTGGTGCACGAGGCGGCCCCCCGGCTGCCGTGGATCGCGGTGACCGATAACGACAGCGGCGCGCCGGCGAGGGCCGAGGGCTTCGAGCCCTTCTCGGCCCTGGACGGCGATCCGGCCGGCCTCGCCGCGCGGCCGCACGATCCCTGGGCCCATTTCGGCATCCAGTACACCAGCGGCACCACGGCGCGGCCCAAGGCGGTGCTGTGGACCCACGCCAACGCCCTTTGGGGCGGGCGGATGTGCGCCCAGAACGAGGGTCTGGTCCCGCAGGACGTGCACCTGGTCTACCTGCCGCTGTTCCACACCAACGCCCAGGTCTACAGCGTCCTGGCCGCCTTCTGGGCCGGGGCCACGGCGGTGTTGATGCCGAAGTTCTCGGCCAGCCGCTTCTGGCCGGTGTCGCTGAAGCACGGCTGTACCTGGACCTCGATGGTGCCCTTCTGCCTCAAGGCCATCGCCGGCCAGCCCGTGCCCCGGCACAGCTACCGCAACTTCGGAAACGGCATCTGCGACCCGGCCACCGACCGGCTGTTCGGGGTCAAGACTGTCGGCTGGTGGGGCATGACCGAGACCATGACCCACGGCACGGTCGGCTCGCCCACTGCGCCGGACGCGCCGATGTCGATGGGGCGTCCCTCGCCGGTCTATGACATCCATGTGCTGGACGAGGCGGGACAGCCGGTCGCGGTCGGGGAGACCGGCGAGCTGCTGGTCGGCGGGGTGCGGGGGCTGTCGCTGTTCCTCGAATACGCCGGCGATCCGGATGCGACGGCGCGGGCCTTCAACGCCGACGGCCTGTTCATCACCGGCGACCGCGTGCGGCGCGGGGAGGACGGCTATCTCTATTTCGCCGACCGCTCCAAGGACATGCTGAAGGTCGGCGGCGAGAATGTCGCGGCCAGCGAGATCGAGCGGGTGATCGCGTCGGTCCCCGGCGTCGGCGAGGTGGCGGTGGTCGCCAAGCGTCACCCCATGCTGGACGAGGTCCCCGTGGCCTTCGTCATCGCGCAGGGCGGGACCGAGGGCCTTGAGGCGGCCATCCTGGCGGCCTGCCAGGACCAGCTGGCCAGCTTCAAGCAGCCGCACGAGGTGCGGTTCGTCGACAGCTTCCCCCGCGCCACGCTCGAGAAGGTGGCGAAGGCGGAACTGAGGAAGCTGGTCGAGGGGTAGATCACCTCTCCCGGAGGGAGCGGGATCGGAGGCCTCGATCAGTTATCGTCCATCTTCAGGGCGGCGATGAAGGCTTCCTGGGGGATTTCCACCTTGCCGAACTGGCGCATGCGCTTCTTGCCGGCCTTCTGCTTCTCCAGCAGCTTCTTCTTGCGGCTGGCGTCGCCGCCGTAGCATTTGGCGGTGACGTCCTTGCGCAGGGCGCGGACCGTTTCGCGGGCGATGATCCGGCCGCCGATGGCCGCCTGGATCGGGATGACGAACATGTGCTGCGGGATCAGCTCCTTCATCTTCTCGACCATGCCCCGGCCGCGCTGTTCGGCGCGGGCGCGGTGGACCAGCATCGACAGGGCGTCGACCGGCTCGGCGTTGACCAGGATCTGCATCTTGACCAGGTCGCCCTCGCGGTAGCCCTCGATCTGGTAGTCGAAGCTGGCGTAGCCCTTGGAGATGGATTTCAGCCGGTCGTAGAAGTCGAACACCACCTCGTTCAGGGGCAGGTCATAGACCAGCATGGCGCGGCTGCCGACGTAGCTGAGCTCCCGCTGCTCGCCGCGGCGGTCCTGGCACAGCTTGATGACGCCGCCCAGATAGTCGTCCGGGGTCAGGATGGTGGCCTTGATCCAGGGCTCGCTGATGCTGGCGATCTTGACCGGGTCGGGGAGGTCGGCGGGGTTGTGCAGCTCGATCTCGTCGCCGTTGGTCAGGCCGACCTTGTAGACCACGCTGGGCGCTGTCGCGATCAGGTCGAGGTCGAACTCGCGGCTCAGCCGCTCCTGGATGATCTCCAGGTGCAGCAGGCCGAGGAAGCCGCAGCGGAAGCCGAAACCGAGGGCGGCGCTGGTCTCCATTTCGTAGGAGAAGCTGGCGTCGTTCAGGCGCAGCCGGCCGATCGCGGCGCGCAGGTCCTCGAAGTCGGCGGCGTCGACCGGGAACAGGCCGCAGAACACCACCGGCTGCACTTCCTTGAAGCCGGTCAGCGGCGCGGCGGTGGGTTTCTTCTCGTCGGTAATGGTGTCGCCGACGGCGGCGTCGGCCACCTCCTTGATCTGGGCGGTGAAGAAGCCGACCTCACCGGGGCCGAGGCTGTCGACCGGGGTGTTCTTGGGCAGGAAGACGCCGACGCGGTCGACCAGATGGGTGGCGCCGGCGTTCATCATCTTGATCCGCTGGCCGGCCCGCAGGCTGCCGTCGAAGATGCGCACCAGGACGATGACGCCCAGGTAGGCGTCGTACCAGGCGTCGACCAGCAGGGCCTTCAGCGGGGCGTCCGGATCGCCCTTGGGCGGCGGCAGGCGGGTGACGATGGCCTCCAGCACATCGGGAATGCCGATGCCGCTCTTGGCCGAGCATTCGACGGCGTCGCTGGCGTCGAGGCCGATGACGTCCTCGATCTGCGCCTTCACCCGCTCCGGCTCGGCGGCCGGCAGGTCGATCTTGTTGAGGACCGGGACGATCTCGTGGTTGTTGTCGATGGCCTGATAGACATTGGCCAGCGTTTGGGCCTCAACCCCCTGGCTGGCGTCGACCACGAGGATGGAGCCTTCGCAGGCGGCCAGGGACCGGCTGACCTCATAGGCGAAGTCGACGTGTCCGGGGGTGTCCATCAGGTTGAGGGTGTAGGTCTCGCCGTCGCGCGCCTTGTATTGCAGGCGCACGGTCTGGGCCTTGATGGTGATGCCGCGCTCCTTCTCGATCTCCATGTTGTCGAGGACCTGTTCGGTCATCTCGCGCGCGGTCAGGCCGCCGGTCTCCTGGATCAGGCGGTCGGACAGGGTGCTCTTGCCGTGGTCGATGTGGGCCACGATGGAGAAGTTGCGGATCTTGTCGATGGGCGGGGTCGTCATGAGGGCGCGTCTAGCACATTCACGCGCCTCCGCCAGAGTCAGGGCGCGGGGCATGGGCGGACCGATGGAAGCAGCCGGTGAACAATTCCGCGCCGCTGCTGTCGGAAGATGGCAACAGCGAACGTCCTTTGGCGTCCGCGCGGCTCTTCGCAGTTGCGAAACGACCGCAAATACCTAGATACCCACGCTACAGCTGCACACTGACCGGGGAGCTCGACGTGCCCGCAATTACCGCCCGGCCCTCGCGGCTCCGGAGCCTGCTTCTGACTGTTCTGCTGGCCGCCGTCGCCGGGCCGCTGGCCGCGTGCGGCGGCAAGGGCGATGAGGCCCCCAAGACCAAGTCGGCCCTGACCGTGACCGTGGCCACCGCAACGCCGCAGTCCCTGCCGCGGATCGTCGAGGTCTCGGGCAGCGTCACCGCCTGGCAGGAAGTGGTCATCGGCGCCGAGACCGGCGGCCTGAACGCCGCCCAGGTGCTGGTCGACGAGGGCGCGGTGGTGCGTCAGGGCCAGCTGCTGGTCAAACTCAACGACACGGTTCTGAAGGCGGCGTTGGGCCAGGCCGAGGCCCAGGTGGTCAGCGCCCGCGCCACCCTGGCCCAGGCCGACGCGGCCCTGGACCGCGCCCAGGAACTGAAGGCCAAGGGCTATCTCTCGCAGGCGGCGCTGGACCAGGCCCTGGCCAACCAGCGCACCGCCGCCGCCGGCCTGGCCGCCGCCCAGGCTTCCCGCGCCCAGGTGGCCGCCCAGCTGGACCAGACCAACATTCGCGCCCCGGTCTCGGGCCGCATCATCAGCCGCAGCGTGGTCAAGGGTCAGATCGTCGCCCCGGGCGTTGAGCTGTTCCGCCTGGTCCGCGATGGACGGCTGGAACTGGCGGGCGAGGTTCCGGAAGCCCAGCTGAGGATGATCCGGCCCGGCATGCCGGCCGAAATCAAGGGCGACGAGGGCGGCCAGAGCCCCGGTGTCGTCCGCCTGGTGACGCCGCAGGTCGACGCCAAGACGCGGGTCGGGCTGGCGCGGGTCACCCTGCTGGCGCCGGCCGGCTTCAAGCCGGGGATGTTCGCCCGGGCCAGCATCGATGTCGGCGACCAGCCGGCGCTGGTGACGCCGCAGATCGCCGTGGTGTTCCGCAACAGCAAGGCGGGGGTCTATGTCATCGACGGCAAGAACGTCGCCCACTTCCGCGAGGTGAAGACCGGAGCGCGGGTCGGGGAGTCGGTGGAGATCGCCTCCGGCCTGAACCCGGGCGAGCGGGTGGTGATCAACGGCGCCGGCTTCCTGTCAGACGGCGACGTCGTGCGGGTGGTTCCGGCCCGGCCGAAGGGCTGATCCGATGTTCCGCAACATTTCAGCCTGGTCGATCAAGAACCCGATCCCGGTCGTCCTGATGTTCATCATCCTGACGGTCGCCGGCATCCAGGGCTTCATGAAGATGCGGGTGAACAACTTCCCCGACATCGACTTTCCGCTGGTGGTGGTCGCCGCCGCCCAGCCGGGCGCCGCGCCGCCGGAGCTGGAAGCCCAGGTCACCCGGGTGATCGAGGACGCCCTGACCGGTCTGCAGGGCGTGCGCCACGTCAGTTCCACGGTGGGCGACGGGGTGTCCAACACCAGCGTGCAGTTCGAGATCGGCACCGATCTGGAAAAGGCCACCAACGACGTGCGCAACGCCGTGGCCTCGATCCGCTCGGACCTGCCACAGGATATTCCCGAGCCGATCGTCCAGCGGATCGACATCTCCGGTCAGCCGCTGATCACCTATGTGGTCCGCTCCGGCAGCCTCAATCCCGAACAGCTGAGCTGGTTCGTCGACAACGACGTCTCCAAGCGCCTGCTGGCCATTCCGGGGGTCGCCCAGGTGACCCGCGAGGGCGGGGTGACGCGCGAGGTCCGCGTCGAGCTGGACCCGGCCAAGCTGGCGGCCCAGGGGGTCACCGCCGCCCAGGTCAGCCAGATTCTCAAGACCGCCAACGCCGACCTTCCCGGCGGGCGGGCGACCATCGGCGGCGAGGAGCGGGCCATCCGCACCCTTGGCGGGGCCGACACGGTCGATCAGCTGGCCGACAAGCGCATCCCGCTGGGCGGCGGGCGCAGCGTGCGGCTGGGCGATCTTGGCAATGTCGTCGACAGCTGGACCGAACCGCGCATCCGCGCCCGGTTCAACGGCGAGGAAGTGGTGTCCTTCTCGATGCTGCGCACCCGCGACGGCAGCGAGGTCAAGGCCGGCAAGGCGGTGCGCAAGGCGATCGCCAAGCTGGACGAGGAACGCAAGGATCTGAAGATC
Organism: Caulobacter sp.; assembly: GCA_019636175.1. GTDB lineage: Bacteria > Pseudomonadota > Alphaproteobacteria > Caulobacterales > Caulobacteraceae > Caulobacter. Next base: position 145,695 of record JAHBYC010000002.1, on the reverse strand, counting down.
GAGGAAGTCACCTCGACGGTGCAGTATGTCGAGGCCAGCTACAACGCCTCGGTCGAGGCCCTGCTGCTGGGGGCGGTGCTGGCGGTCGCTGTGGTGTTCCTGTTCCTGCGCGACTGGCGGGCGACGATGATCACCGCCGTGGCCATGCCGCTCAGCCTGATCCCGACCTTCGCCGTGCTGGCGCCGCTGGACCAGAGTTTCAACGTCGTCACCCTGCTGGCTCTCAGCCTGACCATCGGCATCCTCGTCGACGACGCCATCGTCGAGATCGAGAACATCGTCCGGCATATGCAGCAATACGGGCTCAAACCGTATCAGGCCTCGATGGAGGCGGCCGACGAGATCGGTCTGGCCGTGGTCGCGACGACAGCCACCATCGTAGCGGTGTTTGCGCCGGTCGGCTTCATGCCGGGGGTGGTCGGGCAGTTCTTCAAGAGCTTCGCCCTGGCGGCCTGCGTCTCGGTGCTGTTCTCGCTGGTGGTGGCGCGGATGCTCACCCCGTTGATGAGCGCCTACCTGCTGAAATCGAACACCAAGCTGTCGGAGCACAAGGACCCCTTCTGGATGGGGCCCTACCTCACCTCCCTGGCCTGGGGCATGCGGCATCGCAGGCTGTCCTTCGCCATGGGGACCCTGTTCCTGGTGCTCTCGGTGTTCGTCGCCTCCCGGGTTCCGGCCGAGTTCATCCCCGCCGGCGACCAGGGCTACAGCGCCATGTCGGTCGAGCTGCCGCCGGGCGCGACGCTGGAAGACACCGACGCGGTGGTCCAGCAGATGACCCAGGTCCTGCTCAAGCGGCCCGAGGTCAAGAGCGTCTACGGCGGCGTCGGCGCGGGTCTGGCGGCCACCGGTCCGGGCGGCTCGGGCTCGGCGCTCAGCGACGTTCGGCGGGCGGCGATCACCGCCAACCTGGTCGACAAGAAGGACCGCAAGCTCAGCCAGCAGGAATTCGAGAAGGACATCGCCAAGGACTTCGCCGACATCCCCGGAGCCCGCATCCGCTTCGGGGTCGATGGCTCGGCGCCGCTCTACAACGTGACCCTGACCAGCGACGACGGCCCGGCCCTGACCCGCGCCGCCCGCGAGGTCGAGACCCAGATGCGCGGCCTGCAGGGCCTGAGCAATGTGGTCAACACCGCTGACATCGCGCGACCTGAAATCCTGGTCACGCCCAAGCCGGACGTGGCCGCGCGGATGGGGGTGTCGGCCAATGACATCAGCCAGACGGTGCGGGTCGCCACCCTGGGCGACATCGACCAGCTGCTGCCCAAGTTCAACGTCGGCGACCGGCAGATCCCGATCCGCATCCGCCTGACCGAGGATGCGCGGGAGCATATGGCGGTGCTGGAGAACCTGCGGGTGCCGACGGCGTCGGGCGAGGCGGTGCCGCTGTCGGCGGTGGCTGACCTGACCTTCGGCGCCGGTCCCAGCCAGATCAACCGTCTGGACCGCAGCCGCAACGCCACCATCAACGCCGAGCTGGATGGGATCGCGCTTGGCGAGGCCGACAAGGCGGTGAAGAATCTGCCGGCCCTCAAGAACCTGCCCGCCGGGGTCTCGATCCAGCCGTCGGGCGATGTCGAGGCCTTCGCCGAACTGGGGGTCGGCTTCCTGACCGCTTTCGTCACCGGCGTGTTGCTGATGTATGCGGTGCTGGTGCTGCTGTTCAAAAGCTTCACCCATCCGATCACCATCCAGATGGCGCTGCCCCTGGCCATGGGCGGGGCCTTCTTCGCCCTGCTGGTGAGCAGCACCAACCTCAGCATGCCGGCCCTGATCGGCCTGCTGATGCTGATGGGCATTGCCGCCAAGAACTCGATCCTGCTGGTCGAATACGGCATCGAGGCGCGCAACGGCGGGATGACCCGCTATGACGCCATGATGGACGCCGCCCACAAGCGCGCGCGGCCGATCATCATGACCACGGTGGCGATGGGCGCCGGGATGCTGCCGGTGGCCATGGGCTGGGGCGAGGACGTGGAGTTCCGCCAGCCGATGGCCATTGCGGTGATCGGCGGCCTGATCACCTCGACGCTTCTCAGCCTGCTGTTCGTGCCGGTGATGTTCACCATCGTCGAGGACATCTTCGGCTTCATCGGCTGGCTGATGCGCAGGCGGGGCAAGACCTGGAAACAGCGCAAGGCCGAACTCCGCGCGGCGACGGGCACGGCCGGCGAGGCGCCGGACCGCGAACCGCCGCCTGCCCTGGTGACCTGAACCCGAAACTGCACGCCCTCGGGGATGATCGCTGGAGGCAGACGCCGACCCGTGATCAGCCCCGTGAACCTTCGTCGTTCAGGCGCGTTGAGCGAGCGAAGGGGCGATCCATGCAACGCGAGATCTATGCATGACCGTGCAGCAAGGGCTGTCTTTCGGTCTGGTCGGGCTGACGGTCATCGCCTTCATCTGGGGGCGCTGGCGCTATGATCTGGTGGCGCTCGGGGCATTGGCCATCGGGGTCGCGATCGGGGTGGTGCCGGTCAAGAACGCCTTCGACGGCTTCGCCAACGACATCGTCATCATCATCGGCAGCGCCCTGGTGCTGAGCGCGGCGGTAGCGCGGTCGGGACTGGTCGACACCCTGCTGGCGCCGCTGGTTCCGCAGCTGAAGACCGAACGCAGCCAGGTGCCGGTGTTTTCGGCGGTGACCGCGGTGCTGTCGATGCTGAGCAAGAACGTCGGCGCCCTGGCGCTGATGATGCCCAGCGCCCTTCAGATCGCCAAACGCACCAAGGTTCCGGCCTCGCGGCTGCTGATGCCGATGAGTTTCGCCTCCCTGGTCGGCGGGCTGGCCGTGCTGGTAGGCACCTCGCCCAACATCATCGTCAGCGAGGTGCGGGCCAGCGCCACGGGCGAGGCGTTCGGCATGTTCGACTACATGCCCGTCGGCGGCCTGCTGACCGTCATCGCCATCCTCTATGTGACCTTCGCCTACCGGCTGCTGCCGCGCGACCGCAAGGCGGCCATCGACATCGACGCGGCCCTGGCCTCCAAGGCCTATATGACCGAGGTCGAGGCGCCCGAGGACTGGACCTTCAAGTCCGACCGGGTGGCCGACATCAACAATTTCGGCGACGGCAGCACCCGGGTGGTCTCGATCCTGCGCGACCGCAAGCGGATTTCCGGGCCCCACGCCAACCGTCTCATCCATCCCGGCGACACCCTGGTCCTGGAGGGCGAGGAGCAGGAGCTGAACGAGCTGATCGTCCGCGCCGGCTTCAAGCTGAGCCTGGCCGACCGGCCGGTGGTCCTGGCCGAGCCGACCGACGAGGTGCGGGTGGTCGAGGCGGTGATCGGCCCGCAGAGCGAACTGATCGGGGCCAGCGCCCGCAGCGTGTCGCTGAACGAGGCCTATGGGGTCAATCTGCTGGGGCTGAGCCGCGCCGGCCACCGGATGACCGGCCCCATCTCCAAGGCCAGGCTGAAGGGCGGCGACCTGCTGGTGCTGCAGGGCAGTGAACAGGGGCTGCCGATGGCGCTGCAGGCGCTGGGACTGTTGCCCCTGGCCGAACGGGCGGTGCGGCTGGGCGGCATTCGCCACGCCTTCGCCCCGGCGGCGATCCTGCTGGCGGCCATGGTGCTGGTGGCGACCGGCGTGGCCCCGGTGGCGGGGGCCTTCTTCGCCGCCGCGGTGGCGGTGGTGGCGGTCGGCGCCCTGAAGATGCGCGAGGCCTACGCGGCGCTCGACGCGCCGCTGTTGATCCTGGTCGCTTGCCTGATCCCGGTCAGCGACGCGATCCAGACCAGCGGTGGTTCCGACCTGATCGCCCACGCCCTCTCCGGGGCCTTCCATGGCCTGCCGCCGCTGCTGACCCTGACAGCGATGATGCTGGTGGCGATGATCGCCACCCCCTTCCTCAACAACGCCGCCACGGTGCTGATCGTCGCGCCGATCGGCATGGGCTTGGCCAAACAGCTGGGGCTCAGCGCCGATCCGTTCCTGATGGCGGTGGCGGTCGGGGCAGGTTGCGATTTCCTTACCCCGGTCGGCCACCAGTGCAACACCCTGATCATGGGGCCGGGCGGCTACCGCTTCGGCGACTACGCCCGGCTGGGCGCGCCGCTGTCGCTGTTGATCCTGCTGGTGGCGCCGTTGCTGATTTCGGTGTTCTGGCCGTTCGCGGGGTAGGGGTAGCGCCTAAAGCAGCGATCCCTTCGCCGCCCGCGGCGCCTCGGCGAGGGTCCAGGTTCCGGCGGGGGAGGGGGTCAGCAGGCCATCCTCGCCGGCCAGCCAGCGATCCCAGTCCGCGCGTTCCAGCACCACCGGCTGGCGGTCGTGGGTCGGGGCGATGTCGGGGCCGGGCGCGCAGGTCAGCAGGGCGAAACGGGCGGCCTCGCCCTCGCCGCTGTGGAAGCCCGCGAAGCAGAACCACTGGCCGTCGGCGCGGGAAAACCGCCATCGGGTCTTGGGGTATTTGTCGCCGGTGAACTCATAGAAGCTGGAGGCGGGAACCAGGCAGCGCCCGCGCTCGAAGCGGCGGCCCTCCGAGCGATAGTTGATGACCGGCGGACGCTTGGGCTGGCTGGGCGTGAGGCCCCATTTCATACGAAGCAGTATCGAATGATCCGATGCCGGCAGGATCACCGGGGCGGCGTCGGTCGGGCGGATATCGTCGTTGGGCTCAAGATTCGGCGGGCCGTCCGGAAAGATCAGCGGCAGGCGGTGGTCGCTGAAGATCTCGAAGATTTCCGAAGGCGGGATGTGGTTTGCGTAGTTGTTGCACATGATCCGACCATGCCTTTCCGGTTCGCGATTGGCCAAGTCTTCCGGGCGTTCCCGCAAAATCACCTGTCGGGATGATTGCCCGCGATGCGGTCCAGCGCCAAGGTTCGGCGATAAGGAGACGACTGATGTCCATCACCCCCTCCGCCACGCCCGTGGCCTTCGTCCAGGTCGTCGACCGGGCCCGCGCCCTGGCCTTCTACCAGGACATCCCGGGTCTGACCCTGAAGAGCAGCGATGGCTTCGGGGACTTCCTGCAGTTCGGCGCCGGCGCGGAGATCCGCATGACCGCCCTGCCGGGGTGGAAGCCGGGGACCCATCCGGTTGTCGGCTGGAATGTGCCTGACATCGTCGCGGCCGTGCAGGCGCTGAAGGCCAAGGGGGTGGTCATGACGATCTACGAGGGGATGGGCCAGGACGCCCTGGGCATCTGGACTGCGCCCGACGGCGCGGCGAAGGTCGCCTTCTTCCCGGACAGCGAGGGCAATATGCTGAGTTTGGCTCAGGCGGGTCAGGACCTCGTGCGGAACGGCCCGCCCGCGTAGAGGCTGACAGCCAGCATGGCGATCGCGGCGACCAGGGCGACCCAGGCGACCAGCGGCTTGGCGGCCAGCTCGGCGACGAACACCGCGACCAGGCCCCAGGCGATGGGCAGGCCATAGGTCATCCTGCCCAGGCGCCAGACCACCGCAGACCCTACGGCCAGCACCGCGAGAATGCCGATCAGGGCGGCCGGCAGGGCCGTGGCGGGGGTGATCAGGCCCCAGGCGGTCAGGACGGTGAGGATGTTGATGGCGCTGGCGATGGTCAGCCAGCCGGCCAGCAGGCCCATCGGCCAGAATATGAAGAAGCTGCTGGCCCGGCCGAGACCCTTGATGTGGGGGATGGCGCGGAACAGGCCAAGGATCGCCGCCGCCGCCGAGCCGACGATGATGATCACGGTCGCCGCCTTCAGTTCCAGTCCCGCCGCCAGCAGCCACAGCGCGCAGCCGCTCATGGCGATCACAGAGGGCCAGGCCATGGCCCGCAGGGCGGGCGTCTCGGGCGCCTGGCGGAGCATCTGCCAGACCGCGTATCCCAGCAGGGCCAGGTAGATCAGGCCCCAGATGGAGAAGGCGTAAGGCGCGGCGCGGAGGGTGTCGTCGCCGCTGCTGGCGAAGGCCTCGGCGCTGAGAGTTCCGGTCAGGGACAGGATCGGCGCCGCGGCGACGGCGAGGATGGCGGCGGCCAGCACGGCATAGGTGCGCAGCGGCGGCTTTTCAGGGCGATAGAAGGTCATGACGCTCATATGGAGCGCAACGGACAAGGGGAAAGGCGGTTGCGCCGGTGGGGAGCCAATGCAGTGAACCAAATGTGGCGTTAGCTATTAGCTGCAACACGACACGGCGTCTGAGTAAAGGCACCACATTCCCCAACGGTCTCAATCGATCGCCTAATTGAGTGGGGGGCGATCACAAATCAACCTCGACGAGTGTGCAGCTAAGGGGTAGGATCGCTTTCGAAAGAACAAACGTATTTGGGGGGGTCGATATGAAAATAAATCGCGTTCATTTCTATTATATTATCGGCATATTGGGATTTCTTCTTATAATTTCTTTGAGTGTGAACTGGTCATCAGTTCCAAGGCTGCCAGAAATATTAAGTTTTGCTCTGGGATTTGCCTCCTTTGTTCTTGCCATGGTTGCGATATCTCAATCTCTGAATTCAAGCCAAGGTATTGCAAAGGGCATTGAGGAGATAAGTTTCGCTTCGAAATCAGTGTCAGATGCAACCGTTCAGCTTCAAGACGCCGCGAATTCCATCGCTGCTTCTGCAGCATCATTTCCACACGAAAAAATAGATCAGGTCGCGAGAAACGTAACGGCCATGATGGACAGCATAAATGATAACGCTAATACAGAAACTCAGAAAAATGCTGATTTAAATACAGATGAAGAAATAGATCCATTTGAAAATATTACGATAGGGGGTCTTCTATCTTATTACATTGTATTATCAGCTGCGGGTTCAAAGAAAAAATTCTTGTGCACTTCAATTCTCTCCAACAAGGCGCTCGGATCGTACTGTGATGGATTTATAGCATCAATTAGAAGCTCTCAACTTGCAGGAATAGATATTTCTGACGGCGATTTTATCGTCGTTCGAGCTCCAAAATCTACAAATAAAAAGCAAATATTATCCAATATCAAAAGCTTAGATGATAAAGACGTGTTGAGTTATATGCTTGAAAGTGTAGGCGAGGTAGATGCCTATTTTTCAAAGACTCCCAGGCGGCGGAGTTCAAAGGGTGCCAATTAGATGGCATTGCTATTTTTATATTGAAGCTTGTATTAAGCCACCTTCACCCGCGCCGCGCTCTCCGGCAGGTCTTCCCCGAACGCGCGCTGGTAGAACTCCGCCACCGTCGGCCGCTCCAGCTCGTCGCACTTGTTGAGGAAGGTCATCCGGAAGGCGAGCCCGATGTCGCCGCCGAAGATCTCGGCGTTCTGGGCCCAGGTGATGACCGTGCGGGGGCTCATGACGGTGGAGATGTCGCCGTTCATGAAGGCGTTGCGGGTCATGTCGGCGACGCGGACCATGGCGGCCAGGGTGCGGCGGCCCTCGGCGTTGGCGTAGCGGGGGTTCTTGCTGAGCACGATCTCGGCCTCGACGTCGTGGTCGAGGTAGTTGAGCGTGGTGACGATCGACCAGCGGTCCATCTGGCCCTGATTGATCTGCTGGGTGCCGTGATAGAGGCCCGTGGTGTCGCCCAGACCGATTGTGTTGGTCGTCGAGAACAGGCGGAAATAGGGGTTGGCGCGGATCACCTTGTTCTGGTCGAGCAGGGTCAGCTTGCCACCCGCTTCCAGCACGCGCTGGATGACGAACATCACGTCCGGTCGGCCGGCGTCGTATTCGTCGAACACCAGCGCCATCGGACGCTGCAGGCACCAGGGCAGGATGCCTTCGCGGAATTCGGTGATCTGCTTGCCGTCCTTGAGGACGATGGCGTCCTTGCCGACCAGGTCGATCCGGCTGACATGGCTGTCGAGGTTGACCCGCACCAGCGGCCAGTTCAGCCGGGCGGCGATCTGTTCGATGTGGGTCGACTTGCCGGTGCCGTGGTAGCCCTGCACCATCACCCGGCGGTCGAAGGCGAAGCCGGCGGCCAGCGCCAGGGTGGTCTGGGGATCGAAGCGGTAGGCCTCGTCGATTTCCGGCACATGGCTGTCGCGGTGACTGAAGGCCGGAACCATCATGTCGCTGTCGACGCCGAAGACGTCACGGATGGAAACCTGCTTGTCCGGAACCAGGCTCAGCAGGGGATCGGCGGCGGGGTTTTCGATAGGATCAGCCATGTTGCTGGTTCGATACCGCAGTCCGCGCGTTCGGCAAACATCTGTTCGGCAGGAATTGACGAGATGACGGAGAAGTCTGCGATGTCGTGGCGGGGCCGGTGGGTTCGGGGGCGGGACTTCGTCCGTCGCCTGGCCCGCCGCCAGCCGGCGGTGGTCGCCGCCTGCCTGGCCGGCGCGGCGGGGCTGTGGGCGTTTCTGAGCATCGCCGAGGAGGTGGCCGAGGGCGAGACCCTGAAGATCGACCGCGCCGTTTTGCTGATGCTGCGGATGACCGACGACCCGACGACCACGGTGGGGCCGTTGTGGCTGCGCACGGCGCTGATGGACATCACTTCCCTGGGGTCGATCGCGGTGCTGGTGCTGGTGGTGCTGGCGGCGGCGGGGCTGTTCGCCAGCCTGAGGCGGTGGCGCGAGGCGGCGGTGCTGGTCCTGGCCAGCGGCGGCGGGGTGGTGATCAGCCAGGGGCTGAAGGCCCTGTTCGCCCGGCCGCGCCCCGAGGAGAGCCTGAGGCTGGTGGAGGCGGTCAACGCCAGCTTTCCCAGCGGCCACGCCATGCTCTCGGCGGTGGTCTATCTGAGTCTCGGGGTGCTGATCGCGCGGTTCGCGCAGCGGCGGCGGGTGCGGGTCTTCGCCCTGGCGACCGGCGTGACCCTGACCCTGCTGGTGGGGATCAGCCGGGTCTATCTGGGCGTCCACTGGCCCAGCGACGTGCTGGCCGGATGGTGTGTCGGCGCGGCCTGGGCCATGGCCTGCTGGCTGGCCGCCAAGGGCCTGGGGCTGGGTCGGCCGGGACTGGCCGATTAGGATCTCAGGCCAGCTTGGCCTTCTTGAGGGTCTTCCAGGCCTGGATGACGCGCTGCAGCCGGTGTTCGGCCGAGCGGTCGCCGCCGTTGCTGTCGGGGTGACAGCGCTTCAGCAACTCGTGATAGCGGGTCCTGATCTCGGCGGCCTCTGCGGTGTCGGGCAGGTCGAGGTCGGCCAGGGCGCCGCGCTCCATCTTGCCCAGCTGCCGACCGTCCGCGCGATGCGGGTGGACGACATCGCTCTTGGCGAAACCGAACAGGCTGAAGGGGTCGGCGAAGCCCTGCGGATTGTTGGTCGCGGCGGCGGACTCGCGGCTGCGGTTGGAGGCCTTGAAGCTCCAGGTCGGGCGCTCGCCGGTCACCCGGGCGGCCTGGGCGGCGGCGACCTGTTCGTCGCTCATGCCGGAGAAGAAGTTCCACTGCTTGTTATATTCGGCCGCGTGCGACTGGCAGAACCAGTAGTGCTCATGCATCAGCTCGCGCGACTTGGGCGCGCGGGCGGTGGCCGCCGCGCGGCAGCCGGCGAAGTCGCAAGGCTTCTCTCCCGGCTTCAGGGCGTGGACGTCAGCCTCCGCTTCCGCCTCCCCGGGCTTGGGGGGGCGGACGCGAATGTCGACAAATCGGGGTCGGTATTGAAAGTCGCCGCTCATCACCCGAAGTATGGGCCGCCAGAGTTTTCATTTCCAGAATTGAACATGACCGAATCCCGCCCCATATCAGATGCGATACGCCAAAAACTGACCTCGACCTTCGCGCCCTCGCGGCTGGACGTGGTCGATGACAGCGACCGCCACCAGGGCCACGCCGGCCATCGGGAGGGCGGCGAGAGCCACTTCAACGTCGTGATCGAAAGCCCGGCGTTCGCCGGGGTCAGCCGTGTCGCCCGCCAGCGACAGGTCTATGCCGCCCTGGCCGAGGAACTGGCCGGGCCGGTCCACGCGCTGTCGGTCAAGGCGCTGGCGCCGGGGGAGCAGGCCTGAGGGTCAGGCTTCAGTCGCGTCGCGCCGCCAGGTCGCGCAGAATTCGCTCGAGATCGGCCTGACGGAAGGGCTTCTGCAGCACGGGGGCGCCCTTGTGGTCCTCGGCCAGACCGGCCTCGCCGTATCCGCTGGCGAAGGCGAAGGGCACCCCGCGCTTTTTCAACGCGTCGGCCACCGGGAAAATCTGTCGGCCGCCGACATTGACGTCGAGGATGGCCGCGTCGATGTCGCTGTCGCCGGCCAGGGCCAGCGCCTGATCGATGTCCGGGGCGGGGCCGACGATGGCGCAGCCAAAATCGGCCAGCATGTCCTCGACCAGCATCGAGACGAGCATCTCGTCCTCGACAACCAGCACCTTCAGGCCTTTGAGCCCGTCGATCTGGTGAATGTCCTGCTGGTCCATGAAGCCCCCTCTCAACCCCGCAGACGCGGCGTCGCCTGATTGAAGGCGCAACACGCCGTCTGTCGGACGATAATGCCTGGCCGCGCCGCGCGGTTCCCCACCCCGCGCAAATATTTCAGGCCGTCGCCCCTTCGGCCTTGAGGAAGTCTGTGAGGACGGCGGGGTCGACCGCCCGGGCGACGAAGGCCTCGCCGATGGCGCGGGCCAGGACCAGGGTGATGGCGCCGCCCTCGGCCTTCTTGTCCTGGGCCATATGCGCCACCAAGGCGGCGGCGCTGAACGGATGGCCGGCGACCTGATCCAGGCGGGTGGGCAGGCCGGCGGCGGCCAGCAGGGCCTCGGCCCGGGCGGCGTCGGCGGCGGGGCACAGGCCCTGGGCCGCCGAATAGCGGAAGGCGAGGGCGCAGCCGGCGGCGACCGCCTCGCCGTGCTTGAGGGCCTCGCCGTAGCCGTTCTCGGCCTCCAGGGCATGGCCGAAGGTGTGGCCGAGATTGAGCAGGGCGCGGCGGCCGGCCTCCTTCTCATCCTCGGCGACGATCTCCGCCTTCATCGCCACGCACCGGCGCACCGCCTCGGACAGCGCCCGCGGCTCCCGCGACCGGGCGGCGGCGAGGTTGTCTTCCAGCCAGGCGAAGAAGCCGGCGTCGCCCAGCAGGCCGTATTTGATCACCTCGGCCATGCCGCAGGCCATTTCGCGGTCCGGCAGGGTGTCCATCACATCGAGATCGGCCAGGACCAGCCGGGGCTGGTGAAAGGCGCCGATCAGGTTCTTGCCGCGAGGCGTGTCGATGGCCGTCTTGCCGCCGACGCTGCTGTCGACCTGGGCCAGCAGGGTGGTGGGAATCTGGATGAAGTCGATGCCGCGCTTGTAGATGCTGGCCGCGAAGCCGGCCAGGTCGCCGACCACGCCGCCGCCCAGAGCCACGATCAAGTCGCCGCGATCAAGCCCCAGCCCCAGTAGCCGGTCGGAAAGGTCGGCCAGGCCCTCGAAACTCTTGCTGGCCTCGCCAGGCGGGATGGTCAGCATCGTCGCCTCGATTCCGGCGTCCTTCAGGGAGGCGATCAGGGCCGGGCCATGCAGGTCCGCCACCGTCTGGTCGGCGATCACGGCGGTGCGTCCGCGCTTGAGCAGGGGCGCGATGCGGGCGCCGGCGGAGGCCAGCAGGCCCGGGCCGATGACGACATCATAGGCGCGGCCGGCCAGGGCGACATTCACCGACTGCGTCATCTCCCCGCTCTCCTCTCCCGCCAGGCGCCCGCTCAGGGCGGCGATGATGGCGGCGACCGATTCCTGGTGCGGCGTCTCGCCCAGTTCGACGGTCAGATCGGCGAGGCCGTAGACCGGATAGCGGACCCTGGCCAGTTCGCTGAGCACCGCCAGAGGGTCCTTGCCGCGCAGCAGAGGACGATTGTCCTTGCGGCTGACGCGGCGGGCCAGAACCTCGATGTCCGCTTTCAGCCAGACCGACAGGGCCTTTTCGGAGATCAGCGCCCGGGTCTGCTCGTTCATGAAGGCGCCGCCGCCGGTGGCCAGCACCATCGGGCCCTCGTCCAGCAGCCGGGCGATCACCCGCCGTTCGCCGTCGCGGAAGTCTTCCTCGCCGAAGGTGGCGAAGATGTCGGCGATGGTGCGGCCGGCGGCGGCCTCGACCTCGGTGTCGGCGTCCTTGAAGGGAAGGTCCAGGGCCGCGGCCAGCCGGCGGCCGACGCTGGACTTGCCGACGCCCATCAGTCCGACCAGGGCAATGGTGCGTTCACGGAGGCGGGGGTCGGCGGACATGATGGCTCCAGCGCTTACACGACCGGCCCCCGGCCCGCAAAGTCCTGCGTCGCAAGGCGGGCAGGCGACGAACCGGCGCCAGTGGTGCTAGGGTCACGCCATGCGAACGCTCACCGTCCTGGCGCTCGGCGCCTGCCTCGTCGCCCCGTCAATCGCCGGCCAGCCCGCCGCCGCCCAGTCGGTGGAGGTGACGACCCTGACGGCGCCGGACGTCTTTTCCGGCGGCTCGCATGACACCGGGCTTGGCGACGACCTGTGGCGGGACAGTTCGGCCCAGATGCTGCGGCGGGTCCTGCCGACATTGGCCGAGCGACCGCTGACGCCGGCGGCGCGCGGGCTGGCGGTGCGATTGTTCTCGACCGGAGCCAACGCCCCGGCGGGGGCCGGCGATGACCGGGCGCTGGCGGCGGCGAGGGGACGAACCCTGCTGATCTTCGGAGACGCGGCCGCGGCCAACGCCTCGGTCGAACGCATTCCCAATCTGGCGGCCGAGCCGGCGCTGGCGGAGGTGGCCGCGGAGACGGCGCTGATCACCGGCGAAGACCAGCGGGCCTGCGCCATCGAGGCGGCGGTGACCGAGGGACGGGGCGAGGCCTACTGGCTGAAGCTGCGGGCCTACTGCCAGGCCATATCCGGCCAGCCGGACGCGGCCCAGTTGAGCCTGACCCTGGCCAACGAGAAGGGCCGGGACAAGGTTTTCACCCGACTGATGACGGCCCTGCTGCTGAACAGTGATCCCGGCGCGGCGGCCTATGGCAACGGTCTGGAAATGGCTCTTTCGCGGCGGCTGAACGCCCCGCCGGACGAAGCGGCGCTGCAGGCGGCCACGCCGGCGATCCGGGCGATCCTGACCGGGGGCCGGGCCGACGCCGTCCCGCCGCCCCCGCCGGAAATGCTGGCCAGCGATCCGCTCGGCGCGGCGCGGCAGTTCGTCCAGGCGGGCGATCTGGATCAGGCGCGGATCATCCGTCAGGCGCTGACCCGGGATGACATGCCGGGGGTGCAGACCCTCGATCTCGACCTGCTCGACGCCCTGATCGCCGCCGCTTCCGGCGAGGCTCCGGGGCCGGTGCAGGACGCCCTGGTGGTCCGTGCCGTGTCGGGAGGGCGCAAATCGCCGGCCATTCCGGCCGCCCTCTATCTCGCCGCGCTCGGCGCGCCAATGGACGGCGAGGCGCGTGACGCCTTCGCCTGGTTCGACGCCGGCAAGTCCGGGGCCCCGCCGGCCCGTCTGGCGGCGTTGCAGCGGGCCGCAGAAAAGGGACGCAAGGGCGAGACCGCCCTGCTGGTGCTGTCGATCTGCGCCGAGGCCGGCGCGGCGGGGCCGACGGCCGCCGACAGGGCGGTCATCATCGCCGCCCTGCGCAAGGCCGGGCTGGAGGCGGACGCCCGCGCCTTCGCCGTCGAAGGCCTGCTGGCCCTGACCGGCAAATGAGCGGGGGCTGGGTCGAAGCCTTTCTTGAAATGATGGCCGCCGAGCGCGGGGCGGCGCGCAATACCCTGACCGCCTATGGCCGCGACCTCGAGGACGCGGCGGCCTTTCTGAAGGCGCGCGGGTTCGGCTTCGACAGCGCGGCAGCCGAGGACATCGAGGCCTGGTTCGTCGATCTGTCGGTCCGGGGGCTGTCGGCCGCCACGGCCGCCCGGCGTCGTTCGGCCGTGCGGCAGTTCTACCGGTTCGTGCTGGGAGAGGGCTGGCGAGGGGACGATCCCTCACGCCGTGTCGAGGCGCCGAAAAAAGGCAGGCCGCTGCCGAAGGTCCTGAGCCGCGAGGAGGTCGACCGGCTCATCGCCGCCGCGACCGCGCGGGACGGCGGGCAGGGTCTGCGGCTGGCCTGTCTGATCGAGCTGACCTACGCCTCGGGCCTGCGGGTCTCGGAGCTGACCGGGCTGACCCTGGCGGCCCTGGCGCGGGACCCGGCCTATCTGATCGTCAAGGGCAAGGGCGGCAAGGAGCGGCTGGCTCCTCTGAACCCGGCGGCGCGGGCTGCGGTCAAGGCCTGGCTGGCGGCGCGCGGCGACTTCCTGCCCAAGGGGGTGAAGGAAAGCCCCTGGCTTTTTCCCTCGCGCGGACGGGCGGGGCGGCTGACGCCGCGCCGGTTCAGTCAGCTGCTGGAGGAGGCGGCCATGGCGGCCGGGATCGATCCGGCCCGCGTCAGTCCCCACGTCCTGCGCCACGCCTTCGCGACCCACCTGCTGGAAGGCGGCGCCGACCTTCGCGTCGTCCAGACCCTGCTTGGCCACAGCGACATCGCCACCACCCAGATCTACACCCACGTCGCCGGCGACCGCCTGCGCGAGGCGGTCGAGACCAGGCATCCACTGGGGCGCAAGTAGGACCCCGAACGGCGTCGGGCGATCCGACGGACGAAGGCAGCATTTTTCCGTTGAGGCGGCGCCCTCGGGCGACTTGCGGCGGCTTGTTCCCTGGGCGGACAAGGAACATCCGGCCTCAAGGGATGTGTTGGAGAAATCGTTCGGCGGCCGGAACAGGCGCCGCCAAGGCGGCCATTGACGCACCGTCAAAGGCCCGCCAAACCCGCCTTCGCAGTTGCGAAACGGAGACGGGCATGAAAACGCCGCGCGGATTTTTCAAACCCCTGGCCATCGGCGCCCCGACCCCGCCGCGCGAGCTTCCGGTGCGGGTGGAGCGGATGATCCATTTCGTGCCGCCGCATCTGGACAAGGTGCGCGCCAAGGTTCCGGACATGGCCCGGCAGGCCGATGTCATCCTGGGCAATCTGGAAGACGCCATCCCCGCCGAGGCCAAGGACGCCGCCCGGGCCGGCTTCATCGAGATGGCCAATGCGACCGACTTCGCCGCCCTTGGGGTGGGCCTGTGGACGCGGATCAACTGCCTCAACAGTCCCTGGCACTTCGACGACGTCACACAGATCGTCGAAGGGGTCGGCGACCGGCTGGACGTGATGATGATCCCCAAGGTCGAGGGGCCATGGGACATTCACTACATGGACCAGTTCCTCGCCGTGCTTGAGGCCCGCCACGGGCTGAAGAAGCCGATCCTGCTGCACGCCATCCTGGAGACCGCCGAGGGGGTCAACAATGTCGAGGCCATCTGCGCCGCCAGCCCCCGCATGCACGGCATCAGCCTGGGCCCGGCCGATCTGGCCGCCAGTCGCGGGATGAAGACCACCCGGGTCGGCGGCGGCCACCCCTTCTACAAGGTGATCGAGGATCCGCGCGACGACGGCGCCCCGCGCACCGCGGCCCAGCAGGACATCTGGCACTACACCTTCGCCAAGATGGTCGACGCCTGCGCAGCCTATGGCTTGAAGGCCTTCTATGGTCCCTTCGGCGCCATCGATGATCCGGAGGCCTGCGAGCAGCAGTTCCGTAACGCCTTCCTACTGGGCTGCGCCGGCGCCTGGAGCCTGCATCCCAGCCAGATCGACATCGCCAAGCGGGTGTTCAGCCCCGATCCGGCCGAGGTGAAGTTCGCGGTGCGGATCCTGGAGGCCATGCCCGACGGCACGGGCGTCGCCATGCTGGACGGCAAGATGCAGGACGACGCGACCTGGAAACAGGCCCGGGTGATGGTCGACTGCGCCCGCCAGATCGCCGCCCGCGACGAGGATTTCAAGGCGCTTTACGGGTTCTGACGCCGTCAAGGCCAAGGCTTTTTCCCCTTTTCAAATCAGCCTTTCTCCCGCGCGAGTTGGGTGCGGCAGATTGTCGCAATTTGATCGTTCGGAATGTTGCACAGATTGAATTGAAAGAGCTTTCCGACCTCCTCCGGCCGCGGTGGCCGATGGCCGCTGGGCGACCCAAATCACAGGGCTAGCGCGAAGGCGCGAAATAGCGCTCACAATTGCGCCAAGGGGGGTCCAGTCATCCTGATTGGGACCATCGACTCGCGCGACGGCAACGCAGCTGTCTGCGATCGACTTCATGTGTCTTGGGGGCAGCGTCGTGGTGGATATCGTTGGCAATGTTGATCCGAACCTTCAGACCGGGACGGAGGGAAATGACACCCTGACCGGAACAGCCGGCGACGACACGCTCGTCGGCCTTGGCGGCAACGACACCCTGGACGGGGGCGATGGCGATGACCTGCTGCTTCCAGGTACGGGCAATGACACGGTTATCGGTGGAGCCGGGACAGACACGGTCTCCTACGAGGATCTGAATGTCGTCAACGGTATCGGCGTTGGGGTCTATCTGCTGCGGGGCGGCAACCAGAGCCAGGGCGATGGCGGTGTCGACCAGCTGATCGGCATCGAGAATGTCACGGGCTCACAGATCTCCGACACCCTGGACGGCGACAACAACGACAACGTCCTGACCGGTCTGGGCGGTGACGACCTGCTGATCGGCGAGGGCGGCGACGACACCCTGGTCGGCGGCGCCGGCGAGGACTTCCTGCGCGGCCGCGACGGCAACGACCTGATGTACGGCGGCGCTGACAACGACTACCTGCAGGGCGGCGAGGGCAACGACCTGTTCGACGGCGGCGACGGCTACGACCGGGCCGCCATGTTCCTGTCGCTGGCTACCGACATCCAGACCGGAGCGACCGTCGACCTGACCATCTCCGGGCCGCAGGACACCGGCCATGGGCTGGATACCTTTGTCAGCATCGAGCACGTCTCGGGCACCGTCCTTGCGGACACGCTCACCGGCGACGCCGGCGACAACTGGCTGTGGGGCCTGGGCGGCGGCGATACGCTCAATGGCGGGGACGGCGACGACCTGCTGGAGACCGGTTCGACCGGCGCCAACATCCTGAACGGCGGCGCCGGCGTCGATACGGCCAGCTTCTTCAACAACAACGACTTTACCAGCGGCGTCAGCATCAGCCTGCTGCTTCAGGGCGAGGTGCAGAACTTCGTCGGCGGCGGATCGGTGGTCCTGACCGGCATCGAGAACCTCTCGGGCTCGGCCTTCAATGATGTGCTGACCGGCGACGCCGGCGCCAACATCCTGGCCGGGGCGGAAGGCAATGACGAACTGATCGGCGGCGAGGGCGACGACGTTCTCTACGGCGACGGGATGATCCACATGGTCAGCAACCAGGGCGGCTCGGGGCCGATCACCCTGGAGGCCGATCTGGGCGCCGACCCGAACAATGGCGCGGTGGACGGCAATGACACCCTGAACGGGGGCGCCGGCGACGACCGACTGGTCGGAGGGGGCGGCAACGACATTATCGATGGCGGCGCTGACTCCGATACCGTGGTCTTCACCGGTCTGCGGAGCGACTACACCATCGCGCTCAATGGGGGGGTGGTGACGGTCACCGATAACCGCGCCGGTTCGCCGGACGGTTCCGACCAGATCACCAATGTCGAGTTCTTTGAGTTCGCGGACGGGACCAAAACCTTCCTGCAGGCGACGACGCCCTTGCCCGTGCTTGGGGACGACGTGCTGCAGACCACCATCGGCATCGCCTCGGACCTTGATGAGGCGGTGCTGCTGCTGAACGACAGCTTTGCTCCGGCCGATGGCGCGCCCTCGATCGGCTGGACTTCGAACTGGGTCAACGCAACGGTCTCGATCGTCAACGGAAGGCTCATCATCGTCGCCACCGACGCCAACGCCTCGTTTGACTACAGCATCACCGGGATCGGCGGGATCTCGACCGCTCACGTGACGATCAATGCCGTGGCGACAAACGGCGCGAGCGACGTGCTCTCGCCGAGCGGCGGCGCCGCGGCGGTCGACTTTGACGGTCAGGCCGGCAATGACGTCCTGACCGGGACGGCCAACGCCGACCACCTGGTTGGCGGGGCGGGCGCCGACACCTTGCAGGGGCAGGAAGGCGACGACCAGCTGTTCGGCGGCGACCATCCGGATATTCTGGACGGCGGCCCGGGCGCGGATCTCATGGTCGGCGGCGACGGAAACGACACCTACTACGTCGATAACGTCGGCGACGTGGTCGTCGAGTCGGCCGGGCAGGGCCTCGACATCGTCTACAGCAGCATCGACTACACCCTTACGGCCGACGTCGAATCCCTGACCCTCACCGGCCGCGCCAGGACCGGGATCGGAAACGCCCTCGACAATACCCTGATCGGTAACGACGGGGACAATGTGCTCGACGGAAAGGCCGGCGCGGACCTGATGAAGGGCGGCTTGGGCAATGACACCTACTATGTCGACAACATCGGCGACCTGATCCAGGACACCGGGGGCGTCGACACAGTGGCGACGACCTTGAACACCTATGCCCTTGGTTCCACGACCCTCGAAAACCTGACCTTTGTCGGTTCCGGTGATTTCGTCGGAACCGGCACCTCCCTGTCCAACACGCTGACGGGCGGCGACGGCAACGACCGGCTCGACGGCCTGGGCGGCGACGATGTCATGATCGGCGGGCTGGGTAACGACACCTATGCGGTCGATCGCACCGGCGATGTGGTTGTGGAGGCTTCCGGAGGCGGCGAGGACACTGTTGAAACAAGGGTCAACTACGAGCTCTCCGCGAACGTCGAGAACCTCACCGCGATGGGAACCGCAAATCTGCGGCTGACCGGCAACGACCTTGACAACGTCATCCTGGGCAACAGCGGGGCCAACATCATTGACGGCGGGACGGGCGCGGACGCCATGACCGGCGGCGGCGGCAATGACACCTACTACGTCGATAATCTCGGCGACACGGTGACCGAACAGGCCGGCGGCGGCGTGGACAGCGTCTTCAGCAGCGTCGACTTTGTCCTGTCCGCGGAAATCGAGAAGCTGACCCTGACCGGAACCGCCCGGCTCGGAACCGGCAACGCCCTGGCAAACACCATCGTCGGCAATGACGAGGACAATATTCTCGACGGCGCCGCCGGAGCGGATCGGATGCAGGGCGGACTGGGCGACGACACCTACTATGTCGACGACGTCGGGGACGTCGTGGTCGAGACGGGGGCCGGAAACGACACAGTCTACGCCAATCTCGCCAGCTATACCCTTACCAATGCCGTTGAGAACTTGTTCTACAATGGTGCGGGCGCCTTCACCGGAACCGGCAACAGCCTGTCCAACCATATCGTCGGCGGCGCTGGAGACGACAATCTCAGTGGTCTTGGCGGCGATGATGTTCTCGACGGCGGCGCTGGCGCCGATGTGATGAACGGCGGGGCCGGGAACGACACCTACTATGTCGATAACGCCGGCGACGTGATCGTCGATGGCAGCGGCGTCGATCTTGTCCTGACCTCGGTGAGCCGGACCCTGGAGGCCGGGCTCGAGAACATGACCTATACCGGTTCCGGCGCCTTCACCGGCGTTGGCAACAGCGGGGCCAATGTTCTTACCGGCGGAGCGGGCGACGACAACATGTCCGGGCTGGGTGGTGCGGACCGGCTGCTTGGGGGCAACGGCGCCGATACCCTGCATGGTGACGACGGTAATGACACCCTTCTGGGCGAGGCCGGCGATGACAACCTGTTCGGCGATCTCGGCAACGACATCCTCGACGGGGGAACCGGCGCGGACACCATGAGCGGCGGCGGCGGCAACGACAGCTACCATGTCGACGACGCTGGCGACGTCGTCGTCGAAGGCGCTGGAGCCGGGACGGACACCGTGTTCGCGGACCTGTCGAGCTACACCCTGACGGCCAATGTCGAAATCCTGACCTATGTCGGCGCGAGCGCCTTCAACGGGACGGGCAACGCCCTGGCCAACACCATCAACGGCGGCGCCGGGGACGATGTCCTGAACGGGGATGACGGAAACGACACCTTGTTCGGCAATCTCGGCGCCGACACCCTCTACGGCGGAGCCGGCATCGACACCCTGGACGGGGGCGCAGGCGCCGATACGATGTATGGCGGGGCAGGAAACGACGTCTACCTGGTGGACGACGCAGCCGACGTCGTCGTCGAGCTGGTCGGGGAAGGGCTGGATTCCGTCCGCGCCACGTCCGCCAGCTATGTGCTCAGCGATAACATCGAAATCCTGCAATACGTCGGCAGCGGCGATTTCTCGGGAACCGGCAACGCCCAGGCCAATACCCTGATCGGCGGCGCGGGTGCGGACGGCCTTTATGGCATGGCCGGGACCGACGTTCTGCGTGGCGGTCTTGGAGGCGACAGCCTATACGGCGGCGACGACAAAGATGTGCTGTACGGCGAGGATGGCGACGACCTGCTGGATGGCGGCGAGGGGAACGACACCCTCATCGGCGGAGCTGGCGCCGACACCATGATCGGCGGCGCGGGCCGAGACGTCTTTACGCTTCAGGCGATCAGCGACAGTGGCGTGGGGGCCGGACTGAGGGACGTCATTTCGGACTTCGACGCTCTGGATGTCCTGGACCTGCGGGCGATTGACGCCAATACCAATCTCGCCGGCGACCAGGCGTTTAGCTTCATCGGCTCGGGCGCTTTCACAAACACCGCTGGCCAACTGCGCTTCGTTACTGACGGGGAAGGAACCCACATTTTCGGAGACGTCGACGGAGACGGAGTGGCTGATTTTGAAGTGCTGCTTACCGGGGTGATTCCCGTCAACGCCGGGGACTTCCTGCTCTAGCCAGGATTGCTTTTGTGGCTTTCTGCTCCTCCGATCCCTACCTTGACGTCAAGGCAGGGATCGGATGGACGCGGGAGCGGAATGCCGCCCGGCGCGTTGGAGGGGCGGCATGGCGTTCGACACTGAAAATCGAGAGGCCCTCAGTGAGTCGCTGGCGCGGGTTCGGGCGCGCACCCGTGAGCTGGCGGCGCCTCTTTCGGCCGAGGATATGCAATCACAGGCCATGCCTGACGCCAGCCCGGCCAAATGGCATCTGGCGCACACGACCTGGTTTTTCGACGAGTTCATTCTTCGCCCGGCCGGCGTCGCGCCCGAAGCCCCTGAGGACGCCCGCTATCTCTTCAACAGCTACTATGAGGCGGTCGGAGATCGCCATGCCCGGCCGCAGCGGGGCTTGATTACCCGGCCGACGGTCGCCGAAATCCTGTCATGGCGCGACCGCGTCGATGAAGCATTGGCGCGGTTCTTCGTGGAAGCGGGCGCCAAGGCGCTGGCCCCATTGGCCAGCCTGATCGAATTGGGACTGAATCACGAGGAGCAGCACCAGGAACTGCTGCTGATGGATGTTCTGGCCCTGTTTGCATTGCATCCGGGGGCCCCGGCCTACCGAAATGATCTTCCCGCCGTCGCCGGCGGGGTAAACCGACCGGCTGGCTGGATAGCGCATGCTGGCGGCCTCATCGAAATCGGCGCTCCAACCGCTGGCTTTGCCTTTGATTGTGAACGGCCTCGACAAAAGGTCTGGCTGGAGCCCTTCAGTCTGGCGAACCGACTGGTCACCAATGGCGAATGGCAGGCGTTCATGGACGACGGCGGCTATCAGCAGCCGTCCCATTGGCTATCCGACGGCTGGGACTGGGCGCAGAGGGAGGGCTGGCGGGCTCCGGCCTATTGGGAACGGCTGGACGACCAGTGGACCTGTCGATCCCTGGCGGGTCGCGAGCCAATCAATCCCGACGCGCCGGTCTGCCATATCAGCCTGTTTGAGGCTGATGCCTACGCCCGCTGGGCCGGCGCACGGCTCCCGACAGAGGCGGAGTGGGAGGCCGTCGCCTCAAGCCGGCCGAACACGGGAAATTTCCTTGAAGCGGGCTACCTGCGTCCAACCCCGGCCCTCGGCGACCAGCTGTTCGGCGATGTATGGGAATGGACCGCCAGCGCCTATGCGCCCTATCGCGGTTTTGCCCCGGCGGCCGGGGCGGTCGGGGAATACAACGGCAAGTTCATGTCGGGCCGCAATGTTCTTCGGGGTGGCGCCTGCGTGACCCCGGCCCCACATATGCGGGCCAGCTACCGCAACTTCTATGAACCGCATCAGCGCTGGATGTTCTCCGGCCTGCGACTGGCCAAGGACTGCGCATGAACAAGCTAAGCCCGCTTCGCCCCGAACTCGAACGCGCCCTGTTTCTGGAAGACATGGTCGCCGGACTTTCGCGGTCGCCCAAGTCGACGCCGCCGAAGTGGTTCTATGACGCCGAGGGTTCGGCCCTGTTCGGCGAGATCACGCAGCTGCCTGAATACTATCCGACAAGGACGGAAATGGCCCTGCTGGACAGCGCGGGCGCCGAGATCGCCGCTGCTGTCGGACCGGGGCGGACCGTGGTCGAATACGGTTCCGGCTCGGCGGCCAAGGCGGTGAAGCTGCTGTCTTCGCTGGAGGCCCCGGCGGGCTATCTGTGCGTGGAGATCGATCCGGGCGCGGCGCGGGCCACGGCGGCCGAGGTGGCCAAGGTCTATCCGGAACTGGCGGTGCGTGGCGTGGCCGGGGACTTCACCCACCTGGAAGGCGAGGTGGCCGTCGGCAAGGCGCCCCGGCTGGGCTTCTTCCCCGGTTCGACGATCGGCAACTTCGCCCCCGCTGAAGCGGCGCGACTGCTGCGAACCATGCGGCGTCACTTGGGCAAGGGCGCCCAGCTGCTGCTCGGCGCCGACCTGATCAAGGGCCGGGAGACCCTGGAGGCGGCCTATGACGACGCCGCCGGGGTGACGGCGCGGTTCAACAAGAACCTGCTGGTGCGGGCCAACCGCGAACTCTCCGCCGATTTCGATCTGGACGCCTTCGATCACCGCGCGGTGTGGAACGAGCGGGACGCCCGGGTCGAGATGCATCTGGTGTCGCGGAAGGACCAGACCGCGACCGTTTCCGGCGAGACCTTCACCTTCGCGGAAGGCGAGACGATCCATACCGAAAGCTCCTACAAGTTCGATTCCGAGCGTCTTGCGGCCCTGGCGGCGGCCGGCGGCTGGCGGATCGAGCGGACCTGGATCGCACCGGAACACCCCTTCGCCCTGACGCTGCTGGCCGCGTGAGGTCCGTCTGGCCGTGAAACGGGAGTATGACAGCGCCCTTTCCCTTTGCGCCGGGTTTCACTAGGTTCGCCACCTTTCCCGGCGGGCTGCGTTAGGCGAACTATGGTCCATCACTATCTCGAGTTTGAACGGCCGATCGCCGACCTTGAAGGCAAGATCGAGGAGCTCTCCCGGCTCTCGGATTCCGCGGGCGCGGGATCGTTCGACACCGAGATCGAGGCCCTGCGGACGCGCCTCGACACCCTGCGGCGCGAGGCCTATTCGCGGCTCGATCCCTGGCAGAAGACCCAGGTCGCCCGGCATCCGGAGCGGCCGCACTTCATCGACTATGTGGCCGGCCTGATCGAGGAGTTCGTCGAGCTGCGCGGCGACCGCAAATTCGCCGACGACCAGGCGATCATCGGCGGGCTGGGCCGGTTCCGCGGCCGGCCGGTAGTGGTCATGGGTCACGAGAAGGGCCACGACACCACGACCCGTCTGAAGCACAATTTCGGCATGGCCAGGCCCGAGGGCTATCGCAAGGCCGTGCGGTTGATGGACATGGCCGAGCAGTACGACCTGCCGGTGATCAGCTTTGTCGACACCGCCGGGGCCTATCCCGGACTGGGCGCCGAGGAGCGCGGCCAGGCCGAGGCCATCGCCCGCTGCACCGAGCGCTGCCTGACCCTGAAGACGCCGATGATCGCCACGGTGACCGGCGAGGGCGGCTCCGGCGGCGCCATCGCCCTGGCCGGGGCCAACAGGGTGCTGATCCTGGAGCATTCGATCTATTCGGTGATCAGCCCCGAGGGGGCGGCTTCGATCCTGTGGCGCGACGGCGCCCGGGCCAAGGACGCCGCCGAGCAGATGAAGATCACCGCCCAGGATCTGATCAAGATGGGCATTGTCGACCGGATCATCGACGAGCCCCCCGGCGGCGCCCACGCCGACCGCGAGGCGATGATCAAATCCGTCGGCGACGCGGTCGAGGGCGAACTTGCCAGCCTGTCCAACATGGGCGCCGAGGAACTGATCAGCCAGCGGGCAGAGCGGTTCTACGCCATCGGCCGCGCCGGCCTGGCCTGACGTTGCTTTCCCGTCCGCGAAAGCGACGGTGTCAGGTCATGAGCGCTGCCCGTCCGGACTGTCGAAACAGCCTCTTGCCTGACGCGGGGTGATCGCCCTGATAGTCTTTCCAACAATCGTTGGGAGGACCCGCCATGGCCATTCGTACCCGCTTTACCGAACTGTTCGGCGTTGAACATCCGATCGCCCAGGGCGGCATGCAGTGGGTCGGCAAGGCCGAACTGGTCGCCGCCGTCGCCAACGCCGGGGCGCTGGGCTTCATCACCGCCCTGACCCAGCCGACGCCGGAAGACCTGGCCAAGGAAATCCAGCGGACCAAGGACCTGACCGACAAGCCGTTCGGCGTGAACCTGACCATCCTGCCGGCCATCAAGCCGCCGCCCTATGCCGAGTACCGCGCCGCCATCATCGAGAGCGGCATCACCATGGTCGAGACCGCCGGCTACAAGCCGCAGGAGCACGTCGACCACTTCAAACAGCACGGCATCAAGGTCATCCATAAATGCACCGCCGTCCGCCACGCCCTGTCAGCCGAGCGGATGGGCGTCGACGCCATCTCCATCGACGGTTTCGAATGCGCCGGTCACCCCGGCGAGGACGACATCCCCGGCCTGATCCTGATCCCGGCGGCGGCCGACAAGGTGAAGATTCCGATGCTGGCCTCGGGCGGCTTCGGCGACGGGCGGGGCCTGGTGGCGGCCCTGGCGCTGGGCGCCGACGGCATCAACATGGGCACCCGCTTCTGCGTCACCAAGGAGGCGCCGATCCCCGACAGCTTCAAGCAGCAGATGGTGGCCAATGACGAGCGGCAGACCGACCTGATCTTCCGCACCCTGCACAACACCGCCCGCGTCATGCGCAACGCGGTCAGCCAGGAGGTGGTGCAGATCGAACGGGCCGGCGGCGCCAAGTTCGAGGATGTGCAGCATCTGGTCGCCGGCACCCGGGGTCGTGACGCCCTGGCCGGCGGCGACACCAATGGCGGCATCTGGTCGGCCGGGATGATCCAGGGCCTGATCCATGACATCCCCTCGGTCGAGGAACTGGTCGACCGGATCGTGTCCGAGGCGGAAGAGCTTATTCGCAAGCGGCTGGAGAAGCTGGTCGTCGCCTAGAAAGACGCGGCGCGGTCTCAGCCGCCGGCGACGGCGCGGCGGCGGAACAGGCCGCGCCACAGCTCGCCGGCGGCGATGGCGGCGTCCCTGAGCCGTTCGGCCAGGGTCTCGTGCAGCGGCGCCCGCACGGGCAGGCAGGCTTCAAGCTCCGCGAGCAGGTCGCGGGGCGGACCGTCGTTGAGGAAGTGATTGGCTCCGGGCACCCGGCGGAACCGCATCGGGCGGAGCGTGCGAACCTCCCGCACCAGCCGCTCGGCGCTCTCGATGGGCGCGAAGTCGTCCTGGTCGCCGTGGATCACGTGGATGGGCGCGCCGATCCGTTCGAGGGCCTGACGCATATGCACCAGCTGGCCCGGCTGGCCGGCGACCTCAAGCACGGCGTTGCGCAGGTCGCGGGGAATGATCCGCAGCACCTTCTGGCCCAGCCGCACGAGCAGACGCGCGGTAGGGCCAGGATCGCCCAGATAGCCGGAGAGCAGCACCAGTCCCGCCAGACCCTTCGGGCGGCGGGCGGCCATCAGGCTAGAGATCGCCGCGCCGTAGGACTGGCCGACCAGAAGCAGGCGCTGACCGGGAGCGACGTCGAGCAGCGGCATCAGAGCCTCGGCCTGGACGCGGATATCGCCGACGTATTCCACCGGCTCGCTGCCGGCGAAGCCGGGGCGATCGACGACGATCATTTCGCGGTCGGCCGGCAGTTCGGCCAGCACCGGAGCCCAGTATTCAGCCCAGCTGGGCGCGCCGGTGACGACGACGATCTTCCAGGGCGCCGGCCTGGCGCGCGGCGTAGTCAGGGCCGAAAGGGTCCAGCCGTGATCGCCGCCGGCGGTCAGGCTGACGCGCTGCACCACGGTGTCGGGATAGAGCTCGGCGGTCGGAACATGCTCGGAGCGGCCCTGCGCAGCGCTCTCGAAACAGGCCCAGCCCAACTCAAGGACACCTTTGGGGCGTTTGCGCGCCAAGACCTGTTCTCCTCTTCATGGCAGTCAGTTGCGAAGGTCCAACGCGAAGGTGGGCGAAGGGTTCGCTGATCGCCAGCCTTTGCCGCCGATCTTTTTTGTAATGTTGCACAAGAGTCCTGAACATCGGCTAACTAGCCTATGCGCCTTCGCCACATCGAGGTTTTCCACGCGGTCTACGCCCACGGTTCGATCAGCACCGCGGCGCGCACGCTCAATGTTTCGCAGCCTTCGGTCAGCAAGGTTCTCAAGCATGCCGAGGACCAGCTGGGTTTCCGGCTGTTCCGCCGCGTGAAGGGACGGCTGGCCCCGACCGACGAGGCCCACGCCCTGTTTCGCGAGGTGAAGGAGGTGTTCGAACGCCTCGATTCGCTGAAGCAGGCGGCGCGAAACCTCAAGCTGGGCGAGGGCGGGCACATCCGCGCGGCGGTTCTGCCGGCCCTGGGCCTGGGGGTGGCGCCCGACGCGGTGGCGAGGTTCCGGGCCCGGCATCCGACCGTGACCTTCGACTTCCGCACCCTGCACTACGAGGAGGTGCTGCGGTCGCTGTACGAGCATGAGGTGGACATGGCCCTGGCCTATGACTCCATCCAGCACCCCCGGGTGACCAGCTTCCAGATCGGCAGCGGCGAGCTGATGATGATGTTCCCGCGCGGGGAGTTCGGCGACACGCCGCCGGCGCGGCTGGATCTGAAGAGCCTTGAGAATCGCAACTACATCGGCTCAGGCGCCACCGGGCCGGTCAGCGACATCTTCTCGGCCGAGGTCGAGGGGCGCGGCCTGATCATCAACGAGCCGATCACGGTCTCGACCTTCTACATGGCCGCATCCCTGGTCAGGCAGGGGGTCGGGGTGGCGGTGGTCGACGAATTCACCGCCCGGGCCGAGGCCTCCGACGCCATTGATTTTCGGCCCCTCGATCCCGGACTGCCGTTCGGCGTCTTCTGCATGCACCTGGAAGACCGGCCCCTGTCGCACCTGTCGGAGCGGTTCGTGAAGGAGATGCAGGCGGTTCTGCAGGAGATCTGCGGGCGTTAGCCCCAGGCTATGGGATGCCTCAGTCTCTGAAATTGCTCCGGCGGTCGACCGCCCCGATGGTCCGCGCAGCTTCCTGCAACGGTTCATCGGAAGGGCGAGATGATCGCTTCACCCTATCTCCTCTATCTCGGCGCGGCGGTCGACCCGCTGGCGGTCAAGACGGCGCGCGGCGTCGCGCAATGGCGGCCTGACCGGTGTCTCGGCCAGCTGCGGCTGCCCGGGGCGACGGTGACGCTGGGCCTTGAGGACCTTGATGTCGCCGAGGCGGCGCGGCGGGGCGCCCGCACCCTGGTGATCGGCGAGGCCAACGCCGGAGGTCGCCTCGCTCCGGAAGCCATTCCGGTCGTCCTGGCCGCCCTGGAGGCGGGGCTCGATGTCGCCTGCGGTCTGCATCAGAAACTGGCGGAGGTGGCGGAGATCCGCGAGACCGCCGCCCGGCTGGGCCGGCGCCTGACCGATGTGCGCGAACCGCCCACCAGCCTGGCGGTCGGCAAGGGCGTTCCCCGCGCCGGCCATCGTCTGCTGACCGTCGGCACTGACTGTTCGGTCGGCAAGATGTACGCCTCCCTGGCCCTGGAGCGGGACATGAGGGCGGCGGGACTGAGGGCCGACTTCCGCGCCACCGGCCAGACCGGCATCCTGATCGCCGGCGACGGCGCGCCGGTCGATGCGGTCGTTGCCGATTTCATCTCCGGGGCGGTCGAGGCCATCTCGCCCGCGCGCCATGAGGGAGGCTGGGACGTGATCGAGGGGCAGGGCTCCCTGTTCCATCCATCCTACGCCGGTGTGACCCTGGGGCTGATCCATGGCGCGCAACCGGACGCCCTGGTGCTGTGCCACGAACCGGGAAGGTCGCACATGCGCGGGGTTCCGGGCCATCCGGTCCCCGAGCTGGCGATCTGTCTGGAGCGCAATCTAGAGGCGGCGCGGCTGACCAACCCGGCGGTCGTGGCCGTCGGCGTCGCCCTCAACACCTCGGCCATGTCCGCGGCCGAGGGTCTGGAACTCTGTTCCCGCATTTCGGACGCGCTGGGCCTGCCCTGTCAGGACCCCGTCGCCCATGGAACCCATCTTATCGTCGATCGGCTCAAGTCATGCTTTGCACCGCCACTGTCCGCCGCCAGCGCTGGCCGCTGAAGGCCCCGTTCCGCATCTCGCGGGGGGTCAAGACCGCCGCCGAGACAGTGATCGTCCAGCTGCGCCGCGGCGACGCCTGCGGGCGGGGGGAGGGGACGCCCTATCCGCGCTATGGCGAGAGTCTCGACGGCGTCATGGCCGCCCTCGCCCCGGCGCTGGAGGCCTTCGAGGCCGGTGCGGCCGATGAGTCCCTGCTGTCCTCCCTGCCGCCCGGCGCGGCGCGCAACGCGCTCGACTGCGCCCTGTGGGACCTCGAGGCCAGGGAGAGCGGTCGGTCGGTGGCCCAGCTGACCGGCCTGCGGCGCCCGGTCAGCGTTGTCTGCGCGGTGACCATCAGCCTCGACACGCCCCAGGCCATGGCCGACGCGGCCCGGGTCAGCGCCGCCGCGCCGCTGATCAAGATCAAGCTGGACGCCGACAATCCCGCCGGGCGGCTGCGAGCCGTTGCGGAGGCGGCGCCCCACGCCCGCTTCATCGTCGATCCCAATGAAAGCTGGAGCCGGGCGATCCTGGACGAGTTGCGGCCCCTGCTGGCCGACCTGCCCATCGCCCTGATCGAACAGCCGCTGCCCGCGGATCAGGACGGCGCGCTGGAAGGGTTCGATCCGCCCGCGCCGGTCTGCGCCGACGAAAGCCTGCACACCGCCGCCGACCTGGCGGGCATGAGGGGACGGTATCAGGCGGTGAACATCAAGCTGGACAAGACGGGCGGCCTTTCGGAAGCCATCGCCACCCTTCGGGCGGCGCGGGCGATGGGATTTCAGGTGATGACCGGCTGCATGGTCGCCTCGTCCCTGGCCATCGCCCCGGCCCTGCACATCGCCGGCGCTTCCGATTTCGTCGACCTCGACGGACCGTGGTGGCTGGCCGGCGACTGGCCCGCAGGCGTGCGGCTGAGCGGCGGTGTGATGCACGCCCCCGCTGTGGGATTCTGGGGCGAACCCGGATGAGACGTATAGCCGGGGGCTATGACTTTCGGAAGGAACCGAAAGGCTGCGGTTATTGGCGTGGAACCTTTCCGGGGAGATGCTGGTCCGTAGCCGGACACAAGACCGAAGATCGGCCCGGCTTGGGATTTACATGGGGGTAGTGGGCATGGCCCGTCACATCATCAATCGGACTCTGAAGACCCTTTTGCTGGCCTCCGCCGCCAGCCTGGCCGCCGGCGCGGCCTTTGCTCAGGAAGATCCCGTCGCGACCAGCGATGGCGACGAGGTCGAGGCGGTCACCGTCGTCGGCAGCCAGATCAAGGGCGCCAAGGTCACCGGCGCCCTGCCGGTCACGGTTGTCGACGAGAGCGAAATCGTCAACACCGGCGCGGTCTCCGGCGATGATCTGTTCCGTTCGATCCCGCAGGCCGGCGACGTGCTGTTCCAGGACGCCCGCACCACCGGCAACCTCAATGACGCCCGCGGCGATGTCGCCTCCCTGAACCTGCGCAGCCTGGGCACCGGCAACACCCTGACCCTGCTGAACGGTCGCCGCGCGGTGTTGCACCCCGGCACCCAGACCGAAAACTTCGTCCCGGTGCAGACTCCCAACACCAACGCCCTGCCGCTGTTCGGCGTGAAGCGGGTCGAGATCCTGCGGGACGGCGCCGCCGCCATCTACGGCACCGACGCGGTCGCCGGCGTGGTCAACAACGTGCTTGACACAAAGTTCGAAGGCCTGCGGATCGAGGTCCAGGGCGGGGGCTCGGAAGGCACCGACTACCGCGAGGGCGTCTTCAACCTGAAGGCCGGGACCGAACTGTCCGACGGCACCCAGATCACCTTCTTCGGCAGCTACACCGGCCGCAGCCGCATGAACGCCTCCGAGCGCTCCTATTCGGCCAGCGAGGATCACCGGCCTCAGGTGGCGGGTACGCCGTGGGACGGCAACACCACCTTCGACAGCCGAACCACCTCCAGCCCCTGGGGCGCCTTCACCCTGATCGGGGCGCCGGGCACCGTGCGCCAGAACGGCGTCGCCGTGGCCACCTCGGCCGGGCTGTTCCACATCCAGCCGACCTCCAAGACCGACACCGCCTGCAGCAGCAGCACCTTCGGGGCCGGGTCGGACATCTGTATCCGTTCGGGCAGCATCACCGGCGCGGCTGACCGCGCCCTGCGTTACGACGAAAACCCCGACCGCACCCTGCGCGGCGAGGTCGAGCGGACCAACATGTTCTCGACCGTCGAGCGCCAGATCGGCAGCATCACCGCCTTTGGCGAGCTGGGCTACTATCACGCCCTGTTCAACGGCAGCCGCGAACAGTCCGCGCCGATCTCCTCGGGTCCGATCTCGATCGCCGCCGACGCCTATTACAACCCCTTCGGTCCGGTCACGCTGAACGGCGCGCCCAACCCCAACCGGCTCGTGGGGCTGACCAATGTGCCGGTCGGCGGCCTGGCGATGAACATGACCAACTATCGCCCGGTCGACACCGGCCCGCGCAGCTACACCGTCACTGATGACAGCATCCGTCTGCTGGGCGGCCTGCGCGGCGAGTTCGCCGGGTTCGACTGGGAATCGGCGCTCATCTACTCGACCGCCCGCAGCAAGGACATGACCAAGAATGCGATCAGCTCCAGCCTCTTCCAGGCCGCGCTGAACCGCACCACGGCCGACGCCTACAACCCCTTCAACGGCGGCAGCCAGGACAACTACTCACTCGGAGATGGTACGCCCAACTCCCAGGCGACGATCGACTCCTTCCTGATCAACGTCTACCGGGTCAGCGAAACTTCCCTGACCCTGGCCGATTTCAAGATCTCCAGGAACGACCTGTTCGCCCTGCCGGCCGGGAATGTCGGTCTGGCGGCCGGGGTCGAGTGGCGCCGCGAGACCTACCTGGACGACCGCGACAAGCGGCTCGACGGCACCATTACCTATACCAACACCGTCACCGGCCTGACCTACGGCTCCGACGTGGTCGGCGCCAGCCAGTCGCCGGACGTCAAGGCCCACCGCTCGGTCAGCTCGGCCTATGTGGAACTGCAGGTTCCGGTGATCTCGCCGGAAATGAACATTCCGCTGGTCGAGGAGATCAATCTCCAGTTCGCCGCGCGGGACGAGTACTATTCGGACTTCGGGAACGTCATCAAACCGAAGTTCGCCATGATCTGGTCTGTGGCCGGCGGCTTCTCGCTGCGCGGCTCGGTGTCCCAGGGCTTCCGGGCGCCCAACCTGCCGCAGTACTACAGTGACGGCACCACGGTTTCGAACAGCCGCACCGACTACGCCGCCTGCCGCATCAACGGCACGACCTGCAGCTCTGCCAGCACCCTGGAAGTCCGCAGCGGCAACGACCAGCTGACGCCGGAAGAGGCCGACAACGCCACTGTCGGCGCCGTCTATCAGCCGCGGTTCATTCCGCCGCAGTACGGCCGCCTGATCCTGACCGCCGACTTCTGGTCGATCCGCGAGAAGAACGTCATCGGCATCCTCGGCGGCGTGAACCAGATTTCCTACGACTACCTGCTGCGGCTCAACGGCAGCTCCAACCCCAATGTCGTGCGGGACAACAGCAACCCGGCCATCGTCGGCCCGATCCTCTACATCAACGACCTGTACCAGAACCTGCAGCCGCGGGTGATCCAGGGGGCCGACTTCACGGTCAACTACGACATCGACGACACCCCGCTCGGTGACTTCACCTTCAAGGTCAATGTCGCCAAGCTGCTGAAGTTCGACCAGTCGCCGGGCGAGATCGAGAAGAGCCTGATCGCCGCGATCAACGCCGGTCAGCTGCCGGGGATCACGGTGGCCACTTCGGGCAACCAGATCAACATCGATGGCAAGCCGGAGTATCGCGGCACCGCCAGCCTGTCCTGGCGCCTGAACGGCTGGGGCGCGGGTCTGTTCGTCAACTACATCGGCGGCTTCTACGACACCGGTCCGGCCCAGGTGAACGGCAACTACTTCCCGGTCGACTCCTGGACCACGGTCAGCCTCTACGGCCAGTACGCCTTCAAGAGCGGGCCGATGGACGGTTCGACCATCCGGCTTGGCGTGCGCAATATCGAGGACAAGGATCCGCCGGTGGCGGCCGAGAACTTCGGCTACCTGGGCGCCATCCACAACTCGACCGGCCGCTACTGGTACGCGACCTACACCAAGCGGTTCTGATCGCCGCTCACTGTTGAAGGACTGACGGCATGATCCGGCGTCAAGGCCGAGGAACGCTACCGGTGCGCCTGGCGCTCACCCTGACGGTTCTGGCCGGGATGCTGGGTCTGCTGGGCGCGGCCGCGGCAAGACCCTCGCCCGTCGATTATCTGATCCGAGGGGGTCGGGTGATCGACGGGACCGGTTCGCCCGGGCGGGTTGCCGACGTCGCGGTCAGCGGCGACCGCATCGTCTTCATCGGCGACGCCGCCCGGGCCGGGGTGACCGCCCGCCGGACCATCGACGCCAGCGGCATGATTGTCGCGCCCGGATTCATCGATCCCCATACCCATTCCGGCGCCGACCTGGCGTCCGGCGACCGCGCCCGACGGGCCGCCGCCAACCACCTGACCCAGGGCGTCACCAGCATCCTGATCGGCAACGACGGCGACGGCGCGCCGCGGGTCGCGGCGACGCTGAAGGCCTTCGCCGACGCCGGAACCGGGGTCAACGCCGGCAGCTTTGTCGGCTTCGGCGCGGTGCGGCGAGAGGTGATCGGAGAGGGCAGTCGCGCCCCGACGGGCCCCGAGCTCGACCGCATGAAGGGGCTCGTTGCCGACGGCATGTGCCAGGGCGGCTTCGGCTTTTCGGCGGGCCTCTACTATGCGCCGCAGAGCTATTCGACCACCGAGGAGGTGGTGGCGCTGGCGCGGGAGGCGGCGGTTCGCGGCGGCCTCTACGAGACCCATATGCGCGACGAGAGCAGCGACAACATCGGTCTGCTTGCGGCGGTGCGCGAGGCCCTGGAGATCGGTCGGCGGGCCGACATGCCGGTGCATATCGCCCACATCAAGGCCCAGGGGGTCGATGTTCACGGCAAGTCTGGAGAGGTCATCGCCCTGATCGAGGCCGAGCGGGCCGCGGGCCGGCGGGTGACCGCCGACCAGTACCCCTGGAGCGCATCGGGCACCCGCGTCTCCAACGCCCTGATCCCGCGCTGGGTGATGGACGGGGGCATGGAAGAGGGCCGCAAGCGTCTCGCCGATCCGTCGCTGTCGGCGAAACTGCTGCCCCAGATCGCCGACAACCTGCGCCGCCGGGGCGGGCCGGAATCGCTGCTGATCACCAGCGGCCCCCACGCCGGACGGACCCTCGGCGCGGTGGCGCGGGCGCGGGGCGAGGAGCCGGTGCAGACCGCCATCGTCATCGTTCGCGACCAGGGCGACGCCCGGGTGGCCTCGTTCAACATGATCCAGGCCGACATCAACGCCTTCGCGGTTCAGCCCTGGGTGGTGACCAGTTCGGACGCCACGGTCGGCCATCCGCGCCGCTTCGGCACCTTTCCCCTGGCCTGGACGACCTTCGTCGAGGGTGGCCTGATGAGCCCCGAACGGTTCGTGCGCCGCTCCAGCGGCCAGACGGCGGACATCTTCAGGATTGCCGGTCGCGGCTACCTCAGGACGGGCTACTTCGCCGATGTAATCGTCTTCGATCCGAGCCGATTCCGGGCCCTGGCCACCTATGAAGACCCTACCCGGTTGTCAGAAGGTTTGCTTCTGGCCCTCGTCAACGGCGTCCCGGCAGTAGACCATGGACGGGTCACTGGCGCGCTGGCCGGCCGGCCGATGCGCTCCGAACCTGTTTCCGGGAGCTGTTCAGCATGACCGATACCGATGTCGAGACCGTCGACGCCGACAAGGCGAAGAAGCCGCGCCGCGGGCCGTTGGGACTGTGGTTCGGGGTTCCACTCTATGTCCGCATCCTGATCGGCCTGGCGCTCGGCGCCGTCGCCGGCCTGGTCTGGGGCGAGGGCGCGGTGGCGATCAAATGGGTCGGCGACATGTTCGTCTTGCTGATCCGGATGGTGGTGATTCCCCTGGTCTTCGTGACCATCGTCGCCGGGGTGGCCGCCCTGATCGACCCCAAGCGCCTGGGCTCCATCGGGGTCAAGACCATCGGCCTGTATCTCTTCACCACGGCCATCGCCGCCGCCGTCGGCCTGACCCTTGGCGCCCTGGTGAAGCCCGGCGTCGGCGCCGACTTCAGCAAGGCGGTGCCCAAGATCCTCAACACCAGCGAGTCGGTGGGGCTGTCCTACACCGACGTCATCCCGGCCAATGTCTTCAAGGCCATGGCGGATGGCTCCCTGCTGCCGGTGATCTTCTTCGCCCTGCTGCTGGGCGGCGCCATCCTGGCCGCCGCCGAGAAGGGCAAGCCGGTGTCGGCGCTGTTCGAGTCCGCCGCCGAGGTGATGCAGAAGATGGTCATGTTCGTCATGGAACTGGCCCCGTTCGGCGTCTTCGCCCTGATCGCGGCCATGGTCGGGACCGGTGGAACCCAGGTCTTCATCAGCGTCGCGCCCCTGGCCCTCTGCGTCCTGGGCGGCTGCATGATCCAGACCTTTATCGTCCATGGGCTGGTGGTGCGGTTCCTGGCCTGGCTGCCGGTGCTGCCCTTCTTCCGGGGATCGACCGACGCCATGCTGGTGGCCTTCTCGACCTCTTCGTCGTCGGCGACCCTGCCGGTGGCCATGCGGGTGGCGGAAGAGAACCTCGGCATCGGCCCGGCGGTGGTCGGCACCGCCCTGCCGATCGGCACCACGGTCTCGATGGACGGCACCGCCCTCTATGTCGGCCTTCTGGCCACCTTCGCCGCCCAGGCCTTTGGCATCACCCTGAGCCTCGAGCAGTATGTCCTGATCGCCGCGACCACGGTGATGGTGGCGGTCGGCACCGCGCCGGTGCCCTCGGCCTCGCTGTTCATGCTGACCGGGGTGATGGCCACCTTCGGGGTCAACGCCGAACAGGCGGCCCTGATGGTCGGCTTCATCCTGCCTTTCGACCGCATCCTCGACATGATCCGCACGGTTCCCAACAACACCAGCGACCTGGCTGTCGCGACGGTGGTCGGGCGCTGGGAAAACGAGATCGACGTCGAGGTCTACAAGTCCGCCAAGGACGTCTGACAGCCTAGCAAGAGCGCCCCATGTCCCTGTTCCGTCGTCTCGCCGCCGCCCTTACAGCCGCCGCCCTGGTGTTCGCACCGGCGGCGGGCATGGCCCAGGCGCAGCGCAAGCAACTGCTGGAATACCCCTCGATCCACCATCCGGTGGTGGGGGAAAAGGGCATGGTGGCCAGTCAGAGCGCCCTGGCCAGCCAGATCGGCGCCGACATCCTGCGGCAGGGCGGCAACGCGGTGGACGCCAACGTCGCCGTCGCCTTCGCCCTGGCCGTGACCCTGCCGCGAGCCGGGAACATCGCCGGCGACGGCTTCATGATGATCTACCTGGCCGAAGAGAAGAAGGTGGTGGTCATCGACTTCCGCTCGGTGGCCCCGGCCCTGGCCAAGCTGTCCGACTTCGTCGATGCCGACGGTGAAGAGACCGACGTCGCCTCCAAGGGCTATCGCGCCCCGTCCGTTCCGGGGACGGTGGCCGGGCTGCAACTGGCGCACAGCCGCTATGGCAAGCTGCCGTGGAAGACGGTGCTGGCCCCGGCCATCGCCCTGGCCGAGGACGGCGTGGTCCTGACCCCCGACGAGGCCTTCGTCTTCTCTTGGGGGCGCGACCGTCTGAGCCAGAGCAAGGCGGCGCTGCGGACCTTCTACCACGCCGACGGCAGTCTCTACCGGGCCGGGGAGACCCTGAAGCAGCCTGAGCTGGCCTGGACCCTGCGCCAGATCGCCGACCACGGCGCGGACGCCTTCTACCGCGGGCCGATCGCCAAGAAGATCGTCGATGACATGGCCGCTCACGGCGGTCTCATCACCGCCACCGACCTGGCCGCCTACAAGCCGATCGTGCGCGAGCCCCTGGTCGGCAGCTATCGGGGCTTGACCGTCTACACCACGCCGCCGGCCAGCGCCGGCGGGGCGACCCTGCTGCAGATGCTCAACATCCTTGAGCATTTCGACCTCAAGGCGTCCGGCCCCGGCTCGGCCCGGACCATCCACATCGAGGCCGAGGCGATGAAGCTGGCCTATGCCGACCGCTATGAGTTCATCGGCGACACCGACTTCGTGAAGGTCCCCCTGCAGGGCTTCATCTCCAAGGCCTACGGGGCGGAGCAGGCCGCGAAAATCGACCCTGAGAAGGCCAGGCCCGCCAAGGTCATGCGCGGCGGCGATCCGTGGAAATTCGAGAGCCCCAGCACCACCCATTTCGTCGTCGCCGACGGCCAGGGCAATGTGGTCGCCACCACCTACACCCTTGGCGCCGACTTCGGGTCCGGCGTGATGATCGAGGGCGGCGGTTTCCTGCTCAACAACGAGATGAACAACTACAGCCACGAGCAGGCGTTCAAGGCCATCGCCGAAGGCAAGCCGATGCCGCTGAACGCCATGGCGCCGGGCAAGCGCATGCTGTCGACGATGATGCCGACCATGGTGTTCAAGGATGACCAGCCCTGGCTGATCACCGGCTCGCCGGGCGGTAGCACCATCATCGACACGGTGCTGCAGGTCATCGTCAACGCCGTCGACTTCGACATGAACGTGGCGGCCGCGGTGAATCAGCCCCGCATCTTCCAGGCGGCCACCGACACGCTCGAGGTGGAGCCGGGCTTCAACCCCGATACGGTCGATCTGCTCAAGGCCATGGGTCATCCGGTGAAGACGGGGCAGACCATGGGCAGCGCCCAGTCGGTGATGATCGAAAAGGGTCTGTATCTGGGCGCCGCCGATCCCCGACGCCCTGGCGCCCTGGCGGTGGCTCCGTGAGCACCGGCCTCTTGAGGGGCGGCGCGCCCATTCGCCGACTGGTCGCCGGCCTCGTCAGCGCCGGCCTGCTGGTCGCCCCGGCCCTGGCCGGCGCGCCCGCGCCGACCGCACCGACCGCCGCGCCGCAGGCGGGCGTGCAGACGCCCGGGTTTGTCGCCGCGGCCAATCCGATGGCGGTGGAAGCCGGTCTGGCGGTGTTGCGGCGCGGCGGCAGCGCGGCGGACGCCGCCGTGGCGGTTCAGGTCATGCTGGGTCTTGTCGAGCCACAGAGCAGCGGCATCGGGGGCGGCGGCTTTCTGATGTACTACGAGGCGGCGACCGGAAAGGTCACCGCCTGGAACGGTCGCGAGACCGCTCCCGCCGCCGCGACAGCGACACTGTTCATCGGCCCGGACGGCGCGCCGCTCAAACGCCCCGAGGCCATCCGCAGCGGCCGGTCGACCGGCGTCCCGGGCGCCATGGCGATGCTGGAGGCGGTGCAGGCGAGGCACGGTCGACTGCCGTGGAACAGCCTGTTCGAGGATACTGCCCGCACCGCCGACGCCGGCATCGTCGTCACCCCTCGCCTGGCCGACCAGATCCGCAAGTTCATCTCGGCCGACAAGTCGCCGGACGGCGCCCGCTATTTCTCCCGGCCCGATGGCGGCGCCCTGCAGACCGGCGACCTTTTGAAGAACCCGGCCTACGCCGCCGTCCTGCGCCGCATGGCCTCGGAGGGCGCCTCGGCCCTCTACACCGGCGACATCGCCGAGAAGATCGTCGCCCGCACCCACGCCGGCGCCTATCCGGGATCGATGACCCTGGCCGACCTGGCCGCCTATCGGCCGCAGGAGATCGAGGCCCTGTGCCGGCCCTACCGGGTCTGGGTGCTGTGCGCGCCCTCGCCGCCGGCCAGCGGGGTGGGGTTGCTGGAGCTGATGGGCCTGCTGGAGCGGACCGATATCGCCAGCCGCGGGCCGACCGATCCCCAGGCCTGGTACCTGTTCGCCGAGGCCAGCCGGGTGATGTACGCCGACCGGGACCGCTATGTCGGCGATCCGCGCTTCGTCAGCGTCCCGGTCGAGGGGCTGCTGACGCCGGCCTATCTGGATGAACGGGTCAAGGCCGTCGGCGAACGGGCCCGCCCCGGAGTCCAGGTCGCCGGCAACCCTCCGGGCGCGAAGGTGGTCGGCATCGACGCCACCGCCGAGGTGCCTGGCACCACCCATTTCGTCATCGTCGACCGCTGGGGCGATGCGGTGTCGATGACCACCACCGTGGAGTCTTTCTTTGGATCTGGCCGGATGGTCGAGGGCTTCTTCCTCAACAACCAGCTGACCGACTTCTCCTTCCGCCCGAACGAGGCGGACGGGGCCCCGGCGGCCAATGCGGTGGCGGGCGGCAAGCGGCCCCGCTCCTCGATGACCCCGGTGCTGATCCTCGACAGGCAGGGCCGGCTGGTCGGGGCGATCGGCTCGCCGGGCGGCAACGCCATTCCCGCCTATGTCGCCAAGACCCTGGTCGGGGTCCTGGACTGGGGCCTGCCGATGCAGTCGGCCATCGACCTGCCCAACCTCGTCGCGCGAGGGCCAGACTTCAACGGCGAGGCGCAGAAGTTCCCCCCCGGCGTCGTCGAGGGCCTGGCCGCGCGGGGCGTTGAGGTCAAGCGCGGCTATGGCGAGGAGAGTGGCCTTCACGGGGTGATCTTCCGCGCCGACGGCATGATCGACGGCGGGGCCGACAGCCGGCGCGAGGGGCAGGCCCGCAGTCTGACGCCGGCGCCGTGAGCCTGCTCTCACCCACGACCTCGGGGGTCTACGCCATCGCGGTGACGCCGTTCACGGCCGAGGGCGCCATCGATGACGCCTCGGTCGACCGGATGCTGGACTGGTATGAACAGACCGGCGTCGATGGCCTGACGATCCTTGGAATTCTCGGCGAGGCCCCCAAGCTGGAGTCGTCGGAAGCCCTGGCCTTCGCCCGCCGGGTGCTGTCGCGGACCCGGCTGCCGGTGGTGGTGGGCGTCTCGGCGCCGGGGTTCGCCGCCATGCGGGCGCTGGCCCGGGCCTCGATGGACGCCGGTGCGGTCGGGGTGATGATCGGGCCGCCCGCGGGTCTGCGCACCGATGATCAGATCACCGGCTATTTCGCCGAGGCGGCCCAGGCGGTAGGCCCGGACACGCCCTTCGTCCTGCAGGACTATCCCCTGACCCTGACCGTGCAGATGACGCCGGGGGTGATCCGCCGCATCGTCGAGGACAATCCCTCCTGCGTGATGCTGAAGCATGAGGACTGGCCCGGACTGGAGAAGATCAGCGCCCTGCGCCGGTTCCAGGCCGAGGGGACGATGCGGCCGTTGTCCATCCTGTGCGGCAACGGCGGACTGTTCCTTGATTTCGAGACCGAGCGCGGGGCCGACGGCGCCATGACCGGCTATGCCTTCCCTGAAATGCTGGTCGACCTGGTGGCCCATGCACGGGCCGGGCGAAGGGACGCCGCCCACGATCTGTTCGACGCCCATCTGCCGCTGTTGCGCTATGAGCATCAGCAGGGGATCGGCCTGGCGGTGCGCAAATACATTCTGCGCCGGCGGGGCGTGATCGTCAGCGACGCCTTGCGGACCCCCGGTCCGGTGCTGTCCGCGACCGCCAGGGCCGAGGTGGACTATCTGCTGCGGCGCCTGGCGGGGCATGACCGCCGCGCCGACTTCTGACGGAGACGAGGACCCATGGATCTTGGCATCGCCGGAAAGACGGCCCTCGTCCTTGGCGCCAGCAGCGGCCTTGGGCGCGCCATCGCCCTAGCCCTGGCCAAGGAGGGGGTCAGCGTCGCCCTGGCCGCGCGCCGGGTCGATCGTCTGGAGGCCCTGGCCGCCGAGTGCGAGGCGCCGGGCGTCCGCGCCCTGCCGCTGGCCTGGGACCTGTCGGACCGCTCGGTCATCGACGCCCGGGTCTCCGCCGTCGAGGCCGCGCTGGGACCGGTCGATATCCTGATCAACAACACCGGCGGCCCGCCGCCCACGCCCGCCGCTGGCCAGGACCCCGATCTCTGGATCTCCCAGTTCCAGGCGCTGGTGGCTTCGGTCATCGCCATCACCGACCGGGTGCTGCCGGGGATGCGCGAGCGGGGGTGGGGCCGGATCCTGACCAGCACCTCATCCGGCGTGGAGGCGCCGATCCCGGGCCTGGCCCTGTCCAACGCCCTGCGGCTGTCCCTGGTCGGCTGGTCCAAGACCCTGTCGCGAGAAGTCGCCCGAGACGGGGTGACCTGCAATATCATCGTTCCCGGTCGTATCGCCACCGACCGCACCCGCTTTCTCGACGAGAAGCGCGCCGAGCGGGAGGGCAGGGCGGTCGAGGCGGTGGAAGCAGCCAGCCTGGCGGCCATCCCCGCCGGACGGTTCGGCGATCCGGGCGAGTACGGGTCGGTCGCGGCCTTCCTGTGCAGCGCGCCGGCCGCCTATGTCACCGGCTCGATCGTCCGGGTGGACGGCGGCCAGATTCCCAGCCTCTGAACGCGAGCCGTCAGTCCCATGTCCCTGTCGTCTGAAACCCGGGCCCGTCTCGAGGGCGTTTCGACCGCCACCCTGACCACCATCCTGCTCAAGAAGGGCCTGAGAAACGTCTGGCTTCGCGGCGCGTCGCCCTGGTCGTCCGGCGCGCGGCGGGTTGTCGGCCCGGCCTTCACCATGCGGTTCGTCCCGGCGCGGGAGGATCTGGCGACACCGGAATCCTGGGCATCGCCCACCTCGACCCGCGCCGCCATCGAGGCGATGGAGCCCGGCGTCATCGCGGTGATCGACGCCCAGGGCGTGAAGGACGCCGGGGTGTTCGGCGACATCCTTTGCGCCCGCATGGTCAAGCGGGGGGTCGCCGCGCTGGTGACCGACGGGGTGATCCGCGACGCCGTCGGCGTACGGGGGACCGGGCTGGACGTCTGGTGCGCCGGCGTCGCCGCCCCGCCGTCGGTGGCCGGTCTGACCTTCGTGGGCTGGCAGGAACCGGTCAGCTGCGGCGGCGTCGCCATCTTCCCGGGTGACGTGATCGTCGCCGACGAGGACGGCGCGGTGGTCGTGCCCGCCGCCCTCGTCGAGGAGGTTGCCGAACTGGGGGTCGAGCAGGAGCGCTTCGAGGGCTGGGTGGTCAGCGAGGTCGAGCGCGGCGTCCCTCTGCCCGGACTCTACCCCCCCAACGCCGAGACCCAGGCCCGCTACCAGGCCTGGAAAGCCAAGTCGTGAAGCGTCCGGAGACCAGCATGCGCCTTTTTGCTCTTTCCCTCGCCGCCATCCTCTCGCTCGGCTTGACGGGCGGTTCCGCTGTCGTCGCCCAGACCACGCCGAAAGCCGCCGCGCCCGACGCCGAGCGGGTGACGTTTCGCAGCATGGACGATGGCAAGACCGAACTGGTCGGCTATCTGTTCAAGCCGGCGCCTTCCGCCGCCAAGGCGCCGGCGGTGGTCCTGATGCACGGTCGCGCCGGGGCCTACTCCTCGCTGGCGGACGGGGTCTACACCGGCGACACCCTGACCCTGCGCCACAAGTACTGGGCCCGCTACTGGGCCGCGCGCGGCTACTACGCCATCGTCGTCGACGGGTTCGGACCGCGCGGCTATCCGGGCGGCTTCAAGGCGGGCACCTACAACGACCGGCCCGACAGCATCAACGAAGTCACCATCCGGCCGCTCGACGCCTACGGAGCCCTGCGCTACCTGCGCTCGCTGCCGGGCGTGGACGGCGACCGCATCGGGCTGATGGGCTGGTCGAACGGGGCCAGCGCCACCCTGGCGGCCATGGCCGACGACAAGCCCGGCGACATGGGCAAGATCGGCTTTCGCGCCGGTCTGGCGTTTTATCCGGGCTGCGGCCTGCAAAAGCGGTTCGCGGCCAAGGGCTGGAAGCCCTACGCGCCGGTTCTGGTGCTGATCGGCACGGACGACGAGGAAATCTCCCCCAAGATCTGCGCCAGCCTGGTTAAGCGCAGCAAGGGCCTCGGCGGTCAGGTGGAGATGGTCACCTATGACGGCGCCGCCCACAGCTTCGACGATCCCGGCAAGAAGAAGCAGTCCGTGCCGGCCAACGCCGCGGCCACCGAGGACGCCCGCAAGCGCGCGGCGGAATTCTTCGAGGCTCAGCTGGCGCCGCGATAGTCCAGGTTCGTAATGGCCCGAAGCCGCTTGCGTCGCCGGATGTAGGAGACCGTTCCGATCACGAGGGTCAGCAGCACCGCATACCCTATGATGTTTAAGGCGATGGAATAGACGAGGCTGATCACCTTGTGCTGCATCCAGAAGGCCAGGTGGATGATCACGGCGAGGCCCTGAAGACCCGCCGTCCACATCGGCCACCAGCGGTCCGCGAACAGGGCGAGGGCTCCGAGCAGAATGAGGGCGGCGACATCCAGGGCGAGAACTGCGAACTGAACGTCAATCCATCGCCGATCCGCGATAAGAAACGTCGCCTGAGTAGCCAGAAAGAGAAATACGCCGGTGGCGCGCTCCGGTGGACCGC
This sequence comes from Caulobacter sp., assembly GCA_019636175.1. GTDB lineage: Bacteria > Pseudomonadota > Alphaproteobacteria > Caulobacterales > Caulobacteraceae > Caulobacter. The sequence continues at coordinate 103,264 of JAHBYC010000002.1, read as the reverse complement.
CCTTCCAGACGGCAAAGCCGGTGGCAAGGGCGGTCACGGAGAAGGAAACGGCAAACCAGACCGGAATGGACAACAGGTTGAGTCCCGCGAGTGCAGAATTCGATTGTGATCCAAAACGCTCAGGTTGTCAGGCGGCCTTGACCGCTTTCAGATGAACACCAGTCGTGATCGGCGTCGTTTCGGGTTTGTCGTTCTCAGGACCCACCGCGAACCGGCCAAGGCCCATCTGGTGCTGGGCCACCGCCAGGGCGTTGTGGGTGGCGATGATGGTGCGGCGGGCCTGGGTCAAATGGTTCAGCGTCTCGCTGGCGCTTTCCATCGCGTCCTGGCCGTACATGACCGAGAGATTGGCCCCTTTCCGGGCGGTGGGCATGGTCACCGCGAGGCTGGCGACGGCGGCCAGGGCCACGTCGAGGGCTTCCTCGGCTTCAAACAGCTGCCTGGCCACGGCCTCGGCAGCAGTGCGTCGTTGATGCAGCATAGTCGCCTCCCTGTAAGGCCCGCTGGGGGCCATCCTGATGAATTCCGGGGTCGCCCCCCGAACCGTCAGGTCAGGGGCGGATAAGTTGCTGCAGGGCCAACAGTCCCGACAGCGTGGTGCCGAAAGCCAGGGCGGTGGCCAACATGATCGCGCCGATCACGCCCAGGCGCTGGACCGGTCCTAGACTGTTGAGCCGGCCTCCGGGGTCGGGGGCGAAAAGTCGCCGTCCATAACCGCGAAGGCCGCGCAGAGAATCTCCCGCAGGGCCATTTCCGGCGGGAGCCAGCGGGCTTGCTTGCGCACCGCCGACACCAGCTCCGGCGTCACCGAGGCCATCTCCGGGCCAGACGCCAGGCTGACGAGCTGTCGTTCCAGCTGCTCCCAGGTCCAGACCGGCATCGGGGTCCGCGACTGCGGGCCCTTGCGGAAGGTGTTCTCGAAGCGCTCGACCTCGCCCTTCATCCAGAGGGCCTGGCTGAGGCCGGGGGCGGCGGCGAGGTTGTGATCGTTGGCTGGGGTCATGGTGTCTGGCTCCGGGTCGTTGAGCCAAACCTGCCGGATCATCCTCGTCCGGCGCCATGACCACCGTCATGCCTGACACGCCACGTGTCATGACGTGCTGTTCGGCCGCGCGCAGCAGTCGCGCCGCCTCGAACCGGGTTGTAACCCCCAGCCGCTCGCGCGCCTTGCGCAGGTGATTGACGACCGTGTGGTCGGCAATCCCCAGTTTTCGGCCGATTTCCTTGCTGTTCAGATGCTCGTAGACAAGACGCAGAACCTGGCGCTCACGCTCGGTGAGACGGTCCAGCCCGTCATTCCTGTCGTCGTTTTTCCCATCCATGGCGAAATAACCTGCCGCCCCGTCCAAAAGGCTGTTGGTCCACCCTTTGCGCCGGTCCACCCCCGAGCGCTGAAATTGAGCATAACCCAGAATGGCCGGAGTCTAGAATGCTCTTTCTAGACACAGGCGATAGAGACTGCGGCGTCGCGTCGCTCCCCCGGCGCTCACCTTTCAATCAAGGAGCCTCCCATGGCCGCCGCCAAGAAGACCAAGACCGCCAAGACCAAGCCCGCCGAGACCGGCGCCGATCACGATATCGCCCGCAAGATCTGGCTGGCCGGCGTCGGCGCCTATGGCCGCGCCTTCACCGAAGCCCGCGATTCCGCCGAGAAGCTGGCGCAGGGCGCCACCGAAGCCTTCGACCAGCTGGTCGCCAAGGGCGAGGAAGTCGAGGACGTGGTTCGCGACCGCATCGCCAAGGCTCCGGCCGGCAAGAAGGTTGTCAGCATGGTCGGCGACCTGACCAAGCAATCCAAGGAGCGCCGCACCGCGCTTGAAGAGCGTATCGGCAAGGTCCGCAAGTCGCTGACCGAGACCCTGGCGCCCTTCAACATGGCCGCGCTGGGCGAAGCGGTTCACGCCCTGACCCAGCAGGTCGAGGCCCTGACCGAGGAAGTCACCGCCCTGAGGGCCGAAAAGGCCGCCAAGAAGGCCCCGGCCAAGGCCACCGACGAAGCGGCCTGAGCCGCATCCCGCACAGTGTTTCTTCCGGCGGCGCGGCGTCCGCGTTGCGATCCTCATCCCCCTCCCCCCAGGAGGATCAGGACGCCAGAGCCGCCGCCGGAAGCATGACCTGGGCCGCCGCGCGAGCCACGCGCTCCCGTGGCGGCCCAGTGTCACCCTGCAGGTCCAGGGTGATGGCGTGAAAGGCGATGCCGGTCACCAGCTGTCCCGACAGACCGTCACGGACTTCCGGCCCCGCCTTGATGGCGCCGGCGTCAGACAGGGCCGCGAGGCAGTCGGCCACCGCCGAACGCTGGACGGCGATGATCCGCCGCGCCGCACTCGCCACCGCGGCATTCTCAATCGCCAGGGCCGGTTCGCGATAGAAGAACCGGGCGTCCCAGGCCTCCTCGACAAGGATATGGACATGGGTCCACAGCATCTCGAGGCTGGCGTCCTTGCGGCAGGCGTCCCGCATGGCCTGGGCGATCAGCTCGACCTCGGCGGCGTGGACCTCCATCAATTCGGCCAGGATCTGGGGCTTTCCCTTGAAGTGGTAGTAGAGGTGGCCGGCGCTGATCCCCATGGCCGATGCGACGTCGACCGCCGACAGGGCGCCCACGCCCTCGGCGTTGAACAGCCCCCTCGCCGCCTCGAGAATTCGGTCCCGCGTCTTCATCCGGATGTCTCCGCCGGCGCTTGCCGGTTGACTTGGCGTAACTGCGGTCCAGCATATGCCCCATTGGCGCAGCCGGGCGAGAATGATCTGGCGCGCGGGGAGGACACAAGAATGACCAAAGCGGGAATCCGCCTGGACACCGGCGGCGCGACCGATGGGGCGGGCGGCCTCAATCCCATCGTCGGGGTGGCGCGGGAGGATTTGATCGGCGCCGTGGGCGTGCTGCTGCGGGAAACCGCCGGCAGGCCGGTGAAGACGCTGAAGCATGTGGCGAAGTTCAATGGCGAGCTCGTCAAGATCCTGACCGGCAGGTCAGAACTGGAGGCCGGCCCGAAGGACAAGCGTTTCGCCGATCCGGCCTGGCGCTACAACCCGCTCTACAAGGCCGGAATGCAATACTATCTGGCTGTTCAGAAGGGCGTGGCCGGATGGCTGGACGACGTCGAGTTCGACGAACTCGAAAGGGCCCGGGCCAACTTCGTCACCGGCATGATCCTGGACAGCCTGTCGCCGTCCAACACCCTGGTGGGCAATCCCTCGGCCGTGAAGCGGGCCTTCGACACCGGCGGCGTCTCGCTGCTCAAGGGTCTGAAGAACGCCTATGACGATGTGACCAAGAACGACGGCATTGTCAGCCAGGTCGACAAGCGTCCCTTCAAGGTCGGCGAAAACCTCGCCAACAGCGCCGGGGCGGTGGTCTATCGCACCGAGATGATGGAGCTGATCCAGTATCAGCCGACCACCGAGCAGGTGCATCAGATCCCGTTGCTGATCATCCCACCGCAGATCAACAAGGCCTATGTCAACGACCTGTCGCCGGACAAGTCGATGGTCCGCTACCTGGCGGCCAATGGCATCCAGGTCTTCCTCGTGTCCTGGCGCAATCCGACGAAGGAACACGCCGCCTGGGGCCTGGGCGACTATGTCGACAGCCTGATCGAGGCCAGCGACGTGATCGCCCAGATCACCGGCTCGAAGAAGGTCAATGTCTCCGGCGCCTGTTCAGGCGGGATCACCACCGCCACCCTGCTGAGCAAGCTGCAGGCGGCGGGCGACGAACGGATCAATGCGGTCTCGATGATGGTCTGCGTCCTGGATCCGGACGCCGGCGACAGCGAGGCCGGCGCCCTGGTGTCGAAACACGGGATCGAGATGGCCCGCCAGCGGTCGGCCAAGAAGGGGGTGCTGGAAGGCGCCTCGCTGTCGCGCACCTTCGCCTGGCTGAGGCCGAACGATCTGGTGTGGAACTACGTCATCAACAACTATCTGCACGGGGACGATCCGCCGCCGTTCGACGTTCTGTTCTGGAACAACGACAGCACCAACCTGACCGCCGCCCTGCATTCCGACTATCTGTCGGTCTATGAACACCAGCCGTTCCGTAATCACGGCGGGGTGGAGCTGGCAGGGCACCTGGTCGACCTGTCGAAGGTGAAGAACGACGTCTTCGTCGTCGCCGGCGTCACCGACCACATCACCCCCTGGAAGGCCTGCTATCGCCTGACCCAGCTGATCGGGTCGCCCAATGTGGACTTCGTCCTAAGCCAGGCCGGCCATATCCAGGCCCTGCTCAACCCGCCCGGCAACCCCAAGGCCAAATACTTCCACAGCGAGACCCGTCCGCCGGCGTCGCTGGACGAGTGGATGGCCGAGAAGGCCCAGGAAAAGGCCGGGTCGTGGTGGCCGTTCTGGGTGGAGTGGCTGCAGGCGAGGGCCGGTGAGACCAAGGCCGCGCCCAAGGCGCTGGGGTCGAAAAAATACAAGCCGATGGACCCCGCGCCGGGGCTCTATGCGTTCGAATAGTTTCAGTCCGAAAGGGATTTCAGTTTGACCCGATCCTCAAAGTCCGCCGCACAAGGCCCGGCCCCCGAGTTCTCGATCCTGAGGGCCGGCGGACGCATGCTGCGGGTCGCCGTGTGGAAGGCCCGGCCGCCGGCCGGCCAGACTCCGGCGACTCCTCTGCTGTTCTTCAACGGCATCGGGGCCAATATCGAGGTGATGAGCCCGCTGGCCGACTGGTTTCCCGACCGCGACCTGATCACCTTCGACATGCCGGGCATCGGCGGTTCGCCCAATCCGGTCGCGCCTTACCGGCCCTGGACCATGGCCTGGACGGCGTCACGGCTGCTCAAACAGCTCGGCTATGACAAGGTCGACGTCATGGGCGTCAGCTGGGGCGGCGGCCTGGCGCAGCAGTTCGCCTTCCAGTGCCCCAAACAGACCGGGCGGCTGGTGCTGGCGGCGACCTCGGCCGGGGTCATCATGGCGCCGGGCGATATCCGCGCGCTCAGCAAGATGGCCGATCCCAAGCGCTATGTGGACCCCGAGTTCATGCGCAAGAACTTCGAGGCGCTCTACGGCGGCGAGACCAAGGGATCAGATGGCCATATCGGTCGCATCCGGGCCCCGAGCCGCACCGGCTATCTCTATCAGCTGGGCGCCATGGTCGGCTGGACCAGCGTGCCCTTCCTGCCCTTCCTGAAGGCCCCGACCCTGGTGATGATGGGCGACGCGGACCGGATTGTCCCCCTGGTCAACGGCAAGTTCCTCACCGCCCTGATCCCCGGCGCCCGGCTGGAGGTGATCAAGGACGGCGGCCATCTGTTCCTGGTGTCCAAGGCCGAAATCGCCGCGCCGATCATTCGGGACTTCCTCGATGAAGGCCGGGTCAAGGTCAGTCGCAGGAAGGCGGCGTAGGCGGGTTCACCGTTGCAGATGTTCCTGATCGGCCCTGGTCTTCCCTCGCGGTGATCCAGGGTCTATGCCCTCGCCAGCACGGCTGGGGATAGCCACATGCACTATGACATCGTCATCGTCGGCGGCGGAGCCGGCGGTCTGGAGCTGGCCGCCAAACTGGGGCGCAAGCTGGGCCGAAAGCGGGGGACCGAGAAGGTCCTGCTGATCGACCGCACGGTCTTCCACATCTGGAAGCCGACCCTGCACGAGGTCGCCGCGGGGACCCTGGATACGCACCAGGAGGGACTGAGCTATCCCATCCTGGCCAGGCGCAATCACTTCAGCTTCACCCTTGGCGAGATGTCCGGGCTCGATCCGGCCGGGCGGCGCCTGACCCTGGCGGCGATGACCGGAGAGGACGGCCGCGAACTGGCGCCGGAACGGTCCGTGACCTTCACCTGGTGCGTGCTGGCGCTGGGCTGCGGGGCCAACCTGTTCGGCACGCCGGGCGCCGCCGGCGCCTATCTGCTGGAAAACACCGGCGACGCCATCCGCTTCCACAACCATCTGCTGGCCGCCTTCACCCGCGCCTCGTTCGCGCCGGAACGCTCGCTGGCCGTCGCCATCGTCGGCGGAGGCGCGACCGGCGTCGAGCTGTCGGCGGAACTCATCGAGGCTCACAACGAACTCGATCAGGGTCTGGCCAAGGACCAGCGCTTCCGCCTGGACATCACCATCGTGGAGGCCGCGGACCGCATCCTGGGACAGCTTCCCGAAAAGATCTCCGACCAGGCGACCCTGGCGCTGGAGCGCAAGGGCGTGACGGTGAAGACCGGCGCCCGGGTCATCGAGGTGGCCGAGGGCAGGGTGGTCACCTCCCTGGGAGACATTCCGGCCGACATCATCGTCTGGGCCGCGGGGGTCAAGGCCGCCGACAGCAACGCGGGTCTCGGGCTGGAAACCAATCGGCTCAATCAGATCGTGGTGAACGACCGGCTGGAAACCTCGGCCGAGGGGCTGTGGGCGATGGGCGACTGCGCCGCCGCCCCGTGGAAGGACGGCCGCACCGTGCCCGCCCGCGCCCAGGCGGCGCATCAACAGGCTGACTATCTGGCCAGGGTGCTGGGCGCGCGCCTGGCCGAACGCCGCCATGAGCCGCCCTTCCAGTATCGCGACTTCGGCTCGCTGGTGTCGCTGGGAGAAAGCCGGGGCGTCGGCTCGCTGATGGGCGGGCTTGGCGGGCCCAACTTCTTCATCGAGGGGCTGGTCGCCAAGTGGCTCTACATGTCGCTGCACCTTAACCACCACCGCGCCATCCTGGGGACCACAAAGACGGTGGTGCTGGCGCTGGCGCGTCTGCTGCAGGAGCGGGTGTCGGGCCGCCTGAAACTTCACTGACCTGAAGGGGCTCGATCGGCCGTTGACGCCCCCGACGGAAGGCGGCCCACGGTCCGGAAAAATGGGAGGCCGTCGATGATCGAGCTCTTGGAACACCCGCTCTCGCCCTATGCCCAGAAGGTGAAGATCGCCCTGGACGAAAAGGGCGTCGCCTATCAGGTCCGCATGCCCGAGGCGATCGGCTCAGGCCAGATGTCGGAGGCGTTCCGCCAGGCCAATCCGCGCGGAGAGGTGCCGGTGCTGTTCGTCGAGGGGCAGGCCATCTTCGATTCCACCATCATCCTGGAGTTCATCGAGGACCGCTTTCCCGATCCCGCGCTGCTGCCCGCCGGCGCCGTGGACCGGGCCCGGGTGCGGATGATCGAGGAACTCTGCGACACCCACTACGAGGCCATCACCTGGGGGCTGTCCGAGATCGCCAACTTCCGCCGCGCAACGGGCGAGCAGGCACAGGCGATGCAGGCCAGCGCGGCCGGGGAACTGGCGCAACTCCACGCCTGGCTGGAAGGCCAGCTTGGCGATCGGGCCTGGTTCAATGGCGACAGCTTCGGCTGGGGCGATCTGTGCGTCGCGCCCTTCGTCGCCGGGGCCATCGGATTTGGCATGCCGCCGGCGCCCGGCCCCTTGAGCGACTGGTTCAGCCGCGCGGCCGAACGTCCGTCCGTCGCCGCGTCCCTGAAGGCCGCCCGGGACTCCCTCGCCGCCATGACCGGTGTGGCGCAGATCGTCGAGGCGGGTCTGTTCAAGCGGCAGTATCGCGATCACCGCCTGGAATGGATGATCCGCGCCGGCGGACTGTCGATCGTTCAGGACGGGCTGGCCAGGGACAACATCCGCTTCAACAGCGCGCCGCGAGGGTAGGGCCATGATCCAGCTGTGGCATTGCGCCGATGCGCGGTCGTTCCGGGCGCTCTGGGCGCTGGAAGAGCTTGGCCTGCCCTATGAGCTGAAGCTGCTGTCGTTTCCGCCGCGATTCCGCGAGCCGGACTATCTGGCCGTCAATCCGCTGGGCACCATCCCGTTCCTGGTCGACGGCGAGACGCGGATGAGCGAGTCGGCCGCCATCACCCAGTACCTCGTCACCCGCCATGGCCCCTCTGACCTCGCCGTCGAGGTTGACGATCCGGACTACGGAGCCTGGCTCAACTGGCTGCATTTCGGCGAGGCGACCCTGACCTTCCCGCAGACTCTGGTGCTTCGCTACCGCGTCTTCGAGCCCGACCGCGCGCCGCAGACGGCCGATGACTATGAGCGCTGGTTTCTGTCTCGACTGAAGGGCGTCGACCGGGCCCTGGCGGACCGCGAATGGCTCTGCGCGGGTCGCTTCACGGCGGCCGACATCTCGGTGGGATACGCCCTGCTGCTGGCCCGGCAACTCAAGCTGGATGCGCAGTTCTCGCCGGCTGTCGCGGCCTATTGGGAACGGCTCAAGTCTCGCCCGGGATTTCGCGCGGCCAAGGCGGCGCAGAAGAGCGACAGGGTTTCGCCGCCGCCCTTTCCGGCCTGAACGGCTCTGGCCATGGGACGGCGGGCTAGCTGTCCGCCTCGACCGGCTGGCGCTGGCCCTTGGCCAGCACGGTGGTGACGCCCATGTCGCCGGTGACGTTGCCGATGGTGCGGAAGATGTCCGGCGCCACTTCCACCGCCAGCAGAATGGGCAGCAGGTCGACCGGCACACCCATCGCCAGACAGATCGGCGCGATGCTGGCGAAGAACGAGACCTGGCTGGGCAGGCCGACCGAGCCGACCGAAATGGCGAAGGCGACGATGATCGCGCCGACATACTGCGGGATGCCCGGATGGACGCCGTAGAGGTGGGCCAGGAACACCGCGACCGCCAGGTTGGCGACCGGGCTGGTGATGCGGAACACGGCCACCGCCAGGGGCAGCAGCAGGCCGGTGAAACGGTCCGGCACCCCAAGATTATCGCGGGTCCGCTCCAGCATCGCCGGCAGGCTGGCCAGGGATGACTGGGTGCTGAAGGCGATCGCCAGAACAGGTCCGGTCGCGCGGATGAACTCGCCCAAGCCCGCCGCGCCGCTGAGGGCGACCAGGGCCATGACGATCACGGTGACCCCGGCGGTGACCCCGGCGACAATGGCGATGTATTGCAACAGCGTCGCGGCGGCCCCCAGGCCGGTCTGGGCGCCGACGCTCAGCGCCAGGGCGAAGACGCCGAGCGGCGCGGCCCACAGCACCCAGCGCACGATGGTCAGCATGGTCTCGGAGATGGCCTTGAAGATGTTCAGCAGTGGCTCGCGCAGATCGGCGGGCAGCTTGCTGGCGGCGAAGCCGAAGAAGGCGCCGAACACCACCAGCGGCAGGATCGCATCCTCGACGGCGGCCTTGAGGGCGTTCGATGGCGCCAGGCCGCGCAGGAACTCGTTCAGGGTGGCGGCCTGCAACGCAGAGGCGTCAGGCGCCGATCCGGTCGACTTCAACACCTCTCCCGCGGCCGGATCGATGGGCCAGAGCGCCAGCAGGCCATTCGTCGCCAGCAGGCTGTAGAGCGAGAAGGCCACCAGCAGAATCGCGAACAATCCGATCGCTCTTGCGGCCAGCTTGCCGGTCGCCGCGGCGTCGGCGACCGAGGCGATGCCGATCACCAGCAGCGAGAAGACCAGCGGAATGATGGTCATGCGCAGGGCGTTCAGCCACAGCACCCCAAGGGATTTCACCAGCTCGACCGCACCCATGGCGCCGTCGCCGCTCCAGACCTGAAGGGCGGCTCCGATCAGGAGGCCAGCGATCAGGGCGAGGAGGACCCGGAGGGCCAGGGATTTTTGCATCTTGGAATGTCCTTGCAGCCAACTGCCCCCAACCAAGCCCGGAACACCCCTCCGGGTCAATGAAGCGGCCGAAGTTGGTGAATCATGCCCATCGCCGCGACCAAACGACGCGATACCGGCCTGCTTGCCCATTTTGGGTCAGTTTTGACTTGAGGTCGCCGGGCGGCGCTCCATTTCCTCGTCCCACCCCGGCGGCGCGAGCAGGTGCGATAACGGGGGGCGTTCGCTTCTGGAACTTGATCATGATTCATCAGCCCACCAACCAGCCCGGCTCTTCCACCGCGAGGTTGGACGGCGGGGCGGAACTTTCCACGGATAACCGCCGGGCCGTTGTGCGGATCGGCACCCGCTGGTTTCTCGATTGCCTGGCCAATGTCCGCGCCTTCGGGGGCGGCGACATCCTTGATGGCCTGATCATGCTGTCCATCACCGACGCCAACACCCGCCACCTGAACAGCGAAGATGATCGTTACAACGGCGCCCGGGACGTGCCGCCCGATGACGTTCGACGTCCCGTCAGCGTCTATGTGGTGGCCCGGGAACTAGGCATGTCCTACGAGACGACCCGCCGCCACGTTCAGCGCCTGATCAAGGCGGGCCTCGTAGAGCGTCACGAGACCGGCGTGCTGATCCCGGAACGGGTGTTCAACGCCCCCGAGACCCTGCTTCTGACCAGCCGCACCTACACGACGACCCGCAAGCTGATCGAGGCGATGCGCGCGATTGGCGTCCTCTGACGACACAGGCGCTCTTGCAGGGAGACTCCCGCGCGCCAACAATGCGCCGGTGTCAGAATCCTCCCTCATCATCGACTGTGATCCCGGCGTCGACGACGGCGTCGCATTGTTGCTGGCCTTCGCCAGTCCTGAACTGGACATCCTGGGTGTCACCACGGTCGCCGGGAACGTCAGCGCGGCGCTGACCGCGCGCAACGCCCGGGTCATTCGCCATATCGCCCGACGGCCCGATGTTCCGGTCCTGGCCGGCTGCCAGCGGCCGCTGGTGCGCCCTCCGGTCGAGGCCGGCCACTTTCACGGCGAGACGGGGCTGGGCGACCTGTCGCTGGATCCGGTCGCGGACGATGGCGAGTGTCGGCATGCGGTCGATTTTCTGGTCTCCACCCTGATGGAGCGGCCGGCCGGGACCATCGACGTGGTTGTCACGGGCCCCTTCACCAACCTGGCCATGGCAATGGTCCGTGAGCCGGAGATCATCGCCCGTGTCCGGCGGGTCGTAGTGATGGGCGGCGCCAGGCGCGAGGGCGGCAACATCACCGCCTCGGCCGAATACAATATCTTCGCCGACCCGCACGCCGCCCAGATCGTGTTCGGTTCGGGGGCGGCCATCGTGGTTCATGGTCTCGACGCCACCCATCAGGTGCGGGCCACCGAGGCGCGCATCGCCGCCATCGAGGCGCTGGACGGCGCCTCCGCCCGGGCCTGCGCCACCCTGTTGCGGTTCTCGCGCCGGATCGAGGCCGAGCAGGTGCGGGGGCTGGATGCACCGTTGCACGATCCCTGTCCGATCGCCTGGCTTCTGGCGCCCGAGCTGTTCGAGACCGTCCCTTGCGAGATTCAGGTCGAGACGGCCTCGCCCCTGACGCTGGGCCATACGGCGGTGGAGTTTCGCCTCGCCGATCCGGCCGCCGCGACCATTCACTGGGTCACGGCCGCCGATGGCCAGGGCGTGTTCGACCTCATCACCGAGAGGCTGGCGACATGAGCCCGGCGCTGTCCGTCATCGGGTCGATCAATCTCGATCTTGTCGCCACCGCCGCCACCCTGCCGGCGCCCGGAGAGACGGTGACCGGCGCGGTGCTGGCCCGTCATCCGGGCGGCAAGGGCGCCAATCAGGCGCTCGCCGCCAGCCGGCTGGGAGCGCGCGTGGCCATGATTGGCCGGGTCGGGACAGACGCCATGGCAGACGAGGCCCTTGCCCTGCTCAAGGCCGATGACGTCGACCTCGGCGGCATTGCCGCCGATCCGCAGTCCGCCACCGGCGTCGCCCTGATCGCGGTCGACGCCGCCGGCGAGAACCAGATCATCGTCGCGCCGGGCGCCAACGCCCTGGTGACGCCCGCGGCCTTGCCGGCGACGCTCGAAGGGCCCGTGATCCTGCAGCTGGAGCTGCCGGTGGCCACTGTCGCGGCGGCGGTGGCCCGGGCGTCAGGGTTCGTCGCCCTGAACCTGGCGCCCGCGGCGCAGGTCCCGGCGGATGTCCTGGCCCGCGCCGACCTGATCGTCGTCAATGAGACCGAGGCCGGCTTTTACGGCGACAGCCTGCACCAGGCGCGAGGCGTGGTCGCGGTGACCCTGGGCGGCAAGGGCGCGCGGCTTTTCAAGGGCGGCGTCGAGGTCGCCCGCGCCACGCCGCCCACGGTCAGGGTGATCGACACCACCGGCGCCGGCGACTGTTTCGTCGCGGCTCTCACCGTGGCGCTGCTCGAGGACATGCCAGCCGAGCGGGCCCTGGCCTTCGCCTGCACGGCGGGCGCGCTGGCGGTTACCCGCGCCGGCGCCCAGCCGTCCCTGCCGACGCGAGCCGAGGTCAACGCGGCGATGGAGTCGGCCGGCAAGGCGGGATAAAATCCTCCGCCGTCCGTTCAGAGGCTTCCATGACCAAGCGCGTTCCCGAACTCAGCCTGCGGGCCTACACCCACGGCGACGCTGACAGCCGCGCCGCCTTTTCCGCCGACCTTTATCGTGGGCTGACCGACTACGGCTTCTTCACCCTGACCGACCACAACGTCTCCGGCGACCTGCTGGAACAGGCCTACGACCTCAGCGCCCGGGTCTTCGCCCTGCCCGAGGCGGTCAAGCGGCGCTATGCCGCCGGGATGCGCGGCTACACGCCGTTCGGCGTCGAACACGCCAAGGACAACGCCCGCGCCGATCTCAAGGAGTTCTGGCAGATCGGCCACGACCCCTCGGCCAATGCACCCTCCGACGCCCTGTTTCCCGCCAATGTCTGGCCGGAAGAGATTCCGCAGTTTCGCGAGACCTTCACCCGGCTGTTCGCGGCCCTGAACGAGACCGGCCAGATCCTGCTGCGGGCCCTGGCCCCGAACCTGGGCCTGGAGGAGCGCTACTTCGACCCCCTGGTGGAGCACGGCACCTCCCTGTTACGGGTGCTGCACTATCCGCCCGTCGCCGCGGATATCGAGCCGGGCGCGGTGCGCGCCGCAGCCCATGAGGATATCAACTTCATTACCATTCTGGTCGCCGCCAAGGGCGCGGGTCTGGAACTGCTGGACCGGGATGGAAGCTGGCTACCGGTCGAAACCGCGCCCCGCAACTTAATCGTCGATTCGGGCGACATGCTGCAGCGCCTGACCAACGGCGTCATTCCCTCGACGACGCACCGGGTGGTCAATCCGGACGGGGCGGAGAATGTCAGCCGCTACTCCATGCCCTTCTTCATGCACCCCACCCTGGAGACGCCGCTCAACGTGCTCGACAGCTGCCTGGGCGAGGGCAAGCGCTACGACGACATCACCGCCGGCGCGTTCCTGCACGAACGGCTAAAGGCCATCGGCCTGGCCAGCTGACCGGCCGCTGTTATCCGGCGTTCACCTGCCTGAACGACGGACAACGTCGCCCTCAGAGGGCGTTCAAACGCAAACGGCCATTGCTGACCCCAGGGGCGGCGACGGGTCGCCCCGACAGGCGCCGCGAAAGCGGGGCCGAACTCAGGGGCAGGACTGTGAAAGTCGCTATCGTGGCCGGGACCCGGCCTGAAGTGGTCAAGTTGGCGCCGGTAAGGGCGGCGCTGGCCTCGCGTGAAGGTTTCGAACCCTTCTGGATTTCCACCGAGCAGCAGTCGGCGCTGAACCGCCAGACGCTCGACACTCTCGGCATCACCCCGGATGTGCGCCTTGCGCCGCCGGCCGATGACCGCAGCCTGGGCGGCCGGTTCGCCCAGGTCATGGATCAGCTGGACATTGCCCTGGAAGAGGCCCGGCCGGATCTGATCGTCGTCCAGGGTGACACCTCCAGCACCGCCGCCGGCGCCATGGCGGCGTTCGCCCGGCGAATCCCCGTCGCCCACGTCGAGGCGGGTCTGCGCACCTTCAACCTGGCCACGCCTTTCCCGGAGGAGGGCTGGCGCTGTGTCGTCGGTCAGCTGGCGGACCTGCATTTCGCCCCGACGGGCCTGGCCGCGGAAAACCTTGCCCGCCAGGGCGTCGGCGCCGACCGCATCTTTGTCACCGGCAACACGGGGGTCGATTCGGTGCGGCTGACGGCGGCCGGCATCGCGCCCGAGCCCCTGGTCCCGGGCCTGCGCCGGATCCTCGTCACCCTGCATCGCCGGGAGAACTGGAACGACTCGCTCGAGCAGGTGCTCGACGCGCTGCTCGACATCCGCGATCACGTTCCGGACGTCGAAATCGTCTTCGTCGCCCACGCCAATCCGGCGCTGCGCCAGAGAGTCTTTGGAAAGCTGCTGGGCGAGAGCCGCATCCGCATCGTCGGCCCGCTGGAATATCCCGACTTCCTGGCGCTGCTGAAGAGCTGCGTGCTGGTGTTGTCCGACTCGGGCGGCGTGCAGGAAGAGGCCCCCGTGTTCGGGGTGCCGGTCCTGGTGCTACGGGAGTCGACCGAGCGGATGGAGGCGGTCAACGCCGGCGTCGCCCGCCTTGTCGGCGTCGGTCGCGCCGGAGTGGCCTCTGAAACCTGCCGGCTGCTGACCCACGAGGGTCAGCGCCAGGTCATGGCGCGGGCGCTCAGCCCGTTCGGCGACGGCTATGCCGCCGAGCGTATCGCCGAGGTCCTCACCCGCTATCAGGCGACAAGCCTTGCGGCCGGTTCCTCCGCCCGGCTCAATGCCGGCTAGACCGGTCCGCCGGGGACCTGGAGATCATCGTCGATGTTCGAGACGGCGCTCGGTGCGATCGCGGCCTGGCTGGCAGGCGTCGGGATTACCGGCGACAGCGCCTTCGCGGCCGTGCTCGGCTACTGGGCGTTCCTGAAGATCGCCATCATCGTCACCGCTGTGCTGATCACCCTCAGCTCGATCGACGACCTGTTCATCGACATCCTCTACTGGTGGCGCAGCTGGGAACGGATCTGGGACTTCTGGGGGCGGCCGCCAAAGCAGGCTTTGCTCGACAGACATCCCGAGAAGCTGATCGCCATCATGGTGCCGGCCTGGCAGGAGAGCGACGTCATCGCCTCCATGGTCGCCAACACCAACCAGACCTTCGACTACGCCCGCTACAGGATCTTCGTCGGCGCCTACGCCAACGACCCGGACACCGCGCGGGAGGTGGACAAGATCCGCCAGCGATTCCCCAACACCTATCGCGCCGAGGTGCCGCACGACGGCCCGACCAGCAAGGCGGACTGCCTGAACTGGCTGGTCCAGAACATTCTGCTGCATGAGCAGAGGACCGGAGAGCGGTTCGACGTCTTCCTGATGCATGACGCCGAGGACGTGGTGCATCCCTATGGCCTGAAGACGGTCAACTGGTTCATCGAGGACAACGGCATGATCCAGATGCCGGTGCTGTCCATGGACCGCCAGTGGAACAAGCTGGTCGCCTGCCACTACATGGACGAGTTCGCCGAGTTCCATACCAAGGACCTGCCGATCCGTTCCCTGCTGTCGGGCATGACCCCGTCGGCCGGGGTCGCCACGGCCTTCTCACGCTCGGCCATGCTGGCCCTGCTGCGGGAGAAGAACGGCCAGCCTTTCAACACCGACAGCCTGACCGAGGACTATGACGTCGCCCACCGCCTGAGCGCGCTCGGCTATCCTTCGGAGTTCATCCGCTACCACGCCAGGGTGCCGCGTCGCCGCAAGGCCTGGCTGCGCAAGGGGGAAGTGACGGTCAGGCGTCGCGAGCTGGTGGCGACCAAGGAGTTCTTCCCCGACAAGTTCGCCACCAGCGTTCGGCAGAAAACCCGCTGGATGCTGGGAATCTCCTATCTCGGCTGGAAGCAGCTGGGCTGGTTCGGCGACCTGGCCAACCGCTACTATCTGTTCCGCGACCGCAAGGCGCTGTTCACCTCGCCGGTCGGGGCGATCGCCTATCTCATCGTCATACAGGTCCTCGGGTACTGGGGAATCGCGGCGATCTGGCCGCAGGTCGCCAGGCTGCCGCCGCTGATCGACCAGCCCTGGGTCTGGACCCTGGTGTTCATCAACTTCTTCTTCCTGGTGAACCGGATTCTGCACCGCGCCTGGTTCACCGGCATCAACCATGGGCTCAAGCATGTGCCGCTGACGCCGGTGCGGATCGTCGTGTCCAACCTTATCGGGTTCGGCGCCTTTGGCCGGTCGCTGCGCCAGTATGTCAGCCATCTGATCACCGGACGGACCATCGCCTGGGACAAGACCCAGCACAGCTATCCCTCGCTGTCGGAACTGGAGCGGGGCGGGCGGATCGGCGATGTCCTGCGGTTCTGGAACCACCTGGGCGAGGAGGACCTTGACCGGGCGCTGGCCGCACAGAAGGCCTCCTACCGGCCGATCGGACTACAGCTTCTCGACCTTGGCCTGGTCGATGACGAGCACCTGGCCGAGGCCTTCGCCGAGCGCGGTGAGGTCTACGCCTCCATCTTCGACCCGTTCCAGATCGAGCCCGGCGTCCGGGCCCTGCTCGACGCCGATCAGGCGGCCTGGTTCGGGGCCGCGCCATTGCGGCGTCAGAACGGAACGCTCGACGTCGCCCTGGCCGAACCGCTGCCTGCCGGCAAGCGGGCGGAACTGGAAAAGCTGTTGGGCGCGGGCGGGGTCAAGTCGGTCCGCTATCTCTACGCCCCGCTTAGCGACCTGGCCTTCGCCGTCCGCTTCGGCTGGGACGAACAGGCCTTCGCCGTCGGCCGGGCCGATCTGGCGCGTATTCGCGCCCAGGGACGGATCAGCGCCTCGGACGAGGCGGCGCTGTGGCGGTCGATCCGGGCCCGCTATGTCCGACTTGGCGATCTGCTGGTGAGAGCCGGGGCCATTTCGCACGACAGTCTGCAGACGGCTCTGGCGCGGGGACGCGGCCTTCCTGGCCGGCTGGGCGACCAGCTGGTCTCGGCCGGTCTGATCACTGCCGAACAGCGGGACGGCGCCCTGGCGCTGCAGGTCTCCGCCGACTGGGTCGGGGCCCGTCTGGCGGCGGAGGTCGCCCGGGCCGCCGAAGCCGAGCCGGCGCGCTACGCCTATCTGTCTCCCGACAGCCTGGCGGACGCTGTCTAGAGCATGTCAGGGCGAAGTGTACGCGGTTCGCCCGCCCGGACATGCTCTAAATGTTTGTTTTTAGACCCTTTTGATCAGGTTTTGATGCGTACATCAAAACCTGAAAGGGTCTAGAAGCTGATCCCGCCCGAGACGCCGACCGAGACCTTGGGGCCGACAAACTGGGCCGGAACGCCGACCGTGTCGCCGAGCGGCGCGGCATAGAGCAGGTCAAGGTTCCAGCGACCGTCGAGGCTGAAGCGCAGGCCGCCGCCGGCGAAGGTTCCCGACATCCGGTCGGGGCCGATGGTGTCCTCGTTGCGCGCCCAGGCGCCCTCGACGAAGGCGGCCGGTCGGATCGCCAGGCGCGGGCCCAGCCGGGCCGCGGGTCCGTAGACATCAATTGAACCGCTGACGCCGCTGTCGCCGTACAGGGCGCCGGGATCCAGCGCCCGGCCGCCGATCAGGCCGCCATAGGTGAACTCCTCGTACTGCAGCAGAGGCTTGTCGGCGACCTGCACCCTCAGGCGCGGCTCGATGAGGAATCCGCCACTGGTGATGGAGGCCTGCCCCTCGAAGCGCAGCACCAGGGCCTGGGGGTCTGCCTGGACCCGGCTGAGCAACGGATCGCCGGCCTGCGACGCGCCGAGGCCGTCCAGACCCTGGCGCAGGCTCAGATAGCCGTAGGCGGTCGCGCCAGGCCCACGATAGTCCGCCTGAACCCCGGCATAGATCACCCGCAGGCTGTCGCGGACCGTGGCCGGACCGGTGGTCAGGTCGGTATCCTGGTCGACGGCTTCCAGACCCAGCCGTCCGGCGAACAGCACGGTGGCGCCGCCGCCTCCGGCCAGGCCCAGCGGATGGCGCAGCTCGATCCGTCCCACCCGGGTGGTCCCGTCTGTATCGAGGTTGGGCGGCCGCTCGTCCGGCGACTGCTGGAAGATGGCCAGATCGCCCTTCACCTCCAGACCGGAGCCGGTCAGCAGGGCCTGGCTGGAAATCTGGGCGCCGCGCTGGGCGTCGCCGGTCAGATCGTGGAACAGACCGATGATGGTCCGCTCGTGGACTGGCGTCAGGCCGCCGAAGATCAGGCTGGCCCCGCCGCTCCAGGTTCCCACGGTCGGGGCCGAGGCGTTTTGGGCGCTCAGGAACAGCCCGGGCGGACCCGGCGAGACGTTGAGCACCAGCACCACGCCCTCGCCATCGGGCGCCACCGACGGCGTTACGCCCCAGAAACCGTAACGGGCGGCGGCGTCGGCCCCGCGTTTCAGATCGCGGGCGTTGAGCACTGTCCCGACGCGGACATCTGAGAACGCCCGACGGATGAAGGCTTCCTGCGAGGCGTTGGCGCCCTGGACGTCCAGTCCGGTGACGCGGCCTTCGCGAACCCGCACATTCCACACCCCGCCGTCCAGGGTGATGCTGCTGCGCGCGCCGACATAGCCGAGGCTGGCGTAGTGACAGTCCAGCCACGCCGCCACCTTGGGCGCGCCTTCGGGCGTCAGCCGCATGGCCAGGGTCTGCCGGTCGGCCTCGGTCAGCAGGGTGGCGCCCTCGACCATCACGCGGCCGGTGGGGGTCGCGCCGGGCGAAGGCAAAGTAGCCAGGCATTCGGCCTCGTTGGGCAGGGTCACGGCGATGGCCCTCTGCGGCGCCTCGAAGCGCAGGACCTCGGCCGGCGGCGCCGCGGGCGTCTGGGCCAGCGCGGCGCCGGCGAGCAGGGCGACGGGCGCGGCGGCAGCCAGCGCAAGAAGACGGTTCATTCTGGAAAGGCCCCCTGTCGCCCGTGGATCAGACCTCACCATGAGGCCGACAGAGGAGTCAAACACGGCGCTTGAACGGCGAATGAACCGCAGGGCAAGGCGGGCCCGAGGAACGCCGGCGCTCGGGCGTCAGTCGGGCGGCGGCGGGGTTTTGAAGAGGTCGCCGACCTCCGTCGCGTCAGGGCCATCGGGCCCGGCGGATCGGCGCTCGCGGCGGGCGGTCCTGTCCTGCTCCTTTTCCGGTCTCAGACCGGGGGACTTGCCCAGGGGTTCGGCATCGTTGGCCTTTCGGCCGGGACTGTTCGGCTGGCTCATCTGGCGTCTCCTTCGCAAAGACAACCGACTGCCGCCGGGGACCGTTCCCAATTTCTCCGAAAGCCGCTAACGCCGTGGCATGTCCACGCCCGATCCCTTCCGCGCCATCGAGATCAGCCGTCTGGCCCACCGCATGAAGGCCGAGGGAGCCTCGGTCATCCACATGGAATTTGGCCAGCCCTCGACCGGCGCTCCGGCCGGGGCGCTCGTCGCCGCGCACCAGGTGCTGGACGCCGACGCCATGGGCTACTGGGAAAGCGCGCCGCTCTGCGCCGCCCTGTCGGAGCGGTATCGGCGCCTTCATGGCCTTCAGATCGAGCCTGGCCGCATCATCCTGACCTGCGGCGCTTCTCCGGCCCTGGTTCTGGCTCTGTCGACCTGCTTTGCCCCCGGCGACCGAGTCGCGGTGGCGCGGCCTGGCTATGTCGCCTATCGCAATACGCTCAAGGCGCTGCACATGGTTCCGTTGGAACTGGCCTGCGGCGCCGACAGCCGCTACCAGCTGACCGCCGCGATGATCGAGGCGCTGGACCCGGCGCCGGCCGGCCTGATCGTCGCCAGTCCGGGCAACCCCACCGGATCCATCCTGGCCGCCGGGGAGATGAAAGCGATCGCCGACGTCTGCCGGGCGCGGGGCATCCGGATCATCTCCGACGAAATCTACCACGGCCTTTCCTACGTCGGCCCGGTCCCCTCGATGCTGGAGTTCGAGCCGGAAGCGGTGGTGATCAACAGCTTCTCCAAATACTTCAGCATGGCCGGATGGCGGCTGGGCTGGATGGTGGCGCCGACGCGCCTGCGCGAGCGCGCCCGCGCCTATGTCGGCAACCTCTTCCTCACCGCCCCGTCCCTGAGCCAGCACGCCGGCCTCGCGGCCATGGACTGCATCGACGAGCTGGAGGGTCATATCGAGGTCTATCGGCGCAATCGCGCCCTGGTCCTGGAGGCGCTGCCCCGTCTTGGTCTGACCAGCATCGCCCCGCCGGACGGCGCCTTCTACATCTGGGCCGACGTTGGCCACCTGACGCAGGACAGCATGGCCTTCTGCAGCCGCCTGCTGGCCGAGACCGGGGTCGCCACCGCGCCCGGCGTCGACTTCGATCCGGTTGAAGGGGGCCACTTCATCCGCCTGAGCTTCGCGGTCTCCACGGCCCAGATCGAAGAAGCGCTTCGCCGCCTCGAGCCCTGGTTCGCGGCCCAGCCGGTCAGTTGAGGCTGGCGGCGCCGGGACCCTGGTCTTCCAGTCGCCGGATCTCGGCGATGATCTCGTCCCAGGCGGCCAGGCCCTGAACATCACCCATCGCCGCATATTCGGCCGCGCGCAACATGGCGATCGTCTCGGCGTCGTCGCCATACTGGGCGATCAGGGCGAGGGCGGTGCTGTGGCTCATGGCCGGATAGCTAGGGCGGTGCGCCCGCGCGCCAAGACCCTGCGCCCGTCCCAGCGGACGCCCCGGACCGCGCCAGGCCGAAGGGCTCATCGCCGCGGCCCCTGAAGCAGGGTTCCCGCGGATCGGCAGGGGTTGTGGAGACACATGGCCGCCAGGATGCGCCCGCGGCGCGCGCGCCGCCTTGACCTGCGTCAATGCCGACCCCGCGAGGCGTGGACATCCTGTCGCAGGCAGGGAGGAGACCATGATCGAGCACGACCCGCTCTGGCGCAGGCTGTTGCGCTACGCCTCCTTCATCCTTCTGGCGGGCCCTCTGGCGGGACTGGCGGTGGTCTGGGCCGCCGTCTCTGTGCTGTCCCTGACCCCGGACCGCCGACAGTATCTGGCCATGGGCGACCGCATCATGGTCGGGCTGGTGGTCCTGGCCGGAATCGGCCTGCTGGCCGAGTTCGTCATCGTGCCGCTGATCCTGGCCGAGAGACAGCGACGTCGCGCGGGCAAGGAGCCGGTCGACGGTCACCCGCCGCCCGGCCCCTGACGCCGTCGGCGCGGTCAGGCCGAGGTCTGGTCGAAGGTGGTCGGCTCCGCGGGCGGCAGGCCCTTGGCTTCGGCCTGTTGCATGAGCTCTTCCTTGCGGGCCGCCATCCTCCGGCCCAGCTCGTCCATGTCGAGCCCGGCCTTGCGGGCCTGGCTGAACATACCCTCGACGTACTTTTCCTCTTCCTTGACGTGGTGCTCGATCTCCTCCGACAGCACCTTGACCTTGGCGTCATAGAAGGCGTCGTCGGTGCCGCCCGCCTCGATCTCGTTGATCAGCACCTTGGCCCCGTCGTGCTCGACGATGGCCTCGTCGACCAGGGCGTCCTCGATGGCGCCGCGACAGGCGGGGTAGAAGATCTCTTCCTCGATGGTCGCGTGCACCTTCAGCTCCGTACAGATCTGCTCGGCCAGCTTCCTCTTCGATCCGTCGCCCCTGGCGTTCTCGAATTTCTCGAACAGGTCCTCCACCTTGCGGTGGTCGGCCTTGAGCAGGGCGATGGCGTCCGGGGCGTCGGCGGCGGCGAAGGATTTGTCCATTTCGGCTCTCCTGAACTTGCTAACGGAGGCAAAACGGAGACTGGAAGGTGGTGTTCCGGACCAGAAAAAATTTAATGAAACTAGAGGCTTAGTGTCGGCCAGGCGACGAACCTTATGGCTTCGCCGGCGCCTTGCGACGGGCTGTCGACGAGGCGCGTTTGCGCGGGGAGGGGCCACCCTTGCCGGATTTCGCCGGGGTCTTGGCTTTCGCTTCGGACGATTCGCGACCCTTGCGGCGCTTCACCTCCGCGTCCAGCCGCGAGACCAGCCTTTGATGGTTGTCCGCCGCCTTGCCGAGCCGACTGTGGAGGGACTCAAGGTCCTTGTCGCTCAAGTCCTCGATGCCGATGAAACCGTCCTGCGCCGCGGAATTGAGGATCAACTCGTCCAGCTTGGCCTGGACGGCGGCGGAGTCGCGGTTCTGGGTGTTCTGGATAAGGAACACCATCAGGAAGGTGATGATGGTGGTGCCGGTGTTGATCACCAGCTGCCAGGTCTCCGAGAATTTGAAGACCGGCCCGCTGACCGCCCAGATGATGACCAGGGCCACACAGGCCAGGAAGGTGGCGGGCGCGCCGGTCAGCCGGGCGGTCTTGCTGGCGAACTTGGAAAAGGTCTTGTCGAGGTCCATCGGTGTTGCCCTGAGCGGCTCGCCATGAGCCGCCGGATGCAACGCCATCGCCCCGGCCCCTGTTCCGCCTCAGGCCTCGACCGGAATCCACCATTCCACCCGGCCGCCGGGCTGATCGGGGCGGAAGTCGGCGGGATAGACCTCCAGGTCCGGGGCCTGGGCCAGTTTCCAGGGCGAGGCGGGCAGGCGCTCGCCCCAGATCGCCTTGACGCTGGCCTGCATCTGCGGATGCAGCGGCCCGCCGTCCAGTTCCAGGCTGAACACCAGATAGGGTCGCGATTCCAACTCCACCAACGCCAGCCCGTCAGGCGCCGGTGCATCGGGCGCCAGGCTCGCGCCGGCGGTGTAGCGGATGCCGCCGCTGTCGCTCCCGGTCGCCGCGCAGACGCCATAGGTCACGCCGCTGGCCTGGCCGGGCAGGGGCAGGCGCGGGGCGAACCGGTCCCACAGGGCAGGGATGCCCGAAACGGTCTCGGCGTCGAACACCTCGGTCGGGCCGGCGATGCGCAGGGCGGGCTTGATCACCGGTTGCGGCGCCTGGGTCAGGCGACCGGGAGCGAGGTCGGACATGGGCGGAATCTCCTTGCGGGCGGCCCGCCCGGCGGCGAACCGCCCCGGCGCGGCGCCGAATGTGCGCTTGAAGGCGCGGGTGAAGGCCTGCTGGCTGTCGAAACCGGCCTCGAAGGCCAGTTCCACCAGCGGCGGCGGATCGGATGCGGCCAGGCGATCGGCGGCCAGGCTGAGGCGACGCAGCCGGACATAGGCCACCGGCCCCATGCCGAACCGGGCGGCGAAGGCCCGCGCGAAGTGGAACGGCGACAACCCCGCCGCCCGCGCGATCTCCCCCAGGCTCAGGCTGGCGCCCACATGGTCCTCGATATGGCGTCGCGCCTGTTCAAGCCGGTCTCTGGTCATGGGCGCAGGATGACGCGGCCCACGCGCGCTGTCTTGACCGCGATTGCGCCGGTCCGGATCAATCGAGGTCGCCCCCGGCCCCCACCCCGCCGTCATCCTGGGCCCGCGTGCCCAGGATCCCTCTATCCGCCGCCGCGAACGGCGAGTGGAGGGCAGTGGCCGCGGCCCGCTCATGCAACGCCCCCGGCCCGCGCAAGCTGACCGAGGGATCCTGGGCACGCTGGCCCAGGATGACGGGTGGGGGAAGAAACGCGCCCTAAGCCGCCTCTTCCACCTTCAGGGTTTCCTTCAGGTCCTTCTTCAGGAACTTGCCGCTGGCGTTTCTGGGGATGCTTTCGCTGAGGAACCAGATGTAGCGGGGGGACTTGTGCTTGGCGATCAGGCTGGCCACGTGGTCGCGCAGTTCCTGGGCCCCGGCGGCATGGCCTTCGCGCAGCAGGATGGCGCAGGCCACCTCCTCGCCCAGCCGGTCGTCGGGCACGCCGAACACCACCGCCTCGGCCACCGCCGGGTGGCGATAGACCGCCGCCTCGACCTCGGCGCAATAGACGTTCTCGCCGCCGCGCAGCACCATGTCCTTCTTGCGGTCGACCAGGAAGATAAACCCCTCCTCGTCGATGCGGGCCACGTCGCCGGTGTGCAGCCAGCCGTCGGTGATGCTGTCGGCGGTGGCGTCGGGGCGGTTGATATAGCCCTTGATGACGCTGCTGCCCTTGACCCACAGCTCGCCGACCTCGCCCTGGGGCAGGGCGTTCCCATGGTCATCGACCACCTTGGCCTCGAAGTTGGGCAGGGCGCGGCCGCAGCTGGCCGGCTTGTCGACGAAGAAGTCGCCGCTGAGCGAGGTGATCACCCCGCAGGTCTCGGTCATGCCATAGCCGGTGTTGGGCCGTGCGGTGGCGACGGTCTTCTCGATCTTGTCGACGAGGTCGGGCTGGATCTGGGCGCCGCCGCCGCCGACGCTGAGCAGGGTCGAGGTATTGTACTTGTGGAAGTCCGGATGGGTGACCAGTTCGCGGGCCATTACCGGCACGCCGCTGACGGCGGTGACGCCCTCGCGCTCGATCAGCTGCAGCGCCTCTGTGGCGTCCCAGCGATACATCAGCACCATCTTGCCGCCCGCCGCGGTCACCGCATAGGCGCCGCAGTTGTTGGCCGTGACGTGGAACAGCGGGGTAGTGACCAGCGAGGTCGGGATCACCGGCGGGGCCTCGGGATCGATGGGAACGCCGGTGACCTCGGCGTTTACCAGGGCCGTGCACTGGCCGGAGAACACCATGTTGAACAGATTGGCGACGCAGCCGCGATGGGTCAGCTGGGCGCCCTTGGGAAAGCCGGTGGTGCCGGAGGTGTAGAAGATGCAGGCGTCGGCGTCGGGATCGACGCTCACCGACGGCATCTCGCCGCCGTGGGCCGCCACCTCGCTCCAGGCCACGCCCCCGGCCGGGGCCTCGGCCCGCACGGCGACGATCCTGGCGTCGCCGACCATCGCCGGATGTTCCGCGATCCTGGCCAGGCGCTCGGCGTCGGCGAACACGACCTTGGGCCGGGCGTCCTCGAAGCCGTAGGCCATTTCCGGCGCGGTCCACCAGGCGTTCATGCCGACAACGGCCACGCCGATGCTGACCGCGCCCCAGTAGACCAGCATCCATTCGGGATAGTTGCGCATGGCGATGGCGATGCGGTCGCCGGGCTCGACCCCCTGGGCCATCAGCCAGTTGGCCACCGAGGCGGTGATCCTGTGCGCCTCGCCATAGGTGATCCGCTCGTCCTGATAGACCAGGTAATCACGGTCAGCGAAGGGCAGGGTGGAGAGCCAGACTTCCCGCACGCTGGGCGGGGCGTTCTTGAAGCTGCGGATCCGGTTGCCCCGCACCTCGATCTCGGTGATTTCGAAGGCGCCGCCCGGTCCGGTCAGTGCGTTCCAGGCGCGATTGAGCTCCGCGTAATACATAGATCGTCTTCCATCCCTGAAGGTCGACGGCTCTTGGCGGCCGTTTGGTTATCGACGTTCATAGACGAAGGGCCGCGCTGGACGCGAGTCCCTTATTTGCCGCCCAGCGCCGCCCGGGCCGCCCCCTCGACCCGCGAGCGGTCCATCACCCGCAGGGTCGAGCTGGCCTTGGCCAGGATGGCTCCGGCCGGATCGGTAAGCCGCGCCTCCATGAACACCGTCGACCTGCCGCCGCCCTCGATCCAGGCCTCGGCGATCACCCGGCCCGGGCGGGTGGGGGCGAAGAAGCTGACCTTCAGCTCCAGCGACATGGGCACGATGTCCTGCCCCGACCGGGCGATCAGGGCGTGGGCCATGGCCGCGTCCAGCCAGCCGGTGATGAAGCCGCCCTGCACGACGCCGCCCGAGTGGCACATGTGCAGCCCGCCTTCGTATTCCAGGATCGCCCGGCCCCTGGGGTCCATCTCGATGCGACGCACCAGGCCAAGGGTGCGGCTGAGGTCGTCCGTGGCGGACGGTGCGGCGGTGTCGTTCATGGGAATCGGTCTCGGCGGTTTTCGGTCACGCTGGCAGCATAGCCGCCTGCCGTGGCGGCGCCGCAATGGCCCGCCCGCGCCCGGTCAGCCGGCCGGGGGCGGCGGGCTGGGCATGGCGATATAGCCGCGCTCGACCATCCGGCGCATGGCCTCATAGGCCTCGGCCAGTTCCTCGAAGGTGTTCCGCAAATGGTTCAGCTGGGCCAGATCGGCGGTGCTCAGCTTGCCGCCGGCGGCCGAGGCGGCCAGGGCCTGAGTAACCCAGATGGCCCGCGCCTGGGCCGCCGCGACGGCCAGGCGCTGGAACTTGCGCATGTCGCCCTGACCCAGGGCCTGGCCGACAATTTCCTTGTTGGCGGCGAAGGCGGCGTAGTCGATCTGCTCCAGCAGTCCGCGCATGCGGCGCTGGGCCTGGGGATCGGAATTGTCTTCCGGCTCGAAATGGTCGTGCGCGCGCCGGAACGCGTTGGTGCGGGTGACGGACATGGCGACCTCCTCCGGACGCCGGCCACGATGGGCCTGAGGCCGACAGCATGCGCGCGCGGGCGTTAACGCCCTGTTGCGGGCTATCCGCGCCGGGGCCGTCAGGAAAAGACGCGCGTCTCGTCGCCCGGATGCTCCGGCGCCGCGCCCATCAGGATGGCGGCGGCCGGCGGGGCCATCAGTTTGTTCTGGTGATCGGCCCCCGGCACATAGGCCAGCGTCCAGTTGAACGGCGCGCCCATCGCCCTGGCCCGGTCGCGGGCGGACCGGAAGAAGGTGTGTCCCCGGGCGAAGCGGAACGGTCCCTGGGCGTCCGCCTCCGGGCTGTGCCGCAGGGACTTGTGATGCGGATCGATATCCGCCTCGCCCAGCAGCACCGTGGCGTCGCGGGCGAAGGCGGCGGCCGGATCGGCGGCCCCGGTCGGCAGACCCTCCAGGCCGTAGGGCCAGGCGATGGTCGGGTCGGGCAGGGTGTACCAGCCGGCGTTGGCCATCACCACCTTCTCGGCCCGGGCCTTCGGCGTCAGGAACAGGAAGCGGTGAACGAACTGCGAGCCGCCCGAATGGCCGTACATCCGGTAGGCGGTCTGATGCGAGCCATTGCAATGCACGTAGTCGTCGAACAACGGCTCGATGGCCGAGAAGGTCCAGGCCTGGCGCGGCCGGGCCTTGTCGTCCTTGTCCAGCACGCCGCCCTGGCTGAAGTCGGACTCCTTGGGGAACGAGCCCTTGTCGAAACGCGGCGCCAGGACCACGAAGCCGCCCGCCCGGGCCAGGTCGGCCCACTGGTCGCGATAGACGTCGGCGTCACGCTGGGCGCCGTGGATGACGATGACCACCGGGGTGTCGGGCCCCAGGCTGTCGGGCGCCGCATAGAAGACCTGAATCGGCGGACCCGACCAGTCGCTGAACAGATAGTCGCCGACGCCGGGGCGCAGCTTGCGGTCGCTTGCCGATCCTGCCCTGCCTGCCGCCGGAAGGCCGATGGCGGGGAGGACCAGACCGGCGATCAGAAGTTTGCGGCGGGACAGGGCAGGATCGGACATGACGCTGGACTCTCCTAGAAATCGACGCGGATCTGGGCGTAGATGAAGCGCCCGCGGTTGTCGTGGTAGGTGGCGTAGTAGCCCGAGGTCTCGTCGGCCAGCGGCGGATCCTTGTCCTCGATGTTATTGGCCCCGACCCGCAGCCGGACGCCGTCCAGCATCGGGGTCTTGAACCGGTAGTCGGCGTAGACATTGAAGGTCAGCCACTCGTCGACCTTCCAGAAGTCGCCGGTGACGTCATTGGTGGCGCTGGTGTCGTAGAACTCGCTGACATAGCGGAAGCCGACCCCGGCGCCCCACTCCTTCATCCGCCAGGTCAGGGTTCCCGAGGCGCGCCATTCGGGATTGCCGTCCAGCTGGATGCGATTGACCTGCTGGGCGGTGAAGTTGGGGCCAAGGACGGGGTCGTTGAGCAGGGGCTCGAGCGACTTGCGCTGCTGGTCGTAACGCAGCAGGTGGCTGCCCTCCATCTGGAACGAGAACCGGCCGAAGTCGGTCTTGGGACCGCGCCAGCTGAAGGCCAGGTCCAGGCCCTCGACGTCGCGGGGATCGAGATTGAGGAAGCTGTCGATCACATAGTCCACGGCCCCCACCGCCGTGCGCTGGTCGCCCGGGTTGGCGGCGTTCCAGGCGTCAAAGGCGATGATGTCGTCCGGGGTCACCGCGCGGCGGATGACGTTGGGGTTGGAGCTGCCCTGCTTGCGGAGCAGGAAGTCCAGAGCCAGCGACTCCTCGACGCCGAAGTTGTCGATGACGTTCTCCTGGTGGAAGGACCACCAGTCGGCGCTGAACTGGAACTCCCCGAACGGGTTTTTCGGCGAGCGGATCACCCAGCCGAGCACCTTGGTCGTGGTCTCTTCCGATTCCAGGTTGGGATTGGCCTGGCGGATCGAGCGCCGGTAGCCGACGCCGGTGTCATCGGGCAGGCCGGTGACGTCGGAGCGATAGAAGTCTTCCTGGCCCAGGTTCAGGCGGCTGATGTCGCCGCGATACAGCTGCACCAGGTTGGGGGCGCGGAAGCCCTCGGCGTAGGCGGCCCGGAAGAAGGTCCATTCGAACGGGTACCAGGAGCCGGCGATCTTGGGTTTGACGATGAACTCGCCGGTGTCCGAGAAGGATTCGGCCCGCGCCGCCAGCTGCAGGTCCAGGCGGTTGACCAGCGGGATGTTCATCTCCGGGCTGACCAGGGGAACCAGGACCTCGGCGAACACCGCGAAGACCTTGCGGTCGGCCTCGGAGTCGTCGGTCGGGCTGACCCCGACGATGTCGGAGCGGTTGCCGCCAAGGCCGTCGGCGAACTTGATCGTGCCGTCCAGCCGCGGGTCGCGGTCGTCCATGTACCATTCGCGGCGGAAGTCGGCGCCGAACGCCGCCCCGACATCGCCGCCGGGCAGGACGAACAGGTCCGGCCGGGAGATGCGGAAGTCGAGACCGGTCAGGGAGGTGGCGCCGCTGTTGACCGACTTGATGCGGACCGCGTCCAGCGCCGTCTGGTTGTTGCCGTTGGGGCCGCCGAAGACGTTGTAGGCGTCGGGCGTGGTCAGCTCCAGCTGGGCCTGGAGCAGGGTCTTGGAGACGGTGTTGCCCTCGACGTCCTCGGTCTCGGCGCGGTGGTAGAAGAAGCCGGTCTCCCAGTTCCAGTCGCCCCAGTCGCCGCGCAGGCCGGTGACGATGCGATAGGACTGCGATGAGGTCGAGATCTGGCGCGGGCCCTGGTCGATCGGGCGGTAGGCGGACACCAGCACGTCCAGACCGGCGGCCGGCGCGTTGATCCCCGGCAGGCGGTTGGGGCTGGTGGTCGGGCCGAAGGGGTTCCAGTAGTTCTGCTTGGGCACGATGATGTAGGCGAGGCTGTCATCGACCGGCTGGGCCGCCCGCTCCGAATAGGTGTCGGCCTTGTAGTAGGACAGCTCGGTGAAGGACTCGACGCCGTTGTCGAACTGATGGGTCAGCTGCGAGAAGACGTTGTAGCGGTCGACCTCCGGCGTGATCCGCCGCACGTCGTTGAAGTCGTAGTAGAGGGCGCTGTTCTGGTTGCCGTCGTCGGTGCCCAGCAAGGGGTCTGCGACCAGAGGCGAGGTGGTGCCCGGTTCGCCGATCGGCTGGATGTGAAAGATGCCCGAGCTGTTGGTGATGTTGCTCGAGCCCCGCCGCACGCGCGTGCCGATGAACAGCCCGTTCGCGTCCAGGGCGCCGGCCTGATAGGTGCCATAGGGCGTCAGCGACGAGGTGTTGCGGAACTGGGTGTCGTCGGCCCAGGCCTTGGGCAACAGAGGGCGCTTGTCGACGCTGAGGCTGTAGTCGCGTTCACTGGCCAGCAGGCTGTTGCGGGTGAAGTAGCTGGCGACCACGATCAGGTTGGTCTTGTTGTCGTTGAAGTTCAGGCCGCCGGCGATGTCGACCGAGGTCTGACGCATGTCGGTGCCTTCCGAGCCGCCATAGCGGCTTGTCAGACGCAGGCCCTCGTAATCGGTCTTCAGCACGGTGTTGACCACCCCGGCGGTGGCGTCGGCGCCGTAGAGGGCCGAGGCCCCGTCGCGCAGCACCTCGATGCGCTGGATGGCGCCGGAGGGGATTTCGTTGACGTTGACCACCTGGCGCGGGGACTGGTCGATGTCCTGGCTGCGGGCGAAGGGCGCCATCCGCCGGCCGTTGAGCAGAACCAGGGTGTTGCCGGCGCCCAGGCCGCGCAGATTGACAGTGGCGATGTCGCCCCGGGCGTCGTTGGGACCATCGCTGGTCTCGTTGAACTCCATGGCCCCGGCCTGAGGGATGCTGGCCATGATCTCGCCGGTGGTGTCGGCTCCGGCGGCGTCCAGCTCCTCCTGGCCGATGGTGGAGACGGCGATGGCCCCGGTCTTGCCGGCGCCGGCAATGCGGCTGCCGGTGACGACAACGGCGTCGACGTCGTTGTCGGACGGGGCGGGCGCGGGCTCACTCTGCGCCAGGGCCGGCGCGGCGATGGTCAGGACGCCAAGCGCGGCGCCGGCAGTCAGATACTGACGGAAAGTTCTGCTGGTCATGGTGTCTCCCCCTTGTCTGGTTGGTCTTGTTCTTGATGGTCGTCAGGTCAGTCGGTGGGCGCCTCGGCGGGCTCCAGGATGGGCTCGTGAGGCGGGGCGTGGCCGAGGGCCGCGTTCAGCTGGGCGCGGTCCAGCCGCCCTTCCCAGCGCGAGACCACGATGGTGGCCACGGCGTTGCCGATGAAGTTGGTCAGGGCCCGGCATTCGGACATGAAGCGGTCGATGCCGAGGATCAGGGCCAGGCCGGCCACCGGCACGGTCGGCACCACCGACAGGGTGGCGGCCAGGGTGATGAAGCCGGCGCCGGTGACGCCCGCGGCGCCCTTGGAACTCAGCATCGCCACGCCCAGCAGCAGGAGCTGCTGGCCGATGGTCAGCTCGATGCCCACCGCCTGGGCGATGAACAGGGCGGCCAGGGTCATGTAGATGTTGGTGCCGTCCAGGTTGAAGCTGTAGCCGGTGGGCACCACCAGACCGACGATGGACTTGGGGCATCCGGCCCGCTCCAGCTTGTCGATCAGGCTGGGCATGGCCGCTTCCGACGAACTGGTGCCCAGCACCAGGAACAGCTCTTCCTTGAGGTAGCGCAGCAGCCTGAGGATCGAGAAACCGTTGAAGCGGGCGACCGCGCCCAGCACCACCACGACGAACAGGGCCGAGGTCAGGTAGAAGGTCGCCACCAGTCCGGCGAGGTTGGCCACCGAGCCGATGCCGTACTTGCCGATGGTGAAGGCGAAGGCGCCGAAGGCCCCGATCGGCGCGGCCTTCATGAAGATGGCCACCAGTTTGAAGAAGGCCTCGGAGGTCGCGTTCAGCACATCCAGCACCGGCTGGCCGCGCTCGCCCACCAGGGCCAGGGCGATGCCGAACGGGATCGAGAAGAACAGGACCTGCAGGATGTTGCCGTCGACGAAGGCGCTGGTCACCGTCGCCGGGATGATGTCCATCAGGAAGCCGACGATGGTCTGGTCGTGGGCCTTGGCCACATAGGCGGTCACCGCCGCCCCATCGAGGCTGGCCGGGTCGATGTTCATGCCCGCGCCCGGCCGCACGACATTGGCCACCGCCATGCCGATGACCAGCGCCAGGGTCGAGAAGGTAAGAAAGTAGCCGAAGGCTTTCAGGGCCACCCCGCCGACCTTGTCCAGTTCACGCATGCCGGCGATGCCGGTGACCACGGTCAGGAAGATCACCGGGGCGATGATCATCTTCACCAGCTTGATAAAGGCGTCTCCCAGCGGCTTGAGGCTCTCGCCGGTCGCCGGGAAGAAGTGGCCGATCAGGGCGCCGAGCAGGATCGCCAGCAGCACCTGCGCATAGAGATGGCGGTGCAGCCCCCGCTTGCGCGGCGCGTCCTCGGTGACGTGGTCCTGGCTGATCATGCCGGCGAATCTTCCCTGCGCGTCCTCGCCCCTCTGTCGGGGTGTTCCGCCAAGACTCGCCGCTCGCCGCCGACCGGGCAAATGCCGCATCGATAGACATAAGGCATTGTAAAATATAACGATACTGACGGGCGTGGCTTTGCGGTGTGCGAAATAATGCACACGGCGCGGACAATTTGTGCCATCTTCCGCACGGATCGCTTCGGGAGCATGGCAGGGTGGCGAGAATTCCGGTGGGTTGGGCCAGCCTTCGACGGTGGGGCCCGTTTCTGCTGATCAGCCTGCTGCTGGTCGGCGCCGCGACCCTGACCGCCGGACAGCTGGCCAGCGACGCCGCCCGGGCCGATCTGGTGCGCCAGGCCGACGCCGCCGCCGCCCTGCACGCCGCGGTCCTGCGCAGCGAGCTGGAGAAGCATCGCTCGCTGCCCTTCGTTCTCGCCCAGGACCCGGACGTCGGTCAGGCCCTGGCCTCCCGCGATCCGGCCCGACTGGCGGCGCTGGACCGCAAGCTGGAAACCCTCAGTGGCCAGACCCGGGCGGCGGTCATCTACCTGCTGGACGACCGGGGCCAGACCCTGGCCGCCAGCAACTGGCGCCTGCCGACCAGCTTCGTCGGCTCCAACTACAGTTTCCGCCCCTATTTCCGGGATTCCCTGAAGGCCGGCTCTGCCGAGCACTTCGCCCTTGGCACGGTCAGCGGCCGGCCGGGCCTGTTCCTCGGGCGCCGGGTCGATGGTCCGCGCGGGCCCCTGGGCGTGGTGGTGGTCAAGGTCGAGTTCGACGCGCTGGAGGGCGAGTGGCGCCGCTCCGAGGAGCCGGCCTTTGTCACCGATCCGCACGGCATCGTCCTGGTGACCTCAATCCCGGCCTGGCGCTTCCGCACCGTGGCGCCGATTGCTGAACCCGAACGCTCGCGCCTGCGCGCCAGCCTGCAGTTCGGCGGCGAGGCGCTTCAGCCCCTGCCCCTGACGACCGACCCCCGTCACCCGCGCGAGCGGACCGGCCGCCTGCCGGGCAGCGATCAGGACTCACGCTTCATCATCGCCTCGGCCCCGGCCTCCTCGCCCGGCTGGACCCTGCATGTCCTGACCGCGTCCGACCGGGCGCTGGACGCCAGCATCACCGCCGCCCGGGCCATGACCCTGATCCTGACCTCGCTGATCGTCGCGGTGGTCGCCATCGTCCTCTATCGCCGTCAGCGGGCGGTCCGGCTGGCTGCCGCCCAGGAGGCCGCCCGCGTCGAACTGGAGGCGCGGGTAGTCGACCGCACCCGTGAACTCAGCGCCGCCAACCAGCAACTGGTCCTTGAAATGGACGAACGCCGCCGCGCCGAGGCCAACCTGCACCGCCTGCAGGACGAACTGGTTCAGGCCAACAAGCTGGCCACCCTGGGCCAGATCGCGGCGGGGGTGGCGCATGAGATCAACCAGCCGGTCGCCGCCATCCGCGCCTACGCCGACAACGCCCAGGTCTTTCTGGAGCGAGAGCAGCCTGAGCAGGCCAGGGAAAATCTTGGCGTCATCGGCTCGCTGACCGCGCGCATCGGCCTGATCACCGACGAACTGCGCGCCTTCGCCCGCAAGTCGACCGGACAGGTCCAGGCGGTCAGGGTCGAGGCCGCCATCGACGGGGCCCTGGTGCTGGTCGGCGCCCGGCTGCGACAGCAGGGGATCGAACTCGTTCGCGCCGGCCCGGACGGCGAGGTCCTGGTGATGGCCGACCACATGCGGCTTGAGCAGGTGCTGGTCAATCTGCTGCAGAACGCCGCCGAAGCCCTGACCGACACCGCCGAGCCGATGATCCGCGTCGAGGTTCGCCGGTCCGGCAAGACCGTGCGGATCACCGTCTCCGACAATGGTCCCGGTCTCGCGCCCCAGGCCGCCGAGGGCCTGTTCACACCCTTCGTCAGCACCAAGCCGCAGGGTCTGGGCCTGGGTCTGGTCATCTCCCGCGACATCATCGCCGAATTTGGCGGCGAGCTTGCCAATACGCCGACGGGTGGCGGGAAGACGCTTGGCGGCGCCGCCTTTGTCATAACCCTGCGGGGGGCGTGAGCGTGTTCGAGGACATCAGGCTGGTCGCCTTCGTCGATGATGACGCCGACCTGCGCGCCGCCCATGCCCAGAGCCTTTCGCTGGCCGGTTTCGAGGTCCTGCCCCTGGCCAGCGCCGAGGCGGCCCTGGAGCGGATCGACGCCGGCTTTCCGGGCGTGGTGGTCAGCGACATCCGCATGCCCGGCATGGATGGCCGCCAGCTTTTCCACCGCCTGCGCGATCTGGATCCGGACCTGCCGGTCATCTTCATCACCGGCCATGGCGACGTGGCCCAGGCCGTCGAGGCGCTGCAGGAGGGCGCCTACGACTTTGTCGCCAAACCCTTCGCGGTCGATCGACTGCTGGCCAGCGTCCGGCGGGCCATGGAAAAGCGTCGTCTGGTGCTCGACAACCGCCGCCTGGTCGCCGCCGCCGGGGGAATCGGCGCCGACCTTGGCCTGATCGGCGACACGCCGGTGATGCAGAGGCTGCGCGCCAGCCTGCGCCACATCGCCGAGGCCGATGTCGATGTGCTGGTCGAGGGGGAGACGGGCGTCGGCAAGGAGCTGGTCGCCCAGGCCCTGCATCGCGGCAGCCGGCGCCGGCCGCACCCGTTTGTCGCGGTCAGCTGCGCGGCCCTGCCGGAAACCATGATCGAGAGCGAGCTCTTCGGCCATGAGACGGGCGCTTTCAGCGGCGCCTTGCGGCGACGCGTGGGCCGGATCGAGTCGGCCGACCGGGGCACCCTGCTGCTGGATGAGATCGAAAGCATGTCGCCGGCCATTCAGGGGCGGATGCTGCGGGTGCTTGAGGAGCGACTGATAAATCCCCTGGGCGCAAGCGAGGCCCGCGCCGTGGACATCCGCGTTGTCGCGGCCTCCAGCGTGGACCTTGGCGAACTCGCCGAGCGGGGGCTGTTCCGGCCAGACCTCTATTACCGGCTCAATGTCGTCCGCATCCGGGTGCCGCCGCTGAGGGAGCGGCGGGCGGATATCCCCCTGCTGTTCGGCCACTTTCAGGCCGAGGCGGCGGTGCGCTTCCGGCGCGAGCCGCCGCCGCTGACCGACGCGGTCCGTCGCCGCCTTCTGGAGCATGACTGGCCGGGCAATGTCCGCGAGCTGAGGCATTTCGCCGAGCGGCTGGTGCTGGGTCTGGATGACGCCGTCGCGCCCGCGCCCGGCGATGGCCGCACCCTGGCCGAGCGTGTCGAGGCCTTCGAGGCTCAGGTGATCGAGGACGCCTTGCGGGCCCATGGCGGCGACGTCCGCGCGACCATCGCCGCCCTCTCCCTGCCCCGGAAGACCTTTTACGACAAGGTCAAGCGCCGCGGCATCGATCTGGGCCGATAC
The DNA here is from genome assembly GCA_019636175.1 of Caulobacter sp. GTDB lineage: Bacteria > Pseudomonadota > Alphaproteobacteria > Caulobacterales > Caulobacteraceae > Caulobacter. Next base: position 68,672 of record JAHBYC010000002.1, on the reverse strand, counting down.
CGCGCTCGATAGGTCTCGTCGGCGGCGGCGGGCCTAGAAGGTCGCCCTGAGCGTAAGGCTGGCGGTGCGGGGGCGCTGGGGCGTCATCTGCCGGGTGGTCCGCAGGGTGAAGGGATTGCCATAGGCGAAGGTGTCGCCCCGGCTGTCGGCGGGGTTGGTGACGGCCAGGGTCAGGCTCCAGCGGTCCCCGACAAGACTGGCGGCCAGTCGCCCTGAAACGTAATCGCCCATGGCCGGAGACGTTTGGGCGTCGAAGGTCAGGCTCGAGGCGCCGACATAGGCCAGTCTTCCGTCCAGTTCGAGTTGATGGTCGCCGGAAATCGGCCAGGCGTAGTGGGCGGAAAGCCCCGCCGAAAACGCCGGCACCCCCGCCAGGGAGAGATCGCTGCGCGCCGGAAAGGCCGGATTGGCGCGATCCAGTTCCGGTGAATTGACCAGCAGGTTGCCGGACAGCCGCAGGGGGCCTGACCGATAGACGCCTTCGACCTCGACGCCGCGATTGATCCCGTCGCCGATGTTGGCGGTGAAAGGCAGGCCCGAGGCCAGCAACTGATCGCTCTGGATGTTGGACCAGCGCGTTTCGAAGGCCGTGACATTGATCTGCAGACTGCCCTCAAGCGACGAGAAGCGCGCGCCGGCCTCGAAGCTCCACAACTCGTCGCCCTGGTATCGCCGGTAGGGCTGGACGCCGCCGGCCGCATCGAATGCCTGGCCGGGGGCGCCCGTGGTGTTGAAGCCTCCGGATCGGTAGCCTTCGGTCGCCCCGGCATACAGCACCACGCCGTCCAGGCCTCGCCAGCTGACCAGGATCTTGGGCGCGAACCCCGAGTGGCTGAAGCGTCCGGAGAAGTCCGCCTTGTCGCCGGTCAGGGGGGTGGCGATCAGGCTTCTCACCTGGCCCTTCGCGGAGAAGAACCGCCCGCCCAGCGTCAGGTCGAGGTCGGCCGGCAGGGGCAATACGACCTCGCCGAACAGGGCCGATTCCTCCAGCCTGTCGCGTCGCGCCTCGGTGAAGCTGACGACCGGACTGGCGGTCGCCGTGGCCAGGGTCAGGTCGATATCCTGCTGGCTCCGTCCATAGAAGACGCCGACCAGCCAGTCGAACGGCGCACCGGCGCCGGAAATCAGGCTGGCTTCGGTTACGAAGCTGTTGAGGTCGTTCACATCGTCGAAGGCGACCGGGCCGGGCGGGCTGGCGACCGGCGGGGCCGCGGTGGCGTCATAACGACTGTCCAGATGGTGGTCGACCACGGCCGCTGTCCACCGCAGCTCCCCCCAGGCTGTTCGCCCCGTCAGACCTAGCCGCGCCTCGGCGAAATCGTTGTCATGCGGTTCGCGCAGGCTGTTGCGTCGCTGGTAGGGGCCAACCCCGGCCACGGCGTACTGGGTGTCGTCGGAGTCGATAGCCTGGCCGACCAGGCCGACGGTCAGGGACCAGGTCCCGTTCAGCTCAAGACGGGCCGCCAGCCGGCCGCCCAGACGCACCAGCCGGTTGACGTTCGCCCGCCGCAGTCCGACGTCGTCGATATAGCCGCCGTCCACATCCCGCCAGGCGACGGCGCGCAACCCGGCCCGACCCTCCACCAGCGGAAGATTGAGCATGCCCTCCAGCGTCGAGGAGCCGTCGCCGCCATGGGTTACGCCGGCCGATCCGGACAGCCAGCCGGTCACCCTGTCCAGTTCCGGCCGATTTGTCGACAGACGCAGGACCCCGCCCAGCGAGCCGGCCCCGTAGAGCGCGCCCTGGGGGCCTCGCAGAACCGACACCTGGGCCATGTCGATGAGCCTCAGATCGGGGTCCGGCGCGTTGTAGGTGATGCGAACGTCATCCAGATAGAGGCCGACCATCGACTGGGTCCGGCCGGTCAGGGGGCCGTCGGACAGGCCTCTGATGAGGATCTTGTTGCGGCCCGATCCCAGGTTGGTGACCGTCATCCCCGGGCTCAGCTGGGCAATGTCCGCAGCGTCCGTGACGGCCTGACCGGCCAGCGTCGCGGCGTCGAGGGCGGTGACCGGATAGGCCAGCTGGTCCACCGTCGTCGGTCGCCGGGTCGCCACCACAACCAGTTCGGCGAGATCGACGGGCGGGGCCGGCCGCGGCGGCGTCGTCGGCTCGGGACGCGCCTGGGTCGGGCCAGGTCGCGGCAGGACGATAATCTCGACGGCCCCCGCATCGATAAACCGGAAGCTGCAACCCGTCCCCGCCAGCAGCCGCGTAAGGCCCGCGCGGGCGGTAAAGCGGCCGACCAAGGGGCGTCCGCGCGGCGCGCAGGCGGCGATGTTGCCGCCGCCAACGGAGAGACCGGTCCGCAGGGCGAACTCGACGAGCTCGGCGCCCAGAGCCTTCTCGGCGATGTTGAACTCGAAGGTTCGCGGAGCCGCCGTCGCCCATCCCGGCGAAAGCAGCACCGTCGCGATGCCAAGGGCGGCGGCCCACAGGCGCCGGGCGAAATCAGGCAAGGCTGGCGTCCTTGGGGTCAGCGCAGAGTGATGGCCTGATCACTACGCTCCACGGTCAGGGAAAGGTAGTCCGCCAAACGTCGCGCCAGAACCTCCTGATCCCCCAGCTCCAGCACCCCGGAGAAGCGCCTGGCGCCGGCGTCGCCTTCCAGCCGGAAGGGCCGCGCGTAGCGGCGGTTGAGGTCGGCGACGATCTCCGACAGGGGCCGGTCCTCGCAGATCAGTCTCCCCTGGGTCCAGGCGAAGGCGATGGCGGGATCGACGCGCGCCTGTTCCGAGGTCCGCGCGCCCACCCTGTGGCGCAGCTGGTCTCCGACGGTCAGCCGGGCGACCGGCGAAGCGCCCAGGGCCGGCTGCCTTACCTCGACGACGCCCCGCCGCACGGTGACGACCACCTGATCGTCATGGTGGCGGATGTTGAACTGGGTGCCGACCACCCGAACCTGCTGGTCGCCGACCTGGACGATGAAGGGGCGGCCGGGGTCGCGGGTCACGTCAAAGGTCGCTTCGGCGCTGGCCATCGAAATCCGGCGGGCCCGCCAGCCGAGGCGGGCGGTCAGCTGTGAATCGCCATCCATCCGAATTCGGCTGCCGTCGGCGAGGGTCACCTCGCGGGTCTGTCCCGGCGCCGTGCGGTAGGTGATCTCGCGCCCCTGCGAGGCCTGCCAGAGTACCGGGCCGGCGACCAGAACAACACAGGCGGCGGCCAGGGCGCCGATCCATCGTGGCGAGATCCGCAACGGTCTTTGGCGGGTGAAGGGCAGGACATTGGTGGCGGGCGCTGACAGACCGGCGGCGATGGCCGGCGCCAGATCGTCAATACCGGCGACCGCCAGTTCCGTCGCCTCGAAGGCCGCCAGTCGCTCTGGCGGGCCCTCCAGCCAGTCGGCCAGAGCCGCCCAGTCGTCGGCCGTGGCGGCGTCCGACTGCACCCGCACCAACCAGGCCAAAGCCTGGTCCTGCACGGTCTCCGCAGCGTCAATGTCGGACTGTCCCGTCATCCGGTCTGGTGTTCCTCATGGGCGAGAACGCCCGCCCTTGCCTCAAAGACGCCACAAACCGTCAGGCGCCTCAAAACTATTTTCGCCGGCATCGTCGTCATCGTCCGATCCGCTTCAGGATCTGCCGGAGGCTGGCCATGATGTGTTTCTCGACGCTGGAGCGGGATACGCCCATCGCCCTGGCGGTCTCGGCATGGCTCAGACCTTCCAGCTTGTGCAGCCGAAACGCCTCACGGACAGATGGCGACATGGCGCCGACCGTTTCCAGAATCTGGTCCAGGCGCTGGCGGGCGGCCACCGCCTCGTCGGCGGGCGGCGCCTGGTCCACCGGCTCTCCTCCCGCCGACATGGTCTCGCTGTCCTGCCATTCGGCGTGGCGCCGGTCGGCGCGCCGCTGCTGCTTGATCCGGTCAAGCATCAGGTTAGAGCCAAGCCGGTAGAGATAGGCTCCGGGATTGCCAATCTCCTCCGGGGCGCCGGTCACCGGTCGGGCGGCGATCTTCAGATAGATATCCTGGACGAGATCCTCCGCCGCCTCGGCGGACCGCAGCCGTATCCTGAAATACCGGACCAACTCTTCGCGGCGCGCGAGATAGACGGCGAGCAGAGGATGGCCTTCGACGTCGTCCAAACGGTGAGATCACGGCTCCCACGGCGCACGGGCCGCTTCCCGCCCCGGTTGGCCGAAGCGATCAGGGTGATTTTCCCCATGTCGCGGCCCGGCGCAATGGCGAGGCAAAATTCCTTTGAGGGGGTTGGTCGCGGGCGTCGTCATTCGTGGCATGGGGCGGGAGTGCGTCCCTGTGTGAACGGAGACGCCGCCTTGCTGAACGCGACCGCAACCGAAGACAACGCCATCCCCCGTCGGGGCGACCGCGCGGCCCGCCGCCTCCGGCGGCTGACCGCTGATCAACCCCTGAACATCGCCGTCCACTCGCCGCACCAGGCCGACCGGCCCCGGGTCGAGGCCTTTCTCGAGGCCTCCTATGCGATGGCCTTCGAGGGCCGCATCCGCAGTCATTATCCAACCCTGGTCAGCGTGCAGGGGCTGGACGGACAGGTTCTGGCCGCGGTTGGATTTCGGCTCGCCTGTCAGGAAGGCCTGTTCCTCGAGCAGTATCTGGATGTCCCGATCGAGCAGGCGCTGGCGAACCGGATGGGCCTGGAGATCCAGCGACGGGAAATCGCCGAGATCGGCAATCTGGCCTCCTCAAGCGCCCCGGCGACCCTGCTGCTGTTTCTGGCTCTGGCCGCCCATCTGGCCGACGAGGGATGCACCCACGCGGTCGCCACCGCCACCCGCCAGCTGCGGCGCAGTTTCGCACGGGTTGGATTCGCCACAGAGTCCCTGACACGCGCCGAGCCGGCCCGTCTGGCCGATGCCGCCGCCGACTGGGGCGCCTACTACGCCCGTGACCCCGAGGTGCGCGTCGGGGCGATCGCACCGGCGCTGCCTGCCCTGTCGCGGATGATGTTGACCGAACCGGCGGCGATCGGCCTGACGCCGCCCGAGCCTGGCCAGGCCGGCCTCGTGGAGGCGGTGCGTTGAGCCGGGTGCTGGAAGCCATCGCCGCGCACGCCGTCAACCGGCCGGGCGCCATAGCGCTGAGCACGCCTGATCAGGCCTTTACCTGGTCGGCGTTGCAGGCCGAGGTCGAGCGCACGGCAGAGACCCTGGAACGTCTCGCCACCGGCAAGCGGCCGGACTCTCCGGTGGTCGTCCGGCTCGACAACGGCCCGGCCTGGGTCATCATCGATCTGGCGTTGATCCGGCTGGGCTGGCCTAGCCTGCCGATCCCCGGATTCTTCACCGACGATCAGACCAGTCACGCCATCGCCGACGCCGGCGCGGACCTGCTGATCGCTCCCGGCGCCGATGGCCTCCTGCTCGAGGTAGGAGGCGCCCGGCTGCGGATCCAGCCGCTCGTCTCGGCGCCTGTCGCCCTGCCGCCCGGCGTCGCCAAGGTGACCTACACCTCAGGCTCGACCGGCCGCCCCAAGGGCGTCTGCCTGTCCCAGGATCAGATGGAGGCGGTGTCCGCGTCTCTTGTGGAGGTGATCGGCGCCGACTACGCCGGACGGCACCTGCCGCTCCTGCCGCTGGCGGTATTGCTGGAGAATGTCGCCGGACTCTACGCCACCCTGATCGCCGGCGGCCGTTACCATGTGTTGCCCCCCGAGGACCTCGGGCTGGCGAACCCGTTCCGGCCGGACCTGGCCCGCCTTGCCGCAGTCATCGCCGGCGAAAAGGCCAGCAGTCTGATTCTGGTGCCGGAGCTGCTGCGCGCGCTTGTAATGGTCATGTCGTTCGCCGGAGCCCGTTTCCCGGACCTGCGACTGGTGGCGGTGGGCGGGGCGCGGGTTTCGCCTCAGCTGCTGACCCAGGCCGAGGGACTCGGCCTGCCGGTGTTCGAAGGCTACGGGCTCAGCGAATGCGCCTCGGTCGTCGCGCTCAACACGCCCGCCGCCGCCCGCGCCGGCAGCGTCGGCAGGCCCTTGCCGCACCTGACGGTCCGCCTGTCGGAGGATGGCGAAATCATCGTCGGCCCCCGACCGTTCCTGGGCTACGCCGGCGGCCGGGACCATCGGGGCGAGGTGCATACAGGCGACATCGGAGCCATCGACCCGGACGGCTTCCTCTCCATATCGGGCCGGCGCGGCAACCTGATCATCAACGCCTTCGGTCGCAACATCGCGCCGGAATGGGTCGAGAGCGAACTGCTCGGGCAACCGGAAATCCGTCAGGTCCTGGTGTTCGGCGAGGCTCAGGCCGAGCTGGGGGCCATCATCGTTCCGCTGACGCCGGACATGGATGAAGCCGTCATCGGGCGGGCCGTCGACCGGGCCAACGCCAATCTGCCCGAATACGCCCGGATCGGCCGCTGGCGCATTCGCCAGCCGTTCGACGCCGCCGCCGGAGAACTCACCGGCAACGGCAGGCCGCGGCGCGCAAACCTGCTCGCCCGTCACCGCGATTTCATTGAAGCCACAGAACAGGACTGATCCCGTGACCTTCTTTCAGCGACTGATCACAGAAACCGCCGCCGGGCAGCAGACACTGGCCTCCGTCCCGCAGATCCAGGACGGTCTGATCGGGGCCATCTCGCGTGAGACCTATATCGCCTACCTCACCGAAGCCTATCACCACGTGAAGCATACGGTGCCGCTGATGCAGGCCGCCCGGGCGGGCCTGGCCGACACCCATGAGCGGTTCCGCCAGGCTCTGGATGACTACATTGCCGAAGAGACCGGCCATGAGGCCTGGATTCTCAACGACATCCGCAATTGCGGCGGCGACCCGGAGGCGGTGCGCCTTGGCCTGCCCAGGCCCGCCACCCAGGACATGGTCGACTTCGTCTACGCCTATATCGACCAGGTCAATCCGATGGGCTTCTTCGGCATGGTTCTGGTGCTGGAGGGAACCAGCGTCCGGCTCGCCACCCAGGGCGCCTCGGCGGTGGCCGAAAGCCTGGGCCTGGGTCCCGAGTGCTTCAGCTATCTGACCTCTCACGGCGCCCTGGATCAGGATCATCTGGTCTTCTTCCAGCAGTTGATGGATGAGGTCGCGGACCCGAACGACCAGGCCGCGATCATCGAGGTCGCCCAGGCGGTGTTCAACCTCTTCGCCGGCGTGTTCCGGTCGATCCCGCATGTCCGGGAGACCGCCGATGCCGTTTAGGAACAAGGACATCCTGATCACCGGCGGCGCGGGCGGACTTGGCTCGCTGATCTGCCGGCAACTGGTCGCGGAGGGGGCGCGGGTCACTGTGCTCGACCGGGTCGACTCCGGAATCGCGGCGCAGACCCTGAAACATGATTTGGGGTCCCCCGAGGGACTGGAAGCCGCCGCGGCCGAAATCTCCCGCCGGAACTGGGACATTCTGGTCAATCTGGCGGGCATTCAGCACTTCGGCCCGTTCGAGGCGCAGTCCCCGGGCCACCTGTACACCAGCTACATGGTCAACCTGGTCGCGCCCGCCCGCCTCTCCCAGGCGGTTCTTCCCGGCATGAAGGCCAGGGGGCAGGGCCACATTGTCAATGTCGGCTCGATCTTCGGGTCGATCAACTTCGCCCACTTCGTCACCTATTCCAGCGCCAAGGCCGGGCTCCGGGGGCTCAGTCAGGCGCTGCGCCGGGAGCTGTCTGGCGCCGGCGTCGATGTCACCTATGTCGCGCCCCGGGCCGTGCGGACCGCCTTGAATTCCCCGGCGGTGATGGAGTTCGCCCGGTTGACCCACATGAACATGGACGAGCCGGAACGGATCGCCGCCCGCATCGTCCGGGCCATGCGGCAGCGGCGGCGGGAAGTCTATCTGGGATTTCCCGAAGCCCTGTTCGTGCGCCTCAACGCCATTCTTCCCGATCTCGTCGACCGGGCCCTTTCGGCCAATGACCGCAAGGCCAGGGAGATGTTCGCCAGATGATCAATCAAGGATTCCGACCCATGAAGTTTGCTTCCATTCTCGCCGCCGTCGTTGTGGGGCTGTTCGCCGCCCCGGTCCTGGCCGCCGATCCCGGCTTCGACGCGCGCATCGACGCCCTGGCGCACGGCTGGGACCATGTGAACTTCGAAGTCCCGGACAAGACCGCGCGCGCCGCCGGCGCCGCCAGGCTCGCAACCGAAGCCGACGCCTTGGCGCGGCAGCATCCCGACCGCGCCGAGCCTTTGGTCTGGGAGGCGATTTCCCTGTCGACCGAGGCCGGCGCCAAGGGCGGACTGGGCGGCCTGTCGCTGGCCAAACAGGCGAAGGGCCTGCTGGAGAAGGCCGAGAGGATCAATCCCCGGGCGCTGGGCGATGGTTCGGTCTATGTCAGCCTGGGCTCTCTCTACGCCCAGGTGCCGGGATTTCCGGTCGGGTTCGGCGATGCGGACAAGGCGCGCAGCTATCTTCGGAAGGGTCTGGCCGCCAATCCGGCCGGCATCGACAGCAACTTCTTCTATGGTGACTTCCTGTTCCGGCAGGGGGACTGGGCCGGCGCGGTGAAGGCGCTGGAGAAATCCATCGCCGCCGCGCCCCGGCCGGGCCGCGAGGTCGCCGATCGCGGTCGCCGCGCCGAAGCCCGCGCCCTGCTGGCCCGGGCCAGGGCCAAACTGACCGGAGGCTGAGCAGCCGGGGCTCGCCAGTCGTTCTCGGGACTTGACCTGTCAACTAATGGCACTCATTGTGCCAATTAATTGACAGGCGGTCCTCAGGGGCGCCGCAACGGGGGAAGCCGGGATGCTGAAGAAGATCCTCATCGGCCTGCTGGTCGTCGTGGTGGGCGTCGGCGCCCTGGCCTACTTCAACCGCAAGAGCATCATTCTGTTCGCGGTCACCCGGGTAAACCGGATGGATGTCGGCCCGAACCATCCCGTCGTCTGGCAGCAGGGGCCGGCGACGCCGGCCCGTCCGCTGGACCAGCGTCCGCCCAACATCATCTTCATCCTCGCCGACGATCTGGGCTTCAACGACATCTCCACCTTCGGCGGCGGGGTCGACGGGGGGCGGGTCAAGACGCCGAACATCGACCGGCTGGCTGCCCGCAGCGCGGTCTACACCCAGGCCTATTCGGGCACCGCCACCTGCGCGCCGTCGCGGGCCATGCTGATGACCGGTCGCTATCCGACGCGCACCGGCTTCGAGTTCACCCCCACGCCGCCGCGCATGGGCAAGCTGGTGACCATGTTCTCGAACGAGCCCGGATCGTCAAAGCCGCCGGTGATCTGGCACGAGGACCGCGAGGCCGAACTTCCGGCCTTCGACGGCCAGGGCCTGCCCGGGTCGGAGGTGACGGTCGCCGAGATGCTCAAGGGCGCGGGCTATCACACCGTCCATATCGGCAAGTGGCACCTGGGCGGCGGCAAGGAGTTCGGGGCCAACGCCCAGGGCTTCGACGAGAGCCTGCTGATGGCCAACGGCCTCTATCTGCCGGCGGGCGACCCGCGCGGCGTCGAGGCGCGGCTCGACTTCGATCCAATCGACAAGTTCCTCTGGGCCCGCATGCAATTCGCCGCCTCCTACAACGACGGCGCCTTCTTCGAGCCGGGCGGTTATCTGACCGACTGGTGGACCGATGAGTCGATGAAGGTCATCGAGGCCAACCGCAACCGGCCATTCTTCCTCTACCTCGCCCACTGGGGCGTCCATTCGCCCCTGCAGGCGACCAAGGAGGACTACGACGCTGTTGGCGACATCAAGCCCCATCGCCTGCGGGTCTATGCGGCGATGATCCGGGCGCTGGACCGCAGCGTCGGCCGCATCCAGGACAAGCTCGAGCAGGAGGGTCTGGCCGACAACACCATCATCATCTTCTCCAGCGACAATGGCGGCGCCGGCTACATCGGTCTGCCGGAAATCAACCAGCCCTATCGCGGCTGGAAGATGACGCTGTTCGAGGGCGGGGTGCGGGTGCCGATGTTCGTCAGCTGGCCCGGCCACATCAAGCCCGGGCAACAGATTTCCTGGCCGGTCAGCCACATCGACCTGATGCCGACCCTGGCCTCAATGACCGGCGCCGCCCTGCCAAAGGGGGTGGTCATCGACGGCGTCGATATCTCGCCCCTGGCGACCGGCAAAGGCCCGCGCCCCGCCGACCGTCCGATCTTCTGGCAGAGCGCCTACTACAAATCGGTTCTGGCCGGCGGCTGGAAGCTGCAGGTCAGCGACCGGCCAAAGAAGGCCTGGCTCTATGATCTGTCGGCCGATCCGACCGAACGAAACAATCTGGCCGAGGCGCGGCCCGACAAGGTCGCGGAAATGCGGATGCTGCTCGACGCCCACCAGGCGGGCGCCCGCAAGCCGCTCTATCCCTTCGTCACCGAGGGGGCCATCGCGGTCGACAAGACTGGCGCCGATGCGTTCAAGCCGGGAGACGAATACGTCTACTGGCCCAACTGAGCATGATGGCGGCGGCTATTCCGCCGCCATCGCCGCATCCGCCGCCTGCCGGCCCCGGATCAGCCTGCCCGGCATCTCGCCGGTCGCCTGGCCGTTCTTGTAGGTCACCACGCCGCTGACGACGGTGGCCACATAGCCTCTCGCCTTCTGGATCATGCGGCGGCCATCGGCGGGCAGGTCAAAGACCATCTCCGGCGGTTCGATGGCCAGCTGGTCGAAGTCGATGACGTTGATGTCCGCCTTCATCCCCACCGCCAGCACGCCCCGGTCGTTCAGGCCGTAGAGCCGGGCGGTGTCGCGGGTCTGCATCGACACCACCTTTTCCAGCGGCAGGCGCGGTCCGCGCGCCCGGTCCCGGACCCAGTGGGTCAGCATATAGGTCGGGAAGCTGGCGTCGCAGATCACCCCGCAGTGGGCGCCGCCGTCCGACAGGCTGAGTACGGTGTTGGGATCGTGCATCATCGCGTGGATGTGGTCGAAACTGAACTCGGTGTAGTTCAGCAGGGGCAGGTAGATGTATCCGCGCCCCTCGTTCTCCATCAGCATGTCATAGACGACCGCGTCCGGAGACTGGCCGCTGGCCCGGGCAATGGCGGCGATCGAATCCTCGGCGCGGGGCTCGTAGTCGAGGCCGCCGTCCGGCTGAACCAGGCGGAACATGCGGTCGAAGCCCTGGGTCATGATCGCGCCCAGCGGCCCCATCTTCTTGCTGGGATCGGCCAGGATGGCCGCGCGAACCGCCGGGTCCTTCAGCTTCTCCAGCCGGGCCTCGAAGGGCAGGGCGGCGATGTCGCGATAGGTCTGACGTCCGACGAAGGGGTGGATGGTGCTGCGCCAGCCCAGGACCAGGCCGGTCGGCCGGCAGGCGATCTGGGCGGCGATGCTGGCGCCCTGGCGGTTGGCCTCTGCGGTCAGCTTCAGCAGGCTCTTCCAGTTCTCCGGATTCATCGGCGACTGCAGCAGGCTGTAGGTCACGGTGACCCCGGTCCCCATCGACATGGCCCGCATCCATTCGAATTCCGCCTCGGCCGGGGCCATGTCCGACGACATCTCGAAGACGCCCGGACCCACCGCCGCCACCGCCTTGCCGATTGCCAGCAGTTCGTCGGCGGCCGCGGTCGTGCCGGGCATGACCTGGCCGTCCTTGGTGGTGTGAACCACGGTGCGGGAGGTCGAGAAGCCGAGCGCTCCCGCCTGCATCGCCTCGGTGACGATCCGCGCCATGGCGTCGATGTCCTCCGGCGTCGCGTCCTCGTTTCGGGCGCCCCGCTCGCCCATCACATAGGCGCGGATGGCGCTGTGCGGCGCCTGGGCGGCGATGTCCAGCACCCTCGGCTGGCGATCCAGGCTGTCGAGATATTGCGGGAAGGTCTCCCAGTCCCAGGTGATGCCCTCGGCCAGGGCCGAGCCGGGGATGTCCTCCACGCCTTCCATCAGCTCGATCAGCCATTCATGCCGGTCGGGCTTCACCGGCGCGAAGCCGACCCCGCAGTTGCCCATGATGGCGGTGGTCACGCCGTGCCAGCTGGACGGCGACAGATAGGGATCCCAGGTCACCTGGCCGTCGTAGTGGGTGTGAATGTCGACCCAGCCGGGGGTGACGATCTTTCCGGCCGCGTCGATCTCGCGACGCCCCCGCCCGGTGACCTTGCCGATGGCGGCGATGCGGCCGTTGTCGATGGCGATGTCGGCTTCGAAGGCCGGGGTCTCGTTGCCGTCGACCACCCGTCCGTTGCGGATCACCAGATCATGCATCGCGTCTCTCCCTCGCCGCGCCTGTCGCACCATGATGGCCCAGTCGACGACGGGCAGAAAGTATGACCCTAGGGCAGCCGGCTCCGGTCGGCCCCTGGCGCCCTGCGGGGTCGAACGGGCGTTTGACTCGCCGCCGGGGAATCCCCTCTATTTGCCGGAAGGCGCCGCGCGGACCGGCGACCAGATCAGGGAGCAGACCATGGTGGATGAGACAGGGCGCGCCGGGCCGCTGGCTGGTGTTCGGATCATCGACCTGACCCAGTTCGTGCTCGGGCCGTACGCCACCCAGACCATGGGCGACCTTGGCGCGGACGTCATCAAGATCGAGGAGCCCTCCGGCGAGCGTCAGCGCACCGCCGGCAAGGCCCCGGTGTCGAAGGACATGGGCCCCTCCTTCCTGGCCTTCAATCGCAACAAGCGCTCGGTGGTCCTCGATCTCAAGGCCGAGGAGGGCAAGGCGGCCCTGCGCAAGCTGATCACCACCGGCGACATCTTCATCCACAACATGCGGCCGTCGGCGATCGCCCGCCTCGGCTTCTCCTACGAGGCGGTCAAGGCGATCAAGCCGGACATCGTCTATGTCGAGGCCATGGGCTACGACGACGCTGGCCCCTACGCCGGGCTGCAGGCCTTCGACGACCTGATCCAGTCCGCCGCCGGCGCCTGCGGTCTGGGCCAGATGGTCGAACCGGAGGCGGAATTCCGCCCGCTCCCCTCGCTGCTGGCCGACAAGACCTGCGGACTGTTCGCGGTGATCGCCACCCTGGCCGCCCTGCGTCACAAGGAGAAGGCAGGCGAGGGGCAGTATGTCGCCGTGCCGATGCTGGAGACCTTCACCGGCTACATCATGGCCGAGCATCTCTATGGCGAGACCTTCGTTCCGCCGACCGGCAAGTTCGGCCACACCACCACCATCACGCCGCACCGCAAGCCGTTCAGGACCAAGGACGGATACCTCACGGTGATGCCCGCCAACGCGACCCAGTCGGCGCGGTTCATGGAGCTGGGCGGCCTACCCGGGGCCTACGAGAGCGAGCGCTTCACCTCAAAGCCCAGCGGCAAGGAAAAGGTGGCGGAATACTACGCGATGATGGCCGAGGCGGCCCTGGCCCATACCTCCGACGAGTGGATGGCGATCGGCAAGGAGCACTCCATTCCGGTCATGCGCGCCAACGCCCCGACCGACATCTTCACCGATGAACAGCTCAGCAAGACGCTGTTCGAGGAGCGGGTTCTCGAGGGGGAAGGCGTTTACCGGGCGATGAAACCGGGCCTGCGGTTCTCGAAGACGCCCGCCGCCATCCACCGCGACCCGCCGCGCCTTGGCCAGGACACCGACGCGGTGCTGGCGGAAATCGCCGCCATGGGCGAGGCCGCGACCTGACCGCCGTCTAGCCCTCCGCCTTGGCGTAGCCGGCGTAGCTGTCCTTCAGGGTCGCGTGGTTCAGCAGCATCTCGGCCACCTGGGTCTCTCCGGCGGCGTCGAAGATCCGCGTCCGCACCCAGTAGGATTCGGTGCGCTTGCTCTGGGCCAGGGCGGCGATCTCGCGGCGGATCAGATAGGTCTCGCCGACGAACAGCGGCCCCTTGATCATCCGGATCTCCTGGTCGGCGAACAGGCCGACCGCCGGGCCCTTCACGGGAAACCTCGCCGCATGACTGGAGTATTCCGCCAGCACGCTGACCATCTCCAGCGGGATGATCGCCCGGCCCCAGGGCGAGGACGCCCCGTCGCTGTACCAGGGCGAGGTCTCGGTGATCACCGCCAGCTTCTGGTTCAGGGAGAAGGGATAGAGCTTGCCCATGTTCTGGTCGGGCTCCATCCGCACCCGCTCGTCCTCGGCGCCCTTCATCCCGACCTGCAGGTCGGCGAGGATCAACAGCTCGCCCGCAGGCCGCAGGGCCGCCATCCGGCCCTCAAGCAGGGTCTCGCCGTGGTCAGGGCCGATGCTGGCGCTGGCCTCCAGCACCGGCGTGCCGTCGGCCTTTTCCGCCCACACTCGCGTGCGAGTCGCCCCCGGCGGCGGCATTTCGGCGAAGGCCCGCACCTCCTCGCCCTCCACCACCATGTTCAGATAGTGGGACGAGATGCAGCCGCGCTCGTACCAGGCCTGGCCCCAGATCCTCTCCAGCAGCGGCGGAAACAGGCTGAAGTGGGTCGGCCCTTCGATCGGGCCGGCCCGGAACCCCAGCTTCTCGGCCATGGCGTCGTCGTGGATGGAGCTGTGGCCGCCATATTCCTGATCGGCCAGCATCTGCCGCGGCGCCCGCAGGGGGCCGCTGATCACCAGGGGAGTGTCGAAGCTCATGGCGGGGTCCTTCAGCCAGGCGTGAGGGTCAGGCGGCGGCGCTGGGACGGGCCTTGACCCGGCCGAACCAGGCCTTCACCCAGGCGGCCTCGTCAGGGATCGGCTGGCCGACCTGAGCCCCGAAGGCGAGGAAGGCGAACATCAGGATGTCGGCCAGGCTGAAGCGATCGCCGCAGACGAACTGGCGCTCGCCCATCAGCCCGTTGAGCCACAGCAGGCGGTCGCGGGCGATGGCCTTCAGTTCCTTCGAACCCTCGGCGCCGACCAGCTTCATGCGGTTTTCGAAGATCGCCCGCCCCTCGGCGGCGCGGAACCCGTTGGCCATGGGCTCGCAGATGTTGAGGTCGATGCGGCGGGTCCACATCCGGGTCTCGGCCCGTTCCTCGGCGGTGCTGCCGATCAGGGCCGGCGAGGGATGCTTCTCCTCCAGGTATTCGCAGATGACGGTGATCTCGGTGATCACCTGGCCGTCCTCGAGGACCAGCGCCGGGGTCTGCCCGGCCGGGTTGACCGCGCCGGTATAGGGGGCGCCGCGGTTCTCGCCGCCCATCAGGTCGACCTCGACCAGAGGCAGGCTCAGGCCCTTCTCGGCGGCGAACATCCGGACCATGTGCGGGTTCGGACCCATCGAATTGTAGAGTTTCACCTGGCGGCTCCCATTTTTTTGAACGGCGACTTGACCGGGTCGAAGGCGGCTTCGTCAAGGCGGACGCGACGGAAGGTGGACGCATCACTGGCCCTGGACCCTTCAGAGGCGGGCCTCAGCGCCGCAAGACCAGTGACCGGGCCGATTTTTTTGGCTTAGGCTGGCGACAAAGCAAGACCACTGGGAAGAACGCCATGCCTCAATCTGCCAGTCAGGCGGAATGCGACGTCGTCATCGTCGGCGCCGGTTTCTCGGGCCTCTATCTGCTCCACCGCATGCGCGGCCTGGGTCTCAGCGCGCGGGTCTTCGAGGCCGGCGACGGCGTCGGCGGCACCTGGTACTGGAACCGCTATCCGGGCGCGCGGGTCGACATCGAGAGCCAGGAATACTCCTATTCCTTCTCCGAGGAGCTGCAGGACGAATGGCGTTGGACCGAGCGCTATGCGGCCCAGCCGGAACTGCTGAAATACCTCAACCACGTCGCCGACCGCTTCGACCTGCGGCGCGACATCCAGTTCGAGACCCGGGTCGTCTCGGCTGTGTTCAACGAGGCAGACTCCAGCTGGACGGTCTCCACCGACCGCGGAGAGACGGTGTGCGCCCGCTACTGCATCATGGCCACCGGCTGCCTGTCCCTGCCGAACGAACCGCGGTTTCCTGGCCTGGAGAGCTTCAAGGGGCCGACCTACCACACCGGTCGCTGGCCGCATGAGGGGGTCGACTTCACGGGCAAGCGGGTCGGGGTCATCGGCACCGGGTCCTCGGCCATCCAGTCGATCCCGCAGATCGCCAAACAGGCCGACCACCTCTACGTCTTCCAGCGCACGCCCAACTTCAGCGTCCCCGCGCACAACGGCCCGATCGACGAGGCGGTGATCGCCGACTGGAAGGCCAACCGCGCCGAATACCGCCAGCAGGCCCGCATGTCGGGCGCCGGCATCGTCGCCGTCGGCGCCACCGAAACGCTGGCCTTCGATGTCTCCGATGACGAGCGGCGCCGGATATTCGAGGAGCGCTGGGGCAAGGGCGGGTTCGCCATCGGCGCGGCCTTCGCCGACCTCGCCATCGATCGCAAGGCCAACGACACCGCCGTCGAGTTCGTCTCCGAGAAGATCCGCGGCATCGTCAATGACCCGGAAGTGGCCGAGAAACTGGTGCCCAAGGGCTATCCGTTCGGCACCAAGCGTCTGTGCGTCGACACCGGCTACTACGAGACCTTCAACCGCGACAACGTCACCCTGGTGGATGTCTCCAACGCCCCGATCGAGGAGATCACCCCGACCGGCCTGCGCACCGCCGATGGCGAGTTCGCCTTCGACGCCCTGGTCTTCGCCATCGGCTTCGACGCCATGACCGGCGCCCTTGGCCGCATCGACATTCGCGGGCGCGGCGGCAAGGCCCTGAAGGACAAATGGGTTGACGGCCCCAAGACCTATCTCGGGCTGATGTCGGCGGGCTTTCCCAACCTGTTCATGGTCACCGGCCCGGGCAGCCCCTCGGTGCTGTCCAACATGGTGGTGTCGATCGAACAGCACGTCGACTGGATCACCGACTGTATCGCCCATCTTGGCGGCCGGCAGGTCGCCGCGATCGAAGCCACGCCCGAGGCCGAGGACGCCTGGGTCGCCCACGTCAACGAGGTGGCCGACACCACCCTCTATCCGCTGGCCAGCTCCTGGTACCTGGGAGCCAACATTCCGGGCAAGCCGCGGGTCTTCATGCCCTATGTCGGCGGCGTCGGCCTCTACCGTGAAAAGTGCGACCAGGTCGCCGCCGATGGCTATGAGGGCTTTCGCCTGACCCCCGCCGGCCAGGCCGCCTGAGCATCATTCCCCTCCAGAACCGGACCCCGTTCATGACCCAGACCGCCGCAGTCGCCGCCGACGCCCAGATCGACGTCGAGGCCGAGCTCAACAATCTCGCGATGTCGGAATCGGCCAAGCCCCTGCTGGAGGCGGTCAAAAAGCACATCGCCGAGAACGTCGAGCCGATCACCGAGGAGTTCTATCGCCTGGGCGAGAACAAGACTGATCGATGGAGCTGGGCGCCGGGCCAACTGGAGCTCCTGCAGACCGCCAAGGACAAGGCCAAGGCGTCCGGCCTGTGGAACTTCTTCCTGCCCGACTCCGAGATCGGCCAGGGCATGACCAATCTCGATTACGCCTACATCGCCGCCGAACTGGGCAAGAGCCCCCTGGCCTCTGAAAGCCTCAACTGTTCGGCCCCCGACACCGGCAATATGGAAGTCCTCGAGCGGGTCGGAACGCCGGAACAGAAGGCCCGCTGGCTGACCCCGCTGCTGAATGGCGAGATCCGGTCCTGCTATGCGATGACCGAGCCCGGGGTGGCCTCGTCGGACGCCAAGAACATCGAGACGCGCGCCGAACTGGTCGGCGACGAGTGGGTGATCAACGGCGAGAAATATTACATCTCCGGCGCCGGCGACCCGCGCTGCAAGATCATGATCTGCATGGTCAAGACCAGCCCCAACGCGCCGGCGCAATTCCAGCAGTCCCAGATCCTGATCCCCATGGACACCCCCGGGGTCCAGATCCTGGGGCCGATGCACGTGTTCGGCCACGACCATGCGCCGCGCGGCCACATGCATCTCAAACTCGACAATGTCCGGGTGCCGAAGGAGAACATCCTGCTGGGCGAGGGCCGGGGCTTTGAAATCTCCCAGGTCCGCCTGGGCCCCGGCCGCATCCACCACTGCATGCGCTCCATCGGCAAGGCCGAACGGGCCCTCGACCTGATGGTCAAGCGGGCGACCACCCGCGTGGCGTTCGGCAAGCCGCTGATCCAGCTGGGCAAGAACCTCGAACTGGTGTCACGGGCCCGGATCGAGATCGAGGCCATGCGGCTGATGGTGCTGAAAGCCGCCAAGGCCATGGATGTGCTGGGCAATCGCGAGGCCCGCATCTGGGTCAGCATGGTCAAGGCCATGGTCCCGGAAAAGGTCTGCGAGATCATCGACCAGGCGATCCAGATCCACGGCGCCACCGGCATCTCGCAATGGACGCCGCTGGCCGAGCTCTACACCGACGTCCGCCATCTGCGGTTCGCCGACGGCCCCGACGAGGTTCACCACATGGTCGTCGGTCGCGCTGAACTGAGCCGTCATTGAGCGAACCGGTTCGCTGCAGGCGATGAGGCGAATTTCCGCCCTTCGCCTGACCGCCTGATGCTGCAAAATGTCCAGGTCAACCCCGTGAAAGGCCCGCCGATGTCCCTGTTTCGTCCCCTGCCGCTGGTCGCGGCCCTGGCCCTGATCGCCATCCCCGCCGCCGCCCAGGACATGAGCCGCTTTGGTCCCGGCACGGCCATCCCCGACTATGGCCAGATCGCCCCGGTCCCCGGCGCCGATCCCCTGCCCGAAGGCGTCGAGTTCAAGATCGCCTTCGATGTCTCCAAGGGCGCCGAGGACGGCGCCCTGAACAAGGGCGTGGAATCGGCCGCCCGTTTCATCAACCTGCAGGTCGCGGCCGGCGTGCCGGAAGAGAACATCCAGCTGGCCATCGTCGTCCACGGTCCCGCCGTTCGCGACCTGCTCAAGCCGGAGGAGGGCAAGACCAATCCCAACGCCGGTCTGGTCGCGGCGCTGGTGGCTCACGGGGTGCGGATCTACGTCTGCGGCCAGAGCGCGGCGGCCTTCGGCATCGACAAGGACGACCTGTTGCCGGGCGTCCATCTGGCCCTGTCGGCGATGACCGCCCACGCCCTGCTGCAGCAGGAAGGCTACACCCTCAACCCGTTCTAGGGGTCGCGATAGCCCCCCTGTATTCCATCCCATCCAGGCGGCGAGGAGCAGCCCGACCATGAAGTTCGACGATGTCGTCAAAGGACGCCGCAGCATTCGCGGCTTCAAGCCCGAACCGGTGCCCAGGGCCCTGATCAAGGACGTCATTGAGCTGGCCATGCGGGCGCCGTCCTCGCTGAACACCCAGCCCTGGAACTTCTATGTCGTCGCCGGCGAGCCGCTGGATCGCATCCGCGCCGGCAACACCGAACGCAATCTTGCGGGCGTTCCGTCCTCGCGTGAATTCCGCAGTCACGGGGAATACGCCGGTCCCCACCGCGAGCGGCAGATCGAGATCGCCAAGCAGCTGTTCGGCGCCATGGGCATCGAGCGCCATGACAAGGAGGCCCGGCTCGACTGGGTTCTGCGCGGCTTTCGACAGTTCGACGCGCCGGTTTCGGTGGTCGTCACCTACGACCGCGCGATCCACGGCGGCGACATCGCCCCCTTCGATTGCGGGGCGGTGGCCAACGCCCTGGTCAACGCGGCCTGGTCGCGGGGCCTGGGCTGCGTGATCAACAGTCAGGGCATCATGCAGTCGCCGGTCGTTCGCGAGCATGCGGGCATTCCCGACGACCAGGTGATCATGATCTGCATCGCCATGGGCTGGCCGGACGACAGCTTCCCGGCCAACGCGGTGGTCTCCAGGCGCAAGTCGGTCGACGAGGCCGCGGTGTTCGTCGGCTTTGATGATTAGGTCTGATCGACATTTGGCGAATTGATCCGCCGTATTCCGCTCTCCCAGGCGAAGGCCGGGGTCCATGCGTTCGGCCGACCGAGCGCCCGAAAACGGCTTCCGGCCTTCGCCGGGAAGAGCGGATTTCGATAGCCGGACTGAATATCGATTGGCCCTGGCCCAGGTTTGCGCCGCCCGGATTATTTCTGTGCGACCAATGCCTGCCTCCTTGCGACGAGGGGCGGTTCACCGGGGTTGAGCCGCCATTGCGGGCAATGTCACGCTTAGGCGCGGCGCACGGCCGCCTCGGAAGCCGGACATGAACCGTCGCGAACTCGCCCTTTTCGCCGGCGCGGCCGTGGCCGCCGCGCGGGTGGGCCGCGCCGGCGCCGCGCCCTCCACGGCCGGGTCTCTGCCCGAGCCGCCTGCAATGCCCTCGGCGCCGCTTGACGAAGCCAGGGTCCTGACGCGCGTCGGTTTCGGCTCCTGCTATGTGCCGCAGTTCGAGAAGGCAGGCGTCTGGACCGCCATCCGCGCCACGGCGCCGGACGCCTTTCTCTACATCGGCGACAACGTCTACCAGAGCGAGGAGAACGGTCGGCCCGAATTGATCGAATTGCGCGAGGCCTATGCCGCGTTGGCCGCCGACGCCCCCTTTGCCGCCCTGCGCGCGACAACCCCGGTCCTGGTCACCTGGGACGACCACGACTACGGCATGAATGACGCCGGCGCGGAGTTCCCCGCCCGTCTGCAGAGCGAAGCCCTGTTCAAGCGGGTCTGGGCGATTCCCGCTGAAGATCCCCGCAGTTCCCGCCCGGGCGTCTATCATCGGCCCGCGGCCGGCCCGCCCGGGCGGCGCACGCAGCTGATTGTGCTCGACACCCGGTATTTCCGCACCTCCGAAACCATGCTCGGCGCTACGCAATGGCAATGGCTGGAGGAGACGCTCTCCGAGCCGGCCGACCTGCGCGTTCTCGCCTCGTCCATCCCGGTTCTGAGCGAGGTGGCGGTGGGTGAATGCTGGTCGCGCTGGCCCGCCGAGCAGGACCGCCTGCTCGCTCTGATCGGCCGCACGGCGGCAAGCGGCGTCGTCATTGTCTCGGGCGACAGCCATTTCGGCGCCGTCTATCGCCGTGAGGACGGCGCGCCCTATCCCTTGACGGAAATGACCTCAAGTTCCCTGAACTTCCCGATGCCGGAAACGGCGCGGACCCCTCCTGGGCCAGTCGACGCCCGGCGGCTCGGGGCGGCCTTCTATCCAGCCAACTTCGGCTCGGTCGCCATCGACTGGCAGGCGGGTGCTGTCGACATGGTGCTGCATGACGACGCGGGGGCCGTGGTCAGGACAGAACGCGTAACGCTGGCGACCCTGCGGGCGTAGTGGGGCCCCGACCAGCCGATAGGCCCGCTTTTCCCGCTGACAGGTCCTGATCCCCTGTATAGTCCCCACAACACAAGGCGCGGCCGCAACGGCTGGCCCGTCGCCAGAAAATCAGGGGGAAACGACATGCAGGACGTCAGCGGCAAGACCGCCTTCATCACCGGCGGCGCCAGCGGCATCGGCCTGGCCATGGCCCGTGCGTTCGGTGCGGCGGGCATGTCGGTGATGCTGGCCGACATCGAGGAGATGGCCCTGGCCGAGGCGGTCAGGAGCCTGGAGGAACGGCAAATCCGCGCCGCCGGCGTGCTCTGCGACGTCGCCCATCGCGCGGCCCTGCAGACGGCGGCGGACAAGACCATCGAGACCTTCGGCAAGGTCCATGTGCTCTGCAACAACGCCGGGGTCGGCGCCGGCGGCCCCATCGACCAGGTCGCCGCGTCCGACTGGGACTGGGTGATGCGGGTCAACCTGATGGGGGTGGTCTACGGCATGGAGACCTTCCTGCCGCATCTGCGCGCCCATGGCGAAGGGGGCTATGTGGTCAACACCGCCTCGATGGCCGGCATGCTCTCGCCGCCGGGGATGGAGCCCTACAACGCCAGCAAGTTCGCGGTGGTCGCCCTGTCCGAGGGTTGGGCCGGGCAGCTGGCGGCGGACAATATCGGCGTCGGTGTGCTGTGTCCCGGGTTCGTGAAAACCAACATTGACCGCAGCCGGCGAAATCGAACCGACGAATTCGGCGGGCCGGACTCGCCGGAAAATCTGGTGGCGTCGGAATTTGTCCAGAACGGCATCGATCCCGACCGGGTCGGGCTTCGCGTGCTTGAGGCGATCCGCAACAACGAACGCTACATCTTCACCCATCCCGGCATGCGGGTCGCCGTGCAGGAGCGGTTCGCGCGGATCATGAGCGGCTTCGATCAGGCCGACGCCAGCCCCGCCCTGCAAGGTCTCGACGAGCCGGTCTTCCCGGTCGGCGGACTGGCGCCGAACGGCTGACGGTCAGGCGCCGACAAAAACCTCTGGCGGCCGCTCGCCAACGGGCCGGCCCATGCTAGCTTCTGTTCAAACAGGGAACGGGTCGCCCGATGCAGGCGGCTCGCCAAGGGAGGGATGCATGAAGGGCCCGGCGATATTCCTGGCGCAGTTCGCGGGCGATGAGGCGCCGTTCAACAGCCTCGAGTCCATCGCCCGCTGGGCCGCCGACTACGGCTATGAGGGCCTGCAGATCCCGACCTGGGACCGGCGGCTGTTCGACCTGGGCCTGGCGGCCGAGAGCGACGCCTATTGCGACGAGGTGAAGGGCGTTCTGGCCGCGGTCGGGCTCGAGGTTTCTGAACTGTCGACCCATATGCAGGGCCAGCTGGTCGCGGTGCATCCTGCCTATGACGAGATGTTCGACGGCGCGGCGCCGGCGCGGGTGCGCGGCAACCCGGCCGCGCGTCAGGCCTGGGCGGTGGAGCAGGTCATGCTGGGCGCCAGGGCGTCCCGGCGCATGGGGCTGAACGCCCACGCCACCTTCTCCGGCTCCCTGGCCTGGCCCTATCTCTATCCCTATCCCCAGCGACCGGCGGGGCTGGTCGAGGAGGCGTTTGACGAACTGGGCCGGCGCTGGCGGCCGATCCTCGACGCCTTTGACGAGGCGGGAGTCGACCTCTGCTACGAAATCCATCCCAGCGAGGATCTGTTCGACGGGACGACGGTCGAGATGTTCTGGGATCGGGTGGATCACCACCCCCGAGCCTGCCTGCTCTACGACCCCAGCCACTTCCTGCTGCAGCAGCTCGACTACCTCGAGTACATCGATCTGTATCACGAGCGCATCCGCATGTTTCACGTCAAGGACGCCGAGTTCCGACCCACCGGTCGGCAGGGCGTCTACAGCGGCTACGCGCCGTGGAAGGAACGGGCGGGCCGGTTCCGCTCGCCGGGCGACGGCCAGATCGATTTCAAGGCGATCTTCTCCAAGTTCGCCCGCTACGGCTACGACGGCTGGGCGGTGCTCGAATGGGAGTGCGCGCTGAAGGATCCGGCCGACGGCGCCCGGGAAGGCGCGCCCTTCATCCGCGATCACATCATCAAGGTGACCGGCAAGAGCTTCGACGATTTCGCGGCCACCGGCGTCGACGCGGCGGCCAACCGCCGGATGCTGGGCCTCGATCGCTGACATGCGCCTGTCGCTAGGCATGATCGGGGGCGGCGAGGGCGCCTTCATTGGCGGCGTGCATCGCATGGCCGCACGGCTGGATGACCGCTGGACCCTGGTCGCCGGCGCCTTCAGCAGCGATCCCGAACGCTCGCGGGCCTTCGGTCGAAACCTGGGGCTGGATGACGGGCGCTGCTACGGCGACTGGCCGTCGATGGCCCGGGACGAGGCGGCCCGGCCCGACCGGATCGACGCGGTGGCGATCGTCACGCCCAATCACCTGCACCACGAACCCGCGCGCGCCTTTCTCGAGGCCGGGATCGCGGTGATCTGTGACAAGCCGCTGACGACCGGTCTGGCGGAGGCGCTGGACCTGCAACAGACGGTCGCGCGGACGCGAACCCCCTTCGTCCTGACCCATAACTACAGCGGCTACGCCATGGTCCGGCAGATGCGGGCCATGGTGGCCGACGGCGCGCTCGGGGCTGTCCGGGTGGTGCAGGCCGAATACGCCCAGGACTGGCTGGCCACAGCCCTGCCGGGCAACAAGCAGGCCGACTGGCGCGGCGATCCCGCCCAGGCGGGGCCGGGCGGCGCCCTGGGCGACATCGCCACCCACGCCTACCATCTGGCGACCTTCGTGGTCGGCGAGCCGGCCAGCCAGATCAGCGCCGAGACCTCGCGGTTCGTCGCCGGACGGCGGCTGGATGATGACGTCCAGCTGCGCCTGCGCTGGACCGGCGGCGCGCGCGGACAGCTCTGGGCCAGCCAGGTGGCGGTCGGCGCGGCCAACGGGTTGAGGCTCAGGGTCTACGGCGAAACCGGCGGCCTCGAATGGGCGCAGGAAGATCCCGACATGCTGAGGTTCACGCCGCTGGGCGAGGCGCCGCGGCTGTTGCGGCGGGGCGGGCCCGACCTGTCCGCCGCCGCCCTGGCGGCAACGCGAATTCCGGCCGGACATCCCGAGGGCTATCTCGAAGGCTTCGCCCGGATCTATGCCGACGCCGCCGACCTTATCGCCGCCCACAAGGCCGGGCGCCCGATCCCGGCCATCGCCGACAGCCTGCCCGGCGTCGAGGCGGGGGTCGAGGGGGTGAGGTTCATCGAGGCGGCGGTGCGCAGCGCCGCTGCGGACGGTCGCTGGATGTCGCTCGGCGAGGACCAGGCATGATCCGGCAAAGCTTCGCCTGGTGGTCCTTCACCCTCGGCCGCGAGATCGAGCCTGAGACCCTTTTGCGGGCGGCGGCGGTCGCCGGCGCCCAGGGCGTCGAGATGCTGCCCCGGCCGCTCTGGCCCCTCGCCCGCGACGCCGGACTGTCGCTGGTCACCCTGACCGGTCACAAGCTGGAGCAGGGGTTCAACGACCCCTCGCGGCATGCCGCCCTCACCGACGAGGTTCGCCGCAATATCGATGCCGCGGCGGAGGGGGGCGTCGAGGCGGTGATCGTCTTTTCCGGCGACCGCTTTGGCGACGGGGCCGACGAGCCGGCGATCGCGGCCTGTATCGAGGGGCTGGCCCCCGTTGTCGCCCATGCGGAGGGGGCCGGTGTGCGGCTCCTGCTGGAGCTTCTCAACAGCAAGGTCGACCATCCGGGTCACCAGTGCGACCGCACCGCCTTTGGCGCCGGCATCGTCCGGGGCGTCGATTCCCCGGCCCTGCGGCTGCTCTACGACGGCTATCACATGCAGCTGATGGAAGGCGATCTGAGCCGCACGATCCAGGCGCACTTCGACCTGATCGGCCATGTCCATACCGCCGGTGCGCCCGGGCGGCGCGACCTCGACAACCGGCAGGAAATCAACTGGCCGGCCATCGCCGGACTGCTGCGTCATCTGGGCTACCAGAACTGGGTAGGCCATGAATTCGTGCCGCGCGGCGAGCCCGTCGCGGCGCTCCGGTCGGCGATCAACCAGTTCGCCGATCCCCCGCGATCCACAGAGGCTGCATGATGTTCGACGCTATCGTTGTCGGGTCCGGGATCAGCGGCGGCTGGGTCGCCAAGGAGCTCTGCGAGCGGGGCCTCAAGGTCCTGCTGCTGGAACGCGGTCCAGAGGTGGAGCACGGGCCTGGCTACAGCCACGATCTGGCCGCCACCCTGCGCCGAAGGGATGATCAGATTCCGCAGGAAGAGCGCGACCTGCACTACCCCTATCACGTCGGGGTCTCCTACGCCCTGTTCAACTCCAACCGCGCCTTCTGGGCCAGCGACCACGATCACCCCTATGAGACCGTCCCCGGCCGGCCCTACCGCTGGATCCGCGGCTATCATCTGGGCGGACGCTCCCTGACCTGGGCGCGGCAGTCCTATCGCTGGGCGCCGCAGGACTTCGTCTCAAACCTGCAGGACGGCCACGGCGTCGACTGGCCGATCCGCTATGAAGACCTTGAGCCCTGGTACGACCATGTCGAGGCCTTCGCCGGCATCAGCGGCGACTATGACGGTCTGGAACAGCTTCCCGACGGAGACTTCCTGCCGCCCTTCGCCTTCAACGATGTCGAGCTGGCCGCCAAGGCCCGGATCGAGGCCGATTTCCCGACCCGGCGGATGATCATGGGACGGGTCGCCAATCTCAGCCGGGTGGCCAAGCCGCAGATGGACGTCGGTCGCAAGCGCTGCGAACAGCACATGCGCTGTCACCACGGCTGTCCGCTCGGCAGCTACTTCTCGACCCTCGCCGCCACCCTCCCGGCGGCCCGCGCGACCGGCAACCTCACCGTTCTGACCGACCGGGTGGTCGCCAGCGTCGTCCATGATCCGGCAACGGGCCGGGTCACCGGCGTGCGCACCGTCGGCCGCGAGAACAGGCTGGGCGAGACCTTCGAGGCGCGGCTGGTGTTTCTCAACGCCTCGGCGATCAACTCCGCGGCCATCCTCTTGAACTCGCGATCCGACGCCTTTCCGCGCGGCCTGGCCAACGGCAGCGACCAGGTCGGCCGCAACCTGATGGACCATGTCAGCAGCAAGCCCATCGTCGGCAGGGTGCCGGGGTTCATGGAGGTTCCCTACCAGGCCGACCGGCCCACCGGGGTCTACGTCCCGCGCTACGCCAACATCACCGAGACCGACAAACCCTATCTGCGCGGCTTCGGCATGCAGGGCGCCGCCGCCCGGTCGCGGCGCGCGGAGTCGGTGGTCAACGGACTGGCGGTCGACGGCGACAGCGCCACGGTCTGGAACTTCTCCCTGATGCCCTTCGGCGAGGTGCTGCCCGATCCCGACAACCGGGTGACCCTGTCGACCGCTCGCCTGGACAGTTGGGGGCTTCCGGTGCCGGTCATCGACGCCGGCCACGGGCCCAATGAATACGCCATGATGCGGGCCGCCGCGCGCGACGCCTCGGAGATGCTGCAAGCGGCCGGCTGTGTCGACATCACGCCCTGGGAGGAGGCCGGCGAACAGCTGACCCCGCCCGGCGACCGCATCCATGAGATGGGAACCGCCCGCATGGGTCGTGATCCGGCGACCTCGGTGCTCAACGGCTGGGGCCAGGCCCACGAGGTTCCCAACCTTTTCATTTCCGACGGCGCGGCGATGACCTCCAGCGCCTCGATGAACCCCTCGCTGACCTACATGGCCCTTTCCGCCCGGGCGGCGAACCACGCGGCGGATCTGCTGCAACAGGGAGGCCTCTAGCCCCATGAGACCGATCGGCCTTCAACTCTACACCCTGCGCAAACCCTTTGCCGCCGACCCGCTGGGCACGCTGGAGCGCATCCGCCAGACCGGCTACGACGCGGTGGAGTTCGCCGCCCCGCTGGGGTCAGACTTCGCCGGCTGGGCCGCCTGCATGGGGGAGATCGGCCTCGACTGTCCCTCGGCTCACGTCGGCCTGGCCGACATCGCCGACAAGCCGGATGCGGTGCTGGAGATGGCCGGGGCCCTTGGCTGTCGCTACCTGGTCATGCCCTATGTCATGCCCGATCAGAGGGACTGGCCGGCCGTGATCGCGACCCTGAACGCCTTCGCCCGTCAGGCGCGGGGCCAGGGTCTGCGTCTCGCCTATCACCACCACGACTTCGAGTTCGAGGCTGCCGACGGCGTCCGGCCGTTCGACAGGCTGGTCGCCGAGACCGACCCGGATTTCGTCGACTTCGAGCTGGATGTCTACTGGCTGAAGAAGGGCGGCGAGGAGCCCCGGGCCTTCATCGAAACCATGGCCGGCCGGGTAAAGCTGATTCATCTCAAGGACATGGCGCCGGACGGCGGGATGACCGATGTCGGCTCGGGAACCTTCGATTTCGCGGCGCTGATCCAGGCCGCCGACGTCGCCGGCGCCGAGCACTACTTCGTCGAGCACGACTTCCCGCCGTCGCCCTACTGGCCCAGCGTCGAAAGCAGCCTGGCCCATCTGCGCACCCTGGACTGATCCGGGTGGGTCGCTGGGGATGGCTGGCGGCCCGGGAGGGACTCGAACCCCCGACCTTAGCTTTAGGAAAGCTCTGCTCTATCCGGCTGAGCTACCGGGCCGCGCGGGGGTCAGATACGCCGGGGAGCCGCGCCGCCGCAAGGGGCGATGCGGGCTTGACCTTGTTGGCCCCTTCTAAACCTCCGACCTCATCACTTTCTTAAGCCAACCTGTGTCAGGTTGCGTGAGCCTGCCCAGTGGATTGCGTCACATGTCCGGCCGAATTCTGATCATCGACGATGACCCCTTGCTGCGTGAGATCGCCGGCGAGCTCCTGACGACGGCCGGCTACGAGTGCCTGACCGCCGAAGATGGGCGGATCGGTCTGTCGCGGCTTGAGTCAGGTCCGGTCGACCTCGTTCTCCTCGATATGATCATGCCCAACATGGATGGCGTCGAAACCCTCACCGCCATTCGCGACCGCTGGCCAGGCCTTCCGGTGGCGGTGATGTCGGCGGGCACCAGGGCCATGAGCCTGCAGGGTCTGCTCCGCATCGCCATGGGCCTGGGCGCCAGCGAGGCGATCCAGAAACCGCTGACCGAGGCCAGCGTGCTGCCCGTCGTGGAACGTCTGCTGCAACAGAAGACCCGCGCCGCCTGACCCTGCCGGTGGCCTTCGCGACCGCGACGGGTTGATCTATCCTGACGCCGTCGCCGCGCCCCGCGGTGAGCGATCGCCGCGAGGATCGATGCGTCCGCTTCCTGTTTTCCTGCTGATTTGCGCTGTCCTGGGCCTGGGCGGCTGTGGCGAGGCGGCGCGGCTGGACAGCCTGGCCAGCCAGGGC
The DNA here is from genome assembly GCA_019636175.1 of Caulobacter sp. Lineage (GTDB taxonomy): Bacteria > Pseudomonadota > Alphaproteobacteria > Caulobacterales > Caulobacteraceae > Caulobacter. Next base: position 40,429 of record JAHBYC010000002.1, on the reverse strand, counting down.
AAGGCCAAGGTGGTGGAGGTTGTCACCGGCGACATGGTCCGCACCGACGCCGGCGAGACCATCAAGCTGGCGGGCATTACCGCCCCCCGCCTCGACGATCCCTACGGCGAGGCCTCTCGCGAGCGGTTGGCCGAGATGGTGCTGGGCCAGCAGGTAGAGCTGCTGGCCGCCGGCGCCGCCACCGACCCCTTTGGCCGCCGCGTCGCCCAGCTTCGCCTGGCCAAGGGCCGGCGCTGGGTCCAGGGCCGCATGCTGCAGGAGGGCGCCGCGAGGGTCCGCACCTTCCCCGAAAGCCGGGCCCTGGCCTCGATGATGCTGGACCGGGAAGCCCAGGCCAGGAACCGGGGCCGGGGCCTCTGGACCCTCCTGGACTACCGGGTGATGATCCCGGCCGAAGCGGTGAAGGCCGCCCCCGGCTTCGCCCTCGTGGAGGGCCAGGTGCTGAAGGTTCACACCGGGGCCGACGCTCGCCTGCTCGATCTGGGACATGGCTTCACGGTGCGCATCCCGGCCCGCGCCATTCAGGATTTCGACAGCGCCGGCCGCTCCCCTGCGGCTCTCGAAGGCCAGCTTGTCCGGGTTCGCGGTTCGATCGGGCGCGGCGGCGACATGCGGCTCGACCACCCCGAGGGGGTGGAGATTCTCAAGGCCCGCTGATCACGGCCGGTCAGCCGATCAGGCCGGCCTCCGCCAGGTCACCATGCGCCTTGACCAAGGCGCGACGCAGCTTCTCCAGCGCGCCCTGCTCGACCTGCCGCACCCGCTCCTTGGACACGCCCAGTCGCTCGCCCAGCGCCTCCAGGGTCGCCGGCTCGTCGGTCAGTCGCCGGGCCTCGATGATCAGGCGTTCCCGGGGATTGAGGATCGCCAGGGCGCGGTGAACAGCGGACTCCCGCGCCCGTCCATCCAGATGGCTGGCCGCGGCTTCCTCGGGATCCGGTCCCTCGTCGGGCAGGAAGTCCTGGTAGGCGTCGTCCGCCCCCGCCGCGACCGGTGCGTTCAGGGAGCGGTCGCCGGCGGCGAGACGGCCGGCCATGGCCTCGACATCGTCCTCATCGACCCCCAGTTCCACGGCGATGGCGGCGCGGGCCTCCGGGGTCAGCCGGCCCTCCATGTCGCCCAGCCGGGCGCGCAGCCGGCGCAGGTTGAAGAACAGGCTCTTGCCGGACGCCGTCGTCCCGGTCCGCACGATCGACCAGTTGCGCAGCACATAGTCCTGCATCGCCGCCCGCACCCACCAGCCGGCATAGGTCGAGAACCGCACCGCGCGGTCGGGTTCAAAGCGGGCGGCCGCCTGCATCAGCCCGACGCTGCCTTCCTGGATCAGGTCGGCCATCGGCAGGCCGTAGGCGCGGAACCGCTTGGCCATGGAAATGACCAGACGCATGTAGGCGCCGGTCAGCTCGTGCAGGGCCGCTTCATCATCCGCCTCGCGCCAGCGGCGGGCCAGCGCGTGCTCCCGGTCGGCCTCCAGCATCGGCGCGCGCATCGCCTGGCGGATGTACCGCCTTTCCGCTGTTTCGGCCGTGACCGCTTCTCGCGCCATAACCGCTTTACGGCGCAGGTCGGCGACTGGTTCACGCGCGCAAAGAAAAACGCCCGGCGGTGAAGCCGGGCGTTCTTAAGGACGTCAGTCCGCGTCGACCGCCTTTCAGGCGGCCTTCTGCAGAGACTTGGTCAGCAGGCTGACGGCGGCGTCGCGGTCGATCTGCTCGACGGCGGCGACTTCCCGGGCCATGCGGTCCAGGGCCGACTCATACAGCTGGCGCTCGGAGTAGGACTGCTCAGGCTGGTTTTCGGCGCGGTGCAGGTCGCGAACGACCTCGGCGATGGACACCAGGTCGCCCGAGTTGATCTTGGCTTCGTATTCCTGGGCGCGACGCGACCACATGGTGCGCTTCACCCGCGCGCGGCCCTTGAGGGTCACCAGCGCCTTGCTCATCACCCCTTCGGCGGCCAGCGAACGCAGGCCCGAGCTGACGGCCTTCTTGGTCGGCACCCGCAGGGTCATCTTCTCGTGGTCGAAGGTGATCACATAGACCTCAAGCGACATGCCGGCGACTTCCTGAGTCTCGACCGCCTGGACGGTGCCCACGCCGTGGGCGGGATAAACAACGTGGTCGCCCACCGAAAATTCCAGCTCGCTCTTGCTCATGTCTCGTCCTTCTCCTGCACCCTCCGCGCCAGCGCGGAGCACCGATCCCGTCGGCGTCGTCGAAGCGGCCCATGAAAACGACGCGAAAAGCCCCATGCGCCTATTTGGGCGCGGGCTGATCGGTCTTGTTCAAAGGTCTTCTAGGACACCCTTCGCCTTCGTCCGGGCGCGCCGTTCGGGAGCGGCTGTTCTTGAACCGAGGCGCAACGGAAAATGCCGCCGCGTCGAGGGTGTAATAACACAAAATTCAGCGGATTGAAAGGTTTGCGACAAGGCCGTGTCAGTCAGGCGGCAAAGCGGTGATGACCTCGCCGCCGGAGCTGATCTGACGCCTCAGTTGCCCTTGCCGGGCTTCTCGCTGAAGTATTTCTCGAACTTGCCGGTCTCACGCTCGAAGGCTTCGGCGTCGGCCGGCGGCTCGCCCTTGAGGGTGATGTTCGGCCAGATCTTGGCGTAGTCGGTATTGATCTTAAGCCACTTGCCGTCCGGATCATCCTCGGTGTCGGGCTTGATGGCGTCGACCGGGCATTCGGGCTCGCAGACGCCGCAGTCGATGCATTCATCCGGGCTGATGACCAGGAAGTTCTCGCCCTCATAGAAGCAATCCACCGGACAGACTTCGACACAGTCCATGAACTTACATTTGATGCAGGCGTCGGTAACGATGTAGGTCATCAGGGGCTCTGTAGGCCGCCGCCGCAAAGAGAGGCGCGCGACGTGAGGGTTCCGTGGGCTGGCGTATTTCGGTTGGCCTCGCCCGGTTGTCAATGTGGCGAGGCGTCGTCGCCGCTCAGTTATTCTCCAAGGGTGAATAGAGAGCACGCGCTTCGGTCGCCGAACCGCGGCGCTCGCCGGCCTGTTCAATCCGCACCGCGATCAACCGGCCGCCCAGGGCGAAGACCAGCTGATCGCCGGGATGCAGGGTGCGGCTGGGCTTGTCGAGGCGGGTCTCGACGCCGATCCGCGTCATCCTGATCCGGCCGCCCTCGACGAACCGCGCGGCCACCGAACGGGTCTTGAAGAAACGCGCCCGCCACAGCCAGACGTCCGCGCGACAGGTCCCGGGGGCGGTGTCGCTCACGGCTTGGCCGCCCGGCGACGGCGCTGGCGGCGGGGTCGGGCGCTGCGGGATTTTTCCGGCGCGGGCGCCACCGTCAGCCTCGCCAGGGCGGCGAAGGGCGAGGCCTCGGGCGCCGGGGCCGCCTTCGCCGCCTGTCGCACCCGGGGCGGGTTGCGCCGCCGCCAGGTCATGGGCTTGCCGCGACTGGCCGGTACGAAGTTGAGGCCGCGCAGGATGTCGCCGCCATCCTTGATGGTCCAGCCAAGGGTCTCGAACAGGGCGTCCTCAACGGTGACGGTTGGGCCCTGCCAGCTCGAGGCCCGCAACAGGCCGTCCAGCTGCTCCAGTTGGTCGACGGGAACCGCCAGACCGCCGACGGCCATCAGGCCGCGCGCCGACAGGGCGGCCACATCGACCGCTCCCGGCGTCAGGCGGCTGACCTTGCCGGCCGCCAACCCGCTGTCCGACTGGCTCAGGGCCGTGGCGAAGGCGATGGCGCCCTCATTCAACAGACCCGGCAGATGCAGGGAGAAGGCGCCGATCTTCACGCCCAGGCTCCTCAGGGCCCGGCGTTCAGCCTGGCTCAGGACCTTCATCTCGGCCTCGACCTCGCGGCGCGGCAGAACGCCCCCGTTTTCCAGCAGCCGATGCGCCAGCCCCCGGGCCAGACCCCTCAGACCACCCCTCGCCATGGCCCCTTCCAGGGCCGCCAGCGGGGCCAGTCGGCGCTCCCGTTCCGCGGCCAGCCAGGCTTCCAGCCGCCGCTGCGCCCGCTCCCGCGCCGGGGCGGGGCCAAGGTCTCCCAGCAGTCTGACGCGGGCGCCCGTCGCCGGGCCGCCGGCGCCCAGATAGCCCGCCGCCGCGCCGCGCCACAGCACCGCGCCATCGGGGGTCAGGCTGAAGGCCTCGTCGGGCTCGGCGGCCAGGGCGCCCAGCCGCCGGGCGACCTCCGGCGCGACCGCCTTCTGGGCGGCGCCCCGCAGGGCCTTTTCCTCCAGGGATGTGATGGCCCGGGGTTGGTCGAAAACCACGCCGTTCAGCCTGCCGACATAATGGCCTTCGACTGTCACCGTTCCGTCCTCGGCGACCCCGGCCAGCATGGTTTCGCGATCCCCCAGCTGGCGCATCAGGGCGCTGGTCCGCCGGTCGACGAACCGGGCCATCAGCTTGGCGTGCAGGGTGTCGCTGAGCCGGTCTTCCAGCCCGCGCATGGTTCCCTGCCAATGGCCGGGGTCATGCAGCCAGTTGGGACGGTTGGCGACATAGGACAGGGTGCGCACCGCCGCCAGCCGCGCGGCCAGGGCGTCGATCTCGCCATCCGTGCGATCCAGGGCGTTGAACTGCGCGGCCATCCAGTCCTGCGGCACCCGTCGCCGGCCGGTGGTCAGGTCGTTGAACAAGCGCCGCAACAGATTGAGGTGATCGTCGCTGGCGATCTTTCTGAAGTCCGGCGTCTGGCAGACCTCCCAAAGCCGCTCCAGCACCTTTCCATCCCGGCAGCGCGCGGCGATGTCGGGGTCTTCGGCCAGCCGCTTGAGGGTCTTTTCGTCCAGGGCCTCGGCGGACAGCTTAAGGCCGTCCTGCACCGGCGCCTGATCCAGCGAGCGGATCAGCAGGGGCAGGCTGGAGAAGTCCAGGCGGCTGTTGCGCCATTCGGCCGTGGGAACCGCCTCGAACTGGTGGGTTTCAACCGCCTCGACCAGATCCTCGTCCATCTCCTCGGCCTCGCCGGTGACCCCGAAGGTCCCGTCGCGGCGATAGCGTCCGGCGCGTCCCGCGATCTGGCCGATCTCGGCCCCGTGCAGCCAGCGGCTCCGTCGCCCGTCGAACTTGCGCAGGCCGGCGAATGCGACATGGTCGACGTCCATGTTCAGACCCATGCCGATGGCGTCTGTGGCGACCAGGAAGTCCACCTCGCCCGATTGATAGAGGGCGACCTGGGCGTTGCGGGTGCGGGGGCTGAGCGAGCCCATCACCACCGCCGCTCCGCCGCGCTGGCGGCGGATCAGTTCGGCGATGGCGTAGACCTGATCGGCGCTGAAGGCGACCACGGCGCTGCGCCGGGGCAGGCGGGTCAGCTTCTTTGGCCCGCTGTAGGTCAGGTTGGAAAACCGCTCCCGGGTGATGATCTCCACCCCGGGCAGCAACCGGCGGATCAACGGGGCCATGGTCCCCGAGCCCAGCAGCATCGTCTCGTACTTGCCGCGCGCGTGCAGCAGTCGCTGGGTGAAGACATGCCCCCGCTCGGGATCGGCGCAGAGCTGGATCTCGTCGACGGCCAGGAACTCGACCTCGCGGCCCAGCGGCATGGCCTCGACCGTACAGATGAAATAGTTGGCCCGCGGCGGGACGATCTTTTCCTCGCCGGTGATCAGCGCCACCTCGCGGGGCCCTTTCAGCGCCACCACCCGGTCATAGATCTCGCGGGCCAGAAGCCGCAGCGGCAGGCCGATCATGCCGCTGGCGTGGCCGCACATCCGCTCGACGGCCAGATGCGTCTTGCCGGTGTTGGTTGGCCCCAGAACGGCCGTAAGCCGGGCCGGCGCCTGTCCGGTCGAGCGGTCACTCATGGGACGAAGGTGGGGCGCGAAGGCGAGTCGGGCAAGGTCACCTTCAGCTGTTCTTTGTCCCGAGTGGCCAGGTCGCATATGCCATTGCGGGCGTCGACACGCGGCTCGCGCCGCTAGTCAGCATGACGGCCTGCCTTGCGGTCCCCCACGCTTCGTCATCCTGAGTAGCCTCGCGGTCGCGAGGCGTGTCGAAGGACGAAAACCCCGTCCCTCCGCCGTCCCTCTATCGCCCGTCGAACACCACCTTGCCGCCGACCACGGTCAGCACCGGCCTCGCAGTCAGGATGTCGGCGGCCGGGACGCTGAGAATATCGCGCGAAAAGACGGTGATGTTGGCGGGGCTGCCGACCGTCAGCAGGCCCCAGCCCTGCGGCCGATGATCCGCCCTGGCCGGATTGAGGGTGAACAGGTCCAGAGCCTGGACCCGGCTCAGGGCCTCTTCCGGGTGCCAGTCGGCGGCGGACTGGCCCTTAAGGTCCTTGCGGGCGACCGCCGCGTAATACTCGATCCTCGGATCGCCGACCTCGACAGGGGCGTCGGTGCCGCCGATGACCAGGGCCCCGGCGTCGGTCAGGCTGCGCCAGGCGTAGGCCCCGTTCAGCCGGCTCTCGCCCAGCCGGGCCGGGGCGAAATAGAAGTCGCCGATCGCATGCGATGGCTGCATCGAGGCCACCACGCCCAGCCTGGCGAAGCGGGGAATGTCGGCCGGATTGACGATCTGGGAGTGCTCGATCCGCCAGTGCACGGCGCCGGCCGCCTCCGGATCGGACTTCAGCACCTCCTGGTACCAGTCGAGGACCTGGCGGTTGCCCTTGTCGCCGATGGCGTGGAAGGCGACGTCCGCCCGCACCTTCAGGGCCTGCCTCAGCATGTCGATGGTTTCGTCGTGCACCGCGATCTGCAAGCCAGAGCCTGACGGCTGGTCGCTGTAGGGCGCCAGCAACAGGGCGCCGCGCGAGCCCAACGCCCCGTCCATATAGAGCTTCACGCCGCGCACCCTGACCCGCCCGGTCGGGTCGCTGTAGGGGCCGCGCTTCAGCACCTCGGCGGAATCCTCGGGCGTCATGAAGACATCGACCGTGATCGGCAGCCGGCCTTCCGCCGCCAGGGCGAACAGCACCTCCACGTCGGCGGCGCTGGTGCTCATGTTGGCGACGCCGGTCCAGCCCCGGCTGGCGTAGAGGCTGACGGCCTTCTCCAGCGCCTCGCGATGGCGGGCGGGGTCCAGCGGCGGCAACTTGGGATAGATCAGGTCCTGGGCGCCATCGATCAGCATGCCGGTGGCCTCGCCGTCCGCGTCGCGCTCGATGCGGCCGCCCGGCGGGTTGGGGGTCTCACGGGTGATCCCGGCCAGTTTCAGCGCCGCGCTGTTGAGCACCGAAGCGTGCCCGTCAGCCCGGCTGAGGACGACGGGCCGGTCGGGGACCACGGCATCCAGGTCCTGCCGGGTTGGGAATCGCGCTTCGGGCCAATGGGTCTCGATCCAGCCGCGCCCGACCAGCGGCGCCGTGTCGGGGTGGGCCTCGTCCCAGGCCTTCACCGCCTGCTTGAACGCCTCGACCGACCCGACCTGATCCAGATTGAGGGTCATTTCCCGCAAGCCGACCCCGGTCAGGTGGACGTGGCTGTCGACAAAGCCGGGATAGGCCGCGGCGCCCTTCAGATCGATCTGCGGCAGGCCGCGGCCCAGTTCGCGGGCTTCGGCCAGATCACCGGCAAAGACCACCTTGCCATCGCGCACGACAATCGCCTCGGCAGGCGCGACCTCGACGGAGCCATTGGTCTTTTGGCTCTCGCCCTGTCCGAAGATCGGCCCGCCGAACATCAGGAAGTCGTCGCCATCGGGCGCGCCGGCCTGGGCCGCGCAGCCGGCCAGGACGGCGGCGCAGATGATCGCGAGGGGGCGCAGGAAACGATGCAAGGGGAGGTCTCCGCCAACCGGTTAATAGCCACAGCCGGGCGCGGCGAACAGGCGCGAAACGAATCATGACCGAATCAGCGACCTGCGCCAATTCGGCCTTTGTTCACCACAAGCTATTGTATCTTAAAGCGGATTAACCACAAGTCCTGTCCCGCGCCCGACGTGGCGCCGACCGCGGGACGAGGGGCCTATTTCGCCTTCTTGGGCGGCTTGGGCGGGCAGGTCGGGCCAATCCAGGTCGCCTCGATGGAGCCGGTCGGGGTGATCGGCAGGCCGATGATGCTGGTCTTGATCCGCGCATCCAGGGTGAAGTGCTTGGGGCTGTAGGTGCCCGACGCCGTCACCTCGGCGGTGCGGCCGCGCTTGTCGACGCAGGTGCCCTTGAACTCGGCCTTGCCGTTACCGACCTTGCGCAGCGGATAGGTGCATTTGTAGTGGCGGTTGCTCGGGCCGCTGAAGAACTTCTCGATGTCCTTGGGCTCGACGCACTTCTTCTCCACGCTGGTGCTCGAGACGCCCAGCGACACCTTGCTGCGATACTCCCAGTAACCGGGCAGGATCGTGTCGTTCGCCTGGCTGGAGGCGATGGTCGGCAGGGCGAGCAGCATCAGGCTGCCGAGGAGGATGGCCGGGCGGATCATGTCTGGCGTCTGGCTCCGAGTGGTTCCTTGTGATCGCACCCAATATAGTGAGCGCGCATGAATGGCGGCTGAAGCGCTTTCCCGTCATTGGGATGCCGCCGCGAAGGGTTGACGTATCGCGGCCCGTTCCCCTATAGACCCCGCTCTCGTGCGCGGGCCACCCCGCGCGCGCCCCGTTTCTATTTCGAAGGTCGCTAACAATGTCGCGCCGCTGCGAACTCACTGGTGTCGGGCCCCTGGTCGGCAACAACGTGAGCCACTCCAACACCAAGACCAAGCGTCGGTTCCTGCCGGCCCTGGTTCCCGCCACCCTGGTGTCCGAGGCCCTTGGCCAGAGCTTCAAGCTGCGGATCACCAACTCGGCCCTGCGCACCCTCGACTTCCGGGGCGGCCTGGACGTGTTCCTGGCCAAGGCCAAGGACGAGCAGCTTTCGCCCCGCGCGCTGAAGATCAAGCGCCAGCTGAAGGCCAAGCTCGCCGAGACCAACGCGGCCGCCTGAGCCACGTTTGAACGGACGACAGACGACGGCCCGCGAGGCGACTCGCGGGCCGTTCTGCGTTCTTCGGAGCGCTGGCCGCCGACTCAGCCGGCCAGCAGGTCTGGCCCGGCCTTTCCGACGTCGGTGCAGCCGGTCAGGGCCATGGCCATCATCATTTCCTGACGGATCACGCCCAGCACATGGGCGACGCCGGCCTCGCCCCGCGCGCCGAGCGCCCAGGCCCAGGCCCGGCCGATCATCACCCCCCTGGCGCCCATGGCCAGGGCCTTGACCACGTCCAGACCCGAGCGGACGCCGCCGTCCATCAGCACGGCCAGATCATCCCCGACCGCATCGACGATCGGCGGCAAGGCCCGGGCGCCGCTCATCACCCCGTCCAGCTGCCGGCCGCCGTGGTTGGAAACGACGATGCCGTCGACGCCCAGCCGGGCCGCCTGCCGCGCGTCCTCCGGGTCCAGCACCCCCTTGAGAATGATCGGACCCTTCCAGTGGGTTCTCACCCAGTCCAGATCGGCCCAGGTCACGGTCGGGTCGAAATTTCGGGTGACCCAGGGCCAGAACTCCATGATCCCCCGGGCCTCGGGAATCGCCGCGGCGATGTTGCCGAAGCTGTGCGGCCGTCCGCCGAAATAGACGTCCAGCATCCATTGCGGATGGCTGAGCCCGTCAACGGCCCGCTTCAGCCCCGTCAACGGGCCGGATGATCCGAACAGGCCGGTGCGATAGTCACGATACCGCGCCCCCGGCACCGGCAGGTCGACCGTGAACACCAGGGCCGGCGCGCCCAGGTCCGCCGCCCGCGCCAGGAGGTCGGCCATGAAGGCGCGGTCCTTGATCATGTAGAGCTGGAACCACGGGGCCTGGCCGCCGTCGCGGGTTACTTCTTCCAGGTCGCAGACCGAGACGGTCGAGAGGCACATGGCCAGCCCCGCCGCCTTCGCCGCCCGCATGGCCTGCACCTCGCCGCGCCGGGCGTACATCCCGGCCATGCCGATCGGCGCCAGGATGACCGGCATGGCCAGGGTCTGGCCAAACAGGTCGGTCCGCAGATTGATGGCCGAGACGTCGCGCAGCACCCGCTGGCGCAGGGCGATCGCCTCCAGATCCTCGACATTGCGCCTCAGGGTGACCTCGGCGTAGGAGCCCCCGTCGATGTAGTCGAACATCACCCGGGGCAGTCGCCGCCGCGCCAGTTCGCGGTAGTCGGCGACGCAGGCGGCGGTCACCGCCGGGGCGTCCAGTCGAAGGCCAGCAGCAGGGTGCGCTGGGTGGAGCTGGCGTTGTCATCCGACATCAAAAGCAGCCGCGTCCCTCCCGTGGGCGAGGTCACCAGGGCGACCCCCTCGATATTGTCCCGCGTCAGGGACCCTTGCAGCGTCATCCGGGCCAGTGGTTGCGGGGCCTTGGTCTTCAGGCTGGCCGCGCCATAGATGGACACAAGGATCCGCGCGCCCTGGATTGGGTCAAAGGCCCGGTGGACGACCACCAGCGATCCGTCCGGGAAGGCGGCGAAGGCGGTCAGGCCGAACGCCAGGTCGGGACCGTTGAAATTGACGAACCGCTCGCAGCGGCTGGCCAGATGGCACAGCCAGGATTCGCCCTCCTCGGAGCCGACCACATAGGCGTCCGGTCCGGCGGACGGATATTCGGTCAGGGCTTCCATGCCCTCGTTCTCGGAGAACAGGTTGTCGGGCTTGGGCGCGACGCGGGGCGGTCCGCCATCGGCGGGATAGAGCCAGATGCGATGGTCGCGCTCGAAGCTGACCAGGCGGTCGCCGCTGGCCAGCACGGCCAGCCCCTCGGCGTCGCCCTCCCGCTTGCCCTGCACCGGCTGGCCGTCAGGCCGGGTCAGGGGCCACACCTTGCCGTCGGTCAGTCCGACAAGCCTGTGGTCGGCGTCGAAACTCAGGGTCGCCTCGAACCGGTCGCCAAGGTCGCTGATCGCCAGCAGACGGCCATCCTCGGTCACCCGGATATCCGACAGGCCGTGAACCCGGTTGGTGATCGGATCGCTGATCGCCAGGCCGCCGGCGTAGGTGAAGCCATCGACGCTGGTCCGGCCGGGATTGCTGTCGTCCAGCGCGACCGGCGACACCACCAGCTGGACCCCGGGCCCCGCCGGCTGCGGCTCGGGCGGCAGCACCGGCGCCGGGGCGGCGCAGGAGGCCAGCATCGCCAGTCCGCCGAACGCCCCGGCCAGCTTCGCCAGGATTCGGGCCCGGCAAGCTGGCGCCGTCATGTCAGGGCCTCCACCACCCCCTGCAGGGTCGCGGCTTTCGGCGGCGGCGGCTGCACCGTGGGCGGCGCGGTCAGCAGACCCCGGCTTCTCGCCACGGTCTTGGGCTCTTCCTCGAACAGTTCGGCCAGCTGCTCGACCAGAACCCCGCCCAGCTGCTCGACATCGACGATGGTCACCGCCCGCCGATAGTAGCGGGTCACGTCATGGCCGATGCCGATGGCCAGCAGTTCGACCGGGCTCTTGGTCTCGATCTCGCTGATCACCTGACGCAGGTGACGCTCCAGATAGTGTCCGCTGTTCACCGACAGCGTCGAATCGTCGACCGGGGCGCCGTCGCTGATGACCATCAGGATGCGGCGCTGCTCGGGTCTGCCCATCATCCGCTGGTGGGCCCACATCAGGGCCTCGCCATCGATGTTTTCCTTCAGCAGGCCCTCGCGCATCATCAGGCCGAGGTTCTTGCGCGCCCGCCGCCAGGGGCTGTCCGCCGCCTTGTAGATGATGTGCCGCAGGTCGTTCAGCCGGCCGGGGGAGGGCGGCTTGCCCGCCTTGATCCAGTCGTCCCGCGAAATCCCGCCCTTCCAGGCCCGGGTGGTGAAGCCGAGGATCTCGACCTTGACCGCGCAGCGCTCCAGGGTCCGCGCCAGGATGTCGGCGCAGACCGCCGCGACCATGATCGGCCGGCCGCGCATGGAGCCGGAGTTGTCGATCAGCAGGGTGACGACCGTGTCGCGGAAGTCGGTGTCGCTCTCCTGCTTGAAGCTGAGCGGGGCGGTCGGGTCGATGATGATCCGGGGCAGGCGGGCGACGTCGAGCATCCCCTCTTCCAGATCGAACTGCCACGACCGGTTCTGCTGCGCCAGCAACCGCCGCTGCAGCTTGTTGGCCAGGCGCGAGACCACGCTCGACAGGCTGGCCAGCTGCTGGTCGAGATAGGCCCGCAGACGGGTCAGCTCCTCGGCGTCGCACAGCGCCTCGGCCGGTTCGATTTCGTCGTGGGCGGTGGTGAAGATCTTGTAGGCGGGTTCGGGGCGGCCGCTGTCCTTGGGATCGGGCCGGGCCGGCTTGGCGCCGTCGCCCATCTCCGGCGACTCGTCCGACAGGTCCGCGTCCTCGTCCTCCTCGGCCTCGACGGTCTGCTCCTCGCCCTCCTGGGACTCGTCCTCCGACGCCTCGGTCTCCTGCATCGAGCTGCCTTCGGGGGACTCGCCCTCGCCGTCGCCGCTCTCGTCTTCCGACTGCTGCTGTTCGTCCTGGCTGTCGTCCTCTTCCTGGCCCTCGGTGACGTCCTCGCCCTCGTCGCCCATGTCGAGGTCGCGCAGGATGGCCCGGGTGATCCGGCCGAAGGCGGCCTGATCGTCGATCGTGCCGTTCAGGCGGTCGAGGTCGGCGCCGGCCTTGGTCTCGATCTCGGCGCGGAACATGTCGACCAGACCCCGCACCGCCTCCGGCGGCGCCTGACCGGTCAGCCGCTCCCGCACCATCATCCCGACGATGTCGGCCAGGGGGGCGTTGGCCCGTTCCTGGATGCGGTTCAGGCCCCGGCGCTCGATGGACTGGTTCATCACCGCATTGAGATTCGCGCGGACCCCCCCCAGGGCGTTCGAGCCGATGGCCTCGATCCGCGCCTGCTCGACCGCCTCGAACACCGCCTGACCCTGCGGCGAAACCGGCCGGCCGCGGGCGTGGGCGGCCGGGTCATGGTGCGCCAGCCGCAGGGCCATCTGGTCGGCCAGGCCGCGAATTCGCGAGGCCTCGGCCAGGCTCAGGTCGCGGGGCGGATGCGGCAGGATCGCCCGGTTGCCCGACAGCTGCGGCCCGTCGCCCGAGAAGACGATCTCCAGATCCGGCATTTCGGCCAGGGATCGCGCGGCGTGAGCCAGGGCGCGCTTGAAGGGTTCGGTGGGGCTTTCGGGCTTGCCGGACATGCAACCGGTTAAATCACCGGTCGGCGGCGGGGAAAAGGCCGCCGTGGCGATTTACCCTGTTTGCTGGCGGAGGCTTAACCGCCACGGCGCTAGACCCGTGGGCATGCAGGTTCTCAATACCGCCACCGCGGGCCTGATGGCCGCCAGCCAGCGCCTGGACGCCAGCGCCCGGCGCACCGCCGCCTGGGGCGCCGACGCGCAGGTCGACCTCGCCAAAGAGGCGGTCGAGCAGATCACCGCCAGGACCGACTTCAAGGCCAACCTCTCGGTCATCCGCACCGCCGACGAGATGATGGGCGAGCTGCTCGATATCCTGGCCTGACATCAGGCTCTTCTCCCGCCGCGCGGGAGAGGCATCGCTCAATGGCTCTTCGTCCAGGCCTCGCCCTGCGCCTTCACGATCGCCACCAGGTCGCCCATCGAGTGGTTCATGTCGATCAGGTGCAGGCCCCAGTTGGGGTCGGGCGCGCCCATGACCATCACATCGCCGACGATCTCGTCCGTGCGCGGATCGCTCGGATCGGCGTTGGTCGTCACCGCCAGATAGCTGTAGTCGCCGGCGCGGACGCATTGGGTGCTCAGCAGGCCCGGCGTGGTGACGAAGGGCGTGGTCACCTCCTTGCCCTCAACCCAGGGCTTGGGCGCGGCCGCCGACTGCGCCCGACCGCCGCTCCACAGGTAGGAGGTCGGGGTTCCCTTGCCGCCGCCCAGCGCCGCCGGGTTCACACAGGCCGCATGCATCCCCGCCTCGGCCACCTTGCCAAAGCGGCTGGTCGGCGGCGGCGGCAGGCTGTCGCGGAAACTGACATAGGAGACCAGGCAGCCGGTCTGGCCCAGCTTGGAACAGCTGGGGATCGATCCGAACATCCCCTTGTCGTCGACCGGCACATTGGAGCCGATCGGCATCACCCCGACGATCAGCTTCTGCACCGGCTTGCCGTCGATCTCGCGCTTGACCAGCTCTTGAATGACGCCTGAGCCCTGCGAATGGCCGATCAGCACCACGCCGCGCCCGTGGTTCTCGTTCTTCAGATACCAGTCCCAGGCCGCCTTGACGTCGCCATAGGCCAGCTCACGATCCGCCCCCGGGTTCTGGCCCATCATGTACTGCCGCAAGGCCGTCAGGGTGACCTGCCGGTACAGCGGGGCGAAGGGGCGGCAGACGCTGGTGAACCGGGCGAACTGCACGGCGATCACCGACTCCTCCTCGCGGTTGGCTGTCATGTCGCTGTTGGGCGTCTTGTCGGCCGAGACGGTCGGATAGACGTAGAAGCAGTCGATGCCGGGATCGGCCGCCTTCTCGAAGGGTTGGACCGTCAGGTCTCCGTTGGCGGCGACGATGGTCGCGGTCTGGTCGGCGGAACAGGCGTCCCCCTCGCGGCCCGGCAGGCACAGCCAGGTCTCGGGCCTGGAATAGTCGTTGGCGGTGGGGGCGGCGGCGGGGGTGGGGGTCTGGCCGAAGGCGGCGCCCGATGCGCCCAGCAGCAATATGCCCAACAGGCCTGTAATCTGGATCTTCATGAGAGGCCTCCCGCCTTGTCGTCTTCTGTTTGCGCCAGAATGACCGAAGGGGCGGGGGGGCGTCCAGCCCGGGTGCGTGCTTCGACACGCCTCGCTAGGGCGAGGCTACTCAGCATGACGAATTATTTGAATGACCCCTTCGTCGTCATGCTGAGTAGCGATCCGCAAGGATCGCGTGTCGAAGCACGCAAACCCGAGACGGGCTGATCAGAACGCCGAGCCGGTCTTCTCCAGCCACAGCAGCAGACCGAAGACGCCTCCGCCCAGCGCCAGCCCGACCAGGAGCCTCCACAGCGGCGCCATCAATGGCGCCGCGACACCCTCGGCCATGACGCCCCTGCCGGTGATCATCGGCCCGATCAGGTTCTTCTTCCGCGCCGCGTACCAGCCGATGGCCAGCAGATGCAGGACGATCAGTCCCAGCAGGATGTTGAAGACGATCTCATGCGCCCCCGCCGCCGCCCGGCCCGCGTCAAAGCTGACGTACTTGGCCAGCGGACCGGATTCAAACCCGTCCTCGTCCACCGAAAACAGGCCAAGACCGACCTGCGCCAGCAGGGTCAGCAGCATGGCCGCCACGCTGAGACCGCCCAGCGGATTGTGGCCGGGCGCGCCGGCCGCCCCGCCTTTCAGATAGGCGAGGATGGCCCCGGGCCCCTTGATGAAGCCGGCGAACCTGGCGGTCGAACTGCCGGCGACGCCCCACCACAGACGAAACACCAGCAGCCCCGCGATGGCGAAGCCGCTGATCCGGTGCCAGTCCAGATGATCGTGGTGCGACCACCAGGAAAACGCCACCAGGGCCGCCAGAAGCCAGTGAAACAGCCGGGTCGGCAGATCCCAGATCAGGGTCGGCATCGACAGGCTCAGTCGTCCTTGAACTTGTCGTGGCAGCTCTTGCAGGTCCCCCGCAGGGCCATGAACTCGGTCTTCACCGCGTTCGCGTCGCCGGTCTCGGCGGCCGCGTTCAGCTTCGCCGCCTGGGTGGCGAAGGCCTGGGCCTTGGCGTTGAAGTCGGCCTTGTCGCTCCAGATGGCCGCCTTGGCCTCGGTCTTGACCCCGGCCTCGGGCCCGGTCCCGGCCGGGAACCAGCCGGGCACCTGAGGCGCCAGGCTGTTGATGCGGGCGGCGTAGGCCTTCAGCTTCGCCGCGTCCTTGTCGCCGCTGAGGGTGTCGTAGATGCCCTTGGTCGCGCCTCCGATCCCCTTCATGCCGTCCTGTCGCGCCTTGATCTGCGATGCGGCGTCCAGCGCCAGGGCGGAACCGGCGGTCAAGGCCAGGGCGAGGCCGGCGATAGCGAGGCGTTTCATACGGGAGCTCCAGTGGAGGTGTGGGGACATTAAGCCGACCGCATCCCCTTACGGCAAGCCGTTATCGTCCCGGTCTGATCGGGGCTTGACCCGGCCCCTGGGGCCGCTCTCATGACTTGCCCGTCTGACATCAGCGAGGTGAATCATGTCTTCGGACCAGCGATATTTCAGCCCTTCGGAGGCCGCGGCGCGGCTGGGCGTTTCGGCCAAGGCCCTGCGGCTCTACGAGCAACGCGGCCTGATCACGCCGCTTCGCACCGAGGCGGGCTGGCGGGCCTACGGGCCGGACCAGATGGCCCTGGCGGCCGAGATCGCCGCCCTGCGCCGGCTGGGTCTCAGCCTGTCTCAGGCCGGTCAGGTCCTGCGCGGCGACCCGGCGGACCTGGAACCTGTTCTCGCCGCGCACCAGGGCCGACTGCAGGGACAGATGCGCCAGCTTGGCGAGGCCGTCGAGCGGATCCGCGCCCTTCGCCAGGACCTGTCCAGGGGGCAGGCCCCGGCCCTGTCCGATCTGACCCGGCTGGTCGCGCCGGCGGGAGCGATGGCGCTGTCGATCGCGCTTCCCTGGCCCTGGGGCGGCGAGCGGTTCGAGCTGGCTCCGGTTCCGCCCCTGACCTGGCTCACCGGCCCTCTGGGCAGCGGCAAGACCCGTCTGGCCGTGGCCATTGCCGAGGCCCTGCCCGGCGCGGTCTTTGTCGGGCTTGATCGCGACGCCGCCGCCCTCGACCTCGCCTCCGATCCGGCGCTGTCGGCGCGGGTCGACCAGGCCCTGGCCTGGCTGGCCGGGGAGGGGGCGACCCTCTCTGACGCCCTGACGGCGATTGTCGGCCATCTTGAGTCGGACGGTCCGTCGGTCCTGGTCATCGACCTGATCGAACAGGGGCTGGACATGGCGACCCAGGAAGCCCTGGCCGCCTGGCTGAGGACGCGCGCGGCGCCCGACCGCCCGGTCGTCGCCATGACCCGATCCTCCGCGATGCTGGATCTGGCCGCGGTCGGACCGGATGAGGCCCTGCTGTTCTGTCCGGCCAACCACAGCCCGCCGATGCGGGTCGCCCCCTGGCCGGGGTCTCCGGGCTACGAGGCGCTGGAATCCTGTCTCGCCTCGCCACAGGTCAGGGCCAGGACCGAAGGGGTGGTGGTCATGCGTCGGGGCATGGCCTGACCGCGCCTAGAGCATGTCAGGGCGAATTGTACGCGGTTCGCCCGCCCGGACATGCTCTAAATGTTTGATTCCAGACCCTTTCAGGTTTTGATGCGTACATCAAAACCTGAAAGGGTCTAGTCACCCCGGCCGCAGCGACATCTCCATGAACACCAGTTCCGGCATCAGGTGGTCGGGATAGGCGTGATAGGGCGGGATGTCGCCAAAGCCCATCGACCGGTACATGGCGATGGCCTCGACCAGCCGTCGCGCGGTGTCCAGTTGCATGGTGCGGAAACCGGCGTCGCGGGCCGAGGCGATCAGGGCCTGCGACAGCCGGCGGCCGAGGCCCAGGCCGCGCGCGGCGTCGGTCACATACAGCCGCTTCAGTTCGCAGACGGTGTCGGAGGTGCGTCGCCAGGCGCCGCTGGCGACCACCTGGCCGTCCTTGACCGCGATCAGGGTCAGGCCGTTGGGCGGGCCGTATTTCTCGGCCAGGACCTCCAGTTCGGCATCGAGCGACTGATGGCCGAAGGCCTCCTCGACGAACCAGCCCATGTCGGCGTATCGGGCGCGGCACCAGTCGACATACTGCCGGCAAACCTGGCCAAAGGCGTCGTAGTCGGCCTTGCTGGAGGCCGGCCGGATCTGAAGGCTGTCGTCGGCTCTGTCCACAAGGGTCCCGTTCTCGCGCGGCGGCCTATTCCGCCGCGACCAGCGCCTCGGCCTGCATCAGATCGACGCTGACCAGCTGGGAAATCCCGCGCTCGGGCATGGTCACCCCGAACAGCCGGTCCATCCGGCTCATGGTCACCGCATTGTGGGTGATGGCGATGAAACGGGTCTGGGTGCGGTTGCGCATCTCGTTGAGCATGTTGCAGTAGCGGTCGACATTGGCGTCATCCAGCGGCGCGTCGACCTCGTCCAGCACGCAGATCGGCGCCGGATTGGCCAGGAATACCCCAAAGATCAGGGCGCTGGCCGTCAGGGCCTGCTCACCGCCGCTCATCAGGCTCATGGTCGACAGCCGCTTGCCGGGCGGGCAGGCGTAGATTTCCAGCCCCGCTTCCAGCGGATCATCGCTCTCGATCAGGCGCAGCTCGGCCTCGCCGCCGCCGAACAGAGCCTGGAACAGGGTCTGGAAGTGGCCATTGATGATGTCGAACGCGGCCAGAAGGCGGGTACGCCCCTCGGCGTTCAGTTCCTCGATCCCGGCGCGCAGCTTGGCGATGGCGCCGGTCAGGTCGGCGCGTTCGGTCTTCATCGCCTGGACCCGGGCGGCCTGTTCGACAGCCTCCTCCTCGGCCCGCAGGTTCACCGCGCCGATGGCTTCGCGATCCCGTTCAAGCGCGAACAGATGCGCCTCGATGCCTTCGGCGTCCTTGGGAACGGCGATGGCTTCCTCGGCGATCCGGCGGCCCAACTCCTCGGGCTCCATCCTGGCCGCTTCCCGGATATTGCCGGCGATCTCGCCAAAACGCTCCCGCGCCGCGTCCAGCCTCGCGGTCAGGGTGGCGCGGGCCTCGCGGGCGTCGGCGGCGGCGGCTTCGGCCGCCCGCAGGGTCCGGTCGCTGGCCGCGCGGGTCGTTTCCGCC
Source organism: Caulobacter sp. (assembly GCA_019636175.1). GTDB lineage: Bacteria > Pseudomonadota > Alphaproteobacteria > Caulobacterales > Caulobacteraceae > Caulobacter. Next base: position 21,845 of record JAHBYC010000002.1, on the reverse strand, counting down.
TGGGCCAGGGCGTCGCTCGACTTGGCCCGGCGGGCCTCGGCGATCGAGAACTCGTCCATCAGATTGGCGCGGCGGGCCTCGATCTGATGCGGCGCGTCGCGGGCCTCGGCGATGGCCAGATGGGCCTTGCCGCGATCCTGCTCCAGGGCTTCGATCCGCCGGGACGCGGCGGCGCTGCGGCGGGTCCAGTCGTCGCGGTCGCGGGTCAGGTCCTCCAGTCGCCGGGCCCGTCCATCGCGCTCACGGCGTTCGGCGTCCATCGCCGCGCGGGCCACGGCCGCCGCCTCGCGCGCGGCCGCCGCGCCCCGGCGGGCTTCATCCAGCATCGGCGACAGGCTGTCGCCGCCCTCGCCGCCCTCGACGCCGGCTTCGGCCACCTCGAACCCGGCTTGGGCCTCGACCCGCTCGGCCTCGAACCGGGCGATGGTCTCGTCCAGCGACTGGGCCCGGGCGTCGCGGCGCGCGGCCTCCCGATCCAGACGCTCGACGGCGTCCCGCGCCGCCGCCAGGGTCCGTTCGATCTCGCGCGGCGCAGCGCGGACAGTGGCCAGATGAGCCTCGGCGGCCTTGAAGGCGGCCTGGCCTTCCTTCGCCCTGGCCACGGCGGCCTCGGCCAGCGGGCTCAGCCGCTCGATCTCGGCTTCGGCCTCGGCCAGCCGGGTGCGTTGCTCCAGCCGGATGGCCGCGGCGCGGGGCGCCTCCGCCCGGGCGACAAAGCCGTCCCAGCGCCACAGATCGCCTTCACGCGACACCAGCCGGCAACCAGGCTCCAGCTGCGCCTGCAGCGTCGCGCCATCGGCCTGATCGACCAGGGCGGTGAAGGCCAGCCGGGCGGCCAACTGTTCGGGCGCCTTGACCAGCGGGGCCAGCGGCTGCGCCCCCTGGGGCCAGGCCGGATCGGCCAGCACCCGTCCGGCCCAGTGGGCGACCGCCCGGGCGTCAAGGGCGGCTTCCAGGTCGTCTCCCAGCGCCGCGGCCAGCGCCGCCTCATAGCCGCGCTGCGGCTTCACCGCGTCCAGGGCGGGCGGGTAGGGGTTCTTGGCGGAAGGCGCGGACAGCTGGGCCAGGCCCCTGGCCTCGGTCTTCAGCCGGCCAAGCTGGTCCTCCAGCTTGCGCATCTCGTCCCGGGCCGCCTGTTCAGCCCGGGCGGCGTCGCCCCGGGCGGCTTCGGCGGCGTCGACGGCGGCGCGGGCGGCGGTCAGCTCGGCCTCGGCGGCGGTCATCCGCGACCGGGCGGCCTCCGCCTCCGGGTCATTCGCCGGCCCGATGGCGGCGCGTTCGGACTTGGCCTGTTCCAGCGCCCGCACCGTGCGGTTCAGCCGCGAGCGCGCGTCCTCCAGCCGGGCCTCGGCGGCGCGACGGCGGGCCTCGTCGGCGGCGACGCTGGCGGCCAGGCGTTCGACCTCGCCGTCGGCCTTGGCCCGGGCCTCTTCGGCGGCCTTGGCGGCGGCCTCCAGTTCCGGCATCCGCGACGGCGCCGCGGCGATCTGCGCCTCGACCTGCGCGATCTCCTCGGCCAACCGCTCCAGCGCCGATGCGGCGTCCTCGACGATATGCACCTCGCGGGCGGCGTCGGCGTCGATGCGGGCGATCTCGGCGGTCAGGCGGGCGACCTCGGACTCCGCGGCCTCGGCCTCCCGCTCGATGCGGTCCTTCTCGATGGCCAGCCGGTTGAGGATGGCGGCGCTGACCGTCTCCTCCTCGCGCAGGGGCTTGATGGCCTCCTCGGCGGCGATGGCGGCGGTGTTGGCGGCTGCGGCCTCGCGGGCCGTGCTTTCGACCAGGGCGCCGGCGGTGTGGGCCTCGGCCTCGACCCTCTGCAGGGTGTCGCGCGCCTCGCTCCAGCGGCTGAACAGCACCGCGCTCTGCAGCGCGCGGATCTCGGCCGACAGCCGCTTGTACTTCTCCGCCGCCCGCGCCTCGCGCTTCAGCCGCCCCAGGTTGGAGTCCAGCTCGCGGATGATGTCCTCGAGGCGATTGAGGTTGGTCTCCGCCGCCTTCAGCCGCAGCTCGGCCTCATGGCGACGGGTGTGCAGTCCCGAGACGCCCCCCGCCTCTTCAAGAATGCGACGGCGGTTCTGCGGCTTGGCGGCGATCAGTTCGCTGATCTGGCCCTGCCGCACCAGGGCCGGGCTGTTGGCGCCGGTCGAGGCGTCGGCGAACAGCAGCTGGACATCCCGGGCCCGCACCTCGCGGCCATTGATCCGGTAGGTCGAGCCTTCGCCCCGGTCGATGCGGCGCACCACCTCGATCACCGGATGCTGGTTGAACTGGTCCGGGGCGGTCAGGTCGCTGTTGTCGATGGTCAGAGAGACCTCGGCGTGGCTTCGCTGGGGCCGCATGCCGGCCCCGTTGAAGATCACGTCGTCCATTCCGCCGGCCCGCATGGCCTTGGCCGAATTGGCGCCCATCACCCAGCGCAGGGCTTCCAGAAGGTTCGACTTGCCGCAGCCGTTCGGCCCGACGACGCCCGTGAGTCCGGGTTCGATCCGAAACTCTGTCGGCTCGACGAAGGACTTGAAGCCCGCGAGACGAAGCTTCTGGAACTGCACGGTGTTGTTCGCGACCCCGCTTACTTCGCCTGTTCGGCGTAGATCTTGTCGAATTCGGCCAGGGGCATTTCGCTTTCGACCGTCTTGTTGTCGCCGATGAAGAAGGTCGGCGTCGCCTTGACCTCCTTGGCGCGGCCGCTGGTCATCCGGTCGGCCTGGGCGACGATGGCCTTCTCATCGGTCAGGCAGGCGGTGACCTGCTCTTCCGACATGCCGCCGGAACGGCCGACGCGCATGATTACCTCGCGGGTGCTGCCCTGCAGGGCCTCGACCTGGCTGTGGAACAGCGCGTCCATCACCGTCAGATACTTGTCCTTGCCCATGCAGCGGCCCAGCAGGTCGCCGGCGGAGGTGTAGGTGTCCGTCGGACCCAGCTGGAAGGGGCGGAAGGTGTAGTAGACCTTGCCGGTGTCGATGTACTTCTTCTTGAAGTCGGGGAAGACGTCCCGATTCCAGTTGGCGCAGTGGACGCAGCTGAGAGAGCCATACTCCACAACCTTCACCTTGGCGTTGGGATCGCCCAGCGACATGTCGCCATCGACGGCGCCGCCGCCGCTCTTGTTGCCGCAGGCGGCCAGCGTCAGGGCGGCGATGACGGCGAAGGCGCCAATGGCGGCGCGGCGGTTGAACAGGCCCATGGTCTCGAGGCTCCCCGAAAAGCGTGATGGATCAGTAGAAGGCGATTCCCATCACAGCATGAAGGCGGCAATTGGATGGCGCGATGCGGCGCCGGGGGCCAAGAGTCAACGGTCCCTCAGGACTTCGCGTCCCAGACGCAACAGCGCCGCCTTCATCGGACCCTCTTCGGCCGCTTCCAGCCCCTTGGCCAGCTCGGCCTCGGCGGCCGCGTCCAGCGGACCCTTGCGGCGGGTCCGAACCTGGGCCTTGGCGGGGGCGGCGGTCCTGACCGGCCCCTGGACGATGCGAAGTTTCTCCAGCGAGGGATCGCCCAGCATCATCGCCACCCGCGAAAGTATTTCCGGCGCCTGGTGCTGGACGATGGCCGCCGCCGGCCCGGCCACGCGGATTTCCAGGATCGAGGCCGACCCGGCCCGTCCCTTGACCACCCGAACCGGCTCGGTGTGTCGCGCCAGGGTCTCGCCGACGATCTCCCGCCAGCGCGCGGCCAGGCCGGCCGATCCCTTGCCGAACCGTTCGTCCAGCTGCTTGATCAGCGGGGCCAGCGACCGGCCCGCGGGGGGCGGCGGACGGCGCATTGGCCGGGTGCGATGCCGGCCCAGAATGGCGGCGGCTTCCTCGGCCGTGGGCAGGGGGCGTCTGGGCATGCGCGACAATAGACCGCTGGCGGGGCGCCGGAAAGCGGAAGCGGCCCTCAGTTCCCCGCCGGCTTCGGCAGGGGCTGGGTGAATTCCGTCTCGATGATGATCTTCACCTCGTCGCTGACCCCCAGGCGGCTGCCCTCGGCCGGAATGCCGTAGCTGATGCCGAAGTCCAACCGGTTCAGGCTTCCGGTGGCGGAAAACCCGATCCGCGAGCCATTGGGATCCACCGCGCCCGGTCCATAGCCGCCGTTGAACTTCACGTTCAGCGTCTGGCGATGGGTGACCCCGTGCAGGGTCAGGTCGCCGGTCACCAGGGCGGTGTCGTCGCCGGTCATGACCACGCTGGACGAAACGAAGGTGATCTTCGGATAGGACTTGGCGTCGAGCCACGCCTTGCTGGTCATCTCCTTGTCAAAGGCCAGCTTGGGATTGGTCTTGGTGTCCAGCGAGCCGGTCTCGATCTCGACGTTCAGGCTGGCCTTTTCCGGCGCCGCCGGGTCGAGCAGCAGCGTGCCTTCCATCTTGCGAAACTGGGCGGTGAAGTTCGACAGGCCGATGTGGTCGACCTTGAACAGCACCGTGGTGTGATCGGGATCGAGGGAATAGGTCCCGGCGGGAAGGTCCTTGGCGATATTCGGCTTCGGCGGGGCCTGGGCCTCGGCGGTCGGCTCCTGCGGCGTCTCGGCCTTCTGCTGCGGCTGGCAGGCGGCCAGCGTCAGGGCCATCAAAGGCAGGGCCAGCAAGGCGGAGCGGGTCATTGCATATCCTCGATCTATGGAGCCGTTGAACCAGCAGGGATCGCGGGCCGTCAACTGCTGATGTCATCCGGATCAAGGACGATTTGAAGGCGCCGGTTCCGACAATCTCCCCCGACAATCGTCCCTGGCTGGCAGGGGAGCGTTGGACCCTCGCGGTCGGTTCCCGCTTTCCTTTTTGGCGCGGGCGATTAGGTCACGGGCGGTGAACGCCGCTCAACTCCGCCAAAGCCTGCTGGACTGGTATGACGCCGCCGCCCGCGATCTCGCCTGGCGGGTGTCGCCGGCCGACCGTCGCCGGGGCCTGGCCCCCGATCCCTACCGGGTCTGGCTGTCGGAGGTGATGCTGCAACAGACCACCGTGCCGCACGCCACGCCCTACTTCCTCGCCTTCACCCGCCGCTGGCCGACCGTCAGCGATCTGGCCGCCGTCGAGGACGGCGATCTGATGGCGGCCTGGGCCGGGCTTGGCTACTACGCCCGCGCCCGCAATCTGCTGGCCTGCGCCCGTGCTGTCGCCGCCGATCATGGCGGCGTGTTTCCCGACACGGAGGCGGGGCTTCGCGCCCTGCCGGGGATCGGCGCCTACACCGCCGCCGCCGTCGCCGCCATCGCCTTCGACCGGCCCGCGAACGTCGTCGACGGCAATGTCGAGCGGGTGATGAGCCGCCTGTTCGCGGTCGAGGCGCCGCTTCCCGGCGTCAAGGACGAGCTGAAGGCTCTCGCGGCCTCCCTTGTCGCCGATGACCGCCCCGGCGACTGGGCCCAGGCCCTGATGGATCTGGGCGCCACGGTCTGCAAGCCGAAGTCGCCGCTCTGCGACCGCTGTCCGGTATCGACCCACTGCGCCGCCTTCGCTCGCGGTGACCAGGACAGCTTCCCCCGCAAGACGAAGAAGGCCCCGCGGCCCCGGCGCCACGGCGTCGCCTACGTCCTGACCAGGGGCGACGAGGTCGCCCTCGTCCGCCGCCCGGACAAGGGCCTTCTCGGCGGCATGCTTGGCCTTCCGACCAGCGACTGGACCGCCTCACCCCCGCCTGTCGGCGACGGCGCGCCGGCCGCCGCCGCCTGGCGCGAGGCCGGCGAGATCGAGCACGTCTTCACCCATTTCTCCCTGACCCTGAAGGTCCTGCGGGCCGAGGGCGATGCGCCGGGCGTGATCTGGACGCCGATGGAAGGCCTGGAGGCCCTGCCCAGCGTGTTTCTGAAGGCCGCGCGCCGGGCCTTGCTGACGCCAAGCCTGCTCTAGAGGAACGCTTCAATTCCTCCCCCCTTGGGGGAGGGGGACCACGCGCGAATATGCGCGTGGTGGAGGGGGCATCGCCGGCGTCGGGTGAGTATGCAGCACGACAATTTTGGCCGCGGCCCCGCCCCCTCAGTCGTCGCCTGTCGTCGCCGCCAGCTCCCCCAGAGGGGGAGCGACTGATTCAAGTTACGCCGCCATCGCCGCCCGGACCTTGCTGCGCAGGATGTCGATGGGCGCCAGGCCCGCGTCGGTCTTGAAGCGCCAGTAGGTCCAGCCGTTGCAGGCCGGGGCGTTTTCCATCATCGCGCCCATCTTGTGGATCGAGCCGGTCAGGTCGCCGACCGCCAGGCTGCCGTCGGCCCGCACCCGCGCCGCCTTCAGCCCCTTGGGGCACCACAGCTCGTCGCCAGGGTTAAGCAGCCCGGCCTCGACCAGCTGGCCGAACGGCACACGGGGCTCGGCCCGCTTGGAGCCCATCACTTCCAGGTCCTGTTCCGCCACCGGCTGGACCTTGGCGATCCGCTCTCTGGCGACAGCGATGTATTCGGCCTCGCGCTCGATGCCGATGAACTTGCGGCCCAGCCGCTTGGCCGCCGCCCCCGTCGAACCCGAGCCGAAGAAGGGATCAAGCACCACGTCGCCCGGCTTGGTCGTGGCCAGCAGCACCCGGTGCAGCAGGGCTTCGGGCTTTTGGGTCGGGTGGGCCTTGGACCCGTCCGACTTCTTGACCCGCTCGTCGCCGGTGCACAGCGGGATGGTCCAGTCGGACCGCATCTGGGTGTCGTCGTTGAACACCTTCAGGGCGTCGTAGTTGAAGGTGTAGCGCTTGCCGCCCTTGGACTTGGACGCCCAGATCAGGGTCTCATGGGCGTTGGTGAACCGGGTGCCCTTGAAGTTCGGCATCGGGTTGGACTTGCGCCAGACCACGTCGTTGAGGATCCAGAACCCGAGATCCTGCAGCGCCACGCCGACGCGGAAGATGTTGTGATAGCTGCCGATCACCCACAGGGCGCCGTCGTCCTTCAGGACGCGCTGGCACTCCTTCATCCACTCGCGGGTGAAGCGGTCATAGGCGGCGAAGCTCTCGAACTGGTCCCAATGGTCATCCACCGCATCGACCTTTGAATTGTCGGGGCGCAACAGGTCGCCGCCCAGCTGCAGGTTATAGGGCGGGTCGGCGAACACCAGGTCCACAGACTTGTCCGGCAGGGCCCGCAGCTGCTCGATGCAGTCGCCATGAAGAATGGTCTCGGACCCGAACGCCATGAAGAAAACCCCTAAAGCCCTGAACGTGAGTCCCGGCATTTTCCTTGGGCATGGTGAAGAGGGGGTTAGGGGACGTGGTTAGCGAGAGGTTATCACCCCGCCTCTCGACTTCCGTGCGGGGAAGGCGTGAATGCTGACCGAAACGCCTCCGTGAGAGAGGCCCGGGAGAAACCATGCCCTCGCTCGATCACCTGTACGAAAGCCGCCTCAGCCCCTTCTACGAGGAGCACCACCGCGCCTGGCGCGACACCCTGCGCAAATGGGTCGAGAAGGAGATCATGCCCTTCGCCGACCAGTGGGACGAGGCCGGCGAGTTCCCGCGCGAGCTCTACAAGAAGGCCTCGGAGGTCGGCCTGCTGCGCCTCGGCTGGCCCGAAGAATACGGCGGCATCCCGACCGATCCCTTCATGTCCATCGTCACCTCGACCGAAATGGCCCGCCACGGCGCCGGCGGCATCAACGCCAGCCTGATGAGCCACGGCATCGGCCTGCCGCCGATCCGCAACCTGGGGACCCAGGAGATGAAGGATCGCATCATCCCGCAGGTTCTCTCCGGCGAGAAGATCAGCGCCCTGGCCATCACCGAACCGACCGGCGGCTCCGACGTCGCCAACCTCAAGACCACGGCCCGCCGAGAGGGCGATGAGTATGTCGTCAACGGCTCCAAGATGTTCATCACCTCGGGCATGCGCGCCGACTACTACACCGTCGCCGTCCGCACGGGCGGGGAGGGGGCCGGGGGCGTGTCGCTCCTCCTCATCGAGCGCGACCGCCCGGGCTTCACCCGCACCCCGCTGAAGAAGCAGGGCTGGTGGGCGTCGGACACCGCCGCCCTCTATTTCGACGACGTCCGGGTGCCGGTGGAGAACCTGATCGGGGCCGAGAACCAGGGCTTCGCCGGCATCATGAACAACTTCAACTCCGAGCGGATCGGCATGACCGCCGGCGCCATCGGCTTCTCAAAGGTCTGTCTCGAGGACGCGCTGGCCTGGGCCCAGGAGCGCAAGACCTTCGGCAAGCGGCTCGCCGACCACCAGGTCATCCGCCACAAGCTGGCCGACATGTACAAGCGCATCAACGCCACCCAGTCCTGGCTGGAGACCCTGGCCTGGCGCGTCCAGCAGGGCGAGAAACCCATCGCCGAGATCGCCCTGCTCAAGGTCCAGGCCACCGAGACGATGGAGTACTGCGCCCGCGAGGCGATGCAGGTGATGGGCGGCAACGGCTACATGCGCGGCGGCCGGGTCGAGCGCATTTACCGCGAGGTCCGCGTCTACGCGATCGGCGGCGGCAGCGAGGAAATCATGCGCGATCTGGCCGCGCGGCAGATGGGGATCTAGGCCGGACAGCTGAGCGGCAGGCTCCACTTCCTCCCCCAGCCGAAGGCTGGGGGAGGGGGACCGCCGGCCCGACTTAAGGGCCGGTGGTGGAGGGGGCGGCGCCGGCGGATGGGATTGCCATGAACGCTGTCGTCACTCCCTGCGCCAGAACGCCCTTCAATCGGATAAGCCGGCGCTGCCCCCTCCACCACGCGCGTATTCGCGCGCGGTCCCCCTCCCCCATGGGCTGCGCCCCCGGAGGAGGACCTAGAGCGGCAACTCCGGAACCAGTGGCGGCAACCCGCACACCTCCCGCACCGCCCCCCAGCTCAGCCGGTGCGCGGGGCAGGGCCCCAGTTCCCGCAACGCTGCGAAATGCGCCTTGGCGCTGTAGCCCTTGTGAGAGGCGAACCCATACCCGGGATGCTCGGCGTCCAGCGCCACCATCACCCGGTCCCGCGCCGTCTTGGCCAGGATCGAGGCCGCCGCGATGGAGGCCGAAATCCCGTCCCCGCCGACCACCGTCTTTACCTCGCACGGCAGCCTGAACCGGTAGTTGCCGTCGACCAGCGCATAGACCGGCGCCACCGACAGCGCTTCGACGGCGCGGTGCATCGCCAGTCCGGCGGCGTGCAGGATGTTCAGCTCGGCGATCTCCTCGACGCTGGCGAACCCCACGGCGAAGGCCACCGCCCTGGCCTTGATCTCGAACTCCAGCTCCTCCCGCTGGCGATGGTTCAGCTTCTTGCTGTCATCCAGCCCCCTGGGTAGCGGCTTGCCCGGGTCCAGGATCACCGCCGCCGCGCTGACGGGCCCGGCCAGCGGACCCCGCCCGGCCTCGTCCACCCCGCACACCGGGGCGGGGCAGGCGCGTTCGAGCAGCAGGTCAGGCTTGCGGATGGCCATGGGCGAGGTTTCGGCACTCTGCGTGGCGAAAGCAACCCGTCTCATGGTCGTTGACCATGCCGACGGCCTGCATGAAGGCATAGACGATCACCGGGCCGGTAAACTTGAAACCCTTCTGTTTCAAGGCCTTGCTCATCGCCTCGGCCTGCGCCGTCTTGACCGGCGCCTCCCGGAACGAGCCCCAGCTGTTCTGCACCGGCGCCCCATCAACGAAGTCCCACAGGAAGGCGCTGAAGTCCTCGCCCCGGTCGCGCATATCCAGCCAAATTCGGGCGCCGTTGATCGCCATGTCGATCTTGGCGTTCGACCGCACGATGCCTGCATTGGCCATCAGCCTGGCCCGTTCCGCCTCGCCATAGCGGGCCACCTTCTCCGGATCGAAGCCGTCGAAGGCCTCGCGGAACGCCTCGCGCTTTTTCAGGATGGTGATCCACGACAGCCCGGCCTGGAAACCGTCCAGCACCAGCTTCTCCCACAGCGCCCGGGCGTCCCACTCGGGCACGCCCCATTCGGTGTCGTGGTAGTCGATGTAGATCTGGTCCTTCACGCCGGGCCAGGGGCAGCGAATCAGAGCATCGGTCATGCCGATGTTGCTAGCATGTTCACGTCGTCCATGCCGCCGCCGCTTGATAACACCGGTTCATGGATCGAGCGCTGACGGGGGTCGGCGGGAGGGGCATGCGATGAGACGGCTTGCAATTGTTCTGGCGATGGTTGCGACGATGGGCCCGCTGGCGCCCGCGACCCTGGCCGCGACGGCGCCTGACGTCGCCAGCGTCATGGCCGCGGCTGAACGCGGCAATGTCCGAACCCTGCAACGGGACTGGGATAATCCCGCCGTCGCCACACAGCTGAAGGCCATCGGGCCGGAAGCGCAGATCGACTATTACGTCGCCGTCGCCGGCGCCTTTGATCGCCTCGGTCGTCCGGCCAGCGCGGTCCTGGCCTATGACAAGGCCATCGACCTGACGATCAGCACCCGTGGCGAGGGCCACGTCTCCCTGATCGAACTCTACAGGCTGGCCGCCGCGGCCCAGCTCGCCGCCCGCAAATACGCCGATGCGGTCTGGTCGATCGACCAAGCCTCCGGGCTCGCCAGCCGCATTCTTGGCCCCTCCGATCCTGTCACGGTCGCGCTGGAGGACACCGGCCGGGCCTACAGCCGGCGCGCCGCCGCCGCCAAGGTCGATCTGGGAGGCGACGGCGACATTCCGCCGCCGCCGCCGCCCCCTCCGCCTCCTCCTCCGCCTCCGCCGCCGCCGCCGCCACCGCCGGCTGAGCCGCCCGCGCCCACCGGACCGGCGGTCAGGCCGGAGCCGACGACAGCGCCGCCGGTCACGGCGCCGCCGCCGCGACCCGCGCCCCAGCCGTCAGCCGAGCCCGAGGCGCCCTATCAGCTGGTCGACATCTTCTACGCCACCGACCGTCGGCGAACGGGCTCGAAGGAGCCGGCGCGGTTCTACGGCGGCCGGCGCGGGTCGATGTCCTACGGCAAGGCGACCATCAGCGTGCCGACCCGCCGGCAGGTCGGCGAGATTCCGACGCCGTCCCTCTTCGCCCTGGAGTTCCGGCCCGATCCGGAAAAGCATTTCATCCTGACCTCGGTCGCGCCGATCGGGACGCGCGACGGCTTCTTCGGCGCGGTTCGCGACAAGGTCGACGCCTCGCGCGAAAAGGAGGCCTTCGTCTTCATTCACGGTTTTAACTCCAGCTTCGAGAACAGCGCCCTGCGCACGGCTCAGCTGGCGGCGGACCTCAAGTTTGACGGCGCCCCGATCCTCTACAGCTGGCCCTCGCGCGGCGACCTCTTCGGCTACGCCGATGACGCCAGGGAGTCAGAGAGCGATATCGAGGCCCGCGCCCTGGCGGATTTCCTGACCGATGTGGCTGACCGAACCGGGGCCCAGCGGATCATCGTCATCGCCCATTCCATGGGGAACCGGCCGCTGCTGAACGCCCTGGCGCGGATGGCGCCGGCCGCTCCGGGCGCGCCTCGCAGGTTCAATGAAATCGTCATGGCCGCGCCGGATGTCGGCGTCGATGACTTCGAAAAGACATGGCCCCTGGCCCGGCGGGTCGGCGGCCACTACACCCTCTATGCCTCGCGCCGCGACGTCGCTCTGCAGTTCTCCGCCCAGATCAACGGCATGCGACGTCTGGGCGACGCCAGCCAGATCATGGTCGCGGACGGCATGGACACCGTCGACACCACCGCCGCCAGCGGCGGCCTGATCGGCCACGAGGATTTCGCCGGGACGGCCCTCGATGACTTCCGGGCGGTCGTCTGGCTCAGCCTGGCGCCGGACCGCCGTTGCGTCCTGCAGTCGGGAGGGCAGGATCGTCGTTGGTGGCTGTTCGGCGGCGCCTGTCCGATCGAGGACTTCCGCGCGGCGACGACGGCGGCCCGGGCGGCCGGGGGCGCCGGCGCGGCGCTCGCGCGGGTCGACCAGGATCTGACGGCGGCGAAGGGGCCGGGCAGGGATGGCCTGTCCCGCCTGCGCGACATGCTGATGCGCTTGGTGGACCGCTGAGGCGTTCGGACGGCGCCGTTCAGCAGGCGCCGATCAGAAGCTGACCGTCGCCGAGGCGAACAGGCGGCCGTCATATTTGCTTCCGCCGCCGTGGTTGTCGGTGTCGTACCAGCGCAGATCGAGGGACAACCGCTCCGTCGCCTTCCAGGTCACCCCGGCGTTCCAGGCGCGATAGTCCGTTCCCAGATCCTGTTCCCGCGCTCCGTAGGCGGCCGAGACCTTCCAGTCCGCGGCGATCTTTCGGCTGGCCTGCAGCTCGATCCACCAGGCCGCCTCCGTACGGCCGTAGCTGTCGGGACTGTATTCCACTCTCAGTCTGAGGGTTGAGCCGGCCGCCTTCACCTCGCCGTCGGCGCGCAGCTCCAGCCAGGTGTCCTGAACCCCGTCGACCGTGCCGGGCGCATGCTTGACCATGGCCCTGAGGTCGAGGTCGATGGGCCCGGCGTCGATGTCGCCGGAAACAAAGGCCTGAAGTTCGGCGTCGCCGCCCTCGGCGAAGGCCGCCGTCGATCCCCAGACTCCGATGTCCAGGGGGCCCGCCTCATAGGCGATCTCCATTTGCAGCGCCGGATCGCCATCGCTCTTGCCGGCGCCCTTCGACATGTATTCGCTGGCGGCGGTCGCCTTGACCTTCCAGGCCGCATCGACCTCGCGCGCTTCCGCCGCGCCGGCCGCTGTGATGGCGCAGAGGGACGCCGCGGCCGCGCCGCACCGTCTGGAGGAAGCCAGAGAGATCATCTGTGATCGGACAAATAGACCAGGGCGGCAGGGAACGCCAGTTGATCCGTGGACGTCAGATAATCGCGAACAGCTTAAGGCCCTGGTAGAGGCACAGGCCGAGCACCAGGAAGCCAACCATCCAGGTGAAGACCCGGACGGGAACCATCTTCACGAACCACCCGGCCAGGGGCGCCGCCAGCACCCCGCCCGCCACCAGGCCGGCGACCGCGGCGGCATGCTCCAGCACGCCGTCGGCATCCTTCCAGTTTCCGGTGACCAGGGACCAGACGAAGGTGGCGGAAATGGCCAGGGTGACAAAGAACTCGGCGGTGTTGACCGTCCCGATAGAAAAGCGGGGCGAGGTGCCCGAACCGACCAGGGCGCTGGTCACTGTCGGTCCCCATCCGCCGCCGCCGACCGCGTCACAGAAGCCGCCGATCAGGCCCAGGGGCGGGATCAGCCTGGGGGAGGTTCCGTTGGCCGTGGGGCCCTTCCAGGCGCGCCACAGAATGACCAGCCCCATGATCCCCAGGTAGGCGACGATGAACGGCTTGATCGTATTGCCGTCGATCGAGGTCAGGACATAGGCCCCCAGCACGCCGCCGATCACCCCGGCGATGGCCAGGGGAAAGAACATCTTCCAGTTCACGTTCCGGTGGCTGACGTGGGACACGGCCGAGGTCGCGGTGGTGAAGACCTCCGCGGCATGGACCGAGGCCGAGGCGGTGGCGGGGGGCACGCCGACGGCCAGCAGCACCGAGGACGACACGACCCCGTAGGCCATGCCCAGGGCCCCGTCGACGATCTGGGCGCCGAAGCCGACCAGCGCGAAGATGATGAAGTCGTGCAGCATGGTCGCTCCGCAGCCTGAACGGCGAACTAGCCAGCTAATCTCTATGCATTGAATAGGAATAAATCTATCGCGCTTGTCAGCACCGCTCACCGCTTGGGAAATAGGCGCTGAAGGCTTAGGTTACGCCTGTCATGAGCCAAGACCACACCCATCTTCGACCGTGGCGCCATATCGAGCGCCGCAAGTCCCGCCAGATCATGGTCGGCAAGGTGCCGGTCGGCGGGGATGCGCCCATCTCGGTGCAGTCGATGACCAATACCCTGACCGCCGACGCGGCCGCCACCATCGACCAGATTCGCCAGCTGGAAGAGGCCGGCGCCGACATCGTCCGCGTCAGCTGCCCGGACGTTGAGTCCACCGCCGCGCTGCCGCAGATCGTGCGGGCCGCCAAGGTTCCGATCGTCGCCGACATCCACTTCCACTACAAACGCGGCATCGAGGCGGCCAAGGCCGGCGCCGCCTGCCTGCGCATCAATCCGGGCAACATCGGCAGCCCCGACCGGGTCCGCGAGGTCATCCAGGCCGCCCGTGACCATGGCTGTTCCATGCGCATCGGCGTCAACGCCGGCTCGCTGGAGCGCGAGCTGCTGGAGAAGTATGGCGAGCCCTGTCCCGACGCCATGGTCGAGAGCGCGCTGAACCATGCCCGGATCCTGCAGGACCACGACTTCCACGACTTCAAGATTTCGGTGAAGGCCTCCGACATCTTCATGACCGTCGCGGCCTACAACCAGCTGGCCGACGCCATCGACTGCCCCCTGCATCTGGGCATTACCGAGGCCGGCGCCCTGCGCACCGGAACGGTCAAGTCGGCGATCGGCATCGGCAACCTGCTGTGGGCCGGCATCGGCGACACCATCCGCGTCAGCCTCGCCGCTGATCCGGTGGAGGAGATCAAGGTCGGCTTCGACCTGCTCAAGTCCCTCGGTCTGCGCCATCGCGGCGTCAACATTATCGCCTGTCCCAGCTGCGCCCGGCAGGGGTTCAACGTCATCAAGACGGTGGAAACGCTGGAGGCCCGGCTGGCCCACATCGCCACCCCCATGTCGCTGTCGATCATCGGCTGCGTGGTCAACGGTCCAGGCGAGGCCCTGATGACCGATCTCGGCTTCACCGGCGGCGGCAAGGGCTCGGGCATGGTCTATATGGCCGGCAAGCCGGATCACAAGATGGACAACGACCGCATGGTCGATCACATCGTCGAACTGGTCGAACAGCGCGCCGCCGAACTCGAGAGCCAGGCCGCGCTTCACGCCGCCGAATGATCGGCGACGCCAGCCCTCTGGGCCTTGAGGGAAAGAGCCGCCAGACCGCCCGTCTGATGCGCGAGCACATGCTGCGGCTCTATCACCTGTTTTACCGCAATACCGGCGGCGATCTGATCGCCGGCATCGTCTGCGCCACCATCATCTCGGCCAATCTGTCCCACATCGCCACCGGCTCGGATGAGGACGGCGCCTTTGGCGACGACCTGCCGCCGGACGAGATGCGTCGACCCGTCAGCATGCAGGCCCTCGCCCGGGCCACCCAGCTGCCCCGGGAAACCGTCCGCCGCGCCGTGGGGCGGCTGGTCGAGGCCGGCGTCTGCCTGCGCACCCCTCGGGGCGTCTATGTTCCAACGGCCATCATCGCGGCGATGGACAACGTTTCCACGCTGGAGATCGAGCGTGAGTTCCGCAGCATCCTGATCCGCCTGCGCCGGATTGGCGTTGATCTTGAGGCCGTCGCCGGCGGGAAGGACTGACCGGGGCCGGTCCCGTTGTTGATCTCCCGGTGTGATCGCTGTCACGGCGCCGGGGTGGCCTCCATGCTCCAATAAACTAACATATCGTTGGTACGAGACGTCCCGCCTCGGGTCGTCCTCGCCAGGGGACGGCGCGAAGCATGGGGCAGAGGGCAAGCATGCCAGGGGAAGAGACGCTCGGGACTGAGGTCGCCCACACCCTGTCGCGCCTGGAGGGTGGCCACCTGTTCAGGGCCATTCTGGCCTCGGCCGCGCCCTTCGATCATGACTACAATCTGACCGTCATCTACCTGGCGATCGTCCAGGCCAATTCGGCGGTCGACGGACAGGGCGGGGCTGGCGGCGTTGAAGGGGGCGATGGCCAGGCGACCACCGTTCAGCGCCGCCCGGTCAGCGTCCATGCCCTGGCCGGCACGCTGCACATGCCCTACGAAACCACCCGCCGGGCGGTTGGCCGTCTGATCGCGGCCGGGTTTGTCCGTCGGGTCAGCCGCAACGGCGTGATCTTCAATCCCGACAAGCTCTCCGAGCCGGCCTTGGCCCTTGGCGCGGAAATCGCGGGTCCCGAGACCCTTCGTTTCGCCGAACAGCAACGGCGCGTCGGCGCTGGCGTCGCAACGGGGTGAGCGGAGGGCGTGGGGCCTGGACCGTCAGTCGGCGGTCAACACCACATCGAGAATCTGCACCAGGCCTTCGGGCTCGAACCGTGCTTCCGAGGTTCCGCCCAGGTCGTGGGCGGCGGTGCGGGCGATGAGGCGCGAGCCAAAGCCTTCCCGCGCCGGGGCCGTCACCGTTGGGCCGCCGCGTTCGGTCCAAATCAGCCGCAGGCGCCGCTCACCCACCCTGTCGCCAACGGTCAGGTCCCAGGTCACCGACACCTTGCCATCCCCGGTGCTGAGCGCGCCGTACTTGGCCGCGTTTGTCGCCAGTTCGTGGCCCACCATGGCCAGGCTCAGGGCTTCGGGCGCCGACAGTCGCACCGGGGGTCCCGACACCGATATCCGGCTCTCGCCATGCGGCTTGAGTTCGGCCAGCAGCACCTCGGCCAGGTCCGCCCCGATCCAGCTGGCGTCGGTCAGCAGGTTCTGCACGTTGGACAGGGCCATGAGCCGGGCCTCGAAGGCCTGACGGAAGGCCGCCGGATCGGGCGTCGCCCGGAAGGTCTGGGCGGCGATGGACTGCACGGTCGCCAGGCTGTTCTTGACCCGGTGATTCAACTCATCGACCAGGGTCTTCTGCCGCTCCGCCGCCCGCACGCTCTCGGTGCGATCGGCGCCCTGCACGAACACCCCGCTGACCGCGCCGTCGGCGCTGTAGATCGGCTGATAGGTGAAATCGAGAAACCGCTCGAGGGGCGGTGAGTTGTCGCCCTGGCTGAGCAGTATTCGCCGACCCGTGGCGCTGGCGGCGATGCCGGTGCGATAGACGGCGTCCAGCATGTCGACAAAGCCCTGGCCGACGACCTCGGGCAGGGCCTCGGCCACCGTGCGGCCGACCACCTGACGCCCCCCGACCAGGGCCTCATAGGCGTCGTTGGCGAAGGTGAAGAGGTGCTCCGGGCCGCTCAGCACGGCCATGAACCCCGGCGCCTGGGCGAACAGCCGGCGGAAGTCATCGCTCTGGTCCAGCAGGGTGCGATGGGCCCGTTCGGCTTCCTGCGCCCGTTGCAGCAGTTCCAGACCGCCGGTCGCCGCCCCGGCTTCGGGGGCGATGCCGATCGGCAATGACGCCGCTCTCTGCAACCGCTGCAGCTCGGTCACATCGACGGTGTTCTGCAGCAGGAACTCGACCTCACCGGAGGCCCCGCGGATCGGCACATGCACCGCGGTCCAGTAGCGGTCCTCCATCCCGCCGCCCTGGTCGGCCGGGCGGGGGATCTCATAGTGGATATAGGCCAGGGTGTCGGACTCGCCGGTGGCGAAGACCCGCTCGAAGCTTGCCCTCAGCCGCCGTCCCGCATCCCCTTCATTGGGGAACAGGTCGAAGATGACCTGCCCGACCAGTTCCTCACGGCTGCGCAGCACCGCCTTCTCATAGGCGGCGTTGACCCCGACAAAGCGCAGCTCGCGGTCCAGCACCATGTGGGGGCTGGGCAGCACCTCGAACAACGCCAGAAAGTCGATCCGTTTCAAGTCCAGCCCACCCGACGAACAGCGGCCCGGGCGCTTGTCCGCCCCGGCGTCCGCGCCAGTAACGCACGGACGCCGGATGCGTTCACGACCGGTTCTGTTGCGCCGTAGCCGACGCAGGGTTGAGTCCTACAGGACCGCCAGGGGAGAGGCCAGCGCCGGGCCGCCTGATGGCTCCGGCTAGATGAAGATCAGGTCGGAATTGTCGAAGGTGGCGATGGTCAGGCCGGAGACGGTGATCGACCCCAGGCCCGGCGTGGTGAAGGAAATGTGCAGGCCCTGGGCGGTGTCGGTCAGGGTCGCCGCCGACAGCAGGCCCGCCATGTCCACCGAATTGCCGCCGATCTCGATGTAGAGATGATCGACGCCGTTCTGGAAATCCAGGATCCGGTCAGCGCCGAAGCTGGCGCCGGTGAAGTTGAAGGTGTCGGCTCCGGCGCCGCCGCGCATCAGGTCGTCGCCCGTTCCGGAGTCCAGCTGCTGGCTGCCGGCCTGGCCGATAATCGACCTGTCGCCGTTGGCCTTGATCTGGGTGGTCAGGGACAGGGCCCCGGCGTTGAACAGATCGGTGCGCGAAGACCCGTCCAGGTAGTCTATCGTCCGGTCCGCCAGCTGGCCGCTGTCATATGTGGTGCTGATGCTGGAAATGGTCTCTCCGGCGTCATTGAGCTGGCTACGCGAGGCGACCGATCCGTCGGCGTTGTAGGTGGTGGTGATGGAGTCCCAGGCATACAGGTCGCCCAGATCTTCCTGCACCAGCTGGACCTTCACCCCGGCGTTGTAGGTCGTGGTGCTCCTGGCACCGTTGTCCAGCACCACAACCGTGTTGTCGATGACGCCGCCGACATAGGTGCTGACGCTGGTGTCGATGCTGAGGGCGTTGCCGGGACCGTCGGTCAGGGTGGTCTGGAGCAGCACGCCGGCGGCGTCATACACCGCCTTGACCGTGTAGCCGGCGTCGTAGGTGGTGTCGACTTCGCGGACAAAGCCGTTGCGGTCGAACATCTTCACCTGGGTCGAATAGACCTTCTCCGTCCCGTCCAGCGGATCGTCGTCGTAGGTCAGCAGCAGCAGGTCGTCGCTCGGATCGCCCGCCGTGCCGCGATCGTCGCGGGTGACGGAAACATTGTTGCCGCGGTCGGTGTAGGCCACCGTCTCGACCCCGGCGTCGGCCACGCCGAACCAGCCGGCGAGGGACAGGCCCAGGCCGATGCTGTCGATCTCCACCCGGTCGTCCGCCCCGGCCAGGTTGCTGAGCAGGCCCAGCTGGCTGGTGTCGGAGAAGTGCAGGGTGGCGTTGGTTCCGTCGGTGGTCAGGGTCTCGATGCTGGTCAGGGTCACGCCGGTGAAATCGAAGGTTCCGCCGCCGGTCAGCCGCACCGTGTCGTTGCCCACCCCGCCGTCGATGCCGTCACCGTTGTTCAGCTTGGCGGCGGTGAAGGCGAAGCTGTTGTCGGACCCGTCGCCGACCAGGCTGTCGACGCCGGTCGTGGCGCTGGCGATGGTGGCCGGATTGCCATCGACGTTGAAGATTCGGGCCTTGACGTCGTAAGTGCCGCCCCCCGGCGTGGTGAAGACGAACACCACATCGCCGTTCTGAAGTTGGGCCACCCAATGGCCCTCGTATCCGTTCTTGAATTGATTGCCGGTCGAGTCGGCCGGGACCACGAAGGTATCGCCGACCAGAGCGCCGCTGCTGTCATAACGCCGCGCGAGCACCCCCTCGCCGCTGCCGTCGGCGCCGGTCAGGTCGTACCACATGACAATGAAGCCGCCGTCGTTCAGCGCGACGACGCTGGGGCGCTCCTGACGTCCGGCGATGGAGACGATCAGGGTCTGGTCGGTCGCCGCCGTGCCGTCCGGGTTCATGATGCGATAGGACACGTCGTTGCCCAGGCCCGCGTTGTCGGTCCGGAACGTCACGACCACCCGGCCGTCCGCCAGGGTCGCCGCGGAGACTTCGCTCACGCCATTGTCGATCTGGCTGATGTCGAAGGTGCTGGTGACGACGGCGCCGGTCGGCGAATAGACTGTTCCGAAGACGTTGGGAGCGGTGGTGTTGACGGCGACGAACAGGTTGCCGTCGTCCAGCAACGTCATGGAGCCCTGCGCGCCCGCCGGAGTCAGGGACGCGACCTGGGCGCCGGACGCATCGAAGAAGCTCAGCGCCACGATGCCGTTGTTCCAGTAGCTCATGTAGGCGAAGCCGCCGTTGTCCAGCGCCTGCAGGCCGCCCCAGGAGGTGCCGGGCAGGGTGATGGGCGAGCCGATCAGGGCGCCGGTGGTCGAGTCGATGCGCTGGGCCTGCTCGATCGAGCCGTTCCAGTAGGAGACCATGATGTCGCCGTTAGCCAGTTGGACCGGCGACACATACTCATAGCGGTTGCCCGTGGTGGCCAGCTCGATCGGTGATCCGACCCTGTTTCCGTTGGCGTCGAAGAACTGCAGGTAGGGCCGGTCGTTGCCGCTGACGTTCGAGCCGTAGCCCACCACGAAACCCCCGGAGGCCAGGGCGGCGACAGTCGAGTAGGGCTCTTCGCCCGTCGTGACCGGCAGGACGGCCAGGTCCCCGGTGGCGGCTGTAGGCGTGGTCGGCATCGGTCTTACTCCGGACGGTTGCTACATTCCGTCCGGGCGCCCGCGAGCAGGGCGCACGGGCTCGCCCACAGGCTCCCCCACCCGTCACCGACGCACCGTCAGTGTCGAAGTCCCCCACGCACGGCCCCCCGGCCGGCCCGACACCGAAATCACATTCACGGCGTTCGGTAAACAGGGTTCATGCAAAAGAGCGCACGCAGGTTGCTGCGTTCGCTTCCGGTCCGCCCCGGATCAACAGTAAGCGTCCAGAAAATCACTGTTCTGCACAGTAAAGCGGCGCCGCCCCGCCGCTCCTGCCATCCCCTGGCCACAGCCGCCGGTCGGGGGGAGAGGCGCCGGCGCCGGACTCATCCTATATCTGCCGCCGTGACCGATCTCACCCTCTCAGAAGGCCTCCAGACCGAGGCGTCGAAACTGCACGGCGCCGCGCTGATCCGGTTCCACGCCGACCGCCTGCCCGACGCCCCCGGCGTCTACCGCATGTACGGCGAGGACGGCGAATGCCTCTATGTCGGCAAGGCCCGCTCGCTGAAAAGGCGCGTCATCCAGTACGCGCAAGGCCGCTTCCACACCAACCGCATCGCCACCATGGTCGATCTCACCCGCGCCATGGAGTTCGCCTCCACCCGCACCGAGACCGACGCCCTGCTGCTCGAGATCAACCTGATCAAGCAGCTGAAGCCCCGCTTCAACGTCCTGCTGCGCGACGACAAGTCCTTCCCCGAGATCGTCATCCGCCGCGACCACGCCGCCCCCCAGCTGCGCAAGCACCGCGGCGCCCATTCGATCAAGGGCGACTACTTCGGCCCCTTCGCCAGCGCCGGCGCCGTCAACCGCACCCTCAACACCCTGCAGAAGGCCTTCCTCCTCCGCTCCTGCAGTGACAGCGTCTACGATTCCCGCACCCGTCCCTGCATGCTGCACCAGATCCGCCGCTGCGCCGCCCCCTGCACCGGTCTGATCGCCCCGGCCGACTACCAGTCCCTGGTCGACGAGGCCGAGGCCTTCCTGCGCGGCAAGTCCCGCGCGGTGATGAAGCGCATGTCCGAGCAGATGCAGGCCGCCTCCGACGACATGGAGTTCGAGCTGGCCGCCCGCCTGCGCGACCGCATCCGCGCCCTCGCCGCCGTCGCCCAGGAAACCACCGTCAATCCCGAAACCCTGGAGGAGGCCGACGTCTTCGCCCTCCACGCCGAGGGCGGCCAGGCCTGCGTCCAGGTCTTCTTCTTCCGCGCCGGCCAGAACTGGGGCAACCGCGCCTACTTCCCCCGCATCGACAAGGCCGACACCCTGCCCGAGATCATGGGCGCCTTCATCGGCCAGTTCTACGACGACAAGCCCATCCCCCGCCTCATCCTCGTCTCCCACGACCCGTTCGAGATCGAGCTGCTGGAAGAGGCCTTCAGCATGAAGTCCGGCCGCAAGGTCGAGATCGCCCGCCCCCGGCGCGGCGAAAAGCGCGGCCTGGTCGACGAGGCCCTGACCAACGCCCGCGAAGCCCTGGGCCGGCGCATGGCCGAGGGCGGCGCGCAGGCCAAGCTGCTGGCGGGCCTGGCCGAGGCCTTCCACCTCGACGCCCCGCCCGAGCGGATCGAGGTCTACGACAACAGCCACATCATGGGGACCAACGCCGTCGGCGGCATGATCGTCGCCGGCCCCGAAGGCTTCCAGAAGAACCAGTACCGCAAGTTCAACATCAAGGGGACCGACCTCACCCCCGGCGACGACTTCGGCATGATGAAGGAGGTCCTCCGCCGCCGCTTCTCCCGCCTGGTCAAGGAGGAGGAAGCCGGCGGCGACGTCTCCGCCCCCCGCCCGGACCTCGTCCTCCTCGACGGCGGCGCCGGCCAGCTCTCCGCCGCGCTCGAGATCATGGCCGACCTCGGCGTCGACGACATCCCCGTCGTCGGCGTGGCCAAGGGCCCCGACCGCGACGCCGGCCT
>JAHBYC010000019.1 GCA_019636175.1 Caulobacter sp. | reverse complement strand
GAGGTCGGCGGTCTTCTTGCCGGTGAGGGGGTCGAACTCCTGGATGGCCTCGATCTCGTCGCCGAACAGGCCGATGCGCCAGGCGCGGTCCTCGTAGTGGGCCGGGAAGATCTCGATGGTGTCGCCGCGGCGGCGGAACATGCCGCGCTCGAAGGCCTGGTCGTTGCGCTTGTACTGCTGGGCCACCAGATCGGCCATCAGCTGCTTTTCGTCGATGCGGTCGCCGACGGTCAGGGCGAAGGTCATGGCCGTGTAGGTCTCGACCGAGCCGATGCCGTAGATGCAGCTGACCGAGGCGACGACGATGACGTCGTCCCGCTCCAGGATCGCCCGGGTGGCGCTGTGGCGCATGCGGTCGATCTGTTCGTTCCGGCTGGAGTCCTTCTCGATGTAGGTGTCGGTGCGGGCGACGTAGGCTTCGGGCTGGTAGTAGTCGTAGTAGCTGACGAAATACTCGACGGCGTTCTCGGGGAAGAAGGCCTTGAACTCGCTGTAGAGCTGGGCGGCGAGGGTCTTGTTGGGGGCCAGGATCAGGGCCGGGCGCTGGGTCTCGGCGATGATGCTGGCCATGGTGAAGGTCTTGCCCGAGCCGGTGACGCCGAGCAGGACCTGGTCGTGCTCGCGGTCCTTGATGCCCTGGACGAGCTCGCGGATCGCCTGGGGCTGGTCGCCGGCGGGGCTGTATTCACTGACCAGCTTGAACTTGCGGCCGCCCTCGGACTTGTCAGGCCGGGCGGGGCGGTGGGGCTGCCACAGCATGGGCGCGTGCGCGTCCGCGAGGTCGTGGACGAACTGGGCGGAGACGTCAGAGACACCGGTGTTGGGCATGGGGAGAATGTAGGGTTTGCGGGGGGATCGGGCCAGAGGGGCGGCGGCCGACTGCTGACACAGGATGGCGGCAGAATGGCAAAGGTCCCTCGCTCATCCGGAGCCGTCACCCATGAAACCTCCCCGTCACCCCGGGAAGCGCGCAGCGCTTGTCCGGGACCCAGGGGTTGCAGCCCACAGGCCGAAGAGCGGCTTGGGATAGCGAGATCACGCACCCCCTGGGTCCCGGATCAGCCCCGTGGGCTGTCCGGGATGACGGGGGGTGGGGAGCAGCAGCCCCCCATAGTAGGGATGCGGGACGCGGCGGGGACTGATCTTCTGGGTGAAATCCTGGAGATCATCATGTCCAAGTTCGCCGCCCTCGCTTCCGCCCTCGCCCTGCTGGCCCTGCCGGTCGCCGCTTCCGCGGCCGAGCCGCTCGATGGGGTCTGGGAGGGCGCCTACACCTGCTACCAGGGCAAGACCGGGCTGACCCTGACCCTGGACGCGACGCCGTCGGGCCAGGTGACCGGCACCTTTTCCTTCTGGGCCCGGCGCGACAATCCCGGCGTGCCGAGCGGCAGCTTCGCGGTGCGCGGAACGATCACGCCGACGGGCTATCTGGAGCTCCACGGCGACCACTGGATCAACCGCCCGACCGGCTATGAGATGGTCGGCCTGACCGGCACCGCCTATGCGGGCCAGAACGGCGACAAGGATGTAATCACCGGGCAGGTGACAGAGCTTGGCGGCTGCACCGAGTGGGCGGTGCGGCGGAAGTAGCGCGGATCCGAGGCCCTAGCCAAACTTGCCGGTGTAGGCCTCGTGGATGTCCATGCAGATGCTGCGCTGGGTGTTCCACGGGCTGGTGGGGCCGGAGCCGCCGGTGCGGATCAGCTCGGTAACCCGGTCGCGGCCGTAGGAGACCTGCAGCAGCGCCAGATCGACGGCCACCTTGTGGTCCATGCCGCGATCCCGCTCCAGCCGGTCGATGGCCGCGGTCAGCATGCTCTTGCCGATGTCGCGGTCGATGTCGGCCAGGTCGGCTTCGCCGGCCAGGCTGTGGCTGTTGAAGGCGGCGGCGAACATGCCGGCGCACTGGGCCTGCAGCTTCCACCAGGGCTGGCCGATGCTGCCCTCGGTGAGCGTGGTCGCGGCCTTGCGGTTGAACATCAGGTCCCCGGCCATGGCGGGCGCGGCGGCGGTCGCGGTCAGAACCAGGGCGCAGCCGGCGGCGATGACGCGCTTCACGGCGTGTTCCAGCTGGTCTGGGCGCCGTAGGACTCGGCGATGTCGAGGCAGCTGCTGCGGGCGAAGTTCCAGGTCGACAGTTCACCCTCGCTGCTGGCCACGGCGGCGGCGCCGTCCTGGCGGGCCTTGAGAACGGCGGGGCTGATCAGCTCCAGGGCCTGGGCCTTGGTCAGGCCGCGGTCGCGACGCAGCCGGGTGATGGCGTCATCGGCGAAGGACAGGGCGAGGGTCTTTGCTTCCTGAGCGCCGGCCTCGTCACCCTGCTCGCCGAGATACTGGGCGGCGGCGCCGAACAGCCCGGCGCACTGGGCCTGGGCGGCCCAGTAGGGCTTGCCGTCGAGGGCTTCGGTGAGGCTGTCGGGGGCGGCCTGGTAGAGCAAGTCGCCGGCGGCGGCCGGTGCGGTCAAGACCGCGGACGAGGCCGTGGCCAGGGCCAGGGCGGCGAGGGTATGGACCAACATCTTCATGACGATCTCCCGGGAAATGGGGCGCGGGCCGTAACACGGCGGATCATGGTGACTCGCTCCGGCGTCACGCGCAATGGAAGAGCGTTGCGAGGCGTGAGATGTCGCCCAGTATTGATCGCGCGACGCGAGAAATTTCCGCACCGCGGCGCATCGCCGGAGTCCGCGGGATTTCACAATGACTAGAGGGTGTTAACCATCCGACCCGCGATATCTGGGGCGATGCTCGATGTTGCAATGCAGCATGAGCTTGCGAATCGGCCACATTTGGGCCATAAAGTCTGGCATAAGGACCACCTCGGCCAATTCCTGACATCGGCCGAATCTCGTCGCACCGCCGCCCACCCGGGACATTCACGGCCGTTCGACGTCGATACGGGGGGCGCATCCTGCCCCTGTCGCACAGGACTAGAGAGCTTTGATTTCGTTACAACGGAGCCGCGCTGGCGCGCGAGCCCTGACCGTCGGCGCATCGACTGGCGCCGTCATGGGCCTGATCGTCGCGGCCGCCTACATGGCGGGGACCGCTGACGCGCGTGAACAGCACGTCCGTCTTTCGTCGCTGGCCCATGCCGCCGACGGACAGTTTTCCGAGGCCGCCCTGCGCGACCGCGTTCTCAATATGGATCCCGCCACCCTGGCTGTCGCCCGTCGGCACGATCCGATGTTCACGGCCGCCGACGCGCAACGCGATCGCCAATCGGCCCTGCTCGCCGCCCGCCTCGAAAAGCGCGCCGGCAAGGACAGTAACGCGGCAAGCGCCGGTTTGTTGCTCCGCGCCAATTTCGGCGGCCCGTTCAACCCCGCGGCCCAGCCCTTCCGCTTCACCGGCGCGCTGGATGCGTCGCGCGATCTCGATTGCCTGACCAAGGCGGTCTACTACGAGGCGCGCGGCGAGACCCCGGCCGGCCAGGCGGCGGTGGCCCAGGTGGTGCTGAACCGCGTCCGTCACCCCGCCTTTCCCAAGAGCGTCTGCGCCGTGGTCTTCCAGGGCGCCTACAGCCGCGGCGCCTGCCAGTTCAGCTTCGCCTGCGACGGCTCGATGCGGCGCGGTCGTGAGCCGGGCGCCTGGCGCCGGGCCGCGAAGATCGCCGAGCGGGCCCTGGGCGGCTATGTGATGGCCTCGGTCGGCAACGCCACCCACTTCCACACCGTCAACGTCTCGCCGGGCTGGGGCCCGCGCATGGTGCGGGTGCAGCAGGTCGGCCTGCACATCTTCTATCGCTTCGGCGGCCGCAATGGCGCGCCGGGGGCCTTCGGCGACACGCCGGAGCCGTCGCGTGACGGTATGGAAGTGGCCCAGGCGACCAGCCTGCCCACCGGTCCGGTGCCCTATGAGATCATCACCGGTTCGGGCGCGCGGGTGATCCTCGCCTCGGCGGTCACCGAGACGCCCGCGGCCAAGCCCGCGCCGGCCAAGCCTGCCGCCGCCACGCCCGCGCCTGTCGCGGCGCCGGCCAAGGACGCCAAGGCCAGCCCCGCCAAGGTCCCGGTTGCAACCAAGCCGGCCCAGCCGGCTACGGCTGCTCCGCAAACAGTCCGGCCCGTAGCCGCTTCCTGACCAGACCGGGCATGAAGCGGAGGGTCATGGCGAGCGACTTGCCGGCCTGACCGACGATGTAGTTGAGCTTGCCGCCCTTGCCCTGGGCTGCGTCCCAGATGACCTGGGCGGCCTCCTCGACGGTATAGACCGGCGACCCGCCCTCGCGGATGGCGTCGGTGATCTTCATGTTGGTGCCCTGAGCCCCGGCGTTGAGGATCGGGGTGTCGACGAACCACGGCATGATGCAGCGAACAGCCACGCCGAACCGGCTGAATTCGGCGTCCAGAGCTTCGGACAGACCGCGGACGGCGAACTTGCTGGCGGCGTAGATGGCCATGCGCGGCGCCCCGAACAGGCCGGCGCAGCTGGCCACGTTGATCAGGGTCGAACCCGGCGTGGCCTTCAGCAGGTCCAGGCCGGCCCGGGCGCCGTTGATGACGCCCTTCACATTGATGTCGATCTGGAGATCGCCCTCCTCGGGGCTCTGCTCCTCGAGAAAGCCGTAGCGGGCGATGCCGGCGTTGTTGAGCAGCACGTCGAGGCGCCCGCCGCTGGCCTTGCCAAAGGCGGTCATCGCCCTGGCCCACTGGCCGCGATCCCGCACATCAAGGTCGAGGGTGACGCCGTTGCCGGGGCCGATCTCGGCCAGGGCCTGCTTCAGGCCGGCCTTGTCGATGTCGGCCAGCCCGACGAACCAGCCCTCGCGGGCAAACCGCTTGGCGGCGCCCAGGCCGATGCCGCTGGCGGCGCCGGTAATGAAGATGGACCTGCGTCCGCTGGCGCTCGCGGTGGCCATGGGCCGCCTCCCTGTTTCTGATGGTTATCAGTGATCAGATGCGGGAAGCGGCCGGGGGTCAAGGGTCAGCTGTTGTCCTCGACGGGCGCGGCAGGTCCGTTCTTCTTGATCGAGTCGATGGCGTTCTGGGCCGAGGCCTTGGAGGCGTAGCCCTCGGTGGAGAACATGATCTCGCTGTTGAACTTGAAGCGAACCCGGAACTCGCCTGCCTTGTCCTTGTAGATCTCGAATTTGTGGGCCATCGGAGTCTCCTGTGTAGGCGGCCCGACATTGGCAGGGTCAGACCGTTCGCGTCCAGAGCGAGGCCATCGAAAACTGGTCTCGAAATGAGGGCTCAGAGCCGCAGCAAATAGACGTGCTCGCCTTCCAGAACCGTCTCGCCCTTCTGGTTGGTCACGGTGGCGGCCATGGTGACGACACCGGTGGTTCGTTGCGGCTTCAGGTCGGTGATGACCAGCAGAGGAAACAAGGTATCGCCCGGATAGGCGCTCTTGAGGATGCGGGCCCGCACCTCGATCATTCACAGTAGGGCGTCGCCGATCTCGTGAGGAAACAGCCCGGCGCCGGCGGCGGTGAAGCACAGGACCTGCAGGCCATGCGCCAGGGGGCCGGGGTGGCCAAGCGCCTGACAGTATTCGGCGTCATAGTGGATGGGGTGGTTGTCCAGGCTGACCGTCTGGAAGGCGGCGAAATTGCCGTCCCCGAGGGTGCGGGAGGGCAGGGGATAGCGGTCGCCCACCTTGAGATCGGCGAAGGTCCTGGCCGGGGTGAGGCGATGTGTGGCGTAGATCTCTGGGAGGGGCATGGGGGTCGGGCTCCATTCTGCTCCCCCGGCCCGTAGGGCCGAATCGGGGGAGCTGTCGCCGGGCCATCGGCCCGGTGACTGAGGGGGTCCCCGCTGACGGAGGGGACGGGGGATGTGGCAGGTTTTGGTGGAGGACCCCCTCCACCATCGCCCGCGGCGATAGTCCCCCTCCCCCAATGGGGGAGGCGTTGCGTCACGCCGCCGCCGTGCGTCGCAGTGACTGGGGCGGCTGGCCGAAGGCGCGTAGGAAGGCGCGGCGCATCCTCTCGGGATCGCCAAAACCGACCTCCAGGGCGACATCCTCGATCCGCAGGGGCTGGCTTTCGAGCAGGGCGCGGGCCGCTTCCAGCCGCAGGCGCTCGACGGCCTTGGCCGGCGTGAAGCCGACCTCGGCGCCAAAGGCGCGCAGGAAGGTGCGCTCGCTCATGCCGGCGCGGTCGGCCAGATCGGGCACCGTCAGCGGCAGGGCCAGGTTTTCCCGCATCCAGGCCAGCAGGGAATCGAACCGACCGCCGGCCTCCATCTCCAGCAGGGCGGAGAACTGCGACTGGCCGCCCGGCCGGCGGTGATAGACCACCAGCTGCTGCGCGGTCTTGCGGGCGATGTCCTCGCCCAGATCCTGGCCGATCATCGCCAGCGCCAGGTCGATGCCGGCGGTGATCCCGGCGCTGGACCAGACATTTCCGTCCTGCACGAAGATCCGGTCCGGTTCGAGCCGCACCGCCGGATAGCGTCGGCGGAAGTGATCGGTGCGGCCCCAGTGGGTGGTCGCCCGGCGCCCGTCCAGCAGGCCGGCCTCGGCCAGCACATAGGCCCCTGAACAGACGCTGGCCGTGCGCCGCGCCCTTGCGGATACGGCCCGCACCCAGGCCAGGGTGTCGGCGCAGGCCGCCGGTCCCCGCGTGCCCTCGCCGCCGACGACGACCAGGGTGTCGAACACGTCCGCGGGGTCGAACGGGCGGCTGTCCATCGCCACGCCCGAGGAGCTGGCCACCAGCCCGCCGGCCCGGCTGACCGTCTCGATGCGATAGGCGCCCGGCTGATAGCGGTCGGCGATCTCGAAGGCGGCGATCGGGCCGGCCGCGTCGAGCAGCTGGAAGTCGCCGAAGATCAGGACGCCGACGGGTTTCATGAGGTGGAGTCCGGGCGGGGGCTAATTCGGTGACAGTCACTCTTTCGGAACCGAGGGCGGCGTCGGCTATCGCGGCGGCGGGAAAAAGTGACTGTCACCGAATTAGCAGGATTTGGCGAAAAATGAGGGAACGTTGTCATTTCAGCCAGACGCTAGGTCGGGCAAGGTGGCGTGGTCAAGTCCCTGATCCTGGAGATCGCCCATGCCCGCCCCGGCCCTGAACATCATCTTCGCCCTGTATCCCGATGTCACCCATCTTGATTTCACCGGACCACACCAGTTCCTGTCGCGCCTGCCCGGCGCCCGGGTGACAGTGGCCTGGATGGAGGGCGGCGAGCTGGCGGCCGATGGCCTGACCTTCGCGAACCTGGCGCGTCTGCCGGACATCGCCGAGTGCGACATACTCTGCATCCCCGGCGGCTTCGGCACGACGGCGGCGATACAGGACCAGGCGTTCCTGGAACAGATCCGCCGGCTGGCCGGGATCAGCCGGTATGTGACCTCGGTCTGCACCGGATCACTGATCCTGGCGGCGGCGGGGCTGCTGACCGGCAAGCGGGCGGCCTGCCACTGGGCCTGGCGCGACCAGCTGGCCCTGTTCGGCGCGATTCCGGACCCGGCCAGGGTGGTTCGCGACGGCAATGTCTTCACCGGCGGCGGCGTGACGGCGGGCATCGACTTTGCCCTGACCCTGGCGGCCGAAGTGGCGGGAGACGCCTTCGCCCAGTCGCTGCAGCTGGGGCTGGAATACGCCCCCGCGCCGCCGTTCAACGCCGGCCGGCCGGAAACCGCGCCGCCGGAAATTCTGCAACGGGTTCAGGGCATGTACGGGGCGGCGATGCCGCAGCGGTTGGCGGCGGCGCAGGAGGCCGCGGCTCGCCTGGAGGTCAGCGCAGCCACCTGATCATGTGGGGATAGGGCGGCGGCCCGTCCGGGGTCGCCGCATTCGGCGCGATCGTCAGGCCATAGTATTGCAGCATCGGCAGCCCTGGGGCGTAGCCGGCCTCGAAGGTTTCCGCCAGCCAGGCGGCCTCCCCCTTGTAGCCGCCGTCATGGAAGAGGTCGGCAGCGGCCAGGCCCAGGCGCCGGGCCGCGGCCCAGGACCAGGCCAGGGTCGCCATCTCGTCCCCCTCGGTGGAGACGAAGGGCTCATCCGACCGATGCTCGGGCGCCGTGACGGCCAGATGGCCGGCCTCATGCAGCAGATCCCCCGGCGCGAAGGGACGGGCCGGATCATAGACCAGTTCGCCGCGCCGGATTTCCATGCCGGGCAGGAAGGTGTCGTCCGGCAGGGTGGCCGCGCGGACCGGAATGCCGATCTCCGAGAGGAAGACAGTGATGCGGTCGACGAGCGCGGCGCGATCGGGGGTCATGCCAGGACTATAACCGGGCCTCTTCGGCGCCGAAAAGCACGGAGGTCATGGAGATGCCGGCGAAGACGTCGTCGTTGAAGAAACGCGGCGTTTCGTCGGCGTCTGCGGCGCCCAGCACATAGAGAAGCGGCAGGTAGTGCTCGGCGCTGTTGATGGCCAGGGCCGCATCGGACCCAAGCCCGGCGTAGTCGATCAGCGACGCGTGATCTCCGGCGACGATCAGCTGCTTGGCCGTCTCGTTGAACCGTGGCGCCCAGTCGGGCGTCGCGCCGGTGCGGAAATTCACGTCCCGCAGATTGTGCACGATGTCGCCGCTGCCAACGATCATCACCCCCTCGTCCCGCAGGCCGGCCAGCCTGTGACCGGCTTCGTAGTGCCACCGGTCGGGCCGCGTCCGGTCGATTGACAGGGCGACAATCGGCACGTCGGCGGCGGGGTACATCGGCGCTAGCACGCTCCAGACCCCGTGATCGAAGCCCCGTCTCTCATCAAGGGCGACGGGATCGGGCGACAGCAGGGCGGCGACGCGGCGGGCGAGGTCGGGATCGCCCGGGGCTGGATAGCGGGCGTCGAACAGGGCCTGGGGAAAGCCGCCGAAATCATGGATCGTCTCCGGCGCCGGTCCCGCCGTGACGGCGACGCCGCGCGTTTCCCAATGGGCCGAAATCACGAGGATGGCCCGCGGCCGCGGAAGGGCGCGGCCGGCGCCGGCCCAGCCCCGGCTCCAGGCATTGTCCTCGATGGCGTTCATCGGCGATCCGTGACCGAGGAACAGGGCCGGCATGCGCATGACGATCGTCCCGATTTATTGAAACACTGTTTGATACAGATAGGCGCCCCTGGCGGCCGGTTCAAGGCCGCGCCGGTTGGCATGAGGCTGGCTTTGCATCGGTCCGGATCCCGCTTTCGGGACCAGAACAGGACAGCCGCCATGTCTTTGTCGTCGTCGACGTCTCCTTCCGGCACAGCCACGGCCTCGCCCCGGGGCGGCGCCCTGGACATGCTCCGCCTGATGGCGGCGCTGTTCGTGCTGGTCTTCCACTATGGCGACGAGGCGCCGGTGGCGCTGAGCAGCATCCACGCCTTCCTCAGCCGGGGCTATCTGGCGACGGACTTCTTCCTGCTGTTGTCCGGCTTCGTGCTGGTGAAGGCCTATGGAAAGTCCATCCTCAGCGGCAAGGTCGGCTATGGCCAGTTCATGACCAAGCGACTGACGCGGGTCTATCCGGCGCATCTGATCACCCTGTTCGGCTTGGTGGTCGCGGTGCTGGCCGCCGGAGCCCTGGGCCACGGCATCAGCCATCCGGAACACTTCCGCTGGAGCGACATCCCCGGCAACATCCTGCTGCTGCAGTCGGTCGGCTGGGGCGGCGACACCTGGAACATCCCCAGCTGGACCATCTCGGCCCTGATGGCCTGCTACCTGTTCTTCCCGGCGCTGTGGCGGGCTGTTCACCGCATCCAGAGCCCGGTCTCGGCCCTCTGCCTGGCAGTGACGGTGCTGCTGGGCGCCAACGCCCTGAGCCTGTGGATCATCGGTCAGGAGCAGTTCAACCTGCCCTTCAACTGGGGTCTGGGCCGCACCATCCCGTTGTTCATCTCCGGCGTGGCCCTGGCCCGCTTTGTCGAGATCGCCAGGCTGAGCCCGATGGCCGCCAACCTGACCGGCCTGACCGGCTTCCTCGCCTTCTGCCTGATCGGGGCCCTGAACGGACCGGACATGCTCAGCGTGCTGGCCACCATGGCGGTCATCGTCGGCTGCGGCGCCGGCAAGGGCGAGCGTAAATGGTTCGGGGCCGAATGGGGGGCCAAGATCAGCTTCACCCTGTTCCTGATCCACACCATCACCGGGGCCGTCTGGTTCGACGCCGTGCGGCCGCTGCTGGACCGCTTCAATCCGGACGCCCCGATGCAGTGGGCCATCTGGTTCGGCAGCGTCGCCTTCGCCATCGCCGCCGCCGCGGTGTTCCACGAACTGATCGACGAACCGATCCAGAAGCGCCTCAACGCCTGGATCAAGGTCCGCTTCGCAAGACCGGCGGCGGCGGCGCCGACCGCTGCGGCGGAGCAGGCCTGACAGCCGCGCGGGGGGTAGAGGCCGGACGGGGGGCGTCCGGCCTCCGGAGCCTGTGACGCGTCGGACAACGCGTCGCAGGCTCCAGTTTTTTTGCTTGTCGCTCTGGCTGGACGGTCAGGATCGCCTGGCTGACCGGTGAAGCCTTTCGGGTCAGGCGTCCAGGCCGATGTCCAGGACGGCCGCCGAATGGGTCAGGGCGCCGACGCTGATGACATCGACTCCGGTCTCGGCGATGGACCGCACGGTGTCGAGATTGACCCCGCCGGAGGCTTCCAGGACCACCTTGCCGTCCGCCATCGCGACGGCGGCGCGCAGGTCATCGAGGCTGAAGTTGTCCAGCATGATGACGTCCGGCCCGGCGCTCAGCGCCTGCGCCAGCTGGTCCAGACTGTCGACCTCGCATTCCACCTTGACCAGATGGCCGACAAAGGCGCGGGCCCGTTCGATCGCCGGGATCACGCCGCCGCAGGCGACGACGTGGTTGTCCTTGATCAGCACGGCGTCATCGAGGCCAAAGCGATGGTTCCGCGCCCCGCCGCAGCGCACGGCGTACTTCTCGAGCGCGCGAAGGCCCGGCGTGGTCTTGCGGGTGTCGGTGATGTCGGCGGAGGTCCCGCTGACCGCATCGACATAGGCGCGGGTCAGGGTGGCGATCCCGCTCATCCGGCCCAGCAGGTTCAGGGCGGTGCGCTCGGCCGACAACAGGGCGCGGGCGTCGGCGTTGGTCCGGGCGATGACCGTTCCGGCGGGGACCTGGTCGCCATCGCTGACCAGCGCCTCGAAGGTCGCCGCCGGGTCGAGAGAGAGGATGGCCAGCCGGGCGCAGGCCAGTCCGGAGATGACGCCGTCCTTGCGGGCGCCGAAGGTGGCGGCCAGCCGGGCGTGGGGGTCGATACAGGCCAGGGCGGTGATGTCGCCGGCGCGGCCCAGGTCCTCGGCCAGGGCGGCCTTGATGACGGGCTCGATCAACAGGTCAGGCAGCGGGGCGATCACTCGGCGGCGGCTTTCATGGCGTCCAGGGCGGACAGGGTGACGAAGGTGCGGCGGGCGGGCGCCAGCTCGGGATAGTCGGTGCGGAAATGCCCGCCCCGGCTTTCCCGCCGCTCGAGGGCGCAGGTGGCGACCAGGGCCGCGGTGGTCAGGACCGGTCCGGCGCCGTGGCGCGCTCTCAGCCGCTCTATGACAGCCAGAAGCCGGCTCAGGCTCTGGC
This sequence comes from Caulobacter sp., assembly GCA_019636175.1. Taxonomy (GTDB): domain Bacteria; phylum Pseudomonadota; class Alphaproteobacteria; order Caulobacterales; family Caulobacteraceae; genus Caulobacter. Next base: position 39,057 of record JAHBYC010000019.1, on the reverse strand, counting down.
CGGTGCGCACCACGCCGGCGCCGTCGCTCATCGCCCGGCGAAGCTCGGCCAGGGCTTCGGGGGGCAACCCGGGCGCGGCGGTCGCCGGCAGGGGCGGCGTGGCGGGATCGGCGGCCTCGCGCAGCACCACGCCGGCCCGGGTTCCGAACACCGCCGCTTCAAGCAGCGAGTTGGAGGCGAGGCGGTTGGCCCCGTGCACCCCCGGTGCGGCGCATTCCCCGGCGGCGAGAAGGCCCTCGAGGCTGGTGCGGGCGTGCAGATCGGTGGCGATGCCGCCCATATGGTAGTGGCAGGCCGGAACCACCGGGATCGGGGTTACGCACGGATCGATGCCGGCCGCCATGCAGGCGGCGTAGACGGCCGGAAACTCGTGCGGAAAGGCCTGGCCGACCGCCGCCGTGGCGTCGAGAACGGCGCCGCGCCCGGCCAGCCGCTCCGAGGCGATGGCCCTGGCCACCACATCGCGCGGCGCCAGCTCGGCGGCCGGATGGTAGTCCAGCATGAAGGCCCGGCCGTCGCTGTTGCGCAGAATCGCGCCCTCGCCGCGCAGCGCCTCGGTGGCCAGCGGCGCCGGATCGACCGGAATGTCGATGGCGGTGGGGTGGAACTGCACGAACTCCGGATCGGCGATTACCGCGCCGGCCAGGGCGGCCAGGCCCAGCCCTTCGCCCAGCAGTTCGCGCGGGGTGGTGGTCACCGCATAGAGGCCGCCGAGGCCGCCGGTGGCCAGCAGAGTCGCGGCGGCGGTGATGGCGGTCAGAGCGCCGGCCTGATCCTCAACCAGGGCGCCCCGCACGCGGCCGGCGTCGTCCTGCAGCAGATTGCGCAGCCGCAGACCGGTGCGGACCTCGATATGAGGCGCGGCCAGGACGGCGACCGTGACCGCCTCCATGATCGCCCGGCCGGCGCCGTCGCCGCCGATGCGGGCGACGCGGGGCCGACCGTGGGCGGCTTCAAGGCTCTGGGCGAAGCCGCCGTCTTCCGTGCGATCAAACGGCGCGCCCAGGGCGGCCAGGCGACGCACCGCGTCAGGCCCCTCCCGGGTCAGGACGGCGACGGCCTCGGGATCGCAGAGGCCGGCGCCGGCGGCCAGGGTGTCGGCGGCATGGTCTTCCGGCGTATCGCCTTCCGACAGGGCCGCCGCCATGCCCCCTTGCGCCCAGGCGCTGGAGCAGGCTTCGCCCAGAGGCGCGGGGCTGAGCAGCAGCACCTTGCGGGGCGCGGCGGCGAGGGCGGCGGACAGTCCGGCGAGACCGGCCCCGACGATGAGGACGCCGTCGTGGCGGAGCGTTTGGGTCATCTCAGCTCCATCGCCGCCCGAACGGGGTCGGCCTCGAACATGGCGTCGTAGGCGTCATGCAAACGGGCGCCGTGGCGGATCAGTTCCTCGACCACCTCGCGGGCGCTCAGCGGCATCAGGCTGGACCAGTCGCGGGGGACATCCGGCCGGGTGGCCTTGACGCGGTAGACGGGTCCGAATTTGCTGATCTTGATCATCGGGAGCCTCCTTGCGGCTCAGATCATTTCCACATCGACGTGGTGGCCCCGCGCCTTGACCAGGTCGTAGCGGGCGGGGACGGCGGGCGGCGGCAGGTCAATCATCCGCTGCACCGCCAGGCGGGCGCGGTCGGCGATATCGGCCGCGATGGTCACCTCGAACTGCTCCTTGACCAGGGCGTCGAGGATGTTTTGCAGGGTGATCCGCTTCATGTGCGGGCAGAGGTTGCAGGGGCCGATGAACTCGACGCCCGGCACGTCGCCGGCAATGTTGCTGGCCATGCTGCATTCGGTGATGAGCACCACCTGCTTGGGCCGGCGCTTTTCGACATAGCCGGTCATGGCCGCGGTGGAGCCGGCGAAGTCGGCGGCGTTCAGCACCTCCTCGGGGCATTCGGGATGGGCCAGGATCTCGGCGCCGGGATAGGCCAGGCGCATCTCGGCGATGTCTTCCGGGGTGAAGCGGACGTGGACCTCGCAGCTTCCCTTCCAGGCGATGATCTTCACATCGGTCTGGGCCGCCACGTTGCGGGCCAGGTATTCGTCGGGGATCAGGATGACGCGGTCGACGCCCCATTCCTTCGCGGCCCACTCGACCACCTGGACGGCGTTGGCGCTGGTGCAGCAGATGTCGGTCTCGGCCTTCACATCGGCCGTGGTGTTGACGTAGGTGACCACCGGAATGCCGGGATAGCGCTGTTTGATCAGCCGCACGTCGGCGCCGGTGATCGAGCTGGCCAGGCTGCAACCGGCCCGCAGGTCGGGGATCAGCACGGTCTTGTCCGGGCAGAGCACCTTGCTGGTCTCGGCCATGAAGTGGACGCCGGCCTGGACGATCATCTTCGCGTCGCTGCGGGCGGCCTCGCGGGCCAGACCCAGGCTGTCGCCGACATAGTCGCCCACCCCGTGGAAGATCTCCGGGGTCATGTAGTTGTGGGCCAGGATGACGGCGTTCTTTTCGGCCTTCAGCCGGTTGATCTCGGCGATCAGCGGGGCGTGGACGCGCCAGTCGAGGGGCGTGACCTTGTCCTTGACCTTGTCCCACACCGGGGCGGTCAGGGCTTCCACCTCGGGGGTGAAGTTCAGGGCGGCGAAACCATCAGCCATCACGCAACTCCTTTTGCTCAAGGTGAGCATTACTAGAGCCTCGAAAAGGCCGGACGAGAGCGGCCCGGCCCGTCACTTTTGCTAAAAGTGAGCATAAGTGACGGCTCACATATAGGCCCGCGATGGGGCGGGCACAAGGAGAATCGTCAGGGGGCGTCGCTTGGGCCGAGCAGGTTCCGCCGGCGACGGCGCATGCGAGGGGCCTCCGTCGTCCCGCGCTGCGCGTATCGACCCTGTCGCAATCCCTTGTCACAAGCCACAAGCCCGCCAACTATGGGCGATAGGGATGGAGTCGGCATGACGATCAGGAAGGACATCGGGGCCGCGATCGGCGACGCCCTCGAACGGCAGACCGGCCGTCGCGCGCCCGGCCCGTCGATGGCCCCTGTCGGCGACAAGTAGACAGCTTGCGCCAAGCCCGACCTCTGGCGCTCGTCGCCCTGCTGCTGGCCTTTCTGGCCCTGACAGGCTGCGCCACCGACTATCGGCGGGCGGCGGGGTCGGGACGCGCCGAGGCGACGGCCAGCCTGGCGCGAGGCTTTGGCGAGGTCGCCCTGCGGCGGCTGACCGCGGATATGGATCCAGCCATGCTGGCCCTCGCCCGGCGTCATGACGGGGCGCGGGCAAAGGACTACTGGGACCGCACGCCGGGCTGGGAAGTCTATGATCTGTCGCGGCTGCCGGTCCTGGGCGTGGGCGCCCTGACGGCGGAGGAGGCGCGATCGCTCAACGCCCTGCTCAGCGGGTCGCCGGAACCGCCGCCGCCGGCCAAGCCGTTCATTCTGAAGGCCAGCGCCGAGGATCGCGCCGCCGCCATCCGTTGCCTGACCCAGGCGATCTACTACGAGGCGGCGCTGGAGCCGCTGGAGGGGCAGCAGGCGGTGGCCCAGACCGTGCTCAACCGCGTGCGCCACCCGGCCTATCCCAAGTCGGTCTGCGGGGTGGTCTATCAGGGCAGCCTGCGCCTGACCGGCTGTCAGTTCAGCTTCACCTGCGACGGCTCGCTGGCGCGGGAGCCCAACCCGGCCATCTGGGCGCGGGCGGAGGGGGTGGCCAAGCGGGCGCTGGGCGGTTTCGTGCTGCCGTCGGTTGGCACCGCGACCCACTATCACGCAGACTACGTCGCCCCCTACTGGGCGCCGACCCTCTACCGGATCACCACCATCGGGCGGCATATCTTCTATCGCTGGACCGGCCCCTGGGGCCTGCCGCCGGCCTTCAACGGCCGCTACGCGGGCGGCGAGGCCAATCTCAGCCGGGCCATTCTCGAGGGACTCGACGCCCGCACCCAGGGGCAGGGGCTGCTGCCGGACGAGCCGGCCGGCGCCGGCGCGGCCCTCAGCCAGGCGACCCGGACCGTGGTGCTGTCGCTGGACGGGGCGACCCAGAGCTACACGGTCACCGTCCCGGGGCCGGCCGGGCAGGAGTCGGTTCGCCAGCCCGGGGTCCTGACCCCGACCCGGCGCGCGCCGACGCCCGAGGAGGTGGCGGACATCAACGCCAAGCTCAAGGCCATCGAGGATGACCCCGATGCGCCGATCAGCACCGCGCCGCGACCGCCGGCGCCCGCGCCTCCACCCGCCCCGGCGCCTGCCCCGTCTCCCGGGACGCCCGCCAAGGCGCCGGAGCCCGGGACCTCCACGCCCGGCGACCTTCCGGTCGGGCGCCGACGCGACTAGGCGGAAAAGCGGACTTTCAGAGGCCGAAGGCGGGCGCGTAGGCGACAGCGACCGGCGCCGCCAGGGCGCCCGGCTTCAGTTCGAGGGCCATGAAGGACGGTCCGGAGAAGGGGGCCTTGATCGCGCGGGCCGCAAGGGCCGAATAGCCGGCGCGGGGATAGTAGGCCGGGTGACCCAGGACGACGACGGCGTCGACCCCGGCCATGGCGCACAGGGCGTGACCGGTCTCCATCAACGCCAGGCCCAGGCCATCCCGTTGCCGCTCGGGGGCGACGGAGAGGGGCGCGAGGGCCGCGAAGAGGGCGCCGTTGTCGGTGGTCAGGCGGCTGAACAGGACATGGCCGACAATCGCGCCGGCCTCCTCGGCGACCAGTTCGACCACCGCATCGCCGTCGGCCCTCAGCCGGGCGACCAGGGCCGCTTCGTCCGGCTGGCCGAAGGCGGCGCGGACCACGGCGTCGATCGCCGCCGCATCGCCGTCCCCGGCCGCCCGGATTGTCACCATGTGCCGATCTTCTCGGCTTCCTTGTGGCTGGCGACCTCATGGTCCTGTTCGGCCAGGAAGCGCACGGCCTCCAGGGCGGCCATGCAGCCCATGCCCGCCGCCGTCACCGCCTGGCGATAGACGTCGTCGGTGACGTCGCCGGCCGCGAACACTCCGGCGATGGCGGTCGAGGCCGTGCCGGGCTTGACGTCCAGATAGCCGCCCGCGTCCATGGCCAGCTGGCCCTTGAACAACTCCGAGGCGGGGGCGTGGCCGATGGCGATGAACACCCCGTCGCAGGGGACGTCGCGGGTCTCGCCGTTGAGCGTCGATTTCAGCCGCACGCCGGTGACGCCCAGCGGGTCGGTCTGGCCGGTCACCTCGTCGACCGCATGGTCCCAGATCACCTCGATCTTCGGATGGGCGAACAGCCGCTCCTGCAGGATTTTTTCGGCCCGCAGGTGATCGCGGCGATGCACGAGCGTCACCTTGGAGGCGAAGTTGGTGAGGAACAGGGCTTCCTCAACGGCGGTGTTGCCGCCGCCGACCACCACGACGTCCTTGCCGCGGTAGAAGAAGCCGTCGCAGGTGGCGCAGGCGCTGACGCCGAAGCCCTGGAACTTCATCTCGCTGTCCAGACCCAGCCACTTGGCCTGGGCGCCGGTGGCGATGATCAGGGTCTCCGCCAGCCATTCCTCGCCGCTGTCGCACTTGATGTGGAAGGGCCGCTTCGAGAGATCGGCCGACAGCACGATGTCGCTGACGAACTCGGTTCCCACATGCTCGGCCTGGGCCTTCATCTGGTCCATCAGCCAGGGACCCTGGATCACGTCGGCGAAGCCGGGATAGTTCTCGACATCGGTGGTGATGGTCAGCTGGCCGCCGGGCTGGATGCCGGCGATCAGCACCGGCTTGAGCAGGGCGCGCGCGGCGTAGATGGCGGCGCTGTAGCCGGCGGGACCCGATCCGATGATCAGGCAGCGAGTGGTGCGGGGGGCGGAGCTCGACATGGCCGCTGATATAGGGTCGATTCCGTCTGTATGCGATGGGGCTTTGACGCGCCGCAGGCCGGGACCGGCGGCGGGCTCTGAAACGCCGTCGGGGACTGGATCGCGACGCTGCTCGACGACAGAGTAGGCCGGCAAGTCTCATGGAGTGATCAGCTCTGTCGCGGCCAGCGCTGTGGCGCCCGATCACCCGATGCGTTCGAAAAGGAGCAAAGCCATGAAGAACGGAATGGCCTTTGGCGTCGCTTTTGGCGTGGCGATCGGTGCAGAGGTCGGCGTTGCCATGCACAACATCGGCCTTTGGCTGCCGATCGGGGTGGCGATCGGCATCTCCTTCGGGGTGTCGATGCAGGCGCGGACGAAGAAGGATGAGAAGCCCAATAACGACGATCAGGGCGCCGCTTGATGATCCGCTCCCGCCCGCGTGGTCGAGCGGTCTTGCCGGCCCTCGCTATGACCCGGGTGGACGGGTCTCACCAATAAAACTGAAGCGGCAGGCCAGCCCGTCCGGCTCGTAGGCGACCAGGGTCTGGCCCTCCCGCTCCCTCGACACGGCCGATCGCACGACCCGGCTGCCGAAGCCCTTGCGGGTCGGCTCGGCGTTGAGCGGGGCGCCGCCGGTTTCCTTCCAGTCTATGGTCACCCGTTCGCCGTCAGGCTCGGGCGCGACGGACCAGGTGATGGCCACCTGTCCGGTCGGGCATTTGAGCGCTCCGTATTTCAGGGCGTTGGTGGCCAGCTCGTGAAAGGCCAGGGTCAGCGAGCCCAGGGTCTGTTCGGGCAAGGCCAGAGGCGGCCCTTCCAGTCTGAAGGGCGGGTCAACCGAGGGATTGATGAACGGGGCCAGCACGGTTTCCAGCACCCGGCGCAGTTCCGCCTCGCGTCTTGACGAGGTCACGACCAGCTCGCCGGTCGAAAGCAGGGCATGCACCCGGCCAAGAAAGGTCTTCACGAACGTCGCAACGGCCTCGTCGCCCTCGGGCTGGGATTGCCTCGCCAGCGCGTCGATGACGGCCGCCAGGTTTTTGACCCGATGCTGCATCTCACCGAGCAGCAGGTCCCGCTGTTCGATCGTCCGGCGGTGATCGGTGATGTCACGGGCGATCTTGGAGGCGCCGACCACCTTGCCGCTGGCGTCACGGATGGGCGAGACGGTCAGGGAAATGTCGATCAGGCCGCCATCCTTGCGACGGCGCACGGTCTCATAGTGGTCGATCCGCTCGCCCTTGCGCAGGCGGGCGATGATTGCCGGTTCCTCGTCCAGGCGGTCCTCGGGGATCAGCAACATGATCGACTGGCCGATGACCTCTTCGGCGGTGTAGCCGAACAGCTGCCGGGCGCCGTTGTTCCAGCTGGTGATGACGCCATCGAGGGTCTTGGACAGGATCGCGTCGTGAGACGATTCAACGATCGCCGCCAGATGCTGCTGCAACTCCCCGAGACTCGCCGGTCCGGAGGCGGCGACGGGCGAAGCCGCAATACCGGTCGATTTTCTGGGCATCGGGTTCCGCTGTCCCCAGCTTGGGGGTGATTTCGTCAGCCTACGGTCGGCGCCGATGGTGGTCAATCGGGGCGAAAGACCGGCCATTCGCTCAGGTCCGGGCATGCCCTTGCCTCACCGGGCTCAGGCCGTAAAATCGGGGTTCTGGCCTGGATGGACTCCCATGACTGACGCTGTCGGCCCCGGCGATCTGGTTCTTTGCGTCAACGCCGCCCCCAATCATGTGACCGGCGAACAGGTGCCCCTGGTCGCGGGTGAAACCTATCGGGTGATCGACGTCATGGGGTTTGCCTGTCCCTGCGGTCGGTCCGACGCCCTGATCGACGTCGGCGTCGGCTTTGCCTGGTGCCAGACCCGTTTTCGCCTGCTGCCAAAGCCCAAGGCGCAGACCCGGACGCGGAAAGTCTCCGCCCCCCGGGAAAAGGAGACGGTGCGATGACAGGTCGTCACCGGCTTTCTTAACCTTGCGGGCGGACAGTCCCGGCATGAACCGCGCTTCGTCCCTTGCCATCGCCGGCCGACCGATCGGGCCGGAGCACCCGCCCTATGTGATCTGCGAGCTGTCAGGCAATCACAACGGCAGCCTGGACCGCGCCCTGACGATGATCGAGGCCGCCGCCGAGACGGGCGCCGACGCCATCAAGATCCAGACCTATACCGCCGACACCATCACCCTGGATGTCGACCGGCCGGAGTTTCGCATCCACGGCGGCCTGTGGGACGGCCGCACCCTGCATGAGCTCTATGCCGAGGCCCAGACGCCCTACGAATGGCATGCGGCCCTGTTCGCCCGGGCGGCGGAGCTTGGGGTGACCCTGTTCTCCAGCCCCTTCGACGAAACCGCCGTCGACCTGCTCGCCGGCCTGAACGCGCCGGCCTACAAGATCGCTTCCTTCGAGGCCGTCGACCTGCCGCTGATCCGCTACGCCGCCCGGCATGGAAGGCCGTTGATCATTTCGACCGGCATGGCCAACCTGTCGGAGATGACCGCCGCCCGCGACGCGGCCCTGGCGGCCGGGGCGCCGGGGGTGGTGATGCTGCATTGCGTGTCCAGCTATCCGGCCACCTTCGCCGACGCCAATGTCCGCACCGTCGCCGACATGGCCGGGCGGCTGGGCTGTCTGACCGGCCTGTCCGACCATACGCCGGGGACCGCCGCCTCGGTGGCCGCCGTTGCGCTCGGCGCCTGCGTGATCGAGAAGCATTTTACCCTGGCGCGCGCCGATGGCGGTCCGGACGCCGCCTTCAGCCTGGAGCCCGACGAGTTCGCCGCGCTGGTGCGCGATTGCCGTGACGCCTGGGCCTCGCTCGGCCAGGCCCATTATGACCTGCTGGGCTCGGAGCGGGGCAACATCCAGTTCCGGCGGTCCCTCTACGTCACCGCGGATGTCGCGGCGGGCGAGGCGCTGACCCGGGACAATGTCCGCTCGGTGCGGCCCGGCGCCGGCCTGCCGCCGGGGGAGACCGACAAAGTGCTGGGCCGGCGCGCGGCGCGGGATCTGAAGCGGGGCGAGCCGCTGGACTGGTCAATGGTGGAGTAGCAACCGGCGCCGGCGGAGCCAGAGGTCCCGCGTGGCGATGATAGTCATAGCGCTTTCGCCGACCTTCAGGTCTCCGGGCCGCCCTCATCCGACCCGCTGCGAGGGCCACCTTCTCCCGGCGAGCGGGAGACGGATTCGAGGAGCTCCATCACCGCATCCGCGACGCGGTCCGCGCCCAGACCGTCACAGACCTCGGCGGCGGCCAGGGACATACCGAGCCGCAGGCGGTCGTCGACCATCAGCCGGATGACGTCCTCCTGCAGCGCCCCTTCGAATTCGGGCGCGGAGACCTCAAGCGCCAGGGCGGCGCCGGCGGCCTCCAGGGCTCTGGCCGAAGGACGCTGGTTGTCGGCCAGGATCAGCAGGACGGTGGGAAGCCCCAGGACGCACCGTTCCCAGCTGCTGGACCCGCCGCCGCCCACCGCGATGTCGGCGGCGGCGACAAGTCCGGCCATGTCCGGGGTGTCGATGTGCAGGCTGACCCGTGGATAGACCAGGGCCAAAGCCGAGACCTTGCTCAGGCTCGGCGCCGCGCCGCCGAGCACCACGTCGATGGCCATGTCCTCGGTGACCGGCAGCAACCGTTCGACGACCCGCCCGGTGATCGCGTTAAGGTCGCCAAGGCCCAGGGAGACAAGGATGCGGCCCGGCGGCGGCCCGGAGAGACGGCGGGCGAGGGCGCCCTGTCTAAGGTCGCAAAAGCCCGGCCGGACCGGCGCGAAGGCGGGACCGATCAGGCGGCGGCAAGCCTCCTGAACCAGGCCGTCATAGTCTTCGGAGGCGCGGCTGAGGCCCGAGTCGAGCAGCAGATCGGCGCCCAGCGGCCGGTCGGCCAGATCATCGATGACCATCGCGGGTCGATCGCCGGCCCCGGCGCGATGGTCGGCGGCGCCCAGCCCGTAGTGATCGAACACCACCATGTCGGCGTCCGTCGCCTGGCAGGCGGCGATCAGCCGGTCCGGCTGGCCGTCCTCCACGGCGATCCTGTCCAGGTCCGGAGCGAAGGCCTCGAGCAGGTCGCCGACCGGCGGCGGAGCGAGAAAGCGACATCGGGCGCCCCGGGCGCTCAGCGCGGCGGCGAGGGTCAGACATCGCATGACATGGCCGCCGCCGACCTCGGGTCCCGCGTCGCAGACGAAGAGGATGGTCCGGCTCATGCCCGCCGGTCGCCGCCGAAGGTCAACAGGTCCGGCCGGCCGCGGACGAAGGCCCGGACGGCGTCGGAGGTGAAGGCGCGGTTGGCCGGATAGAGGGCGTCATAGACGGCGGCGGCGAAGGCGTAGTCGTCGGGCCGGTCGACGGTCCATCGCACCTCCCCCTCGTCGGCGGCCTGGCTGTGGTAGGCGAGGCGGAAGGTTTCGGGGCGGTTGTAGATGCCCCAGGTGACGTGCTCGCGTTCCTCGTCGCTGGTCGCCAGCTCGCCGGCGCGGCGCAGGGCGTCGGCGGTCATCACCTCGATATCGAGGCCCTTGGGAAAGGTGCGGTGCGGCGGGGTGTTACTGGCGTAGTCGGCGCCGCTGGCCTCGAACACCTCAATGGTCTCGTCGATGATATCCGGGTCGGCGAAGGGGCAGTCGGCGGTCAACCGCACCACCGTCTGCGCCGGATGGGCGGCCAGGGCGCCGAGGAACCGTTCCAGCACATTGTCGAGCGGCCCGCGATGCACCGCGATCCCTTCGCGTCGGGCGGTCTTCTCGAGGACATCGTCCAGCGGATTGGCGCTGGTGGCCACCACGATGCGGTCGATGCGCCGGCTGCGCGCCACCCGCTCGATCTGCCGCACCAGCATCGGCGCCCCGGCCAACGGCATCATCACCTTGCCCGGCAGGCGGGTGGAGCTCATGCGGGCCTGGAGGACGGCGAGGATCATGCCCCGAGGCTAGGCCGCGTCGCCGTCCGGGACAACGCGTGCGTCCATTCGCGCCAGCACCTCGGCGGCCAGCCGGTCGGTCTCGCGGAGGGGCTCATAGCGCCAGGCGTTGAAATGGCCGTCGAAGGGACGGGTCGCGCCGCTGGCCTGAAGCTCCTCGTGGAACAGGCGAAACTTCAGGCTCTGGCCGACCAGCTTGAGAATGTGCACCGGCTTGCCGGTGCTGGCCGCTTCGGCGGCCATGTTGGCGCTGTCCTCGGTGACGGCGATATGGTCGGCGCCCTGCAGGAAGGCGAAATAGGGGTTGGGGCCCTCGCCGTCCCAGATGATCCCGGGCAGATGCCCCAGACGGGCCCGCAGCAGATCGCGTGCGGCCTGGGGCGTGCGGCGCGAGAAGGTCATCAGCAGACTGCCGCCGGCCTCTTCCAGCGCCGCCTGCAGGTCGTTGGCGATGGCGGCGGCGCGATCCTGGGTCAGGTCGAAGGCCTTGGACTTGCCGCCGACCAGGACCGCCACCCGAGGATGAGGCAGGGGATCGATGCGGTCGGCGAACAGGGCGTAGTCGCCCTCCAGCCGCGCCGGGGTGACCCGGTGGGGAGAGCCGATGATGGAGACGACGTTGTCGCCCTTGACCCGGTCATGATTGGGCGGGGCGACGAGGTCGAAGAAGTGCAGCGGGGTGCGCGGGTCCTGAATCTGGACAACGAAGGTCCCGCCGCCGGTCCAGCGGCGCATGCGGATCGACAGGGGCAGGGTGGCGCGGCCGGCGGCGATCATCAGGTCGGGCCAGGGCGGCTTGAAGTCGGACCCCTCCGCCAGCCAGCGGCGCGGAAACAGGTTCAGCCACCAGGGCAGGCGGCCGATCTGGCCGGTCCAGGCGATGCGCTTGATGACGACCACGGCGTTGCGCTGGCGGGCCACCGCATCGGCCAGGCCCTCGGCCTGGGCCTGGATTCCCGCGCGTCCGTCCGACACCGCCCAGATGGTGATCGGCCTGGCCCCTCCGGCTTCGGGGTCGGCGACCTTCCTCTGGCGGGGCGCTTTGCTCATGGCGTGACCTTCAAGGCCTTCCGGCGGCGATTGGCAAGCGGGGGCGAACCGGACATGGCAAGGCGCCCCCGCGGCTCGCCGCGAAGGCGTCCTGCCCGTTCGGGGCCGGCGTGGCTAGAGCCACTCCACCTTGAGGATTTCGTAGGCCTTGACGCCGCCGGGGGTGTTGACCTCGACCACGTCGCCCGGCTCCTTGCCGATCATCGCCCGGGCGATGGGCGAGGAGATCGAGACGCGGCCTTCGCGAACGTCGGCCTCATGGTCCCCGACGATCTGGTAGCGGGCCTCGTCCTCGGTGTCCTCGTCGATCACGCTGACGGTGGCGCCGAACTTCACCTGGGCGCCGGAAAGCTTGGAGACGTCGATGACCTGGGCGCGGGCGATCTTGTCCTCGATCTCGGCGATCCGGCCCTCGATCCAGCCCTGGCGCTCCTTGGCGGCATGGTATTCGGCGTTCTCGCTGAGGTCGCCATGGGCGCGGGCCTCGGCGATCGCCGCGATCACGCTCGGGCGCTCCACCGTCTTCAAACGCTTCAGTTCTTCGTCGAGGGCGCTGTAGCCCCCGGCGGTCATCGGTACCTTTTCCATATTGGAAAGTTCGCTCGATTCGCCCTGAGAGAAGGAGTTATTCAAATATTCCGGGCCGTGGGCGCAGACGACCGGGGGCGCAGAAACTAGTCGCAGACGCGATGAAACGCAAGGGTGATGCTGCGGCGCCACATAGGCTCCTTTGGGGACGCCGTCAGGGGCGGGATTCCTGCGCCGCCAGCCTCTGGCCGACAAGCCGCGATCCATCCCGCGACAGGTGCCCCTCGTCCCATTGCATGGGCTTGCCGTCCGGCGTCGTCAGCTCGCAGACGCCGCGAGGACAGATGGCTTGCATGATCGACAGATACGGAACGCCGGCGGACCGCGCGACATCCCGCATCGCCGGCTCCATGCGGTCGGCGTCAGGCAGGCGGCGGTGATAGGGCAGGTCCGGCTGGCCCAGGTGCCGGGCCAGGGCCAGCAGGCGGGGCACGCTCTGCTCATAGGTCGGCGCGGGGCCGATCAGGGTCACGGGGATGTTTCGGGCCTTCAGCCAGGCCAGGGTCTCGGCCACCGCCGCCTCGTCGCCCGGACGCCAGAGGCCGGCCAGATAGACCCGCCCGGGCGGGGCCCTGGTCAGGACCTCGCCAAACAGCCGGTCGGCCAGACGGCGGCACTGGGCGGTGGCGCCGTCGGCCGGGGCCAGGGTCATGCGACAGTTGGAGACCGTCGCCTGCATCAGGTTGATGTCGGGATGGGACTGGCTGAGGCCGAACCACAGGTGGTTGGCGTGGCTGTCGCCCATCAGCAGCCAGTTGGGCCGGTCGGGCGCGCGGTCGAGGCATCCGGCGGGCCAGTCGGCGAGGGCGCCGTCAGGGCTGGGCAGGCAGGCCTCCTGGCGCCGCTCGGTTCTGACGGCGCTGCGGGCGATGGCGTAGACCTCGGGGCTGAAGCGGCCCGGCAGGCCGCCGGTGACCAGGATCGCCGCCGAGGGCGCGGCGACCAGCAGGGTGGCCGCCAGGGCGACCAGATAGAAGCGGCCGGTTGACAGGCCGTCGCGGCGGTCGCGGATCGGGGTCTCGATGAACCGCCAGCTGAGGGTCGCCAGCACCACGGCCAGGACGAAGACCGCCAGCGCGCCCTCCGCTCCGGTCTGCTGGCCGTACATCATCCGCTGGAAGGAAATCAGCGGCCAATGCCACAGATACAGGCTGTAGGAGATGGCTCCGTAGAAGCGCAGCGGGGGGATCGACAGCAGGGCGCCCGTCGGGGTGTCCTCCCCCGCCGCCAGCAGCAGAAGGGCGCCCAGGCAGGGCAGGAGGGCCGCGGTTCCGGGCATCACCGTCCAGGGCTGATAGGTCGCCATGGCCCACAGGATCATCGCCAGTCCGGCCGCGCCAATGGCCGCGCGGACCCGCCGGTCCTTCGGGGTCGGAAGGGCGCCCAGGGACAGCAGGACGCCCAGCAACAGCTCCCAGGCGCGGCTGACCGGCAGGTAGAAATCGGCCGAGACATGGTCCTTCGCCCACCAGACCCCGATAGCGAATGAGGCCAGGGCCAGCAGGCCCAGCACCGGCTTCAGGACTTTCGGAAACCAGCGCCAGCCGGCGGCCATCAGCAGGGGGAAGACGATGTAGAACTGTTCCTCAACCCCCAGCGACCAGGCGTGCAGCAGGGGGTGCATGTCCGGCGGGGCGGCGAAGTAGCTGATGGTCTGCCAGAACCAGAGGTTGGCGGCGAAGGCCAGGGTCGAGAGGCTGGACCCGGCGAAGGTAACCAGCTCGTCGGGGAACATGTGGAAACAGGCCATGGCCGTGGTCGCGGCGATGACCACCAGCACCGCCGGCATGAGCCGCCGCGTTCGCCGTTCCCAGAAGTCGACCAGGGAAAATCGGCCCGCGGCGTGACGGTGGGCGACCACCTGGGCGATGACAAAGCCGGAAACGACGAAGAAGACATCGACGCCGACGAACCCGCCGGGCGCGCCGGTCAGGCCCAGGTGCCCGGCGAACACCGCCAGCACGGCCAGGCCCCTGAGGCCGTCGATGTCAGTGCGGTGTTTCACAAATGGAGCCCCGGCGAGGAGGGGCTTTCAGCATTGCGCGCGGCTCCCGGCAAGAGGCCTTGGCGCCGCGTTCGTCGGTGTGGTGCGGCGGAGGTCCCGGTGGAGGAGGTGTAACGACCCCCGACATCGTCATCCCGAGTAGCCCCGACAGGAGCGTGTCGAAGGACGCAAACCCGAGGCCGCGCGCTGTTACCGCCAATGCGTGCTTCGACACGCGACCGCTGCAGGGTCGCTACCCAGCATGACGACGTTTTGGGGAAGGCGCGAACGCGGTGCTTGCCTGACCGCGCGTCAGCGGCCCAGTCTACCCGCCCCATGACCGCCCTCCCCATCGCCGCCCTGATGATGCTGGCTTCCGGCGCGATCCATGCGGTGGTCAACGCGATCCTCAAGTCGGGGCGGGACAAGATGTCCAGCCGGGCGATGATCGACGGCTTTTCGGGCCTGATCATCCTGCCACTGGCCTTCGTCGTTCCCCTGCCGACCGGGGCCTGGGGTTGGCTGGCGGGGAGCTGGGCGACGCATCTGGTCTACCTCATCTGCCTGATCAAGGCCTTCGAGCGGGCCGACATGACCGTGGCCTATCCCATCCTGCGCGGCGTGGCGCCGTTGCTGGCGGCGGTGGCCGCGGTGGCCCTGTTCGATGAGCCGATCGGCTGGATGACGGCGGTCGGCATCGGCCTGGTTTCGACCGGTGTGCTGACTGTTGGTCTGGGCCGGCATGTGGACCGGCGGGCTCTGGGCTGGGCCCTGGCCACCGGCGCCTGCATCGCCACCTACACCGTCATCGACGCCCAGGGGGTGAGGGCGGCGCCCAGCGCGCCCAGCTACATTGTCTGGGTGTTCCTGACCCTCGGGTTCGGCATCTCGGCCCTGTTCGTGGTCTGGCGAGGGCCGGTGTTCTTCGCCGCCGCCCGCAGCGAGTGGAAGGCGGGTCTGGCGGCGGGGGCGCTGTCCATCCTGACCTATGGGCTTGCGCTTTGGGCGCTGCGGCTGGGCGACACCCCCCGGCTGGCGGCCCTGCGCGAGACCTCGATCCTGTTCGCGGTGGTGATCGCCGTGGTCTTCCTCAAGGAGCGACTGACCGGGGGGCGGATGGCGGGCATCGCCGCCATCGCCGCCGGAGCGGCGCTGCTGCTGGCGTCGGGCTAGATCGCCGGGTATCCAGGGCCGGCAAGAGGGGGAAGGGATGACGTTCGAGATCAGGGCCTGTCGCGCGGGCGACGGCGCGCGGCTGGCGGCGGTGGCCCAGGCGACATTTCTGGAGACCTATTCAGGGATCGTCGATGGCGGCGACATCCTGGCCCACAACCAGCGCATCCATGCCGCGAAGGCCTATGAGAACCTGCTTGTCCAGGAGGATGTGGCGCTGTTCCTGGCGGTGGTGGACCCCGGCGACGCCCCGGTCGGCTACGCCATGCTCAGTCCGCCGGACCTGCCGGTCGAGATCGGCGACGGCGACATCGAACTGAAGCGCATCTACGCCCTTCACCGGTTTCATGGCGCCGGTGTGGGCCCGGCGCTGATGTCGGCGGCGCGGGAGGCGGCGAGGGAGAGGGGCGGAAAACGTCTCCTGCTGGGGGCCTATGGCGAAAACCACCGGGCCATCGCCTTCTACAGGCGCAATGGCTTTGTGCAGGTCGGGACGCGGCGCTTCCAGGTCGGGGCGAACGTCTATGACGATGTGGTCCTGGCGCTGGCGTTGTAGCGGGCAGCGTGCGTGCTTCTACACTTGATCCGAGGGATCGCAGCGCCAACCGACGGTCGGGCGATTTGTAGTATTCCGCTCTTCCCGGCGAAGGCCGGGATCCAGTTGCTGGCGCTTTGCCGGCCGAATTGTCGTGACAATCTGGCGCTCAGGCGGATGGGCCCCAGCCTTCGCCGGGGAGAGCGGAAAACGGGGGATCAAGTCGCCGAATGTTGATTGAGCCTAGTCAGCATGACGTCCTTTTTGCGGGTGGTGGCAGATGTCAGGCGAAATCGTAGGGGCCGCCCTTTTCCAGCGCGGCGCGGTAGGCCGGGCGGGCGTGGATGGCGTCAAGGAAGGCGCTGACCCGTGGGCGGCCGTTGCGGACGTCGCCGCGCTGGTCGGCCGCTTCCAGAGGGAAGCTCATCATCACGTCGGCGGCGGTCATGGCCGGGCCGGCGAACCAGGCGGTCTTGCCAAGCTCGCTTTCCCAGTAGTCGAAATGGGTCTTCAGTTGCGGATCGACAAAGCCCTTCAACGCCTGGCCGGACACCCCCTTCACCAGCGGCTTCATCAGCATCGGCGCCCGCTCGGGCAGGGCGCTGAACACCAGCTTCATCAGCAGCGGCGGCATGGCCGACCCCTCGGCGTAGTGCAGCCAGTAGGTCCAGGCCAGACGCTCGGGGGTCCCGGCGGCGGGGCGCATCATGCCGCCGGCCTTCTCGACCAGATATTCGATGATCGCCCCGGTCTCGGCGATGGTCCGGCCCTCGTCGACGATCACCGGCGACTTGCCCAGCGGATGCACCGCCTTCAGCGAGTCCGGGGCCAGCATGGTCTTGGGGTCGCGCTGGTGGTGGACGATCTCGTAGGGCAGGCCAAGCTCCTCCAGCAGCCACAGCACGCGCTGGGAGCGGGAGTTGTTGAGGTGGTGGACGATGATCATGGCGGTTCCCCTGGTGTGACCGTCAACCTAGGGTGACTTACGGCGTAAGCAAGGGGGCGCGCTTCCCCCCAGGCGGGCAGCGCCGGTATGGGGGCGGTGGTGGCGTGTGATCAGGCTTTTCACATCCGCTCTGTGGCGCCGGCGACCTATCGCCGTTGTCGCGGCAGTGATAGGAGCGCGCGGTCAACTGTGAAAGGGAGGCTGTCATGCGCAAGCCACACGATCCCGCCGACTTCGACTGCTTTCGAGGTCACGTCCAAGCGCCGTAAGGGCTTCCCCTCCGAGACGCGCGTCAAACGCGGGCTGCGGATGGTCCATGGCGACAAGGAACTCGTCGAAAAACTCGGCCGCAACGACCTCTGCCCCTGCGGCTCACGGAGGTTGTTTCAAGCGCTGCTGCCTGAAGGGCGGCGGGCTGGACGGCGCCAATCGGGATGAGTTTTTTCAGGGAGTGAGCGCTCCTCCCCCAGGCGCGCAGCGCCGGTGTGGGGGAGGGCAATCGCATATGGAACTTCCCCGTCATCCCGGAAAGCGCGTAGCGCTTATCCGGGACCCAGGGGTTGCAGCGCACGGCCGCAAAGCTGCGTTCGATAGCCAGATCACTCGCCCCTGGGTCCCGGATAGCCCGCTTCGCGGTCTTCCGGGATGACGGAAAAAGGGGATGGCAAGTTCGGATGCGATTGCCCTCCCCCGAGGGGGGAGGCGTGGGGCGTCTCTAGTGCGCGTAGCTTTGCAGCGGCCTCACATCCAGCGCCTCGGTCGGGGCGCTGGCCACGGCCTGGGCAGCGGCGGCGGCGCCGGCGGCGGTGGTGTAGTAGGGGATCTTCATCATCAGGGCCGTGCGGCGGATCTCGAAGCTGTCGGCCAGCGACTGCTTGCCCTCGGTGGTGTTGATGACCAGTTGGACCTCGCCGTTCTTCATCGCATCGACGATGTGGGGCCGGCCTTCCAGCACCTTGCGGACGAACTCCACCTCGACGCCCTGATCCTTCAGCCAGGCGCAGGTGCCGGCCGTGGCCAGGACGCGGAAGCCGGCTTCCAGCAGGGTCTTCACCGGCTCGAGGATGAAGGCCTTGTCGGCGTCGCGCACCGAGACGAAGGCGCATCCCGTCCGGGGCAGCTCGACGCCGCCGCCCAGCTGGCTCTTGGCGAAGGCGCGGGCGAAGGCGGGGGCCAGGTCCTGTTCGCCGTCGCGTTTCCAGTCCAGACCCATGACCTCGCCGGTCGAGCGCATCTCGGGGCCGAGGATGGTGTCGACGCCGGGGAAGCGGGCGAAGGGGAACACCGCCTCCTTGACCGCGATGTGGTCGGGCGCGGCCTCGGCCAGGCCGAAGCTGGCCAGGGTCTCGCCGGCCATCAGCCTGGCGGCGATGGCGGCGACCGGCTGGCCGATGGCCTTGGCCACGAAGGGCACGGTGCGACTGGCGCGGGGGTTCACTTCAAGCACATAGATGCGCGGGGCCTCGCCCAGCGGCTCCTCGATGGCGAACTGCACGTTCATCAGGCCGCGCACGTTCAGGGCCAGGGCCATCTGTTCGGTCTGGCGCTTGAGCTCGGCGATGGTTTCCGGCCGCAGGGAGAAGGGCGGCAGGGAGCAGGCGCTGTCGCCCGAATGCACCCCGGCCTCCTCGATATGCTCGAGGACCCCGGCGACGAACACCGCCTCGCCGTCGCACAGGGCGTCGATGTCGACCTCGGTGGCGCGGGACAGGTACTGGTCGATCAGCACCGGATTGTCGCCGCTGATCTCGACCGCGGCGCGGATGTAGCGATCCAGCTGGGCCTCGTCGTGGACGATCTCCATGCCCCGTCCGCCCAGAACGTAGGAGGGCCGGATGACCACCGGGAAGCCGACTTCCTCGGCGGCGGCGAAGGCCTGTTCGGGGGTGCGGGCCAGGGCGTTGCGCGGCTGGGCGATGTTCAGCCGGTGCAGCAGCTGCTGAAAGCGCTCGCGGTCCTCGGCCAGGTCGATGGCGTCGGGGCTGGTGCCGAGAATGGGTATGCCGGCCTGTTCCAGCGGGTGGGCCAGCTTCAGCGGCGTCTGGCCGCCGAACTGGACGATGACGCCCAGCAGGGTCCCCTTGCTCTGTTCGACGGCGATCAGCTCCAGCACGTCCTCGGCCGTCAGCGGCTCGAAGTAGAGACGGTCGGAGGTGTCATAGTCGGTGGAGACGGTCTCGGGATTGCAGTTGACCATGATCGACTCGACGCCGATCTGCTCCAGCGCAAAGGCCGCGTGACAGCAGCAGTAGTCGAACTCGATGCCCTGGCCGATGCGGTTGGGCCCGCCGCCGAGGATGATGGCCTTCCGGCGGTCCGACGGATCGGATTCGCAGTCGGGCGCCTGGCCCAGCGCCCCGGTCTCATAGGTGGAATACATGTAGGGCGTGGTGGCGGCGAACTCGCCGGCGCAGGTGTCGATGCGCTTGAACACCGGCCGGACGTCCATGGCGTGGCGGCGGGCGCGGACCTCGGTCTCGGTCATGCCGGTCAGTTTCGCCAGACGCGCGTCGGAGAAGCCCTTGGCCTTGAGGCGGCGCATGCCCTGGGCGGCGGGCAGGCCGGCGGCCCGCACAACCCCTTCCTCGCGCACCAGATCGGCGATCTGGCGCAGGAACCAGGGCTCGTAGGAGCAGGCCTGGTGCACCTCTTCGACCGACAGTCCGTGGCGGAAGGCCTGAGCGATGACCCGCAGGCGGTCCGGCGTGGGATTGCCCAGCGCCCGCAACACGGCGGCGTGGGCGTTGTCCGGATCCTCGGTTCCGGGAATGTCGATCTCGTCAAAGCCGGTGAGGCCGGTCTCCAGGCCGCGCAAGGCCTTCTGCACGCTCTCGGCGAAGGTGCGGCCGATGGCCATGACCTCGCCCACCGACTTCATGCTGGTCGTCAGATAGGGTTCCGAGCCTGGATACTTCTCGAAGGCGAAGCGCGGGATCTTGGTGACCACATAGTCGATGCTGGGCTCGAAGCTGGCCGGCATGGCGCCGCGCGTGATGTCGTTGTCCAGCTCGTCGAGGGTGTAGCCGACCGCCAGCTTGGCGGCGATCTTGGCGATCGGAAAACCGGTGGCCTTGGAGGCCAGGGCGGAACTCCGCGACACCCGGGGGTTCATCTCGATGACCACCATCCGGCCGTCGGCGGGATTGACCGCGAACTGCACGTTCGACCCGCCCGTTTCGACCCCGATCTCGCGCAGCACGGCGATGCTGGCCGAGCGCATGATCTGGTATTCCTTGTCGGTCAGGGTCAGGGCCGGGGCGACGGTGATGGAATCTCCGGTGTGGACCCCCATCGGGTCGATGTTCTCGATCGAGCAGACGATGATGCAGTTGTCCGCCTTGTCGCGGACGACCTCCATCTCATACTCCTTCCAGCCCAGAACGCTTTCCTCGATCAGGACCTCGGTGGTGGGAGACAGGTCCAGGCCGCGCTCGACGATCTCGCGGAATTCCTCGACGTTGTAGGCGATGCCGCCGCCGGTGCCGGCCAGGGTGAAGCTGGGCCGGACGATGGCCGGAAGGCCGACGAACTCCAGGCCCTCAAGGGCCTCGTCCATGGTGTGGGCGGCGCGCGAGCGGGGCGATTCCAGGCCCAGCTTGTCCATGGCGTCGCGGAATTTCTGCCGGTCCTCGGCCTTGTCGATGACCTCGGCCTTGGCGCCGATCATCTCGACGCCGAACTTTTCCAGCACGCCCATCGATTCCAGCGACAGGGCGGTGTTCAGCGCCGTCTGGCCGCCCATGGTCGGCAGCAGGGCGTCCGGCCGCTCCTTCTCGATGATCTTGGCGACCATCTGGGGGGTGATCGGCTCGATATAGGTCGCGTCCGCCACGTTCGGGTCGGTCATGATGGTGGCGGGATTGGAGTTGACCAGGATGATCCGGTAGCCCTCGGCCCGAAGCGCCTTGCAGGCCTGGACGCCCGAGTAGTCGAACTCGCAGGCCTGTCCGATGACGATGGGGCCGGCGCCGATGATCAGGATGGACTTGATGTCGGTGCGTTTGGGCATGGCGGTCCGGATACTCGTGCGAAAAGGCGGTCGCGCCACGGCGCGCCCGGCCCTGAAGTTCAGCGTGCAGGCTAAGCCGCCCGTTTAGAGGGGGGAGGGGGGCAGGGCAAGTCCCCAACACTCGCCGCGGCTCTTTCCCTGATCCTCCGTCTGGCCCAGACTGGCGACGGGGAGAAAACATCATGAAAGCCATCGCCTTCGCCGCTGTTCTGGCCCTTGGACTGGCGGCGCCCGCCATGGCCCAGGCTCCGGAAGCGGTCCCGCTGGGCAAATACGACGTCACCAACACGGGCCAGCCGATTGTGCCGGGAGACGGCGCGGTCGAGGTGACGGTGACCCGCGTGACGATCCCGGCCGGCGCCACTCTTCCGGTTCACAAGCACCCCCACCAGCGTTTCGGCTTCGTCGAGTCCGGCCGCATCAGGGTCAGCAACCTCGATACCGGAACCTCGGTGGAATACGGCCCCGGCGAGACCATCATCGAGGCCCGCGGCCAATGGCATACCGGAACGGCGCTGGGCGACGTCCCGGTCGTCCTGCTGGTCATCGACCAGACCCCGCCGGGGGAGGGCAATACGGTGATGAGGGAAGCGGAGTAGGGGTCCGCTTCGACGTCTGATCGCGAATTTCTCCGGCGTCTCGCCTATCGATCCTCCCCTCCGTTTCCCCGGGAACAAGTCCGGGGGTGGCGGGAGCGTGGGATGGGGTGGCTGGGAGGCGGTGGCGGCCGGCCTATGGTTCCTCAACGCAAAACGGGCCGGCTCCCGTTGAGGAACCGGCCCGCCTGTGATCACAGTCCGCCGTGAAGCGGTCTGGTTTTGACCTACGCCTGCAGATTGCCCGCGGACATCTTGCCGCTGCGGCTGTCGCGTTCCAGGTCGTAGCTGACCTTCTGGCCTTCGTTCAGCGAACGCAGGCCGGCCTTCTCCACCGCGGAGATGTGGACGAACACGTCGGCACCGCCTTCATCGGGTTGAATGAAGCCGTAGCCCTTGGTGCCGTTGAACCACTTGACGGTGCCGGTAGCCATTTGAATTTAGTCCTTTGGTGTATGGAATTGGCCCGCACGAATGCTTCGCACAGGCAATCAAGCTTCGAGAAGGATCGGGGATGCAGGTCCGGGGGTTTCAGATTTTGAAACAGGGATATACGGCCGAACCAAGACGAATTCGATGAAACATCATCGACTTATTTTGCGATGATCGCAAGGAATTTCCGGAATAACAGCGAGTAGCCGAGAAAAACTGGCTCGCGTCGGAGAAATTCAGCGCCAGCCGCCGTCGCCTCCACGGCGGGTTATCTGACCTTGTCCATCAGGCCGGCGAAGCGCTCGAACAGATAGAGGCTGTCCATCGGGCCGGGCGAGGCCTCGGGATGATGCTGCACGCTGAACACCGGACGGTCCTTCAGGGCGATGCCGGCGTTGGTGCCGTCGAACAGCGAGACATGGGTCTCGGCACCGTTGGCTGGCAGGCTGTCGCGGTCGACGGTGAAGCCGTGGTTCATCGAGACGATCTCGA
The DNA here is from genome assembly GCA_019636175.1 of Caulobacter sp. GTDB lineage: Bacteria > Pseudomonadota > Alphaproteobacteria > Caulobacterales > Caulobacteraceae > Caulobacter. The sequence continues at coordinate 16,566 of JAHBYC010000019.1, read as the reverse complement.
CCTTGCCGGTGGTCAGGTCCTTGACCGGGTGGTTGGCGCCATGGTGGCCCTGGTCCATCTTCACGGTCTTGGCGCCCAGGGCCAGGGCCAGCATCTGGTGACCCAGGCAGATGCCGAACACCGGCTTGCCGCTTTCCACCAGCTTGCGGATCTGCGGCGCGGAATAGACCGCCGTGGCCGCCGGGTCGCCCGGTCCGTTGGACAGCAGCACGCCGTCGGGATTGCGGGCCAGGATGTCCTCGGCCGGGGTGTCGGCCGACACCACCGTCGCCCGGGCGCCGATCGAGGCCAAGGAGCGCAGGATGTTGCGCTTGATGCCGTAGTCGACGACCACGACCTCGTATTTCGGCTCCTGCAGCGCCTCATAGCCCTGAGGCCATTCCCAGCGCCGTTCGTCCCATTCGAAGGTCTGGCGGGTGGTGGCGTCCTTGGCCAGGTCCAGGCCGACCAGGCCGGACCAGTCCCGCGCGCGCGCGATCAGGGCGGGGATATCGAACCGGCCTTCAGGGCTGTGGGCGATCACCGCGTGGGGCATGCCCTTTTCGCGGATCCGCTTCGTCAGGCTGCGGGTGTCGATCCCGGCCAGGCCGACGACCCCGCGCCGGGTCATCCAGGCGGCCAGATCGCTGTCAGACCGCCAGTTGGCCGGTTCGGTGGGGACCTCGCGGAAGATCGCGCCGCGCGCCGCCGTCTCCGATCCGCCGCCCATCTGCTCCAGGTCCTCGACGTTGGTCCCGACATTACCCACGTGGGGGAAGGTGAAGGCGACGATCTGGGCCATGTAGCTGGGGTCGGTCAGAATCTCCTGATAGCCGGTCATGGCGGTGTTGAAGCAGACCTCGCCGAGGGCCTCGCCGACGGCCCCGACCCCGATCCCCTGAAAAACCGTGCCGTCCGCGAGGACCAGAACACCGGTGACGCCGGGAAGAAGGTCGGTCATGGCGGGGGCCTTTGCTGTGGACGTGCGGGCGGGTGGGCAAACGGGCGCGTTGTTAGGGACTCACGCCGGGCGGGTCAAACGCTATCACGAGGCTGTATGCGCCAACCGGGGGCGGATCGCGAATGGCGTGATGGTGATCGGGAGGCTTTCGGGGCTGGGCCTCGGGATTGCGTCCTTCGACACGCGGCCAGCGGCCGCTACTCAGGATGACGAAGAGGGTGAGCCGTCAAAAGAGCTGCGTCATGCGGACTGGCGATCCCTCAGGGTTCGCGTGATGAAGCACACACCCAGGCCTGATGACGTTAGGGACGAGGGCGGCCTATACGGTTCTGCGCCTGCCGCCTTGATCGGCGACGCACAACATGTCCCATTTCGCCCGCCGCTGGTAGTTGCGGAAACGGTGGTTCGGCAATCTCGGAGGGCTGTCGCCGCCGTTGCAAGTCAATGTGGGACAGGGCTTTCATGACGCCTACTGACGAAGAGCGAATACGGCGTGGGCTTGAAGCTGCGGGGAAACTCGCAGCGCTGTCGCCACAGACCCAGGCTCGAATGATTGAATGGGATCATGAAGGCATACCTACGGCCCTCTTGATCAATGTCGCCTTTCTGGAGATCGGACGTGCGATCGCCTCGAAGCGAAATCCGGTCTCCGACAGTGATCTCAAGTTGCTCTTTGCCGAGATTGAGCGACTCCTGCGCTCGAGCGACGAACACATTTCTAACGCTGTCGCGACCGATCTGCTGGAAGCCGTTTGGCTGGCGACCCATCAGAGCGGCTTCGATTTCTCGAGAGTCAATCCGCACCTCGGTGAAGAATCCAGAGCCTATCTCATCCAATGGGATGCGTTCCAAAGGACCAGAACGCCAGGCCTCAAGACGCGTTGACAGGGCCTGGTTTGGGTCCCTGTGCGATATTGGTGGGGCTTGGAGTCCTATGTTGGATGCTAGGCGCTCCAATGCACGGAAGGCGATGAATGCCGAAGATAGCAACGGTTCTGGCCTCGCTGTCGATTACGCTGGCCGCAACACCAGCGTTCGCCGCGCGCGAGGATCAATGGGTTGCGAGAGAGGAGATGGGCGATGGAGGCGCCGGACCGGTCGCCCTGTTCCTGACGTGGGACTACAGCAAGGTGCTGTTCCGGGCGACCTGCGACAAGGGCGAACTGGTGCTCGATTATTTTGGCGACGGCGAGGTCGCCCTGATCGAGGGGATACCGATAAGGATTTATGGTCAGTCGATCGTGACGCTCCCCACCCAATTGGTGGATGGCCGCCTGGAGGGACGGGTGAAGGTTACCGAAGCGGTGCTCCAGGCCCTAGCGGTTCCCCACGAAATGCAGATTGATGCGTCAAACGCGATGGGCGAGCCCTGGTACGTCGGTCAGGCGAAACCGCTCCTGGCCCTGGCCCGCCGCTGCAGCTAGTCGTCAGCAGCTGTCGGAACACCTGCCGTCGGCCGATTTCGATTTCTTGGATGCCATCCTGAAGTCTGCCTATGTTGCGTAGGTTCCGGAGTGGACGCCAATGCGCTTTTTGTTGTCAGCAATGTTCGCCGCCACAGTCGTGCTGGGAACAGCGACCGACGCGATGGCCTGCCGGGAGAGAATTCCCCGCGCAGACGACTTGGCCCAGAGGGCGTTCATTGCGGTCACCGTGACCCATGCGGAACCTCTTGGGACTCCTGGCTGGAACACGTGGCGGGTGATCGCGGAGGCGACACCGAATGGCGGTGGCCAGGAAGATCGGTCGACATTCGAGTTTACGGCTGGCCTGAGCAGCGACGGCTGTGGACAAACTCCCCTGCCGCCAACGGGCGAACGATGGGTTCAGTACCTGAAAGAGGGCGACTCGACGAAGGTTCTGGAGGATTTCCCGCTCGACTATGTGGGAACCTACGATGCTCGGCTTGCCGATGTCCCATAGCCCTCTCACCAACGCCATTGCTTTCTCAGGACGCGCGATCCCCGGCCGCTGCCTGGGATGACGAAGACTGGTCCGGTCAAAACTCACGTCATGCTGAGTAGCGATCCCTCGGGGATCGCGTGTCGAAGCACGCACCGGCTCCAACCGGGAGGTGGACAGCCACCCGCCTGGCCGGCGCAACCACCCGGGCCTTCTCCCGTTTCCGGCATCAGACGATCCGCTGATCATGCGGAACGGCAGGCTGATCCCCATATCCAAATCGTCATCGCAGTATGATTGGTTCTGGAGAACCCTGCGTGATATGAGCGGCGCCCCGTTCGTCGGCCAGAGCGCCGGCGGCGGATCCATGTGAAACGAGGTGAAGATGAGCAAGGTTCTGGTGATCGGGGCGGGCGGCGTGGGCTCGGTGGCTGTCCACAAGATGGCGATGAATCCCGACATCTTTTCGCACATCACCCTGGCCAGCCGGACCAAGGCCAAGTGCGACGCCATCGCCGAGTCGGTGAAGCAGCGCACTGGCGTGACCATCGACACCGCCGCCCTCGACGCCGACGACGTGGCCGCCACCACCGCCCTGATCAAGGCCGTCCAGCCGAAACTGGTGGTCAATCTGGCGCTGCCCTACCAGGACCTCAACATCATGGACGCCTGCCTGGCGGCCGGGGTCAACTATCTGGACACCGCCAACTACGAACCGCGCGACGAGGCCAAGTTCGAATACAAGTGGCAGTGGGCCTATCAGGACCGCTTCCGCGAGGCAGGCCTGATGGCGCTGCTCGGCTCCGGCTTCGATCCCGGCGTCACCTCGGTGTTCACCACCTGGACGAAGAAGCACCTGCTCGACCGGATCGACACCCTCGACATCCTCGACTGCAACGGCGGCGACACCGGCCTGCCCTTCGCCACCAACTTCAATCCCGAGATCAACCTGCGGGAAGTCACCGCGCCGTCCCGTCACTGGGAGAACGGCGAATGGGTCGAGGGCCCGGCGCTGGCCCACAAGCAGGTCTTCGACTTCGATCAGGTCGGCCCGAAGAACATGTACCTCATGTATCATGAGGAACTGGAGTCCCTGGCCAAATTCTACCCTGAAATCAAACGCATCCGCTTCTGGATGACCTTCGGCGACTCCTATCTCAAGCACCTGGAGGTGCTGGAAAACGTCGGCATGACCCGCATCGACCCGGTCAAGTTCCAGGGCCAGGAGATCATCCCGATCCAGTTCCTCAAGGCCCTGCTGCCCGAACCGGCCTCGCTTGGCCCGCTGACCAAGGGCAAGACCAACATCGGCACCATCGCCACCGGCGTGAAGGACGGGGCGGAGAAGACCGTCTACGTCAACAACGTCTGCGACCACGAGGAAGCCTATGCCGAGACTGGCAACCAGGCGGTCAGCTACACCACCGGCGTGCCGGCGATGATCGGGGCCGCCCTGATGCTGACCGGCCAGTGGAAGGGCGAAGGGGTGTTCAACATGGAGCAACTCGATCCCGACCCCTTCATGGACATGCTGAACAAGCATGGCCTGCCCTGGAAGGTGCGTGATCTGGACGGCCCCCTGGCCTTCTGATCGGACCGGCGCGGATGGAAACCAGAGCCGGCGATCCCGGCGCCTTCGCGCGCTTCGATCTGAAGCGCGTGCCCTCGCCCTGTTTCGTCGTCGACGAGGCGGCGGTGCGGCGCAACCTGGCCGTCCTCAAGGACGTCCGGGACCGGTCGGGCGCGCGGGTGCTGCTGGCCCTGAAGGCGTTCTCGATGTGGTCGCTCGGCGACGTGGTCGGCGAGTATCTGGACGGGACCTGCGCCTCGGGCCTGTGGGAAGCGCGGCTGGCCCGCGAGCATTATCACGGCGAGCTGACCACCTATTGCCCGGCCTATCGCCGCGAGGACCTGCCGGAAATCCTGCGGCTGTCGGATGCGGTGATCTTCAATTCGCCCGAACAGATCGCCCGCTTCGCCGACCTGATCGCCGCGGCCCGGGCCGAGGGCGAGGTGTTCGAAATCGGCCTGCGTCTGAACCCCGAATGCAGCCAGGGGGAGGTGGCCAAGTACGACCCCTGCCAGCTGGGCTCGCGATTGGGTTTTCCGGTGTCTCAACTGAAACCGGAGCATCTGGTTGGCGTCGACGGCCTGCATGTCCACGCCCTTTGCGAACAGGACGTCGAGCCGCTGAAGCGCATCTGGGCCTCGCTGGAGCCTAGGCTGGAAGGCCTGACCTCGGGTCTGAAATGGATCAACCTCGGCGGCGGTCATCACATCACCCGCGCCGATTACCAGCGCGACGAGCTGGTCGATCTGCTGCGGAGCATCGCCGAGCGCCATGGCCTGCAGGTGCTGATCGAGCCCGGCGAGGCGGTGGCGTTGGACGCCGGCATTCTGGTCGGCGAGATCCTGGACGTGTTCGACAACGCCATGCCGGTGGCGATCAGCGACATCTCGGCCACCTGCCACATGCCCGACGTGATCGAGGCGCCCTACCGGCCGGCCATGCTGGGCGAGCAGGACGAGGGACCGGCCGTGCGCATCGGCGGCCCGTCATGCCTGGCTGGCGATATCATCGGCGACTACATCCTGCCGGTTCCGGCGGCGGCGGGCGTGCGCATCGCCTTCCTCGACCAGGCCCACTATTCGATGGTCAAGACCAACACCTTCAATGGCGTGCCGCTGCCGTCCATCGCCCTGTGGAACAGTGAGACCGATGACCTGCGTCTGGTGAAGTCGTTCGACTACGGCGACTTCCGGGATCGTCTGTCCTGATCTAGAGACGCGCCATGCGCATCACCACGGTCGGCCTCGATGCCGACGACACCCTCTGGCACAACGAAACCCTGTTCCGCATGACCCACGCGCGGTTCGTGGCTCTGCTCGAACCCCATGCGGACGCCGGAACCCTGGAAACGCGGCTGGCCGAGGCGGAGAAGCGCAACCTTCGCCTCTACGGTTACGGGGTGAAGGGCTTTACCCTGTCGATGATCGAGACCGCGCTGGATATCACCGATGGCGAGGTTCCGACCCGGGTGATCCGCGAGATCCTCGCCGCCGGCCGCGAGATGCTCAACGAGCCGGTCGAACCCCTGCCCGGGGTCGAGACCGCCCTGGCGAAATTGTCGGAGCGCTACCGGCTGGTGCTGATCACCAAGGGCGACCTGCTGCATCAGGAGCAGAAACTGGCGGCGTCCGGGCTTGGCGACCTCTTCGTCGCCGTCGAGATCGTCAGCGAGAAGGATCGCAAAACATACGAGACCGTATTTAACCGCCACGGCACCGGTCCGGACCAGGCGGTGATGGCCGGAAACTCGGTGCGATCCGACATCATTCCGGCGCTGGAAGCCGGCGCCTGGGCGGCCCTGGTGCCCTATCCCCTAGTCTGGGCCCACGAGGCGGCGACCGCGCCGCACGATCATCCGAGGTATCGGGAACTGGCGACCCTGGCGGATTTGCCCGACTGGCTGGAGACGTTGGCGGGGTAGGAGGCGGCGTTGAAGTTTCCTTCTCCCCATGGGGGAGAAGGTGGCGGCGCAGCCGCCGGATGAGGGGTCGAGCCGGCGAACGGGGATTGTCGCTTCGGGCATCAGGCGCCGCCCTGTTCATCGACCCCTCATCCGACCCCCTCCGGGGGCCACTTTCTCCCCCAAGGGGAGAAGGACGCGCAGGACAGATCAGCAGATGGTGGTCTCCGCCACCCGCCATGCCTACACTGCCCGCCGGTCCGGAGAGCCTCATGAAACGCCTGATCCCCCTTGTCGCCCTGCTGCTGCTGTCCTGCGCCACCCCCTCGGCGCCGCCGGTCTATGACCTGGTGATCCGCGGCGGGACCATCTACGACGGCTCGGGCGGCGCGCCCTATCCCGGCGATGTGGCGATCAAGGGCGACCGCATCGCCGCCCTCGGCAAGGTGACCGGACGGGGCGTTCGCGAGATCGACGCCACCGGCAAGGCGGTCAGTCCAGGCTTCATCAACATGCTGTCCTGGTCGACCGAGTCGCTGATCGAGGACGGCCGGGGCCTGTCGGAGCTCAAACAGGGCGTGACCCTGGAGGTGATGGGCGAGGGCTCTTCGATGGGCCCGTGGAACCCCGCCATGATCGCCCAGGAGACCGAGCGTCAGGGCGATGTCAAATATCCGGTCACCTGGACGACCCTCGGCGGCTATCTGGACATGCTGGAAAAGAAGGGCGTGGCGCTGAATGTCGCCTCGCTGATCGGTGCCGAGACGGCGCGGACATATGTGCTGGGCGAGGGTGATGTCGATCCCACGCCCGCCCAGCTGAAGACCATGCAGGGGCTGGTCGATCAGGCGATGGAGGAGGGCGCCCTGGGCGTCGGTTCCTCGCTGATCTATGCGCCGGGCAGCTATGCGGAAACCGACGAACTGGTCGCCCTGGCGACGGAGGCCGGCCGCTGCGGCGGCATCTACGCCAGCCACATGCGCTATGAGAGCGACCGGCTGATCGACGGGGTCGACGAGCTGATCGAGATTTCCCGCCGCTCGGGGGCGCCGGGCGAGATCTGGCACCTGAAGGCCGCCGGCAAGACCAACTGGGGCAAGCTCGACACCGCCATCGCCCATATCGAGGCGGCCCGGGCCTCGGGCCTGCGGATCACCGCCAACATGTACACCTACACCGCCGGCTCCACCGGCTTTGACGCCGCCATGCCGCCCTGGGTCCAGGCCGGGGGCCGCGAGGCCTGGATCGAGCGGCTGAAGGACCCGGCCATCCGGGCGAAGGTCATCGCCGAGATGCGCGATCCCAAGGCGCCGTACGAGAACCTCTATCGCCACGCCGGCGCCGAGGGGACGATCATGGTCGGCTTCCGCAGCGAAGCGCTGAAGCCCCTGACCGGCCGCACCCTGGCCGATGTGGCGAAGGAGAGGGGCGTCAGTCCCGAGGATGCGATGATCGATCTGGTCATCGCCGACGGCAGCCGCATCCAGGTCGTCTACTTCCTGATGAGCGAGGAGAATGTGAAGCGCCAGACGGCCCTGCCGTGGATGAGCTTCGGCTCCGACGCCTCGGCCCTGGCGCCGGAGGGCGTGTTCCTGAAATCCTCGACCCACCCCCGCGCCTACGGCAACTTCGCCCGGGTGCTGGGCAAGTACGCGCGTGACGAGAAAAGCCTGACCCTGGCCGAGGCGGTGCGGCGTCTCTCTGGCTTTCCGGCCCATAACCTGGGCCTGCATGAGCGCGGCCTGCTCAAGCCCGGCTATTTCGCCGACGTGGTGATCTTCGACCCGGCGACGGTGGCCGACCACGCCGACTACAAGAACCCCCGCCAGTTCGCCACCGGCGTCAGCGAGGTGATCGTCAACGGCGGGCTGGTGCTGTCCGGCGGCGAGCCGACCGGGACGCTGAGCGGCCGCTTCGTGCGTGGTCGGGGCTGGACCGGCTGGAAGGACGGCGGTTGCCGGGCCAGCGCCAGGGACTGGAGCTGGTAGGGCGACTCAGAGGGTCGTCGCCCAGGTCCAGACGACCCACAGGCTGAACAGGGCCGCGAACCCGGCCAGGGCCCGGACGCCCAGGCGGCGGCCTGTCTCCTTGATCGCGCCGGCGTCCTTCAGCAGGGCGACGGCGCAGAGGACATAGACCAGCATCACCGTGGCCACGGTCAGGCCGATCAGGACGTTGAACTGCTCGGCCAGGGTCGGGGAGGCAGTGAACAGGGCGAGGCCGGTGGTCAGGACGCCGGTGACGATCAGGCCTCGCCTTGGGGTGGCGGCCGGATCGGCCTCCGACAGCAGCCCGGGGGCATAGCCGGCGGCGACCCCGGCCCTTGCGCTCTCGGCGCTGACCAGCACCCATCCGGCCAGGGTGCCGAAGGTCTTGAGAACCGCGACCACCGCGATGGCGACGCCGGCGACCGGTCCCAGGACGCGCGAGACGATGTCGGCGAAGGGGGCGGTGGACTTCGCCAGCTGATCGGGGGGAATGACCCCCTGCACGGCGGCGCAGGAGAGCATGTAGACGGCCCCGGCCAGCAGGACCCCGCCGAGGGCGGCGATGGGCAGGTTGCGGGCGGGGTTTTCCACCTTGGCGGCCACCGCGTTGGCGCACTCAAGGCCCATGAAGCCCCAGAAGGCCAGCAGCACCACCGAGGGCAGGGTGGCCCCGAGCGGGCGGTCGCCGGGGGTCCAGGAGGCGGCGAACAGATCGGGATTGAAGGCCGCGAACCCGACGACAATCGCCGTCAGCACCGGGATCAGGCCGAGGACCAGGGTCGAGCCGCCGATCCGGGCCACCCATCGCGCCCCGAACAGATTGACCAGCACACAGGTCCATATGAGGGCGATCAGGCACAGCAGGGTCGGCAGGGGTCCGGCCAGACCCGAAAACAGCGAGGTCAGATAGCCGACCGCCGCCAGGCCGATGGGCACAAGGCCCAGGGGGCAACCGATCCAGTAGAGAAACCAGGCCGCCCTGCCCGCCGTCTTGCCCAGCGCGAGGCGGGAATAGTCATGAATGCCCTCGGCCGCCGGCCTCAGCCGTCCGAGGATGGAAAACACCCCGGCCAAGCCAAGCGCCGCAAGCGTGGTGACGATCCAGCCCAGAATGCTGGAGGTGCCGAACGGCGCCAGGGACACCGGCAGCAGGAACAGCCCCGAGCCGATCATATTACCGGCCACCAGGAGGGTGGCGAGGACCGGACCCATCCGGCGGGGCGCTGTCGCTGTCATGCGGACAATTCCGCATATGGCGTAACCGTGGTCAATGACCGGCGGGTTCAGGATCCTCCCCTCCCCCAGCCTCGCATCGCTCATTGGGGGAGGATTGATGTCACAGCCTCGGCGTCTGGCTCGTCTCACCTCCAATGGAGACGAAGATGCATCGATGGATCGCCGCCCTGCTGGGCCTGATGATGGCCGCCAACGGCCTGGCCATGCTGGCCCTGCCCCAGGCCTGGTACGACTCCGTGCCCGGCGTCGACCTGACCGGCCTGTTCAATCCCCATTTCGTGCGCGACATCGGCATGGCCTATCTGACCGTGGCCGGCGGTCTGGCCTGGTTCGCCTGGCGGCCCGTCCAGGGCTGGCCCGCCCTGGTCGGCGCCGCGACCTTCCTGATGCTTCACGCCGCGATCCATGTGGTGACCAGCGCCTGCGGACCCGGCCCGCTGGCCGAGGTTCTGCGCGATTTTCCCGGCGTCTATCTGCCGCCGCTGCTGACCGGCTGGCTGGCCCTGGCCGCCCGCCCCAAACCCCAGGAAACCTGATCGATGCTGAAAGCCCTGCTCTCCCGCCAGATCACCGCCTTCGAGCGGCAGTTCAACTATGACGCCGGCTATATGCGGGATCTGCTGGCGGCCGGCGTCGGCCGCTTCATCAGGTTCGGCTTCGTCGCCTCTCTCGGACACGGCAAGGCTGCGCCGGCGGAGGCCATGGCGGCGGCGGACATCCTCGCCACCCTGCATGAGGACTGCGGACCCTGCACACAGATCAGCGTCGACATCGCCACCGCGCGGGGCGTTGATCCGGCTGTCCTGCGCGCCATCCTGGCCGGCGACGAGGCGACCATGGGCGAGACCGCCCGCCACGGCTACCGCTTCGCCCGCGCCGTGCTGGACCACGACGGACCGGCGGCCGACTGGGCCCGCGAGGCGATCGAGGCGCTTTGGGGGAAGACGGCGGTCATCGACCTGTCGCTGGCGATCACCACGGGACGGATGTATCCCACGCTGAAGTTCGGCATGGGCCACGCCCGGACCTGTTCGCGGGTGCTGGTGGACGGCCAGCCCGCGCCGTTCCACCGCCCGGAGGCCCTGGCCGCATGAGCGACTCCGTCACCCTGTTCGAGGCCCAGCGTCCGCGCCTGCGCCGGCTGGCCTACCGGATGCTGGGCTCGGTCAGCGAGGCCGAGGACGTGGTGCAGGACGCCTGGCTGCGGTGGGACCGGGCAGGGCAGGGCGCGTCCGATCCGCCGGCCTGGCTGGTCCAGGTCGTCACCCGCCTCTGTCTTGACCGACTGAAGTCCGCCAGGGCGCGGCGGGAGACCTATGTCGGTCCCTGGTTGCCCGAACCGCTGATCGAGGCCGAGCCGGTCGATCCGGTCGAGCGGGCGGAGGATGTTTCCGTCGCCTTCCTGCTGGCGCTGGAGCGGCTCAGTCCGCTGGAGCGGGCGGTGTTCCTGCTGCACGACGTGTTCGACCAGGACTATGCGGCGGTCGGCGCGACCCTGGGCCGGGACGAGGCGGCCTGTCGCCAGCTGGCCAGCCGGGCCCGGGGCCATCTGAAGGATGCGCGGCCGCGCTTCGCCGTCTCGCCGGACCGGGCGCTGGAACTGGCCTCGGCCTTCATGGCGGCGGCCCGGGATCAGGACTTCGCCACGCTGAGCGGCCTGCTGGCCGAGGATGCGGTGCTGATCTCCGACGGCGGGGGCAAGCGACCGGCGGCCCTGCGGCCCATGGTCGGCCGCGACGACGTGCTGGCGCTGTTGCGCGGCCTGGCCTCGCGCGGCGTGTGGTCCTCGGTGGGAGCGCTCGAGCCCGCGGTGATCAACGGACTGCCGGGGGTCATTCACCGAGACGCCGAGGGCCCGACGGTGATCGCCTTCGAACCCGGCGCCGACGGCCGGCTGGCCGCCATCTACATCATGCGCAATCCGGAGAAGCTGACCCACCTTTCGGCAGGCTGATCCAGGCGCAGGCGAGGCTGGTCAGGACGCAGGCGGCGGAGACCGCCAGGGCCGCGAAAGGCGCGACGACGCCGGTCAGGGCCATGCCGGCCAGAGGACCCAGAGCGGCGGCGCTGAACTGGGCCGCCGGGCTGAGCGCCGCCGATCGCCGGCTCGGGTCGGCGGCGTTGAGCAGGCTAAAGAGGCTGGCCCCCAGCAACAGGGCGGCGAAGGCGGCGATGGCGTAGGCCAGGATGAACAGCGGGGCCGGCGGATGCATCGCCAGCACAAGGCAGGCGCCCGTGGCCAGGGCGACCACCAACGCGAACAGCGCCAGGCGGGAGATCCGTTCGGCCAGCGCCAGCGCCGCCATGGCGCCGACCATTTGGGCGGCGAGGGTGACGACGACGATGGTTCCGCTGATCTGGCCCAACCCCTCGGCCTCGGCCAGGGGGCGCATGTGAAACCACAGGGCGGCGTTGCCGGTGAAATAGAGGAACAGGGCCGCAAGGGCGATCATCCCGCGCCGGTCCGGACGCCGGCCGCCGGCCGGGCGTTGCACGTCTGGCAGGCTGGCGGGACCGGCCACCGCGCAGAGCCCTGCCAGACCGGAGAGGGCGGCGCTCAGCAAAACGCCGCCGGCGGGTCCAAAGCGCGGCGCCAGCAGGCTGACGACCACCCCGGCCAGGATCACCTGCCCCGCCGACTGGGCCAGGAAGAAGGTCGCGGCCCAGGGTTCCGGTCTCGGCTGCCGGGCGATCATCCCCACGGTGATCCAGATCAGCACCCCGCCGAAGAGGCCGCCGACCGCGCGAAGGGCGAGGAACTGGCCGTCCCGCGCCGCCAGGGCGCCCAGGCCGACAAGCACACATCCAACCGCCGCCGCCCCGGCCCAACGCTGCAGGGCCGATGGCCGGACAAACAGGGCGCAGGCCGCGACGCTGGCGGCCATGCAAAGCATGTCGATGATGGCGGCGGGGTGGACGAGCGCACGCGGCAGCCGCCCGATTTCCGCCAGTTCCCCCAGCAGCAGCGGCTGCAGCCCCGTGACCATCATGGCCAGCGACCCCATGGCGAGGGCGGGATAGGCCCGCGCCCGGCCAACGAGGGGGCGGCCTTCTTCGGCCATGGTGAGAGCGCTGCTCGTCATCCGGTCAGGTTAGGCCTGCAAACCTTCCCGTTCCGCAAACGGCCCTCTGACCTCAGGCCTTCTTGAGGAACTCTGTGCGCAGGACGAGGTCGCGGACCTTTTCGGCGCGGCATTCGATCTCGTCCGGGTCGCCGGTTAGGCGGATGTTCTTGATCAGGGTCCCGCGCTTGAGTGTCACGCCGCCCGATCCCTTGACCTTGAGGTCCTTGATCAGGGTGACGTTGTCGCCCTCGGCCAGAAGCGTGCCGTTGCTGTCGCGCACATCCATGAAGAGGCTCCCCGCCGCTGTTTGACGCCGCGGGGTTTAGGGGCTGGGCGGTCTTGTGGCAACGGCCCGGATCGCACTTCCGAAGCAGTTGCACATACCTCGTCCGTCATCCCGGAAGGCCGCGAAGCGGGCTATCCGGGACCTAGGGGCGGCTGATCTGGCTATTGGACGCAGCTTTGGGGCCGGTGCTCAGTCTTCGCTGGGTCCCGGATCGCCCGAAGGGCGTCCGGGATGACGGAGGAGCGGAAGGCTAGTTCCAGCCGGAGGCGCCGGCCTCGTTGGCTTCCTTGTTCACCGGCCGGGCGATCAGGCCGTTCTGGGTCAGCCAGACTTCGTATTTCGCGCCGTCGGCCATCGGCATGAAGGCGCCGCCGCCATAGAGGCTGTCGACCATCGGCGCGAAGCGGGCCGACTTGCGGGCCATCTTCCACAGATCGATGTTGCCCGGCTCAGGCCCCAGGTCATAGGCGCTGCGGGGGGCGTTGAGTTCGTCCTCGGTCGTTTCGTAGCGACCAGACAGCCGGTCGAGCCGATACTGGGCGTCAAGGCCCAGGACGTTGGCCCAGGGCTTCCATTTCAGCACCCGGGCCTCGATCCGCCATTGATCGCCGTGAACCTGGTAGCGGGCGACCTTGCCGGCCGGATTGGCCTCGTCGGCGGGCTGGGTGAGGGTGGCCTCATAGAGCTGCGGCCCAAGCTGACGGGTCTCGATGGTCGCCACAGGCTGCTCATAGGTCAGCCGCCCGTAGGTCTGGACGTCGAGGCCGGCGAGGGCCGCCACGGCGCCGGCCGCCAGCAATCCCGCCCCGATTGTCGAGCCGAGAAGACCGCCCAGCCAACGTCCGCCAAACAGTCCGCCCAGGCCGCGCAACAGCACGACCGTGCCAAGCAGGGCCGAGACGGCCGGCAAAATCCACCACCACCAGATCATCAGGCGATCTCCCCTTTTCCCCCGAACCCGGAGGGTCCAATGGTTAATATGGCCACGGTTAGGCAATGCGCGCCACCCGGGAAGGCTCCACAGGCGAGTGAACGTCGGTCAGTCTTTGTCGCGGCTGATCCTGTGGAAAACTCGACAACACGAGGGCGCCGTTCGGAGCCGCATGGTTTCCAGCAGGATCAGTCCCATCTAATTGAATGATGCGTTTCGACGACCGGTTCCTCGAGGAGATCAAGTCGCGCGTCCGATTGTCGGACGTGATCGGCAAGACCGTGAAGCTGAAGCGTCAGGGCCGCGAGTTCGTCGGTCTCTCTCCCTTCACCAAGGAACGGTCGCCCAGTTTCTTCGTCAACGACGACAAGGGCTTCTTTCACGACTTCTCCAGCGGCAAGCACGGCGACCTGATCAGCTTCTTCCAGGAGACCGAGCGCTTGAGCTTCATGGAGGCGGTCGAACGGCTGGCGGCGGAGGCTGGGGTGCCGTTGCCGGCGCCGGATCCCCAGGCGGCCGAGCAGGAGAAGAAGCGCCAGGGTCTGTCGGACTGGATGGACCTGGCCGCCGCCTGGTTCGAGGGCGAACTGGGCCGGCCCTCCGGGCGGGAAGCGCGGGCCTACCTCGAACGACGGGCCCTGCCGGAGACCGAATGGAAGCGCTTCGGGCTGGGCTATGCTCCGTCCGGTCGCACGGGACTGAAGGACTATCTGATCGCCAAGGGCGCGCGTCCGGCGGAGCTGGTGGAGGCGGGGCTGCTGATCGCGCCGGAGGACGGCGGGGCGCCCTTCGACCGCTTTCGCGACCGCATCATCTTCCCCATCGCCGACGCGCGGGGACGGGTGGTGTCGTTCGGCGGGCGGGCGCTGGATCCCAACGCCCGGGCCAAATACCTCAACGGCCCCGAGACGACGCTGTTTCACAAGGGCCGCCTGCTCTACGGCCTGCCCGAGGCGCGCAAGCTGCTGCACGCCGGCGGCGCCGACGCGCCCCTGGTGGTGGTCGAGGGCTATATGGACGCCATCGCCTGTCAGCGGGCGGGAATCGCCGCGGTGGCGCCGCTGGGCACGGCCCTGACCGAGGACCAGATGGAGGTGCTGTGGCGGCTGCACCCGGAGCCGACGCTGAGCTTCGACGGCGATTCCGCCGGTCGCCGCGCCGCCAACAGCGCCATCGACCGCGCCCTGCCGCTGATCAAGCCGGGCAAGAGTTTCCGCTTCGCCATCGTGGTGGGGGGCAAGGATCCGGACGACGTGCTGCGGGAACAGGGGCCCGCCGCCCTGAAGGCCCAGCTGTCCGACACCACGCCCTTCGTCGAGCAGCTGTTCCACCGCGAGCGGGACCTTGAGCCGCTGGACACGCCCGAACGCCGGGCCGGCCTCAAGGTGCGGCTGCGCAAGCTGGCGGCCAGCATCGCCGACCCCGATCTGGCCCAGGCCTATCGCGAGGACCTGCTGGGACGCTACGAACAGCTCTGGCCGACGACCCAGCCGGTATTCACGGTCGGGGCGGCGGCGCGGGAGATGTCGCGGCGGCGATGGAACGGCAAAGGCAAGCCGGTCGGTCCGATCGGTCCCAACCTGGAGACCCGCGAACAGGTCAGCCGCATGCGCAATTCGCCCCGCCCGCTGTCGGCGGCGCTGGCCCTGGCGGCCCTGCAGGACCCGCATGTGCTGGATGACAAGGTCGAGCAGCTCAGCGTACGCGGCTTCTGCGACGAGCGGCTCAGCGCCCTGGCAAACGAGCTGGTCGAGTTCCGTTTCGAGAGCGACGCGGTCGACGCGGTGTCCGTCCGGCGCCGGCTCGAGGCGCGCGGCTTCGGCGAGGATGTCTTCAAACAGCTGGCCCACACCGCCCATGCGGCGGGCGCGGCCTTCCTGGCGGCGGACCTGGACCCGGCCCGGGCGCGCCGCCTGTGGTCGATCGCCTTCGACCTGCTGGTCAAGCTGGAGACCCTGGAACGGGCGGTCGAAGGGGCCAAGCAGGATCTTGAGCGCGACAACGACAGCTCGACCTTCATGCGCCTGAAGTCGGAGCGCGACCTGCTCAAGCGTCTGGTCGACAGCGGCGGCTGGAGCAACGAGGCCGAGGCGGCCGCCTGGCTGAACTGAAGATCCTCCTTCGCGCGCTGCGCGGGGGAGGGGGACCGCGCGCGAATACGCGCGTGGTGAAGGGGGCTGCGCCGGCCTGTCAGAAAGAGCGCGTTTGGGCGCGTCGGGCGATCACAGCGTTGAGGGCCATTCCGCCGACACCGGCGCCGCCCCCTCCACCACGACCTGCGGTCGCGGTCCCCCTCCCCCAGACAGCGCTACGCGCTGGGGGAGGATTGGCGTCGCGGCGCGAAAGCGCCGTTCCCCGTCAGTCGAAGACGATGACCGAGCGGGCCAGTTCGCCGCGCTTGAGTTCCTCGAAGGCGTCGTTGACCTGGTCCAGCCGGATGCGCTGGCTGATCAGGTCGTCCAGCTTCAGCTTGCCGGCCATGTAGAAGTCGACGAAGCGCGGCATGTCGACCGGGAAGCGGTTGGAGCCCATCAGGCTGCCCTGGATGCGCTTTTCGCCCAGGAAGTCGGCGCCGTGCAGCTCGATGTTGACCCCGACCGGGATCATGCCGATGACGTTGGCGGTGCCGCCCCGGCCCAGCATCTTGAAGGCCTGTTCGGTGGTCGCCTTCAGACCGATGGCCTCGAAGCTGTGCTGGACGCCGCCACCGGTCATTTCCAGCACCTGGCCCACGGGGTCGCCCTGGGA
>JAHBYC010000018.1 GCA_019636175.1 Caulobacter sp. | reverse complement strand
TTAGGCCGCTGACGAAGTCAACCGGCGTCAGGGCGTTTCACGCAACAGGGCGTCCATATCGCGCCCGCCATAGAGAATCCGTACAATCAGGACCGCTTCCTCATCGACCGAGAAGACGATCGTGACCCGGCGCTCGAACCCGATCGTCCTCGGGCCAGGCCGGATTTCATCCCGCGCCGTCCCACGAAGGGGAAATGTCGTAATTGCTCGCAGGCGGCCCTGACCCTGACGACATAGTCCAGGGCCCGCGCGGGGCTGGCCCTCTCTGCAATGTAGTCGGCTAGCTGTTCCAGATCCTCTTCGGCAAGCGGCCCGAAAAGGACGTCATGAGCCTTCATCGGCCGCGTCGCTCATGGCCCGGTATTTCGCTTCCAGTCGGTTGAAAACCTCGTTCATCGGCTTGCTGGGACGAGGGTCCGCCTCGGCTTCCTCAATGCGTCGGCGCAGAACTTCCATCCGGGCCTCGTCTTCCCAGTCCAAAGCCCTCAGCCCGGCGCGAATGACCTCGCTCACGGATGCGTACTGGCCCGACGCCACGCGGGCCTCGGCCTTTTCCAGATAGGGGCCTAGGGTGACTGTCAGAGGTCGGTTCGGACGGGTCATGAAGGGCTCCATGTATATGACAATGTCATACACCAGATCCTTCAGCCCTTGAACCCCGTCGCCGCCAGGAAGACCTCAGAGCTGTCGGTCCGGCTGGCGCGGGGCTTGATGTGCTGCACCTTGTCGAAATGCTTCTTGAGCCGGGCGATGACCTCCGCCGTCTCGCCGCCCTGAAAGGCCTTGGCGATGAAGGAGCCGCCAGGCTTCAACACCTCTATGGCGAAGTCCGCCGCCATCTCGATCAGCCCGACGATGCGCAGGTGGTCGGTCTCCCGGTGACCCACGGTGTTGGGCGCCATGTCCGACAGCACGATGTCCGGCTGACCACCGAGAAGCTCCATCAGCCTGGACGGACATGCCGGATCGGTGAAATCCATCTGGATCAATTCAGCGGGCGGCAGTGGATCGACATGCAGCAGGTCCACGCCCACCACCCTGCCGGCCCCACGCTCCAGCGCCACCTGCACCCAGCCGCCCGGCGCACAGCCCAGGTCGATGACCTTCACACCCTTCTTCAGAATCCCCAGCCGATCATCGATCCCGGTCAGCTTGAACGCCGCCCGGCTGCGATAGCCCTTGGCGCGCGCCTCGGCCGCGAACGGATCGTTGATCTGCCGCTCCAGCCAGGCCTGCTGGCTGGGGGTGCGCTTGTAGGCGGTCTTCAGGCGCGCGGGCTTGTGGCGGCCGGCCTCCAGGCCGCCGGAGGGCGGGCGCACCATGCGGCGGCGGGGGGGCGGTTCTTCATCGCTCATGAGGCGGCTTCTACAGGTCGCCGGCCCCGACCGCCACGGCGGCGGCGACGCGGCTTCTGTTCGCTCATCAGGCTGAGCAGGATGCCCTCGCGCAGACCCCGGTCGGCGACCCGCACGCGCGAGCAGGGCCAAACTTCCTGCACCGCCTGCAGGATGGCGGCCCCGGCCAGGACCAGATCCGCGCGATCGGGACCGATGCAGGCCTGGGCGGCCCGCTCCGCCGGGGTCAGCTGAATCAGGCGATCGGCGGCGGCCTCGCACTGGTCGCGGGTCATCCACATGCCGTCCACGCGATTTCGGTCATAGCGCGGCAGATCCAGATGCAGCCCGGCCAGGCTGGTGATCGCGCCGCTGGTGCCGACCATATGGGCGCGGTCGGCCTGGAAGGTCTCGCGCATCGGCTCGGCGTGCGGGAAGGCGGCGATGACCTCCTTCACCGCCTCGACCATCGAGCGGTACCAGCCGTCCGGCGCCCTCTCGCCTTCGGGAAACCGCTCGGCCAGGGTGACCACGCCGATCGGCACCGAGAGCCAGGCCTTGATCGGCAATCGCCAGGGCGCGAACTGGCGCGGCCGCGCATCGAGCCCGCTCCCCTTCAGATCGACCCACGACAGCTCCGTCGAACCGCCGCCGACATCGACCACCAGGGCGGCCTCGGCCTGCCGGTCCAGCAGGTTGACGCAACCGGCCACCGACAGCTGGGCTTCTTCCTTGGGGGTGATGATCTGCAGCCGGAGTCCGGTCTCCTCGGCGACGCGGTCGATGAACCGCTGGCCGTTCTCGGCGCCCCGACAGGCCTGGGTGGCGATGGCGCGGAAGCGCACGCATTTGCGCCGCCGCACCTTCTCGGCGCAGACCGCCAGGGCCGCCATGGCGCGCTCCATGGCGGCGTCGGAGAGCCGGCCCGTCTGGGTCAGGCCCTCGCCCAGCCGGACGATTCGTGAATAGGCCTCGACCACCCGGAAGCCGCCGGGGGTCGGCGTCGCCACCAGAAGGCGGCAGTTGTTCGTGCCCAGGTCGAGCGCCGCGTAACACGGTGGCCCGCCTGGCCCGCGCGACCCGGATTCGGGTCGGCCACGGGCGCGTGGCGCCTCCGACATGGTTGTCACCTGTCTGCGCGAACGCCGTGGATCGGCGCCCGGTTTCAAGGCAACCCTAGTGCGCGTTCCGATGGGTGGGAACCGGTAATCGGACAAAAACGCGCGCCCGGAACGCCCTGGAGCGGCGCGGTTTGATCACTTCAAATCGCGCCCGGCTCCAGCCCACGCTTCCCGCCAAAGGAAGGGCGGGGTTGTCAGTCAACGGCGGATCACTACGTTCAGGTTTCAGTCAGGCGTGATGCGTAAACTCTTGAGGCTATGGACACTCGACTCGCCAAATTCGCGATTGGACAGGTGGTTCGGCACCGGATCTTCCCCTTCCGGGGCGTGATCTTTGACGTCGATCCGACCTTCGCCAATACCGAGGAATGGTGGAATTCCATTCCCGAGAACATCCGACCCCGAAAGGACCAGCCCTTTTATCACCTGTTGGCCGAGAACGATCAGAACACCTACGTCGCCTATGTGTCCGAGCAGAACCTGCTGCCTGACGACACCGGCGAGCCGGTCGGTCACCCGCACACGGCGCTGATCTTCGAAGGCTTCCAGGACGGCCACTACAACATGCGCCCGCGGGTCGCCCACTGAGGGCGGCGCCCGCCGGAATGACGCGGACCGAGGGCGGCCTCTACGCAACATCTTTCCGCCCGACCCGCCATTCCGGGCCATTTCCGGCGGAACTTTCCCCGCGGCCCGACGTAGCCTTCTCATCATGAGCGCCGATGGTTTTAATCAGGCCCCGCCTCCGGGCGCGCGGGCCGACTGGACAATCGATCAGGGCTGGTCGGCCTATACGGCCGAGGACCACGCGACCTGGGACACCCTCTATGAACGCCAGGCCGGCCTGTTGCCGGGCTATGCCTGCGACGAGTTCCTGCACGGCATGGAGGCCCTCAATCTGCACCGTGGCGGCATCCCCGATTTCGAGGTCATCAATGTCGAGCTGCAGCGTCTGACCGGCTGGAGCGTGGTGGCCGTGCCCGGCCTGGTGCCCGACGACGTCTTCTTCGACCATCTGGCCAATCGCCGCTTCCCCGCGGGCCAGTTCATCCGCCGGCCAGACCAGCTCGACTATCTGCAGGAGCCGGACATCTTCCACGATGTCTTCGGCCATGTGCCGATGCTCACCGACCCGGTCTTCGCCGACTACATGGAGGCCTATGGCAAGGGCGGCCAACGGGCCCTGGGGATGGGCCGGCTGCACAATCTGGCCCGCCTCTACTGGTACACGGTCGAGTTCGGCCTGCTGGAGACACCCAAGGGCCTGCGAATCTACGGCGCCGGCATTGTCTCGTCCCGCACCGAATCGATCTTCGCCCTGGACGATCCCTCCCCCAACCGCATCGGTTTTGATCTGGTTCGCACCATGCGCACCCCCTACCGGATCGACGATTTCCAGCAGGTCTATTTCGTCATCCCCTCGCTGCAGGCGCTGCTCGACGCCACGCTTCAGGACTTCGGCCCGATCTACGCCGCCGTCGAGAGCGCCGAGGACGTTCCGATCGACGCGATCCTCGCTGAGGACCGCGTCTTCACCAGAGGGTCCCAGCGCTATGCCAGCGCAGGCGGACGGCTTGCCGCGGCCGATCGCGTCTGAAGCTTCAACCCGAACAGCGGACGCAGGAACCCGACCCGGCTGACGACCACATAGGTCAGCAGGCATCCGGCCACGGTGACCCCGATCAGGATCGCCGCCTCCAGCGGCTGCCAGAGGCCCAGCTTCGCCAGGGTGTGGCCGGCCACGACGATGATCGTCTGGTGGACGATGTAGAAGGGAAACACCGCCAGGGTCAGCCAGGTCAGAACCGGCCCGCCCCGGGTCAGATGGCGCGCGCCGAACCCCAGGACGGCGGCGATGGCGCCCCACTGGTCGACGGCATAGACCGCGCGCATGGTCAGCCGCAGCGCTTCCGGCGGAACCGCCCCGTCCGCCCGCCAGATCCAGGCATAGCCGGCCCAGCCGGCCCATCCCAGCACGGCCAGGGCCAGGGCCGGCCAGCGCAGGGCGATGAAGGCCTGCTTCACGCGTTCGGACCGCGCGGTGAGAAAACCGAACAGGAAGGCGCTGAACGACAGGGCGTGATTGTACCAGTCGTTGAACAGGGCGTGCGTCTCGGGAAAGGCCGACAGCATGCCGACGCGGATCAGGGCCAGGAAGACGATCGGCGCCGCCAGCAGCGCCCAGGTCGGCAACCGTTCGAGGGCCGCCTCGGCGCGCTTCATCAGGCGCGGCGCCGCGCCCAGCAGCGAGGCCAGAACCAGCGTGTAGACAAACAGATAGGCGACGAACCACATGTGGTTCCAGGTCGGGGTAGTCAGGCATTCACCGTCCTTGCACCAGTGGCCGGACGCGGTCGCGTAGCGTCCCCAGAAGTGCAGATAGTCGCCGGCCTGCCCCGGCAGGGCCTCGACCACCTGGAAATAGGACTGCGGCGGAACGATCACGAACATGGCGAACAGCAGCGGCGGCAGCAGCCGTGCGGTGCGCATCCCCGTCAGGGTCGCCGGGCTCATTTTTTCGGCCATGAACCGCGTCGCCGCGCCGCTGACCAGGAACAGCAGGGTCAGCCGCCAGGGGTTGGTCAGCATCATCACCGGCTCCAGCCATTCGACCGGATGAGGAGACTTCACATGCCAGTCCCAGGGCACGTAAAACATCCCGACATGATAGAGGATCAGCAGGCCGAAGGCGCCGACGCGGATCCAGTCGAGATCATGGCGGCGCAAGGCGGTGCGGTCGGAGAGGTCTGAATTCACGGCATGACTCCAGGCAAGCTGCGTAATGGCCTGACGGGATGGCGCGAGACCGACCCGTGGCGAAACCCCGCGGGGCTTCCCGGCGGCCGCTCAGGGACGAACGGAGCGCTCCTGTGACGAGCGGCGATTCAGACGGGACGAAAGCGGCAGAGCGCCGGGCGACGCTGATCTGCATCGGCGGGGCGGCGCTGTTCATCATCACCCTCAATGTGATCAACACCCTGACGACCTTCCAGGACGCCCCCGATATCGAGCGGGCGCCAGTGATCCTCTACGAGGCGACGAGCGCCGTCGCGGGCCTGGCCCTGATCTGGCTGCCCTGGATGGCCCTGCGCCGCCTGCCGCTCAATCGCCGCCCACTGTGGCGCA
This sequence comes from Caulobacter sp., assembly GCA_019636175.1. Lineage (GTDB taxonomy): Bacteria > Pseudomonadota > Alphaproteobacteria > Caulobacterales > Caulobacteraceae > Caulobacter. The sequence continues at coordinate 46,926 of JAHBYC010000018.1, read as the reverse complement.
CGCTGGGCGTCCATGCCCTGGTGCTCTGCGCCTTCTCGCTGCTGCACGTCTCCGGCTTCGTCCTGCTGCGCAAGATCGCCTTCGGCCTGGTAGGCGAAACCTACGATTTTGGATCCTGGGTCGAGCGGTTCCCCTACGAGTTCCGCAAGGACGCCTTCTACTACGTCATCGTGCTGCTTTGCTTCTGGCTGCTGCGCGAGCGGATCATTGCCGGCGCCTCGCCGCCGTCGGCGCGCCCATCGGCGCCGGGAGAACCGACCACCTTCGACATCCGCGACGGCGCAAGGCTGGTCCGGACCAGTGTCACCGACATTCTCGCCATCTCCTCGGCCGGCAACTATGCCGAGTTTCATCTGGCCGATGGCCGCAAACCGCTGATGCGGGTTTCCCTGGCGAGCCTCGAAGATCAGCTTGGCGACCACGGCCTTGTGCGCACCCACCGCTCCTGGCTGGTCAACGCCGGGCGCGTAACAGAACTTACGCCGGAAGGGTCAGGCGACTATGCGGTCACCCTTGGCGGCGTGAAGGCCCCCCTGTCGCGGCGGTTTCCCGAGGCCCTGGCGCGGCTGCGGGGGGGTTGAGAGGTTGCGTGCTTCGACACGCCCCGCGAGGCGGGGCTACTCAGCATGACGGAATAGGTGAGCTCTACATAAGGCGTCATGCTGAGTAGCCGTCGCAGACGGCGTGTCGAAGCACGCAAACCCGATGCGGCGCTACCGCTGAAACGGATAGAAGTCCCCGCCCAGATCGAGGATCTGCGTCAGCTCGTCAAGCGCCGTCCGGCTCTCGACCAGCAGCATCGGATCGGCGAGATCGGCCGGCAGCAGGCGGTCGCGATACCGCGCCTCGGCCCAGGCCTCCAGCCGGTCCTGCAGGCCTGGATCAAACCGCTGGCCCGGGTTGGCGGCCGCCAGTTCCTCATCGGTCAGAACCACCCGCAGCCGCAGGCAGGCCGGTCCGCCGCCATTGCGCATCGACTGGCGGACATCGACGTATTCCACCCGTCCGATCGGCCCGTTGCCGGCGACCAGCCCCTGCGCCGCCGCATGGGCGCGCGGCGTCTCGGCCGTCTCCATCGGGGCGATCAGGGTCAGACGGTCCTCGCCGGGCAGAGACACCAGCATCGAGTTGAACAGATAGCTCTTCACCGCCTCGGCCAGCGGCAGGTCGGCCTCGGCGATCTCGACGAACACCGGCTCGAAGCCCCCGCCATGATCACGGGCCGCGGCCCTTACCGCCGCCTCCATGCCGGTCCGGTCCTCGAAGGCCGCCTCGTGGAAGAACAGGCACTGCCGGGCGCCCACGCAGACCACGTCGTTGTGGAACACCCCTGCCTCGATGGCCGCCCGGGCCTGGCGGGCGAACACCGCCCCGCCGGCGCCATGGCGCCGCTGCACCGCCTCGAAGGCCTGCAGGGTCTGGCGGGCCGGATAGCGTCCCGACCAGGGCTCCCAGGCGTCGCGGCCGTAGACGAACAGATTGACCCCCGCCTCCCCGTGATCGGCGCATAGCCTCACATGGTTGGCCGCGCCCTCGTCGGCGAAGTGCGGCTGGGCCGGCAGCGGCCCGTGAACGGCGAACCGGGTCTCGTCGGCGAACAGTCGCCGCAGCGAGCGCGTGGTCTGCGGCCCTTCCAGGCTGCGGTGCAGATTGGTCAGGAGATTGGCCGGGGTGAAATGCACCCGGCCGTCGGCGGCGTCGGCGCTGGGGGTCACGGTGGCGGCGTTGGCCGCCCACATGGCGCTGGCCGAGCAGGCGGTATTGAGCAGTTCCGGCGCCGTCCGCGCGGCCGCCTCGATCACCGCCGCATCCGGTCCGCCAAAGCCCAGCCCGCGCAGAAAGCCGACATCCGGCCGCTCCTGCGGCGGCAGCACGAACTGCGGCAGCCCCAGGTCATGCAGCCGCCGCATCTTGGAGAGCCCCTCGATCACCGCCGCGCGCGGATCGGAGGCCTCGCCCTTGTGGATTTCGCTGGCCAGGTTGCCCGGCGCCAGCCCGGCGAAACTGTGCGTCGGCCCGACCAGCCCGTCGCAGTTGGCCTCAATAGCGGGGGTCATCCTTCCTCCTCCACGCGTAGTGTGGGGGAGGGGGACCGCGCGCGGATACGCGCGGGGTGGAGGGGGCGGCGCGGGTCTGTCAGGAGTAAAATCGTTCTGGCGCGGACGCCGGCGACGGCGTTCGGGGCATCCGTCCGGCACCGGCGCTGCCCCCTCCACCCCTCGCTTCGCGAGCGGTCCCCCTCCCCCGCCCCTGCGGGTCGGAGGAGGATCACGCCTTCAGCCCCTTCATCTCGCTCACGGTCGAGACCACCCGGTCGGCCTCAAAGCTGGCGACCGGATAGGCGCAGTAGTCGGCGGCATAATAGGCGCTGGGGCGGTGGTTGCCGCTGTCGCCAAGGCCGCCGAAGGGCGCCGTGCCCGCCGCGCCGGTGGTGGGGCGGTTGAGGTTGACCACGCCGGCCCGGATGCGCTTGCCGAAGTGGTCCCACAGGGTCAGGTCGTCGGTCACCAGACCGGCTGACAGGCCATAGCGGGTGTGGTTGGCCAGGGCGATGGCCCCGTCGAAGGTCGCCGCCCGGCGCACCTGGACGATAGGGGCGAAGATTTCCTCGTCCGGCGTCTCGTGATGGCCGACATCGATGATCCCCGGCGTGATGAAGGCGTCGCTCAGGCCCGCGATCTTGCCGGGCGTCCGGATCGCCTCGCCGCCCAGGGCCATCGCCGCCTTGCGCGCCGCATCGGCGCCCCTGGCGTTGATCAGCGGACCCATGAAGGGCTCGTCGGCCCCGTTCCACGGTCCGATGACCAGCCGGTCGGTCAGACCGACCAGCGCCTCGATCACCCGGTCGCCCGCCTGCCCCTCGGGCAGGATCAGCCGCCGGGCGCAGCTGCACCGCTGGCCGGTAGTGATGAAGGCCGACTGCACGACGATGGCCGCCGCCGCCTCCGGATCGACCGCGTCCCAGACCACCAGCGGATTGTTGCCGCCCAGCTCCAGCGCCAGGATCACATGCGGCCGGTCGGCGAAGTGGCGCCGGAAATAGCCGCCCGCCGCCGCCGATCCGGTGAACAGCAGCCCGTCGATGGGCTGGTCGATCAGCGCCGCGCCGGTGTCGCGCCCGCCCTGCACCAGGTTGAACACCCCGGGCGGCAGGTCCGCCGCCTCCAGCGCCTGGGCGTGCAGCTCGCCGGTCCACGGCGTCTCCTCGCTCGGCTTGTAGACCACCGTGTCCCCGGCCAGCAGGGCCGGCACGATATGGCCGTTGGGCAGGTGGCCGGGGAAGTTGAACGGCCCCAGCACCGCCATCACCCCATGCGGCCGGTGACGCAGCACCGCCCGGCCAAACCCGGTCGCCGTCTCCTTGACCCCCGTCCGCTCGTCATAGGCAGCGATCGAGGCGTCGACCTTGGCGATCATCGATCCGGCCTCGGCGGTGGATTCCCACAGCGCCTTGCCGGTCTCGAGGCTGATGGCCTCGGCGATGGCGCCCTTCCGCTCGGTCAGGGCCGCCTGATAGCGCCGCATCGCCGCCACCCGCTCTTCCCGGGACAGATCGGCCCAGGGGTGGAAGGCCGCCCGCGCCGCCGCCACCGCCGCGGCGACCTCCTCGGGGGCCGCCGCCGCGCCCTGCCAGACGACCTCGCCGGTCGCCGGATCGATCGAGCTCATCGCCTCGCCCAGGCGGGCGCTCCAGGCCCCGCCGATGAAGTTGCCCTTGCTCACGTCTTCACCCTCACCGCCTCGCCGGCGTTCAGTTTCAGCGCTTCGGCCGCCGCCGCGCCCATCACCGCCCGGCCGCCCTTGATCATCACCGGCGCCCGCACCGCCCGGAACCCGCCGATGGCGGTGGTCGAGACCAGGGCCTCCTCGCCGAAGGCCTCCTCGTCATCGGCCGCGCTGTCGATCTCCAGCGCCAGCCGTTGCGCCTCCTTCACCGTCTTGATGTCGTCGCGGTGACAGCTGACCGTCGGCCCGGCGTCGAACAGATCGATCAGCCCCTGAAAGCGGAAGCCTTCCCGCTCCAGCATGGCCCGCGCCGCCTCGCCCTCGCGGTGCACCTTTCCGATCACCTCCCGCGCCTCCTGCCGCAGCAGGCTGACATAGATCGGATGGCGCGGCGCAAGATCGAGGATGAACTGGCCGTTGGTCGAGGCGCTCATCATGTCCGCCTCGTCGAAGGCCAGCGGGAAGAAGCGGCTGGCCACATGGTCCCAGAACGGACAGTTGCCCTCGTCGTCGAAATAACCGCGCAGCTCGGCCAGCACCATTTCGGCGAACCGCTCCGGCTCGATGCCGATCAGCATGTAGCGCGACTGGGCCAGCAGCCGCCCGGCCCCGCCCTTTCGCTTCTCCGGCCGCAGGAACAGGCTGCCGACCTCCGACCAGCCGGCGCATTCATTGACCATCACCAGCGCCTGGTGATCGAACCGCAGGTCCAGCGTCGGGCTCGACTGGGCCAGGGTCACCACCCGCAGCGAGAAATGCGGCCGCTTCAGCCCCACCCCGGCCTTGACCCCGGCCACTCCGGCCACGGTCCCGTCGGCGGTGTCCTCCAGCATGATGGTGTACCAGGCCTCCGGCGGCGCCACTTCCCCGGCGAAGCTCTGGGCCGACAGCGCCAGCCGGTCGCGCAGGGTCGTCTCGTCCTCGGGCAGGCTGGTGAACCCCCGCCCCGAAAGCACGGCCAGCTCCATCAGGGTGTCGAAATCAGCAGGCCCCGCGGGGCGGACGACGAACATGCAGATCTTCTTTCGCTTACCTGTCCCTTCTCCCCTTGCGGGAGAAGGTGGCCCAAAGGGCCGGATGAGGGGTCGCACCGGCCCCGCCCGCGCGACTCTCCAGCAATTTTCTTCCTCTAACTACCCCGACGGGCGCCCAAAGTCGAAGCCGCCGCCAGGGTTCCTTCTCCCCCTGCGGGAGAAGGTGGCGCGCAGCGCCGGATGAGGGGTCTCCCCCCTTCCCGTCATCCCGGACGCGCCTTGCGCGATCCGGGACCCAGGGATGCAGCGCACCAGCCGCGAAGCCGCCGCCAGGGTCCCTTCCCCCCCTGCGGGAGAAGGTGGCGCGCAGCGCCGGATGAGGGGTCACACCGGCGGACAGGGATTGAGAACCCCACCAGTCATGTCGGCGGCCCCGGTCATCAACCCCTCATCCGAGCCCTTCGGGCCCACCTTCTCCCCCAAGGGGAGAAGGAAACCTAGTCCATCAACCCCCGAATCCCTCGCGCGTCCACTTCCCCGCTCGCCATCTTCATCAGCATCAGCGCCGACAGCTGCGCCCGCTCGGCAAAGCTGTCCGGCCAGGCGAACTCCGCCTCGCTGTGGATGTCCCCGCCGCGTACGCCCAGGGTATCCACCCCCGGCAGGCCCGCCGCGAACAGGTTGTTGCCCTCGCACACCCCGCCGGACGGCGACCAGGCGATCTCCTGGCCCAGCAGGCCGCCGACCTCCTTCAGCTTGCCGAACAGCGCCGTCTGCGCCGCGTTGAACGGCTTGGCCGGCCGCGTCAGCCCGCCGTGCAGGCTGATCCCCAGACCATCGCGCCCCGACAGGGTGTTGGCCGCGCAGCCGCAGGCCCGCTCGACCCCGCCTTCCAGCCACTTCGCCCCCTCGGCGTCGGGATAGCGGACGTTGAACCGCACCACCGCCACGTCCGGCACCACGTTCAGGGCCGAGCCGCCGTCGATCCGCGCCACATTCACCGTCACCCCCTCGCGCTGGCCGTTCAGGGCGTCCAGCTCGCCGGCGATCCGCGCCGCGGCGGTGATGGCGTTGCGCCCCTCGGCGAAGGCCCGCCCGGCGTGAGCCGACCGGCCGGTGATCTTCACATGGAAATTGCCGCTGCCCTTGCGCGCCCCGGCCAGCGTCCCGTCGGCCAGGGCCGGCTCATAGGTCATCCCCACATGGCCCAGCCGCCCGATGCGGCTCAGCACCGCCCCGCTGCCCAGCGAGCCGATCTCCTCATCGGGGCTCAGCAGCACCCGCCAGCCCACCGCCTCGCGCCCCTCGAACCGCTCGAACCCTTCCAGCGCCGCCAGCATCACCGAGATGCCGCCCTTCATGTCGGCGATCCCCGGCCCGTTCAGCGCCCCGTCGGCGCGGGCGACCACGCTCTGGAACGGGCTGGAGGCGGGGAAGACGGTGTCGTAATGACCAGTAAGCACCACCTGCACCGGCGCCTCGGGCCGCATGGTCAGCAGCAGCGACGGCGGCGGGCTGTGCTCCATCTCCCGCCCGTCGGCGGCGATCTCGATGGTCGGCGCCAGCGCCTCATGGCTGAGCACCGCCCCGGGCAAGGCATCGCCCCACACCCCGGTCAACAGACCCAGCGCCGCTTGAAGTCCCTCCAGGTTCCGGCTCCCGCTATTGGCCCCGCACCAGCCCACCGCCCGAGAGACGATCTCGTCGCCGCGCTCGGCGATGGAGTCCAGAACGATACGCTCCTGTGGCGTCACCTGCATGCAATGGCCTCTCTGAACCAGACACCCACGCCATTGCCCCACGGACCCATGCCCCAGGCGGAGCGTCGACGCGGGAAAGGATTACGAAACACCGCCCGGAATGGCGCAAGACGGGCGGCGCGGTGTGGGGAGCAGTGTTAGCGGAGGGATGACACGCGGGAAAGAGCCTCAAACATTGCATGAGAGGGATATCGCCCCTACTTCCCGTTGCACGCCACCGAGAACGATCTGAAGAAACGAGGCTCACACTTTGAAGTGGATAGACCCCTCAGACCTCGAGAACTGGGCCAAACATCGACTTTCCGCGCGAGTCGAATTTCCCGCACTGATTAGCGACCTGATCCGCGCAACAGCACCTAGCGTCAGCTCCTTTCGGTTTCCATCCGGCAACAAAGGACAGGTCCGAGGCTTCGACGGCTGGCTGTCCGCTGTCGGGTCACCCCCGTTCGTTCCAGACGGCGAGTCCGTTTGGGAGTTTGGTGTTTCCGAAAAGGCGCAAAAGAAGGCTGAAACCGACCTTAAGAAGAGAACCACCGAACTGGATGCGGCGCAGCGTGCGAACACAACATTTGTGTTCGTCACTCCGTGGACTTGGGACAATCAGTTCAAGAAGCTGCCGGACTGGATCACCGAACAATCGGCCCTCCGCTCCGGCTGGAAGGACATACGATACATCGATGGCGTTCAGCTTGCGTCGTGGTTGATGGAGAGGCCGGCGGTAGCTGCCCGATATGCGCGTTCTGAGCTTCAGTTGGTCCCGAAGTACGGCGCCCGCAGCGCTGATGAATTCTGGGATGAGTACTCGGCTAAATTCTCTCCCCGCCTAGCCGAGGAAGTACTTCTGGCGTCGCGCTCGAAGCAAGCTGAAGAACTAATTTCACAACTCCTTACGACCGATGCGACGCTGCGCTACGCTGCAGATTCGCCAGAAGAAGTGATTGCGTTCGCAATCGCGGCAATTCGGAACGCCGATCCGGAAACGCGCCTGTTCTTGGAATCTCGGACGATTATATTGGACACGGAGGAGGCGGGTCGCCTGCTCGCCTCACGGAGCTCGTCGATCTTTTTTCCCCGCGCGCAAGCCAACCAGCTTTCGGGGCTGCTTGCGTCCAAGGGCACTACGCTGATCTCCGCTGGGGCCGACACGCCGAAGCGTGACCACCAAGCGCTCAATCGGCCGGATACCTTCACCTTTGGGAAGGCGATCCAAACGATGGGGTTTGACGAGGTCAAAGCGACGGAGTTGGCCCGAACATCTGGTCGCAGCGTTACCATTCTTGGGCGCCAGATTCCTGCTGGAAATGTTGAGCTTCCTGCATGGGTTCACAAGGCAGAAGTGCTGATCGCGCCTATGCTCGCGGGGGCTTGGGACACACGAAACACCCCCGATCGCGACATCCTCCAACTATTGACCGGAGGGGCGAAGGATCATGTCGCGATAGAGCGCGACTTGCTACCACTGAAGCGCCTGCAAGACCCACCAATCGACCAGGCGGGGACCGTCTGGACCATGCGCGCGCCGGTGGATGCCTTCATTCACTTGGGACACCTGCTTACTGAGACGGATTTCGCGAGATTGGAGCAGGCAGCGACTCTCGTATTCTCGGAACCCAATCCTGTGCCGGACCCGGACGCGCCGTACGAGCGGGAAAGCGAGCGCCTAGCCCAATTCAGTTCATGGCTGCGGGATGGCATCGCCAACACTCTGCTCGTATTGGCGGTTCTCCATGAGCAAGCTGGCGTCGTCATGGAGGCTGGCAGCCCTCAAGATTGGGTCAACCGCATCGTTGAAAAACTGCCGGGGCTGGCCGCTGACCATCGGTTGATCGAGAGTTTGCGAGGGCAACTGCCGGTCTTGATGGAGGCGGCACCCGACCCTTTGCTTAAGGCCCTCGAGAAGATGCTCGAGGGCGATGAGGCGATGCTTTCGGGAATTTTCAAGGACCGCAACCAGGGGATATTTGGGCCCTCCAGCCCACACACTGGACTGCTGTTCGCGTTGGAGACGCTAGCTTGGGACCCGCGGTATTTTCGACGTGTCACCCTGGTGCTAGCCGGATTGGCGCGTATCGATCCGGGCGGCGATCTTGGGAACCGTCCGATCGGCAGTTTGCGCGAGATATTTCTGCCGTGGATGCCGCAAACGATGGCTGGCCCCGAAGCGCGACTGGCAGCGCTGGACGAAATTCTTGCTTCTGAACCAAGTATCGGCTGGGAGCTGCTAACTAAAATCTTACCCAGTCAACGCGATGTCTCGTCCCCTACGTCTAGGCCAAAATTTCGGGATGTCGGCACATCTCAAGGCCGCCTCACTTATTCAGCAGTGTGGGCGATGCAGAACGAAGTCGTTGGTCGTGCCATTCGGATAGCAGGCAATGATCCTAATCGTCTTGCTACCCTCGCCAGGCGGTTCGACCATTTCTCATCCGACAGCCGATCTGAGCTAGCGGCGCGGATTTCCGATTTCTTAGAGCAGGCTGACGAACCCGCTCGTATCGGCCTGTGGACGGCTCTCCGCGATTTTCTTCACAGGCATAGGAGCTTTTCGGACGCAAAATGGGCTCTCACCGAACAAGAGCTCAAACCGATCGACGATCTCGTCGAACGGTACGAACCTAGCCAACCGCTGGAAAAGGTCCGGTGGCTATTCGATGACTGGTTTCCAGAAATCCCTGGCAAAGACCGGCGTGACGAAGAAGCGGTCGCCAAAGCGCGAAAAGACGCGGTGGCGGCTATTGCGGACGGCCCTGGGGGCCGCGCTTCGATCTTGGAGCTCGCGCGGAACGCAAAGTTGCCCTGGGCTGTCGCACAAGCGACCTCCGCGGCCATTCAGAACGATGGAGAAATCCAAGAACTTTTGATTGCGACTATTCCATCGAGCGACGGAGCTCTACTCCAATTCGCCCGAGCACTCCTAAACTGCTATTTTGCAAGAAATTCTGCAGCAAAGGAACTGTTCTCAGGAATTGCCAAGACGCAACAATGGTCTGCTGAGGCTATTGCGTCGGCCCTCTCGGGCCTGCCTGACGAGCCAGACACTTGGGACTTTGCGGAACGCTTTGGGCAGGATGTGCGCGCGGCGTACTGGCTCCAGAAATCGTCTTGGTCGTTCAAAGGCGACATGGCAACTACCAGTCGACTGATCGACAACTACCGCTCAGTTGGTCGGCCTACGGCGGCTATTGAAGCGATCTATAGCCAATTGAAGGAAGTTCGACCGGAATTACTTCTGCAACTGCTCGATGACAGCATTGATGAACTTAACGCGCACCCAGATCGCACGCATCAAATGCTGACCTACCATTTCAGCCAAACCTTTGAGGCCCTGCGAAATAATCCGGAAGTTCCGAGAATTGATATTGCGAGGCGCGAATACGCATATTTCAAACTTCTTGAGCACGAAGACGAGAAGTTGATCATTCATGAAATGGCGGCTTCAGACCCAGAGATTTTCTTGATGTTCATTCGCGACGTGTTTGTCCCCAATGACGACAAAGAGTCCGACGCGGGTGAGAAGGAAAGGCCCCCTCCATCTGCGGCTGAGGTAGCCCGGGCGGAGACTAGCTATCGCCTTCTGTCGCAGCTGAAGGTCATGCCGGGTCATGCCGGGGATGCAGTGAATCTCGAGCAACTTCGGGAGTGGGTTCTCCGCGCAAGAAATCTCGGCGCACAGGCGAAGTTGGCCACGGTCACCGACATCTACATTGGCCACTTGCTCGCCCACGCACCGCTTGGGAGCGATGGCGCCTGGCCACACGAGGCGGTTCGCGACCTAATCGAAGAATTGAAGGCGGTCGATGTTGAACGCGGCATAAATACAGAGCGGTTCAATATGCGGGGTGTCCATTGGCGGAACCCAGATAGCGGGGGCGATCAAGAACGTGAACTTGCCGCTTCCTACTACGGTTGGGCGAAGACCGCTCAACGCTGGCCCCGAACAGCCTCTCTTCTAGAAAGCATCGGGGACAATTGGGAAAGTCACGCCAAATGGGTCGATCTGGATACGGCGCAAGAAAACCTCCGCAGATGATCTAGCGTTGCAGTTGAAGATGCGCGGAGGAGCCCTTCCATGGCCTCTATTTGAGCCTCCGCGTGGGAAACAGCCCCCCTACCCCCGCACCATCAACCGCACCACACTCCCCAGCGCCCAGCACGCCGCCGTCAGGTCCCGCTGCCGCGCGCGCAGGTCGGATGAGGGCGGCGCGGGGGTTGGAAGGTTGGGATTCAGGACTATCGCCCAAGGCTGGCGCTGTCCTCATCCGGCGCTTCGCGCCACCTTCTCCCGGGTCCGGGAGAAGGACTGCGGTGGGGCCCCCGCCCCTGCACCCGTAACACCGCTCTTCGTTTCAACCGCTCCTTAAGTCGCCGCCGCTATGAGCTTTCCTTCAGGGGGGCTCTCCATGACGACCATCAGCGCCAGTGACGAAGCCGATCTGCGGGCCATGGCGGCCAATCGCGGGCGCGACCTGCGGGCGCGGATCGGGTTCGCCCTGTTCATCGGGGCCATCAGCTGGTTCCTCATCGGCGGCTTCGTTCCGCTGATCTGGTTCGCCGCCGTCACCGCCGGCCAGTTGATCGACCACCTGCTGGCCGAGCCGCTGCGCGCCGCGACGCCCGCCCCGATCAGCCGCATGCGGCGCAACCTGTTCCTGTTCAGCATGGCGGCCAACGCCGCCCTCTATTCGGGCCTGGCCCTCTATCTGTGGTTCCAGGGCTCCCCTGCCGGCAAGGTCTTCGCCATCCTGTCGATGACCGGCTCGATCATCAACAACGCCCTGCAGATGGCCCCCACGCCGCTGGGCCTGAAGCCGGTGCTGGGGCCTCATATCGGCTATCTGCTCGGCGCGCCCCTGGTCCTGGGGTTGATCTCGCCCGGGGTCGACCTGGGCCAGATGGCGCTGATCTCCTGCGGCGGGGCGGTGTTCGTGCTGCACGCCTGGCTGGCGGTCAAACGCATCCAGGAGACCAACGCCAGGATGACCGCGGCGCTGGACCAGGCCCAGCAGGCCAACGCCGCCAAGAGCGACTTCCTGGCCACCATCAGCCACGAGATCCGCACCCCGATGAACGCCGTGGTCGCCGCCGGCAGCCTGTTGCGGCGCACCGAGCTAACCCCCGACCAGGCCGACCATGTCGCCATGCTGGCCAACGCCTCGGAGGTGTTGCTGGGCCTGCTCAACGACGTGCTCGACCTGTCGCGCATCGAGTCCGGCAAGCTGGAGGTCGATCCCGGCCCCTTCGATCTGGTCGAAAAGCTGCAGGCGGCCACCCGGCTGTGGAGCGCCAAGACCCCGGCCGGGGTGACCCTGGCCTTCGAGCCCGGCGACCTGCCCGACCGGGTGATCACCGACCCCCTGCGCTTCCAGCAGATCATTTCCAACCTGCTGTCCAACGCCACCAAGTTCACCCGCCGCGGCTTCATCGTCGTGCGCGGCGGCTGCATCGAGGCCGATGGCGAGACCGCCCCCCGCCTTTGGGTCGAGGTCGAGGACAGCGGCAGCGGCATGGACGAGGAGACCGCCGCCCGGGTGTTCTCCAGCTTCGAACAGGGCAGCACCGGCGTCACCCGGGCCCATGGCGGCACCGGCCTTGGCCTGTCGATCAGCCGCCGCCTGGCCGAGCTGATGGGCGGCACCCTGACCGTGCGCAGCCAGCTGGGCGTTGGCTCGACCTTCCGGCTGGAAATCCCCCTGGTCCTGGCCGAGGCCGCCGCCGGAGCGGCCGGAGCCGTCGACCGCGTCGCCGAGGGCCGTGCCGAGGGCGCGGTGCGGGTGCTGCTGGCCGAGGATCACGAGGTCAACCAGCGCATCGTGCGGCTGATGCTGGAGCCCCTGGGCGCGGAGGTCACAGTGGCCGGCACCGGCGCCGAGGCCGTGGCCATGGCCCTGCTGGCTCCCTACGACGTCATCCTGATGGACATGCAGATGCCGGTGATGGGCGGGGTCGAGGCCTCGGCCCGCATCCGCGCCGGCGACGGCCCCAATGTCGCCACCCCCATCCTGGCCCTGACCGCCAACGCCATGTCGGAGCACCGCCGCCAGTGGGCCGAGGTCGGGGTCGATGTCTTCATCACCAAGCCGGTCGAGATGCAGGCCCTGATCGACCACGTCTCCGCCGCCGTCAGCACCGCCCCCCGCCCCACTGACGCCGAACAGGCCGCCTGAAGCCAGCTTCCTCCGCTTCCCCGGCGAACGCCGGGGCCCAGCCGACTGAGCACCGGCCCTTCAGGACCATGCTCCCTATCCCGTGGGTGAAACTGGATCCCGGCATTGGCTGGCGCCGCCCTTCGGGTCGCCGGGAAGGCGGGAATAGGAAGACCTGCTTCACGGCCAACAGACGCCTCGCCAACGTCATCCGTTTCCCAAGGAAGGCGGTGAGCCCAGTCCTGTTGTAGGATCGACCGCGTCTCGCGCGTCCTTGGCTGGCAACCGGAGGAAACCCCATGGCCTATGTCGATGGATTTGTGCTGGCGATCCCGAAGGACAGGCTGGACGCCTACAAGGCGCTCACCGAACGCGCCGGGTCGATCTGGATGGAGTTTGGCGCCCTGTCCTATGTCGAATGCGTCGCCGAGGACGTGCCCTACGGCAAGCTGACCAGCTTTCCCCGCGCGGTTCAGGCCCGGGACGACGAGGTCGTCATCTTCTCCTGGATCACCTACGAATCCCGGGAAAAGCGCGACGAAATCAACGCCAGGGTCATGCAGGACCCAAGGATGCAGGACTGCGAGACCGCCGCCCCCTTCGATCCCGAACGCATGATCTTCGGCGGCTTCACCGAGCTGACGCGGTTCTAGGGCCGGTCGGGGCCTGTCAGACCCCGGCACCCCTCACCCGCTTCCCCGGCGACCCGAAGGGCGGCGCCAGCCAAGGCCGGGGCCCAGTTGCCAAAGAACCGGCCATTCAGGACCGTGCTCCAAGTCCCATGCATGGATCTGGGCCCCGGCTGTTCAGGACCATATTCCCGACCCCCGCGGATGAATCTGAATCCCGGCCTTCGCCGGGAAAGCGGAAACCGGGAAAACCCTAGTAATCCCGCCGCCAGCGCACCGAGATCTTGCTGTCGGCGCCGCCGACACGGGAGACGATCGACAGGTTCTTGCGCACCCGCCATTCGACCTGCACCGCGCCGCCGTCGCGGCCGCCGCCGATCAGTTCCAGATAGACGTCGTTGGTCAGGTACTTGCCGCCGGCCACGGTCACCCCGGTCAGTTCGGTGCCGCCCAGCGTCAGCCGGTCCAGCCCCGCCAGCTGGCGGATGTTGCCGATCACGTCGAAGCCGCCGCCGCCGGCCAGGTTGGCCAGGGCCGAGGCCAGCTGCGCCGCCTCGAAGGGAGACAGCTGCGCCGCCGATGATCCGAACAGCACCCGGCTGAGCACCTCGTCCTGCGGCAGCTCCGGAGTCGAGGTCAGGGTGATCTCGGGCTTGGCGGCCGTGCCCTGAACCCTGACCACCGCGGTCAGGCTGGGGTCCTCGCGGGTGGCGGTCAGGTTCAGCCGGATCTTCTCCGGGTCGGTCGACAGGCGGATTTCACCGCGCTCGTCGAACTCGAACCGCTTGCCGGCGAAGTCATAGTCGCCGCGCACCACATTGGCCGTGCCGGTCAGCACCGGGTTGTTGCTGGTGCCGGTGACATGGGCGTCCAGCGACAGCTCCACATCCAGACCCCGGCCGCGGACAAAGATGCCCCGCGCCGCCTTGAAGGTGACATCCAGGGTCACGGCGGGCCCCGCCGCCTCCTTCTCCTTGGCCGCCGCGGCACGCCGGCTGGCGGCGGTCTGCGGCTTGTTGATCTCGATGACGTCCATCGGCGTCGCCCCGCTGGGGCTCAGCGGTTCGGCGGCGATCTCGGCCCGGTCGATGCGCAGGGCGCCTTCCAGCCGCACGTTGCCGTCGGCTGCGCGGTTGACCGTGGTCTGGCCGCTGGCCTGCACCGTGGCCATGTCGTTGTCGATGACCTGGAAGCGGGTCAGGTCGAGCTTGAAGCTGCTGGTCCCCTCCCGCAGCAGGCTGATCCGGCCCGAGCCCTCGGCCTTGCCGCCGCCGGGGTCGTTGGCGCTGAACTGGCTGACGTCGATGGCGTTGTCGGCGAAGGCGGCGGCCAGGCTGACATTGCGCAGCTTCAGGCCCGTCGGCCCATCCTCGAAGGCGCCGCCGCTGAGGCTGGCCTTGCCCAGCAGCCGGGGGTCGGCGAGCGTCCCGCCCAGGCTGCCGCTCAGCTGCACCCGACCGCTGAGCGAGCGATCGCCGCCCAGCAGCAGGTCCCACAGCGGCTTGATCTCGCCGTCGGCGCTGAACTTGCCCTGCACCGGGCGGCTGCGATCGATGGCCAGGTGCAGCGGCGCCGCCGAGGCCACGGCCGGGAAGACGAAGCTGCCGTCGGCCTTCAGGCCCTGGGCGCTCGAGGCCTTGGCCAGGACGGTGATGTAGCGGTCGTCGAGCCTGGCCTGCACATCGCCGTCGAGGGTCAGCATCTTGGCCGAACCCCGCGCCCGCACATTGCGGACCTTGGCGTCCAGCTGTCCGGTCAGGTTCTCGCCCTTGCCGCGCAGATGCAGCTCGGCGTCGAACCGGCCTGCCAGGTCCTGGTTGATCGCCGCCAGCGGCAGGTCGTTGAAATCACCGTCGATGGTGGCGTCGCCCCGGGCGACCCGCACGTCCAGGCTGGCCGCGCCGGGATTGGCGCCCTTGCCGCCGGCGCTGGTCGCCAGTCGCAGCCTCGCCTCGGTCAGTCCGCCGCCGACCGACAGCCGCGCCGTCTCGGTCGTGCGGATCTGCGCCGCCCCCAGCTTGCCCGTGGCGTCGAAGGTCGCCTGCCAGCGTCCGGCCTCGCCGCCATTGGCGCCGCCCAGCTCGGTCAGCACGCCGTTGAGATCGAGGTCGTACAGCCCCGCCGGCGAGTCCCCGCTGGCCTTGATCCGCATCGGCAGGCGATTCAGCGGGCCGTCCGCGGTGATCACCGCCTTCTCCAGCGACAGGCCGCCGGCGTCACGGAAAACGGCATTGTCGGCGGTGAGGTTCAGCACCGCGCGGGTTCCGCCCGCCGCGTCGGTGATCTTCGCCGAACCGGCCAGGGACCCGGAGTCCAGCACCACGCCCGGCCCGACCGCCAGGGTCAGGTCGGCCGAGGACGGGCGACCGCGCCGCAGCGCCGCGGCCCCCTGGGCCTTGACGCCCCCAGCATCCAGATCCAGCGCC
The DNA here is from genome assembly GCA_019636175.1 of Caulobacter sp. GTDB lineage: Bacteria > Pseudomonadota > Alphaproteobacteria > Caulobacterales > Caulobacteraceae > Caulobacter. The sequence goes on along the minus strand of JAHBYC010000018.1, from coordinate 31,268 downwards.
GACAGGTCGACCCCGTTGTCGGCGATGGCGAAATCGGTCTTCAGCCGCGCCGGGCCCGAGGGGCTCTCGGCGGTCAGGGCGAAGGCCCCGTCGCCGCCGCCGGGCCGTTGCATGAAGGTCAGAGTCGCATCGGCGTTGCGCAGCGGCAGCCGGGGAATGTCGATCTCGTCGAAGTGAGCGGTCAGGTCGGCCCTCGGCGCCGACAGCGTGCCGGCCAGCGTCCCGCCGCCCTTGGCCTTGCCCGCTACCTCCACCGGCCCGACCCGGAAAGGCCCCTCGGCGTTCCAGGCCAGCTTGAAGCCCAGGTCGCCCTTGGCGCCCAGCCGGCCCGAACCGGTGGCGTTGGCGTGGGCGGCGTCGAGCTTGGCCTCGGCGACATCGACCGCCCCACCCTGCAGGCTGGCCCGGGCCCGCAGCCGGGGACCATCGCCCAGCAGCCTGTCCAGCTCGTCATAGCCCAGAGCCAGGTTCGAGCCCCTGGCGTCGACGGTGAAGTTCCAGGGCTTGTTCGGTCCCGACTGGTCCGCCGACCAGGAGCCGCTGACCGCGCCGCGTCCGCCCAGTTTCACCGCCCCGAAGTTGGAGACCTGCGCCGTGCCCTTGAAAGACAGCCCCCCCAGCAGGCCGCGGGACCCGCTGGCCTCCAGTTTCAGCCCGGCGCCGTCGGCCTTCACCTGCCGCAGCAGCAGCCGGCCGTCCTTCAGGCGCGCGCCTTCCATCCGCGCCGTGGGGCGAGGTCCGAGCAGGGCGGCGAGATAGCCCTGACCCTGGCCGCCCGCCCCCGTCAGGTTGGCGTTGAGCGACAGTTCCCCCTTGGCGAGGGTCAGCGACGCCGGCCCGCCGACCGAGGCCAGACGATAGTCGGCGACCGAGACCTCGGTCCCCCGCAGATCGCCGGCGAGGGTAAAGCTGCCCAGGTCGCCGCCGAACCTGCCGTCGAACCGTGCCTGTCCGGTCACCACATCCTGCGTCAGCCGCCCCAGTGAAGTCGTTGAGGCGGTCACCTTCACCCCACCCGGGCCGGCGAACTGCTTGCCGATATTGGCCGGGCCGACGATGGCCAGGGACAGGGTCTCGGTCTCGAGCCGGGCGTCGAGGTTGTAGAGGTCGCCCTTCGCCGGATTGCCGACGATGTCGAACTTCACCTGCGGTCCCAGCATCCCCGCCAGGTCGCGGGTCAGTTTCGAGGCGTCGAGGCGCACGTAGCCGCTGGCCTTGCCCCCCGCCGCCGACCAGCTGCCGTCAGCCTTGGCCGGCTGGCTGTCGCCGGTCTCGATCAGGAGGTTGAAACGCCCCGCCCCCATCGTGCCGCGCGCCTGGGCGTCGAGCATGAAAGGCTGGTCGGCGGGCAGGCCCAGCGCCCCGGCCAGGGCCCCGCCCCGCGCCTCAGCCGCCTTGGCGTTGACCAGCAGGGCGTCGGTCTCCCCGATGGCGAAGTCGACGTCGGCAAAGTCGCCCCGGTGCAGCCTGCTGACAGCGACAAAGCGTCCGCTGGTCCCGCCCTTCCGGCGCATCGCCAGCCGACCGTCGAGATCGAAATCGCCGGCGACCTGGCTGAAGGCCTCGCGCGTCTCGATCCGCGCCTTCAGTCCATCGATGAGAACGGTCACCGGCAGGGCCCCGGACTTCTCCTTCGGCGTCAGGGTAGGCTGGCGCAGCACGGTCACGTTTTCGGCGCTGATGGCGTCGGCGTGGAACCGTCGCGCGAACAGCTCCAGATACCGCCACCGCATGGTCAGGTTCCGGCCCTCGAGCCAGGTTCCCTTCTCGTCGTAGATGATCAGCCGGCGTATGGAGACGTTGCGCCAGATGTCGCCGCTGACGCCCTCGATCTTCAGCCGTCCATAGCGGCCGATCTTAAGTCCATTGACCTGGGCCTCGACGAAAGCCAGGCCGGGAACGGTGTTGATGCCGTAGCGGACGCCCAGAGACAGGGCGCCCACCAGCACCACCACGATCACCGAGATCGCAATCGTCCAGCCGGCCGCGTTGCGAGGCAGCCAACGGCGCAGGGCCGCCCTCGTCTTGCCATCGGCGGGGGCCGGCGCGGTTTCGGGTTTGTCTTCGGGCCCGCTCAAAACGCCTGACCGATGCTGATGTAGATCTGGAAGGCCGGATCATTGTCGCGGGGATCCAGCGGGATGGCGATATCGGCGCGGATCGGGCCGAAGCCCAGGTTGTAGCGCACGCCGATGCCGGCCCCGGCGCTGAAATCGCGCCCGGCGGGGAAGCTGTCGGCGCCCACGGCCCCGATGTCGACGAAGCCGACCACGCCCCAGCGTTCGGTGATGTTGTAGCGCAGCTCGACGGACCCTTCGGCCAGGGAGGTGCCGCCCAGCGGGGTCGAGCTGATGCGCGGCCCCACCGCCTGATAGCCATAGCCGCGCACCGATCCCCCGCCGCCGGAATAGAAGCGCCGGGCGGCCGGCACATCGCCCGGATCGGCCCCGGCGATGACCCCCAGCTTGACCCGCGTGGCGAGCACCAGACGATCCTCGTCCATCAAGGGCAGGTAATAGCTGCCCTGGCCCTGCAGCTTCAGATAGGCCAGCTGGGCGTCGCCGAAGGTGGCGATCGGCTCTGCCCTTGCTTCCACCCGCCAACCCCGCTTGGGATCCAGCGGATCATCGGAATGATCCAGCGCGACGGCCCCCAGCAGCGAAATGTCGAACAGGTTGCGGTCGACCCCGCGCAGCACAACGTTGCCGATGGTCAGAATCTCCGCGACCCGTCCGCCCGAGATCGCGGCGCCATAGGTGACATAGGCGTTGACGCCGCTGCGCCGCGTCACGTCGGCGGTCAGGCTGGCCCCCGTCTGATCATAAGCGTCGGTCTGTTCGTTGTATGCGCTGGCGGTCACCGTCAGGGTCTGGCGCGGCTTGCGCCAGTGGGGCAGCGAGACGCGATAGTCCAGCCGCTGCTGGATCTCGGCCAGCCGCAGGGCGATGACCCGGGTGTCGGCCCGTCTCCAGCCGTTGTAGCGGGTGGTGGTGACATCCAGACCCGCCCCCTCGCTGGTCGAATAGCCGGCGCCGACTTCCAGCGAGCGCCTCGGGCGGTCGCGCAAGGTCAGCAGGACCGGCCTCAGGCCGTCCTCGGTCAGCTGGTCGGCCGGTTGCAGGGACACCTGCACCGACTCATAGGCCCCCGTTTCCCGCAGTCGCCGCTCCAGCTCGGCCAGTTCGTCGGGCGCATAGATGGTCCCGGGCTTCCACGGGGTCAGCCGGGCGATCCATTCGGGCCGGGTGCGGCCCTGGTAGTCGAGCACCACCGAATCCAGCCGCACCAGGGGTCCGGCGTCGATGCGGAAGGTCGGCCGCACGGTCTTGTCGGCATGGTCGACGATGACTTCCCTCGGCATCGCCTTGGCGTCGGCATGGCCGCGCTGCTGGATCGCCGACAGGATGCGCCCCTCGGCGGCGATCACATCCTCGGCCCGTCCCGGCGCGCCGCGCCGCAGCGCCATGGCCAGGCTGCCCGCGCCCTGCACTTCCGGCGAAGGGGGATCGTTCACCCAGTCGATCGACGGCCGGGCGATGCGGAACCGCGGGCCGGGCGTGACCTTGACCACCGCCCTAGGCGGCGCCTCGCTGTCGTCGTCCTCCCGGTCGGCAAGATCGGACTGGGCCTCGCCGGCGTAATAGCCCTCCGAGCGCAGCACGGCGATGGCCGACTCGGCCGCGTCCCGTCCCCGGCGCCGGGCCTCGAAGCGGGATGTGGCGGCGTGTTCCGCCGTGCCGATGGCGGCGCGGATCTGGTCGCGCAGATCCTCGTCCTGCACCCCCTGCACCGCCGCGTTCGGCTCCTCGGCGCGTGCGGCGGCCACCGGCGCCAGGAGGCCGGCGGTGAAAAGCATCAGAAGACAAAGGCGGTGGGTCGCCAATCCGTTTTTCCTGCTCAGCGCCCCGATCCTTGGTCTAGCGAGCCTCGCGCGGGTTGTCACGCCCAAGGCGGCGATCCGGTGATGAACCTTGCCGTCGCAACCCCGGGCGGCCAAAGTCGCGACATGACCCCAGACTTCATTCCCCGGGAACTGATGAACCTGGACGGGTTCAAGCTGCTTACCCTGGGCGCCTCGACCGTGACCCTCGGCGGCCTGGTCACCGGCGTCGTCCTGATCGTGCTGGGCTGGCTGGCGTCGCGCTGGTCCGGCCGGCTGCTGCACCGCATCCGTGACAAGCGCCCGCAGGCGGCGCCGACCATCTACATCGTCGAAAAGCTGTCCACCTACGGCCTGATCGTCATCGGCGCCTTTCTGGGTTTTTCGGCGATCGGCCTCGACCTCTCGTCCCTCAGCCTGTTCGCCGGGGCCCTGGGCGTCGGTCTTGGCTTCGGCCTGCAGGGGGTGGTCAAGGAGTTCATCTCCGGCCTGCTGCTGGTGTTCGACCGTCTGGTGCAGATCGGCGACTATCTGGAACTGCAGACCGGCGAGCGGGGCGTGGTCGCCGAGATCGGGCCAAGAGCCACCCGCCTGCGCAACAATGACGACATCGACATCCTGGTGCCCAACAGCAAGCTGATCGAGGCGCCGGTCATCAACTGGACCCACCAGAACACCGCCCGCCGCATGCATGTGCCGTTTTCCGTCGCCTACGGTTCGGACAAGGAGGCGGTGCGCGACGCGGTGCTCAAGGCCGCCCACGAGGTGCCCTTCACCCAGCCCGACACGCCCCAGCGCAAGAGCCAGGTCTGGCTGATCGGCTTTGGCGACTCCGGCTTGAAGTTCGAACTGGTCGTCTGGCCGGCCCTGGAGTCGGTCAAGCGTCCCAACGCCGCCCATGCCGCCTACACCTGGGCCATCGAGGGCGCCCTGCGGAACGGCGGCTTCGAAATTCCCTTCCCGCAGCGCGATCTGCGCGTCCGCACCCTGTTCGACCAGGAGGGCGACGCCGCCCGCCAGGCCCTGGGCCTCAAGCCGCCGAAGAAGGCCGCCGAGCCGGACGAGGCCCCGCCGGTCGACAATCACAACGACGCCGCCGACGACCTGTTGCGCGGCGCCGAGGAAGACGCCCGCGCGGCCCAGCTGGCGGCGGCCGCGGCCAAACCGCCGGTCTCGGACGCCTGAGCCCCCGGCCGACAGAAGGTTGCCAGACCGGTGTTATCGGCGCCAAGCTGACCAAAAGTCTCGGGGGAGACCGCCATGTTCGTCGGACACTACGCCACCGCCCTGGCCGCCAAGGCCATCGAGCCCCGCGCTCCGCTCTGGACCCTGGTCGCCGGCGCCCAGCTTGTCGACATCGGCTGGTCGGCCCTGTTGATGGCCGGCGTCGAAAAGGTGCGGTTCGACCCCAGCCTGCCGGGCAGTCCGCTCGACCTCTACTACATGCCCTTCACCCACAGCCTGCCGGCGGCGATCGCCTGGTCGGTGGCCGCCCTGCTGCTCTGCCGGATATTGCTAAAGCTGCCCATGCGGGCGGCGATCGCCGTGGGGCTGGTGGTCTTCTCCCACTGGGCGCTCGACTGGCTGGTGCACCGACCCGATCTGGAGCTGTGGTTCGGCGGCGACAAGGTCGGCCTTGGCCTGTGGAACTACCCGCTGCAGGAGGCGATGCTGGAGATGGGGCTGATCGCCCTGGGCGGCGGCGCCTGGCTGTGGAGTCGCGGCGCCTGGGACCGTTCGGCCTGGCCGGCGCTCCTGTTCATCACCTTCCTGGTCGGCCTGCAGATCTTCGCCAGCATGACCGAGCCGAGCGGCCCCATCGCCGCCTATGGACGGACCGCCCTGATCGTCTACCTCGTCGTCGTCGCCCTCTCGGCGCTGGCGGATCTGGGCGGCAGGAAGCAGGGCCAGGCGTCAGGCTAGCCCCTCGGATCGCCGGGAAGATAATGGCCGGACACCAGCCGATAGGCCTCCGAAGTCCTGTTTCCCGCAAACCCGTCGACCTTGAGAAAAATACCGGGATGGGTGTTTAGCCAGGTCTGCAGGGCCATGGCGCGGGCCAGCAGGCCGGGATCGGACGGCTTGGCGGTGACATACCGGGCGATCATCGGCGTGGCGTTGGCCGGGGCCTGTTGATCGATAAAGGTGGTCAGACCTCGCTCGGCCATGCGACGAAGCAAGGCGACCGCGCCACACTGCTTGGACACCGCCGTTTCAGACCACCGCCCATCCGCGACATATTTTCCGGAACTGTAGTGGTTGGTGAAGCTCCACAGATAGGGCGACAGGACGTGGGGATGATAGGTCCGGTATCCCCATCCATTGTAGCGCTCCAGCTGATAGAGCAGCCCGGCCAACGTCCAGTCCGTGCTGGCTGACAGGCCCTTGAGCGTCAGGGCGTCAGCGGCGCTCTGTTCCCAGGTGAAGGGCGGCGAACCGGATTTCGGCCGGCCTGCCGGGACCTGCCGGGTCCGTGCGGTCAGGGGATCGCCATTATGCAGGTGCCCGTTGAAGCTTTGGCTGGATTCCATGTTGTGGACCACGGCGATGAAGGCCCATGGAATGCCCAGTCCATTGCCAACCGCCTGATAGCGCCCCCGGTGCCCCTCAAGCTGATTGACGAGGCTCTCGACCAGGCCTTGCCGTTCCGGCCTGATCGCGCAGCTGTCGAACAGTCTTTCGTATTCAGCCCGAAGGCCATCCGTCAGAACCACGTTTGCCATAGGGGCCCCAATTCAACGATGGCGCGCGCGCCTTTCAATTGTCGTTGAGATTGTATGCACGGCGCGGGCGCCCCGTCCAGAGAACAGTGTTCGTCTGTCAGCCACCCACCATCGCCAGCCATTCCTCCTCGGTCATCACCGCGATCCCCAGTTCGGTGGCGGTCTTCAGCTTTGACCCGGCGCCGGGCCCGGCGACCACCAGATCGGTCTTCTTCGACACCGATGATGCGACCTTGGCGCCCAGCGCCTCGGCCTGGGCCTTGGCCTCGTCCCGCGTCATTCGTTCCAGCGCCCCGGTGAACACCACCGTCTTGCCGGCCACGGCCGTGTCGGTCTTGGGCTTTTCGGCGTCCTGGATGGTCAGCTGCTCGACCAGACGCTGGACCATGCCGCGATTGTGGTCCTCGGCGAAGAAGGCCGAGGCCGCCTCGATCACCGCGCCGCCGATCTGGTCCAGGGCGTCCAGTTCGGCGATGGCCTCCTCGTCCCGGGCGGCCACGCGGTCCATGGCGCTCAGGAACTCGCTGGCCGAGCCATAGCCCCGGGCGATCACCAGAGCGGTCTGCTCGCCAATGTGGCGGATGCCCAGGCCATAGATGAACCGGTCCAGCGGAATGGTGCGGCGGCTTTCGATGGCGGCGAACAGGTTGGCCACGCTGGTCTCGCCGGCCCGGTCGCGATCCTTCAGCTTCTTGAGCGAGGCTTGGTCCCGCGCCTGCAGGGTGAAGATGTCGGCCGGCTCACGGATCAGGCCGTCGTCATAGAAGCCCTGCAGCTGCTTTTCCCCCAGCCCCTCGATGTCGAAAGCGCGGCGGGAGACGAAATGCTTGAGATGCTCGATCCGCTGGAAGGGACAGGCCAGTTCGCCGGTGCAGCGCCGCACCACCGTCTCGGCCCCGCCCAAGGTCGTCTCCCGCGCCAGAGGCGTCTTCAGCGGACAGGGGCAATGGGTCGGGAAGACATAGGGCTCGGCCCCCGCCGGACGGGCCTCGGGTATGACCGCCACCACCTGGGGGATCACGTCGCCCGCCCGCTGGATAATCACCGTATCGCCGATCCGCAGGTCCTTGCGGGCGATCTCATCGGCGTTGTGCAGGGTCGCGTTGGTCACCGAGACCCCGCCGACCGTCACCGCCCTCAGCCGCGCGACCGGCGTCACCGCCCCGGTGCGACCCACCTGCAGGTCGATGTCCTCCAGCACGGTGCGGGCCTGTTCGGCCGGAAACTTGCGGGCGATGCCCCATCGCGGGGCGCGGGCGACGAACCCCAGGCGCTGCTGCCAGTCCAGGCGATCGACCTTGTAGACCACGCCGTCGATGTCATAGCCAAGGTCAGGCCGGGCCTTCTCCAAGGCGGCATAGGCGGCCAGCAGGCCTTCGCCGCCCTCGACCCGCGTCGATTCCGGCGTCGTCACAAAGCCCCAGCCCTTCAGCCCCTCCAGCGCCTGCCACTGGGTCTCGGCGAAGGGTTCGCTGATCAGGCCCCAGGCATAGGCGAAGAACCGCAGCGGCCGTTTGGCGGTGACGGTGCTGTCGATCTGGCGCAGGGAGCCGGCGGCGGCGTTGCGCGGATTGGCGTACAGCTTGTCGCCGGCCTCCGCCGCCGCGGCGTTCAACTCCGCGAAACCGGCATGGCCCAGATAGACCTCGCCGCGAACCTCGATGACCTCCGGCCAGCCGGTCCCTTTCAGGCGGTGCGGGATGTCCTTGATGGTGCGCAGGTTGGCGGTGACGTCCTCCCCCACCCGCCCGTCGCCCCGCGTGGCGCCCCGCACCAGCACCCCGTTCTCGTACCGTAGCGAAGCCGACAGGCCGTCGATCTTGGGCTCGGCCGTATAGGCGATGGGGCTCTCGTCCAGCTTCAGGAAGCGGCGGATGCGGGCGTCGAACTCCAGCGCATCCTCGTCGGAGAAGGCGTTGTCCAGGCTGAGCATCGGCACGCCATGCTCGACCGGAGAGAACTGCTCGGCCCTCGGGGCTCCGACACGCAGGCTGGGCGAATTGTCCCGGACCAGATGCGGGAACAGCGCCTCGATCTCGCTGTTGCGCCGCTTGAGGGCGTCGTATTCGGCGTCCGACACCGCCGGCGCGTCGTCCTGGTAATAGCGCAGATCATGCCGGGCGATCTCGTCGGCAAGACGGGTCAGCTCTTCGAGGGCTTCGGATTCGGTCAGGTCGGCGACGGGGGTCATACGCGGTTTCTAGCGGCTCCGAAGCGCCATCGCGAGAGGCCTGGAAGCAAGAGCTATGCGCCGATCAGCGCTCGCGCCGCAGCCCGGGCTTCAGCCGTGATCTCGGCCCCTGACAGCATCCGGGCGATCTCCTCCTCCCGGGCCTCGGGGTCCAGCGGCTCCACGGCGGTGCGAACGGCTTCGGCGTCTCCGGCCTTGGCGATCCGCCAGTGGGCGTCGCCCCGCGCCGCGACCTGCGGGCTGTGGGTGACCACCAGGACCTGGGCGCCGCTGGCCAGTCGCTTCAGCCGCAGCCCCACGGCGTCGGCGACCGCGCCCCCGACCCCCTGGTCGACCTCGTCGAAGATCATCAACGGCTGCACGCCGTCGCGGCCAGCGAGAGCCGCCTTCAGCGCCAGGGCGAAGCGGGCCAATTCGCCGCCCGAGGCGATGGATTCCAGGGGCCCGAAGGGGGCGCCCGGGTTGGTGGAAATCTCGAAGGCGATCCGGTCGAGACCCGACGGTCCGGCCCGCTCTTCCGGCAGTGCCTCGACCGCCACGCGGAACCGGGCCTTTTCCAGCTTCAGCGGGGTCAGCTCCGCCTCGACCGCGCTGGCCAGCCGGTCCCCGGCCGCACGCCGCTCCGTCGACAGCCGGGCCGCGGCGGTGAAATAGCCTTCCCGCGCCCAGGCCTCGGCGGCCTCCGCCGCCTTCAGGTCCTCGCCGGTCGATTCGAACGCCGCCAGATCGCGGGCGAAGCGCACCCGCAGCGCCGGCAATTCCTCCACACTGACCGACAGTTTGCGGGCCATGGCGCGCAAGGCGAACAATCGCTCCTCGGCCTGCTCCAGCCGTTGCGGGTCCAGATCAAACGCGCCGGCGGCGGCGTCGATGGCGGCGGCGGCCTCCTGCGCCTCATTGGCGGCGCGATCGATGTAGTCCTGGGCGGCGGTCAGGCGGGTCAGGGCCGCGCCGCCCTCCCCGGCCCCGGCCTGCACGGCGCGTTCCCGGGCGCGCTCCAGGGCGCGGAAGGCCTGGGCCAGACGGCTGGAAATCTGCCCGCCCTCGACCGCATCACGCGCCGCGGCAATGTCCGCCAGGGCCTTTTCCGCCGCGCCCAGCAGGGCCCGCTCCTCGGCCAGGTCGGCCTCCTCGCCCTCGCGCGGATCGAGCTGGTCCAGCTCCGACAGACGCAGGGTGATTTCCTCGATCTCGGCGGCGGCCCTGTCGGCCTGGTCCTTCAGCGCCTGCAGCGCCTGCCGCGCCGCCCGCCAGCCGCTCCAGGCGGCGGCCACGGCCTCGGACGACACCTGGCCATAGGCGTCCAGCAGTCGTCCGTGCGTGCGGGCGTCCAGCAGTCCGACGGTCTCATGCTGACCATGCACCTCAAGCAGCAGGCCGCCGATCTCCTTGAGGGTCGCCACGCTGGTCGCCTGGTCGTTGACGAAGGCGCGGGAGCGACCGTCGGCCGACAGCTGCCGGCGCAGCACCAGATCCTCGTCCGGCGTGTAGTCGAGGCCCTTTTCCTCCAGCACCGCCCAGACCGCGTGATCCGGCGGCAGGGCGAACATGGCCACCGCCGCCGCCTGGCTCGCGCCGCGACGCACCAGCCCGGCGTCGGCCCGCGCGCCGGTCGCCAGACCCAGCGCATCGAGAATGATCGACTTGCCCGCGCCGGTCTCCCCGGTCAGCGCCGTAAGGCCCGGCCCGAAGGTCAGGTCGAGCTGCTCAATCAGCACGACGTCGCGAATGGTGAGGCCGATCAGCATGGCGGACAGAATCGCCCCGAATCAGCGGATGTCAAAGGGCCCGAGCCGCTGCGCCTCAGGACGCCGGAGGCGGCGGGGCGTCGTCTTCCTTCGGCGGCGGCAGGGCGGTGCCCTTCTGGCCGAACAGCTTCTGCAGCATGCTGCGCTTGGCGCCGGGGGTCAGCGGCGCGACGGCCGGCTGCAGACCCTTGTCGTTGAGCAGCTTGTAGGCGTCGCGGTACCAGATATCGCCCGGATAGTTGTAGCCGAGAACCGCGCCGGTGCGCTGGGCCTCGCCGGTCAGGCCCATGGTCAGATAGGCCTCGATCAGCCGGTAGAGGGCTTCCGGCGCGTGGGAGGTGGTCTGGTACTTGTCGACCACGGTGCGGAAGCGGCCGATGGCGGCGATGGTCTGGCCCTCGCGCAGGTACCAGCGGCCGACGGCCATTTCCTTGCCCGCCAGTTGGTCCTCGACCATGTCGATCTTGTAGGCGGCGTCCTTGGCGTATTCGCTGTCGGGATAGCGCAGCTGCACCTCGCGCAACGCCGCCAGGGCCTGCTCGGTGGCGGCCTGGTCGCGGCCGACGTCGACGATCTGTTCGAAGTAGCAGACGGCCTTCAGGTAGAAGGCGTAGGGCGTCGAGGGATTGCCCGGGTACAGGTTGATGAAGCGATCGGCGTTGTCGATGGCGGCGGAATAGTTGTTGGACTGATAGTTGGCGTAGGCCGTCATCAGCATCGCCCGGCGCGACCATTCCGAATAGGGGTGCTGGCGCTCCACCTCCTCGAAGTAGGCGATGGCGTCGGTCCAGCGCTTGTGATCCATGCGGTCGGCGCCGGTGGCGTAGAGCAGCTCGACCGGGCGCTCGATGTAGGCCAGCCGCGGCTTGGGCTTCTGACCGGCGCAGCCGGTAACGACCAGGGCCCCCGCGACGGCGGCGGCGAAAATGGCCTTGCGGCTCCAGGAAGCAGGCTGCACGAACCCTCGCATCAACAAATCAATCACGCGCGCCCCCGCGCCGTGGGAACCGTATCTACACCACGAGGGGGCGGGCGCAAATGTGGCGAGTGGAGAAGAAACACGCCGCCGCGACGCAAGCGCCGGCGGCGGGCGCGATCAGACCGCCTGGGCCAGTTCCTGGGTCCAGGTGCGGACGCGCCAGGCGTCCGGGTTGGCCATCAGGGCGCGGACGACCAGGTTGTTCAGGCCATGGCCGGCGTAGAGGCCGTCGAAACGGCCCAGGATCGGCATGCCCAGCACATAAAGGTCGCCGACCGCGTCCAGCGCCTTGTGACGCACGAACTCGTCGGGACGGCGCAGGCCTTCGGGGTTGAGGATCCGGTCGCCGTCCAGAACCACCGCGTTCTCCATCGAGCCGCCCCGGGCCAGGCCCATGGCGCGCAGGGCCTCGACCTCACGGATGAAGCCGAAGGTGCGGCAGGCCGCCAGCTCCTCGCGGAACGAAGCCTCATCGACCACCAGGTCCACCCGCTGGCGCCCGATCGGCGCCGCGTCGAACTTGATCTCGAAGGCCACCTCGAAGTGTTCGCAGGGCGAAAGGCTGGCGCGCTTGTCGCCCTCGACAACCTCGACGGTGTCGAGGATCTCGATGTAGCGGCGCGCCGCTTCCTGACGGCGACGGCCGACATGGTCGAGGATTTCGATGAAGGGCTGGGAAGAACCGTCCAGGATCGGGGCCTCGGGGCCATCCAGCTCGACGACGGCGTTGTCGATGCCGAGCGCCGCCATGGCGGCCATCAGATGCTCGATGGTCGAGACGGTCACGCCGGCGTCGTTGCCGATCACCGTGCCTAGCTGGGTCTTCACCACCGCCTCGGCGGAAACCGGCACGCGGTTGTCACGATCCTTGACGTCGGTGCGCACGAACACGATGCCGGCGTCCGGCGCGGCCGGCCGGATGGCGACGCGGACATGCTCGCCCGTATGCAGGCCCAGTCCCGCGAAAATGGCGGGGCCGGCGACGGTATGCTGATGGTAAGCCGAAACGGACAAGGACCGACCTTCAAATTATGCTGGCGGTCGAACTGACCGCACCACGCCTTGTCGGTGTTCTAGGACCTACACCGCAATGCAGCAAAGCAAGTCCTGTTTCGAATTGTTACCCTTTCAAGCCCTTGATCATGCTCACTTTTCCCGCCCGTCGTGAAGGATTCACGCGAGGCTTGAATCCGGCTCTTTGAGCGCCCGCGCGGCCCGGATCGTCGCCATGGTCAGGGGCGTCGGCAGGGCGTCCAGGCCGAACCAGTCCAGCCCGTCGTGTTTCTCCGGCTCCTGAATAGTCGGCTCGCCGTTGATCTCGCCCGTCAGATAGACCGGGGCCACCCAGTGTTCGGGCGTCTCGGGATGCAGCTGGTCGGTCACGCACAGCAGGCGCAGGGGCCCCAGATCGACGCCCAGCTCTTCCCGCGCCTCCCGCCGGATGGCGGTCTCCACCGGCTCGAGAAAGTCGACCTTGCCGCCGGGCAGTCCCCAGCAGCCGGCCTCCGGCGGCCTCAGGCGCCGGATCAGCAGCAGTCGGCCGCCCCTGACGATCGCCACGCCGACGCCCAGCCTCGGTTCAGGCATGATCTGCCTCCGCCGGCGCCAGCGGCTTGACCAGCAGCAGGGTCACCAGACCGCTGTTCCACTCATGGTCGGGATAGCGGTCCGCCTCGCGATAGCCCCGGGCGGCGTAGAAGGCCTGGCTCCGGACGTTGAAAGTGTCGGTTTCGAGCCGCGCGGCCGCAAAGCCGGCGGCGGCGATCTCCTGCTCGGCCTTGTCCATCAACCGTCCCCCGATGCCGGTCCGCGCATGGGCGGCCAGAACATGCAGCGCGTTGACGAAGTCGTCCTCCCAGTCAACGAAGCCGACGACCTCCCCGTCCCGCTCGATCAGCCAGAACTCAAGGCCGCGCCGGCCGACATAGTCCGCCGGACGCTGCTCGGCGCGGAACGCCGCCGCCGCCTCGGGCGTCAGCTGCGGCCGCCAGGTGCTTTCGAAGGTGTCGTAGAGGATCGCCTGCAGCGCCGGACCGTCAGCGGCCGCCGCCTGGCGCATCAGCAATGTCGTATCGGCGGCCATCACAAAAGCTTAAGTCCGCCGCGGCTTTCGCCGCAACGGACTCTTGCTCTTGCCGGACGAACGGGACCGCGCCGCGGCCGCGTTCAAAGGATCAGTTGGCCAGGCGGCGCAGGAAGGAGGGGATTTCCAGATCGTCGGAGTCCTCCTCGACCGCCGTATCCTCGACCGGCTGGCGGGCCGCGGCGGCGCCGCCGCCGCCGAAGGCCGCGCGGGTCGGCGCCGGGGGCGCGTCGTAGGAGGCCTGACGACGACCGCCGAACAGGCTCATCCAGCCGCCCTTGCGCTCCTCGCGGGGCTCTTGGTCGACATAGAGGCTGTCGTCGTCCTCGACCTCATCGACCAGCGGATCGACGATCAGGGTGCGCTGCTCGGCGGCGGTGCGACGTTCGGCGGGGGCCTCGAACAGGCCGAGGTCCGATTGCGGCGCGGCCGGCGCGGCGACCGGCGGAGCCGGCTGGGCGGCGTATTGCGGCGCGGCTTCCACCGCGGCCGGCGCCGGAGCCGGGATCGTCACCGGCTCGGGCCGGGGATCGGAGTCGCGGGCCTCGGCGGCCATGGTCCAGGCATGCTCGCGAACCGGCGCGGGAGCCGGCGCGGCGGCGACCGGCTCGGGCCGGACTTCAGGTTCGGGCGCCGGGCGCATCTCGCCGGCGATCAGCGGCTTGGCCCGGGCATTGACCCGCGAGCCGCTGGGCTCGATGGCGGCCATCGAGGCGCCGTCCATGCCGGTCGCGACCACCGACACCCGGATCACCCCGTCGAGGGCCGGATCAAAGGCGGCGCCGAAGATCACATTGGCCTCGGCGTCAACCTGTTCGGTGATGGCGTTGGCCGCCTCGTCGACTTCCAGCAGGGTCATGTCGAGACCGCCGGTGACGTTGACCAGCACGGCCTTGGCGCCCTTCAGAGAAACCTCGTCGAGCAGCGGATTGGCGATGGCGTTCTGGGCGGCCATCAGGGCGCGGTCCTCGCCGGAGGCCTCGCCGGTGCCCATCATCGCCTTGCCCATCTCGGTCATCACCGTGCGGACGTCGGCGAAGTCGAGGTTGATCAGGCCCGGCAGCACCATCAGGTCGGTGATCGAGCGCACGCCCGAATGCAGCACCTGGTCGGCCATGCCGAAAGCCTCGGCGAAGGTCGTCTTCTCGTTGGCGATGCGGAACAGGTTCTGGTTGGGAATGACGATCAGGGTGTCGACATAGCGCTGCAGCTCGGCGATGCCGGCGTCGGCCAGACGCATGCGGTGACGGCCCTCGAAGTGGAAAGGCTTGGTGACCACGCCGACCGTCAGGATGCCGCGCTCACGGGCGCTCTTGGCTATGATCGGCGCCGCGCCGGTGCCGGTGCCGCCGCCCATGCCGGCGGTGATGAACACCATGTGGGCGCCGTCGAGATGCTCGCCGATCTCGGCGGTCGATTCCTCGGCCGCGCTCATGCCGACCTCGGGATGGGCGCCCGCGCCCAGACCCTGGGTGACCTGCACGCCCAGCTGGATCCGCAGGGGCGTCTTCGAGAAGGCGAGTTGCTGCGCGTCGGTATTGGCGACGACGAACTCGACCCCTTCGAGGCCGGCCTCGATCATGTTGTTGACCGCGTTGCCGCCGGCGCCGCCGACGCCAAAGACCACGATGCGCGGCTTCAGCTCGGTGGTTTGAGGAGCGAACAGTTTCATCTCGGGGACCCCGCGTCCTTCTGCAGTCGATTCCTTGCCCATCGGCGACCCACCCGCAGATATGGCTTACGACCGGTTAACTAGACGACTGGCACGGTTAATCGGCGGTTAATCCGATTAGCGTGAGTCGCGTCTCAGTCGAGCCCCCGCGATCCGAAATTTTGTTGTGCTGTAACGGCTTGCGCGAATCACGACGACTGTATGACGCCATCCACATCTGTGGAGATTCGGGCCTTTTCGGGGATAGATGAGTCCGAAGTGAGTCAGCGGCGACAATCGCGTCGCGACGACCGGGTCAGGACCACCATCCCAGGATCGACAGCCGGCGCCCGCCCTGCGGCGTGATCAGGCTGATCAGCGGCCTTGCCGACGCGGGAAACAGGGTCAGGGCGCCGGGAACCGGGCGAAAGCCGCTGACCCGCTTGCCGTCCCCCTGGAACAGCAGCAGACCACCCCACTCCGACCGCCAGCCCGCGGGATCGAGATCGAGCAGAAAACCCGAGACCGCGCCCTGTGGCAGCAGATCAGCAAGGCCCTCGCCCGGGCTCAGCGACAGCGTTCGGACCTCGGGGGCCTGAGCCTGTCCGGCCAGAGCGCTGATCGCGGCCGTGTCGAGGCTGCCCGGATCGTGCAGCAAGGCGGCAAGCGCCTCGGCATCGAGGAAGCCTTCGCGCCTTACCGGCCCGGTCTCGTTCACGCTGAGAGCCCCCGCTCAAACATTACGAGAGTTTAACATCAGGCCTGGAGCGGTGGCTAGGCCGGCATCTCCGACCGGATCCAGCCGGTGATCGAAAGTCGGGGTTCGCCCGCGTAAGGAGCGACCATCGACACGGCGTGGCGCTGCGGGACGCGAAAGATGTTCAGGGCGTTGAAGGCCGGGGTGTAGCCCTCGGCCACGTGATCCTCCTCGTCGAGGAACATCAGGATGCCGCCCCAGTCAGCCCGCCAGCGGGCGGTCAGGTTGAGGACGTAGGCGTAGAGCCGATGCTTGCCCGGCGCGGCGTCGTCATGGGCGGTCAGGAAGTGACCCGGCAGATAGCGGGTGGCCATGGCGTCGCAATAGACAATGCGATCGTCCTGGGTCAGGGCGCGCAGGAAATCGAGAAACCGAGGGCTGTTGACGAAGGCCTGAATGGCGGTCAGCGCCGGTTCGACGGGACGGCCGGCCTCCAGGTCCTGACCGATGCGAACGGTATCGAACATGTAGCGGAAGGCGTCGCGGGCGGTTTCGTGGGCCCGGTGCTCGAGGGCGGCGCGCTCGGCCGGATCGAGGGCTAGGTACTCGTCCAGCGGGACATCGAGGTCGGTCCCGTCGTCGCTCTGGCGGATACTGCGCCGCCAGGCCCGCGAGCCGGCGATGGCCTGATTCAGGGCGATGGCGTCTTCCGGGACCAGAATGCCGGGGATGTGCAGGCGGCCATACCGCCGGAACACCGGCGCGTACTCCGCCGGCTGCAAACCGGCGTCCAGCCTGAACTTGACCTCCGCCAACGTCCCACCTGTTTCATCCGCCCCCGCGAACAGGGGTCCATTGGACGGGCGCGACCCGGTCCGGACAAGTTAAGGATCGGACAGGTTAGAGGTTGTCTCTCAGCCAGCTGACGGCCTTCACCAGGCCCGAGGCATTGGGGTCGATCGGCGCGCGGGGCTTCCTGATCGTGGCCAGCAGCCTGGGCGACACCGCCTCGCGCGGCCCGAAGGCGGCGCGGTGCAGAATGCCGGCGGCGGCGCAGAAGGCCGGTCCGGTGACCGCGTCCGCCAGATGCGGCACCCGGCGCGGACGGCCCAGGCGGACCGGCCGGTCGAACACCCGCACCGCGACCTCGCGCACCCCGGCCAGCTGGCTGGCGCCGCCGGTCAGCACCACGCTGGCGCCCGGCTCGATCATCACGCCGGCGTTCTTCAGCCGGTCGCGGAGCAGTTCCAGGGTCTCCTCGACACGGGGGGCGATGATGCCTTTCAGCAGGCTGCGCGGGGCGATGACCGGGCCGGCGCCGGGATCGTCGCCGCGCGGCGGCGCCTCGATCATCTCGCGGTCCTCATTGGCCGAGGCGATGGCGCTGCCGTGCAGGGTCTTGATGCGCTCGGCGCCGGCGCGCGAGGTCGAAAGGCCCCGGGCGATGTCCTGGGTCACATGCTCGCCGCCGACCGGCAGGCTGTCGACATGCACCAGGCTGCCGCCCTGGAAGACGGCGGCGGAGGTCGAGCCGCCGCCCATGTCGATACAGATGCAGCCCAGCTCCATCTCGTCTTCTTCCAGCGCCGC
Organism: Caulobacter sp.; assembly: GCA_019636175.1. GTDB lineage: Bacteria > Pseudomonadota > Alphaproteobacteria > Caulobacterales > Caulobacteraceae > Caulobacter. The sequence goes on along the minus strand of JAHBYC010000018.1, from coordinate 13,726 downwards.
CAGGGCCGAGACGAACGGCGCGGCGACCACGCCCTCGAACTCCAGATGCGCCCGCTCGACGCAATGGCTCAGGGTCTGGAAGGTGTTCTCGGCGATCGACACCACCAGCAGTTCAAGGCCGAGGGACTTGCCGAACATGGCGCGCGGGTCGCGAACCCCCTTCTGGCCGTCCACCGACCAGGCGACGGGCAGCAGATGGATCGGCTTGCGCCCCTGCAGGCGGATCTCGGCCAGGGCCGCGGCCAGGGCCCGGGAGCAGTCGTTGTCGCTGATCGGCCGCGCGCCCAGGGACACCCGGGCCGATACCCGGCAGGAGGCCAACTGCCCGCCGGCGGTGGCCACGGTGACCCCCTGCACGGACAGGCCGGCGACGCCCTCGGCCCGCTCGACGGCCAGGGCGATCACCTCGGCGGCGTCATCCATGCTGGCGATGGCGGCGCCCTTGACCCCCCGCGACTGGACATAGCCGACGCCGGCGGCGGTCAGGGTGCGGTCGCCCTTGCGGACGCCGTCGGGCTTCATCACGAAACAGGCGACCTTGGAGGCCCCCAGATCGACGGCCGCGACCAGGCTCTGGCGCGACAGGGCGGCCTTGAGATTGTCCTTGGCCTGACGGCCCTTGTTGTCGTTGCGCGATGCGGTTTTCAGCACGGCCCGGTCATCCCCATCATCCTACACTCCCCCCGCGACGGGCGTGCCCGCCAGGGTCGCGTCGCGTCTGCGGAAGGCAGGCGCGCCGGGTTCGCGAAGATCAATTCTTTCCAGCCCCGCCTCGAGGATCCGGTCGCGTCGGTCCAGCAGATCCAGTTCGATCAGGGCGCTTTCCTCATCGACCGCCGGCAGCAGGATGATGGAGCGGTCCTTCAGGTGGATATCCCAGCGCCGCTCGTCGACCCGCACCAGGGCCTCGATCCGCGACTTCAGGCGCGGCCGGCCGGCGACGGCCTTGAGCAGGCCGGCGGCTTCGGTCTCGGCGCCGGCGCCGACCACCAGCGGCAGCTGGGGGAAGGCGGCGGGGTCGGCCTCGGGGATCAGCCGGCCGGTGCCGTCGATGACCACCAGCTTGCCGTTCTTCTGCCAGACGGCCATGGCCGACCGCTCGTCGACCTGGACCATCAGGGTGTTAGGCAGCAGCCGCACGACCTTGGCGTGGCGCACCCAGCCGATGTTCTCGACGCCTTCGCGAACCGTGCCCAGGTCCAGCCCCAGGATCGCCTGGCCCTTGGCCGGGGCCAGGACGGCGCGGATCGCTTCCTCGCCCGCGGGGGTCGCGCCGGCGACATGGATTTCCTGAACCGTGAAGCCCCAGCCGGCGGTCTTGTCGGCCAGGGCCTGAACCGTGGCGTCGGCCAGATGCTCGGCCCGATGGCCGGTCGCCAGGGCCACGACCAGCCCCATCAGCAGCACGCCGCCCGCCGCGCCCAGGGCAATCTTCGGTGAAAGACCGATGCCGCGCGCCGCGCGCAGCTTTCCGGCCGCCTGCCCCCGGGCGGGAGCAGCGGGACGAGACTTTGGACCACCGGGGCCTTTAGCCCGAGGGCTGACGCTCTTGCGTCCTCCCCCCCGCACCGCCGCGGGCATACGCGTCCTCCACAATCCAGCAAACCAGGTCATCAAACGTCACACCCAGATGAGCCGCCTGCTCCGGTACGAGGGAGGTGGGCGTCATTCCAGGCTGCGTATTGACCTCCAAGAGAACCAAATTGCGCTTAACAGGATCATAACGCAGGTCACTTCTCGTCACGCCTCGGCAACCAATTGCGGCGTGCGCCAGCTCGGCCATGCGAAGGGCCGCCTGGAAGTCTTCCTCGGGCATCCGGGCGGGCACCACATGCTCCGATCCGCCCTCCCCGTACTTGGCCTCGTAGTCGTAGAAGCCGGTGGTCGGGACGATCTCGGTGACGGTCAGCGCCTTGCCGTCCATCACCGCCACGGCCAGCTCGAGACCGTCGATAAACGGCTCGATCATCACCTCCTCGCCGAAGGTCCATTCCGGGGCGACGATGTCCTGTGGCGGCCGGTTGGCGCCGTCAAAGACAAGGAAGACCCCGACCGAGGAGCCCTCGGCGTTGGGCTTGACCACATAGGGCGGCGCCATGACGTGATCCCGCGCCGCCTCGAAACGGTTGAACAGTCCGCCGCCGGGCACGGTGACTCCCGCCGCCGCCAGCACCGCCTTGGACTTGGCCTTGTCCATGGCCAGGGCCGAGGCCAGCACGCCACAGTGGGTGTAGGGCAGGCCCAGGGTCTCCAGCACCCCCTGCACACAGCCGTCCTCGCCCCATTCGCCGTGCAGGGCGTTGAAGCAGACATCCGGCTTCAGGGCCGTCAGGACCTGGGCCAGGTCGCGACCGGCGTCGACCCGGGTGACCCGGGCGCCAAGGTTTTCCAGGGCCCTGGCGCAGGCCTCGCCCGAGACCAGGCTGACCTCCCGCTCCGAGGAGAGACCGCCCAGCAGGACCGCGACGTGGTGACCGGCAAGCTTGCCGCTCATTTGGCCGAACCGCTGTTCAGAGCGCGGAAGTCGATATCGCTGTCGGCAATCAGGAACAGTACCGACACCCAGGCGGCGACGTTCTGGTTCAGCTGCGCCGGATCGATCTTGTCCAGGGTGTCGTCAGGCGAATGGTGCAGGTCGAAATAGCGCAGGGCGCTCTGACGCAGCGACATCACCGGCACGCCGGCCGCCTGCAGCCCCTCGGTGTCGGACCCCGCGAAGGGCGCCGGCTCACGGCTGACGATGATCTTCAGCGGCGCCATCAGGGCCGGCAGATCGGCCATCTGCGGCGCGGCCAGCGCGCCCTTGGGCAGCTGGATGGCGTAGATGCGGTCGGCGCCCAGGTCGCTCTCGCCGGCGACGATGAACTGGCCCATGGCCTCCTTGTTGGCCTCGGCATAGGCCTCGCTGGCGCCGCCGCTTTCCTCGCTGCCCCACATCACCACGCGGATGGTGCGGGCAGGATGGGTGGGCAGGTCGCCAATCAGCTTGGCCGCGGCGGTGGTGATGGCGATGCCGGAGGCGTCGTCGATGGCGCCGGTGCCGACATCCCAGCTGTCGAGGTGGCCGCCGATGACGATCACCTCCTCGGGCCGGCTCGAGCCGACGATGTCGCCCGAGATGTTCCAGGCCACGGCCTTCTCGTCGACCGAGGATTCCAGCTTCATCCGGATGCGCACCGGCCCCTTCTTCGCCAGCCGCTGCAAGAGCTCGGCGTCGGGCACGCCCAGCGCCGCGGCGGGGATCTTCGGCAGGCCCTCGGTGTAGGACAGCACGCCGGTGTGCGGGCTGCGCAGGTCCGAGGTCGAGATCGAGCGGGTCAGATAGGCGATGGCCCCCCGCCTCGCCGCCTCGGAGGCGCCGGACCGGCGGGCGATGCCGGCCGCGCCATAGCCCGAGCCGTCCTGGGTGCGGGTCATCGGCTGGACGACGACGGCGATCTTGCCCTTCAGCGAGCCTTCCGGCGCGGCGATCAGGTCGGCATAGGCGTCGAACACCACGATCTCGCCCTCGACCCCGCCCTTCGGCGTCGGGACGGTGCGGCCAAGACCGATGATCGACAGCGGCAGCTCATAGGGCGCGACGATGGAGGCCGACTCCGCGCCCCGGGTCCAGCTGGACTTGGCGAATTCCTCGACCTTGATGTTGCTGAAGCCCAGCGCCTCGAACTGCTTGACCGCCCAGTCCTTGGCCCGCGCCATGCCGGGCGAGCCCACCAGTCGGGGCCCGACGTCGGTGGTCAGCGACTCGACCACCGTCCAGGCGGTGTCGTCCTTCAGCGCCCTGTCCCGCAGGGCCTCGGCCGTCTTGAAGGTGGGTTGCCGCGTCGTCTGGGCCTGCGCCTGGGCAGGAGCGATGTTGGCGAGAAGGGCGATGCCGGCCGCGAGGGCGAGGAGGTGTCTGCTCATGGTTCGGCGGTGCGACACCGGGCGTCGGGAGTCAAGTGAAGGTCACATGCAGATGCTGACAGAACCTGGCGGCAGGGGTCTGCGACAGTGTCGGCGCAACCGGAGACCGCCATGCCGCCTCACGCCCCTCCTCACGCGCTCGACGGCCTTCCCCGCCCGCCCTGCGCCGAACTTCTGGGCTGGGAATTGCTCGACGCGGACCCGGCCAGGGGCTGGGTGCGCATCGGCTTCGAGGGCCGCGCGCAGTTTCTCAATCCGGCCGGCTACATCCAGGGCGGCTTTCTCGCCGCCATGCTCGACGACGTCATGGGTCCGGCCGCCTTCATCATGGGCGAGGGCCGGATGTTCACCCCGACCATCGACATGACCGTCTCCTTCCTCGCCCCCGCCCGGGCCGGCCGGCTGGTCGGCGAAGGCCAGGTGGTCCAGCTGGGCCGCAGCATCGGCTTTCTCGAGGGAAAACTCTGGGACGCGGAAAACGCCATGGTCGCCCGCGCGACGGCGACCTGCCGGCTGGTGAAGAGCGAAAAGATGCTGGCCTGACGCCCGGCCTGCGTGGCCCGGCCCTCCGGCGTTACAACCTCGGTAACCACATGCCCACCAACGCGCCGAAGATCCCGAGCGCCTGAAACAGCGTCAACAGGGTCAGGCCAAGCGCCGCGGCCAGCCGTGTCCGCGCCCCGGCCTGTGACTGGACCCGCAGATAGATCTCGAGCACGCCCAGGGGCACGAGATAACAGCCGTAGGCCCAGAACCGCACGAACGGACCGTCAAAATCGTCCCCTATGCCGACAGGTCCCTGATGGGCCAGAATCCAGGCCATCAGCCCGACCCTGAAGAACCAGACTCCGCTGATCAGGATGAACGACCGCATCGCCCAGCGCCGATGGGCGTCTATCCTTCCCCGCCGGGCGTTGATCCAGGCCAGGGCGGCGCAAGCCAGGATCAGCAGGCCATTGACGCTGATACCGGCCCGCATGGCCAGACCGCCCGCCGTTCCCCGGGTCCAGACCATGTAGAGGCCGGTCAGGGCGGCGAGTACGGCGAGACCAAGGTAGACCCGGCCATTCCACCGGTGAAACGCCAGGGCCCTGGCCCTCAGCCAGGGGATGAGTTGCAGCAGGCCGCCGGCGGTGATCACCACCGCCAGCAGCAGGTGGCTGGCCAGGGCGAGGTTGCCGACATGGCCGCCCGCGACATAGCCGCCGACGAGAACCTCGTTCCATTTCTCGAAGTTCGCGCCGGCCGCCGCCCCGCCGTAGAAGGCCGCCACATAGATCAGGAACAGAAGCTGCCCGACCACAACGGTGAGATACCAGAAGCGCCCGGCCAAGCGCAGCGCGCTGGCCGCGCCGTCGGCGGAGGTCCTTGAAATGGCGGACGGAGTGGTCATGGGGAGCACGGACCGTTCAGGGCCGAGGACGAATGGGTCCTTGCGGCGAGGGATGATCTCGCGGCAGGCTAGCGTCCCGCTCCGGCGACGGCCTATGACCGCGGCGACCATAATGATGACCTCGGGAGCCAGCTGTTGGCTGACATGAACCGCGCGACGGTCTCGGCCGGATACGTCGGCAATCTCTTCCAGTTCGCCACGGCCAATGGCGCCGACGCCGCCGGTCTGCTGGCGGCCGCCGGCCTCTCGGCGGAGGCGCTCGACGATCCGGACGCCCGGGTGCCGATGGCCCGATACAGGGCGATGATGCGGGCGGCCCAACAGCGGTGCGACATGCCCTGGCTGCCGCTGGAGCTCGGCGCGAGCCGGGACTTTCGCGACATCTCGATAGTCGGCCTGATCTGCTACGCGGCGCCGACGATGGGTGAGGCCCTGAACGAACTGAACCGCTACGTCAGGCTCGCCGCGGAGGTGTCGCTGCCGGGTCGCGGTCCCCGCTTCCAGCTGGTCACCCATGACTCCGGACTGTGGATGGTCGACACCCGGCAGGACCCAGGCAGCTTTCCGGAAATGACCGAGTCCACCTGGTCGCGTTTCATCTGCGAAACCGCCCGGCATTTTCCCGAGGCGACCTTTGCCAGGGCGGCCCATTTCACTCACCCCCGCCCCGCCTATGGCGATCACTTTGAACGAGTGCTGAAGGTTCCGGTCACCTTCGACAGTCACTGGAACGCGCTGCGGATCGATCCGTCCTGGCTGACAATCGAGCTGCATCAGCCCAACCGCTATGTCTTCGGCGTGCTGACCCGCCATGCCGACAGCCTGCTGGACGCCTTGCGTTCGGGCGAGACCGTGCGAGGACGGGTCGAGGCGGCGGTGCTTCCGATCCTGCACCGGGGCGAGCCCGACATGACCAGCATCGCCAGCGCCCTGGGGCTCACCAGGCCCACCCTTTATCGTCGTCTGCGGGCCGAGGGGGCCGGCTTCGACGAGCTGATCGACCAGCTGCGGCGCCGCATGGCCATGGAATACCTGAGCGGCGGCCGGGCTTCAGTGAACGAGACGGCCTATCTTGTCGGCTTTTCCGAACCCAGCGCCTTCTCCCGCGCCTTCAAGCGCTGGACCGGGTTAAGCCCCGGCGCCTGGAAAGCCCGGCAAGGGATCAGGACGGACGCCGTCGGAGGATAGAGAACACCACCCCCGTCGTCCGGCGCCTCGACCAACGCCCTCAGCCCTCCTACGACCGTCCGATCCGCTTGATCTCCCAGTCGAGCTGTACCCCGGTCTTGGCCAGGACGTCGGCCCGCACCGCTTCTCCCAGGCCTTCCAGATCGGCGGCCGTCGCCTCGCCGGTGTTGATCATGAAGTTGCTGTGCAGGGGCGAGAACATCGCCCCGCCGTGCGGCTTGCCGCGCCAGCCGGCGTCGTCGACCAGCTTCCAGGAGGAATGGCCGGGCGGGTTCTTGAAGGTCGAGCCGCCGGTCTTCTCGCGGATCGGCTGGGTGGTCTCGCGGCGGGCGGTAATCTCGTCCATCCGCGCCTTGACCGCCGCCGGCTCGTCGGGCGTGGCGCGGAACACCGCCTGCATCCAGATGATGTCGGCGGGCGCCTGGCTGTGACGGTAGCTGTAGCCGAAGTCCTCGACGCTGAAGGTGCAGAGTTCGCCCTGGCGATTGTAGCCCCAGGCGGCGACCAGCACGTCCTTCGTCTCCGAGCCATAGCAGCCGGCGTTCATGGTCAGGGCGCCGCCGATGGTCCCGGGAATGCCGGCGTAGAATTCCAGTCCGGCCAGACCCGCCGCGGCGGCGGCGCGGGCGACCGCCGCGTCCAGCGCTCCGGCGCCGGCGATGATCTGGTTGTCCTCGGCGTCGACGACGACCTCGCTGAAGGCCCTGCCGGCCAGGCGGACGACCACGCCGGGAACGCCGCCGTCGCGCACGATCACATTGGAGCCGACCCCCAGAACCGTCACCGGGATCTCGTCCGGCAGGTCCCGCAGGAAATCCGAAAGGTCCTCGTCATCGGCGGGGATGAACAGCACCTGCGCCGGCCCGCCGACCCGAAACCAGGTGAAGGGCGCCAGGGTCTCGTCGCGCAGCAGCTTGCCGCGAACCTCGGGCAGGTTGTCCAGGGTGATATCGGTCATCAGTGGCTGGCCTTCCGGGCGCAGGTGTCGGCGTGCCAGAGGATCAGGCGAACCGCCTCGGCGGGGTCATAGGTCTCGAACACGGGCGTCCGGACGTTGCGCTCCCAGTGGAACATTTCATAGCGAACCGTCGCCGGCGGGCTGGCGATATCCAGCCAGAAGCCATCGGTATAGGCACGGCCGCGATCCAGCCGCGGCAGATGCTTCAGCGGAATGCGACGACGGCGCGCCTCATTCTCGATCGCCTTCAGAAAGGCCAGGGGCGACTGGGTCACGACGCCGCCAGCGCCTCCAGCTGCCCCGGCAGGGCGTAGGCCCAGCTGGTGATGTCTCCGGCGCCCAGCAACACGACGGTGTCGCCGCTCCGGGCCTCCGCCGCGATCATCCCGGCCAGGTCGGCCGGGCTGGCCAGGGCCAGGGCGCGACGGTGGCCAAACCGCTTGAGCCCCTCGATCAGGGCGTCGCGATTGATCCCCTCCAGCGGCGCCTCGCCCGCCGGATAGACATCGGCCACGATCACCGCGTCGGCGTCGTTGAAGCAGGCCGAGAACTCGGCCATCAGGTCGCGCAGGCGGCTGTAGCGGTGCGGCTGGACGACCGCGATGACCCGCCCGGCCTGGGTCACGGCGCGCGCCGCCTTCAGCACGCTGGAAATCTCCACCGGATGGTGGCCGTAGTCGTCGACGATGCGGACCCCGCCGACCACGCCGGTGGTGGTGAAGCGCCGCTTGACCCCGCCAAAGCCGGCCAGCCCCTTGCGGATCGCCGCGTCATCGACGCCCAGCTCATGGGCCACGGCGATGGCGGCCAGGGCGTTGGCGACATTGTGGTCGCCGGCCATCGGCAGGACCAGCCCTTCCAGCAGGCGGCGCTCGCCCTCCTGAGGCGTGAACTGCACGTCGAACCGGGCGCCTTCGGGTCCCATGGTGACGTTCAGCGCCCGGACCTCGGCCTGCGGATTGACGCCATAGGTGACCAGGCGCCGGTTCTCGACACTGGCGGCCAGGGCCTGGACCTCGGGATGATCGAGACAGACGGCGGCGAAGCCATAGAAGGGAATGTTCTCGACGAAGTCGCGGAACGCCCGCCGCACCGCGTCGAAATCGCCGTAGTGGTCGAGGTGCTCGGGATCGATGTTGGTGACGACGGCGCAGGTCGACTTCAGCTTCAGGAAGGTGCCGTCGCTCTCGTCGGCCTCGACGACGATCCAGTCCCCCTCCCCGACCTTGGCGTTGGCCCCGTAGGCGTTGATGATGCCGCCGTTGACCACTGTCGGGTCCAGTCCCCCGGCGTCGAGCAGGGCCGCGACCATCGAGGTAGTGGTGGTCTTGCCGTGGGTGCCGGCGACGCCGACGGAAAACTGCAGCCGCATCAGCTCGGCCAGCATCTCGGCCCGGCGAACCAGCGGAAGGCGCCGTTCTCGACCGGCGACCATCTCGGGATTGTCCGGCTTGACCGCCGTCGAATAGACGATGGCCGAAGCGCCTTCGACATGGGCCGGAGCGTGACCGATGAAGATCTTCGCGCCCAGCTGTTCCAGCCGGTCGGTATTGGCCGACCGCTTCATGTCCGAGCCCTGCACCGTGTAGCCGATGCGGATCATGATCTCGGCGATGCCGCTCATGCCTATGCCGCCGATCCCGATGAAGTGGACGGGACCAAGTTCGAAGGGCACGGGGCGGCGACGGGCGTTCATGACAGGCGGATTAGAGGATTTGGCGCCGTTGGGGAATGGCCTCGCGTCGGCCGCCCGAACCGAGCGGCCCAAAGACGGCGCCGGCCACATCGTAGCGGTTCCGACCTACAATCCCCGCCCCTCGACCTACGGGCCGACCTACGCCCTGGCCTACCGCCGCACAGCCTCGGCCTACCTCAAAGCCAACGCCACAAGGGATTTTGCCCGGCTTTCGCCGCCCTGAAAAAGCGCGCGCCTGTTTTGTGGGTCGCCGCCTCACGGTAAAATGGCCGACCGCTTCGATAGCCCCCCATCACCCCGGCCAGCGGTAGAACACCCGGCGGTAGCCAAGGGTTGGATGATCGTCGCTGTCGTAGTGACGAAAGCCGCGCTTCTCATAGAAGGCCCGCGCGGCGTGATTGGCTTCCGCGGTGCGCAGCCACATGCCCCCGGGAAGGCGCTGTTTGGCGAGGTCGATCAGGTCGCCGCCAAATCCCCGCCCCTTGGCGGCCGGCGCCATGAACAGCTGGTCGAGGCAGTTGTCCCTCGGGCGCAGGGCCATGAAACCGGTCAGGGCGTCGTCATCAAACGCCAGGGTCAGGTCCCAGACCGTCTGGACCTCCTCGGCGATGCGGTGCGCCAGGTCACGGACGCGAACGTCCTCGTCCGCCGCCGTGCCGGTCGAGCGCCAGCTGTCCAGCCAAAGCTGCGCCAAGGGCGGGATAAGGGAGGTGTGGACGACCGGATCGAAAGGGATCAGCCGCCGCGCCATCAGCTGTAGGCGGTGCGCTCGACCAGATCGGCCAGGTCCTCGGCGGCGTTGGGTCGGGCCGCCGAACGGGCCCCGGCCGCCATATTGGCCAGCCAGGCGGGATCGGTGAGCAGCGCCTTCAGGGCCCCGGCCAAGCTGTCGACGGTCAGTTCGTCTTCCAGGGCGACGGCGGCGGCGTCGACGTCCTCCAGCAGCCGGGCGTTGAAGCGCTGGTGGTCGTCGGCGGCGATCTTCAGCGGGATCAGGATCGACGGCTTGCCGGCGACGGCCAGCTCGCAGACCGTCGAGGCTCCCGCCCGGCCGATCACCAGATGGGCGGCGCCCAGCCGTCCGGCCATGTCGCGGAAGAAGGGCGCGACCTCGGCCTTGACCATGGCGTTGGCATAGATCCGGCGGGCGGCGTCCATCGACTCCTTGCGGGTCTGCTGCTGGATATCCAGCCGCACGCGCAGGTCCTCGGGCAGCCGCTGGATCGCCTCAGGCGTCAATTCCGACAGCAGCCTCGCGCCCTGGCTGCCGCCGGTGATCAACAGCTTGATCGGTGCCGTCGGGTCCGGCGGCGCATAGGGCTGGTCGAACAGGGCCTGGATGTCCGGCCGCACCGGGTTGCCGACCACCCGGGCCCGGGCCTTGACCTTCGGCGGCGCCTTTTCGAGCGTCGGGAAGGCGCAGGCCACCTCGGTCACCCTGGGAGCCAGGAAGCGGTTGACCCGGCCCAGCACCGCGTTCTGCTCGTGGATCACCGTGGGTCGCTTCTGGCCCAGCGCCGCCAGCACCGCCGGCAGACTGGGGTAGCCGCCAAAGCCGATGACCACCGCCGGGTCCAGGCGCTTGAAGGCCGACCGGGCCTGCATCACGCCCTTGAGCACGGTGAAGCCGGCCTTGATCATGCCGATCGGATCGCTGGCCTTCGCGGTCGCCGCCGACAGCACGATGCGCAGGTCGGCGGGAAACTTGTCGGCGTACATCTCGCCCCGGTCGTCGGTGGCCAGCACCACCCGCCAGCCCCGGGCGGTCATCACCTCCGCGAGGGCCTGGGCCGGAAACATGTGGCCGCCGGTTCCCCCGGCGGCGATTACGACAAGTCTTGAGGCCATGAGATCAGGCGTAGGCTCCGGACAGGGGACTATGGTCGGCGCTCTCGAAGGCGCCGGGACGGCGGCGGGTGAGACCCAGCGCCATGCCCATGGTCAGTCCCATCGCCAGCATCGAGGAGCCTCCGTAGCTGATGAAGGGCAGTGTCATGCCCTTGGTCGGCGCGAGGTTCAAGTTGACGGCCATGTTGATGATCGCCTGCTGGCCGACCAGGACGAACAGCCCGGCCGCGGCGACCTGCTCGAAGGAGTCCGACAGGCGCATGGATTTGTAGAGACCGCGCACCATCAGGAAGGCGAAGACCGCGATCAGGGCCAGCGAGAAGACCAGGCCGTATTCTTCGGCCGCTACCGAATAGATGAAGTCGGTCTGCAGGTCCGGCACGCCCTGCTTCATCACCCCCTCGCCCGGGCCGCGCCCGAACAGTCCGCCGTTGGCGATGGCCTGGGCTGCCTTGTCGACCTGGTGGGTGTCGGCCCCTTCGGGGCTGAGGAAGCGGTCCACGCGGCTGCGGGCGTGCGGCAGCAGCACATAGATGGCCCCCAGTCCGGCGGCGGCCGCGCCGCCCATGATCGGGATCCAGCTGATCGGCACCCCCGCCATCCAGAAGGCGGCGCCGAAGGCGATGGTGATCAGGATCGTCTGGCCGACGTCCGGCTGGATAATCAGCAGGGCGACGGCGATGAAGTAGAGTCCGAAGGCGATGGTCACCCCCGGCACCCCCTGCCCCTTCTGCCCTTCCGCGAACATCCAGGCGACCAGCACGATCAGCGCCGGCTTGAGAAACTCGGAGGGCTGCAGGGTGAAGCCGGCGAAGGTGATCCAGCGGGTGGCGCCCTTGGCCTCATGGCCCAGGAACGGCAGCATGGCCATGCAGGCCACCGCCGCCAGATAGATGAAGAACGAGGCCCGTCGCACCCCGCGCGTGGTCAGCATCGAGACGGCCACGACCAGCACCGCCGCGCCGGCCGCGAACAGGCACTGGCGCACGGCGAAGTGCAGGGGATCATCCAGCCTGAGACGGATCGCCGCCGCCGGGCTGGAGGTGAAGGAGAGGAGAACGCCCAGCACGATCAGCAGGCCGGTGGCGGCCAGCAGGGCATGGTCGACCGTCCACCACCAGTTGGCCAGCCGGGTGCGCTTGGCGCGGGAGACCAGATGCTGGTTCTGGGCCTGATGGAAATCGTTCATGCGCGGGCCTCGCGGGCGGCGGGCTGCTCCAAAGCCTGGACGGCGGCCCGGAAGGCCTCGCCGCGGGCTTCGAAGTCCGGGTACTGGTCAAAGGAGGCCGTGGCCGGCGACAGCAGGACGATGGCTTCCTCGCCGGACGCGGCGGCGTCGGCATGAGCCGCGGCCACCGCCGCCTCCATCTGTCCGCACAGGGCGACCGGGGCCTGGCCCTCCAGGGTCGCGGCGAAGGCCGCCTCGGCCTCGCCGATCAGATAGGCCTTCTCGATGCGCGGGAAGAGATCGGCCAGGGCGGCGATGCCGCCCTCCTTGGCCCGGCCGCCGGCGATCCAGTAGACGCGGGGATAGCTGGACAGCGCCTGGCGGGCGGCGTCGGTGTTGGTCGCCTTGCTGTCGTTGACGAAGCGCACCTTGCCGATCTTGGCCACCGTCTCCATCCGGTGGGCCAGCCCCGGAAAGGTCATCAGGCCGTCGGCGGCGTCATCGGCCGACACCCCGAGCGCCAGGGCGGCGGCGTAGGCGGCTGCGGCGTTCTGCCAGTTGTGCTTGCCCGGCAGCGACCGGGCGCGGGTCAGGTCGGCGACCTCGACGGTGCGGTCGCCGGTGGCGTCATAGAGGACGCCCGACAGCACATAGACCCCGCGTCCCATCGCCTTGCCGGCGCTGATCGGCCGGATGGTGCGGCGATTGGCGGCGGTGATCTCGGTGCAGATGCGCTGGCACCAGGCGTCGTCGACTCCGATGACGGCGGTGTCGCCCTTGCCCTGGTTGAGCAGGATCCGCTTCTTGGCCGTCACATAGCCTTCCATGCCGCCGTGCCGGTCGAGATGGTCGGGCGAGATGTTGAGCAGGATGGCGGCGTCGGGCTTCAGAGAGGAGGTCAGATCCAGCTGGTAGCTGGACAGTTCCAGCACATAGACCGCCCCGCCGTGCATGGGGGGCAGGCCCAGGACGCCGAGGCCGATGTTGCCGCCCATCCGGGTGTCCCGGCCGGCGCCACGCAAAATGTGGTCCAGCAGGGCGGTGGTGGTCGACTTGCCGTTGGTGCCGGTGATGGCCGCGACGCGGGGCCGCTTGTGCACCGGCGCGGCGTTGATGGCCCGGGCCAGCAGCTCGACGTCCCCGAGGATCTCGACCCCGGCCTCCTGGGCCATCCGCACCGTCCAGTGCGGCTCGGGATGGGTCAGCGGCACGCCCGGCGACAGCATCAGGGCGGCGAACTCCGACCAGTCGGCGGTCTTGAGATCGACCAGGGGCAGACCTTCCGCCGACGCGGCCGCCCGTCCCTTCTCGTTCTCGTCCCACAGGGCGACGCTGGCCCCGCCGGCGATCAGGGCGCGCGCGGCGGTCAGACCGGTTCGGCCCAGACCGAACACGGCGACGGTGCGCCCTTCAAAGCCGACGGCGGGGATCATGGCGCGGTCCTGCCTCCCCTATCTCAGCTTGAGGGTCGAAAGGCCGATGAAGGCCAGGATCAGGGCGACGATCCAGAAGCGGATGACGACGGTCGATTCCGCCCATCCCAGCTTCTCGAAGTGGTGGTGGATCGGA
>JAHBYC010000017.1 GCA_019636175.1 Caulobacter sp. | reverse complement strand
TCAACCGCGACTGGGACGCCATTCCCGCGGGCTCGCTCGTGTCGCTGTCGCTCGCCGACATGGCGGCGGGCCGCGAGACCCCCGTCGTCACCGCGATGACGCCGACGAAGGCGCAGGCGATCGAGAATGTCGCCGCGACCGACACTATATTGTGGGTCAAGGCGCTCGACGATGTCGAGGGCAAGCTGTTCGCGCTGCGCCGCGATGCGGCGACGGGCGAGTGGAGGCAGAGGGAAGTGCCGCTCGCCGACAATGCCACCGTCTCGATCGCCGGCACCATCGGCAAGCGCGACATGCTGCTCGCCACGGCCGAGACGATGCTGATGCCGCCGACGCTCTATGCGGTGGCGGAAAGCGCGGCGCCGCAGGCGGTGCAGAGCCTCCCCGCGACCTTCGACGCAACGGGCATGACCGTCGAAAAGCGCTTCGCCACCTCGAAGGACGGCACGCAAATCCCTTATTTCCTCGTCCGCAAGGCGGGCGCGGCGGGGCCGGTTCCCGCGCTCGTCCACGCCTATGGCGGTTTCCGCGCCGCGCAGACGCCGGGCTATCTGACCGGCCAGCCCTATCGCGCCGGACCCTTGGGCCTCTTCTGGGTCGAGGGCGGCAACGCCTATGTCCTCGCCAACATCCGCGGCGGCGGCGAATATGGCCCGGCGTGGCACCAGGCGGCGCTGCGCGAAAAGCGCCAGGCGAGCTTCGACGATCTGCATGCGGTCGCCGAGGATCTGGTCGCCACCGGCGTCAGCCCGAAGGGCAGGATCGCCATCTCGGGCCGCTCGAACGGCGGCGTCCTCGTCGGCGCGGCGATGGAGCAGCGGCCCGACCTTTACGGCGCGGTGATCTCGGGCTCGCCGCTCAAGGACATGAAGCGCTACAACAAGCTGCTCGCCGGCGCCTCTTGGGTCGCCGAATATGGCGATCCCGACAATCCCGACGACTGGGCGTTCCTATCGCGATACTCGCCCTATCAGAACATCCGCGAGGGCGTGAAGTATCCGCCGATCTTCCTCTATCTCTCGACCAAGGACGACCGCGTCCACCCCGGCCACGCCCGCAAGTTCGCCGCCCGGCTGGCCGAACTGGGTCAGCCCTATCTCTACTATGAGAACCTCGACGGCGGGCACGCCAACGGCGCCGATCCCAGGGCCAACGCCCGGCGCTGGGCGATGCACTACGTCTACCTTTCCCGGCAACTGATGGATTGATCCCTTGAGACAGCTTGCTCTGGCGGCCCTGGCCGCGACCCTGACCCTTTCAGCCGCACCGGACGCCATGGCCCAGACCTCGCAAACGACCCCCAAAGCCGGCGCCGACCAGGCCGAGGACCCCTTCCTGTGGCTGGAAGAGGTGCAGGGCGAGAAGGCCCTGGACTGGGCGCGGGCCGAGAACGCCCGGTCGCTGCCGGTGCTGAAGGGCGATCCCCGCTACCAGGAGCTGTTCGACGACGCCCTGAAGATCGTCACCGCCCAGGACCGCATTCCGATGGTCGGGTTCGCCGGCCCCAAGGACAGTGAGCTGCGCAACTACTGGCAGGACGCCGAGCATGTGCGGGGCGTGTGGCGCCAGACGGACCTGGGCAGCTACAGCAGCGAGACGCCCGAATGGGAGACCCTGCTCGACCTCGACGCCATCTCGGCGGCCGAAGGCAAGAACTGGGTCTGGAAGGGCGCCCAGTGCCTGCCGCCCTCCGACCGCTACTGCCTGGTGTCGCTGTCCGACGGCGGCAAGGACGCGGTGACGGTCCGCGAATACGACACCAAGGAGAAGCGCTTCGTCGAGGGCGGTTTCGTCTCGCCCGAGAGCAAGCAGAACATCACCTGGCTGGATGAGGACACCGTTCTGATCGCCCGCGACTGGGGCGAGGGGTCCATGACCAAGTCCAGCTATCCCTTCGTGCTGGGCCTGTGGAAACGCGGCCAGCCGGTCGACCAGGTCAAGGAGGTGTTCCGCGGTTCGGAGAACGACATCACCGTCGCCCCCTTCGTGCTGCGCGCCGACAGCGGCCAGGTGGTGGCGCCGATGATCTATCGCGCCGTCTCCTTCTTCGAGACCGAATACTACCTGTTCAGCGGCGGCAAGCCGGTAAAGATGCCCTGGCCGCTGAAGCTCAGCGTCGAGGACTATGTGCGCGGCAAGGTGGTCGTCAGCCTGAAGCAGGACTGGCCCGAACAGAACCTCAAGCAGGGCGATCTGGCGGCCTTCAACCTCGCCGACCTGCAGGCTGATCCGGCCGCCGCCAGGGCCGAGCTGATCCTGCGTCCGGGCCCGCGGGAGTCCATCGAGGGCGTCACCGCGACGCAAGGCTCGCTGGTCGTGGCCCTGTATCAGGACGTCAAGGGATCGGCCTGGTTCTTCACCCCCGAGCCCAGCGGCTGGACCCGGACGAAGATCGAGCTGCCGGAGAATTCCTCGATCGGCATCGGCTCCAGCGCCCATTCCATCGACCGGGTGATGATCACCGTCACCGGTTATCTGGAGCCCACCACCCTGTGGATGGCCGACATCCGCCCGGGCGTGCCGCCGCGCAAGCTGAAGGCGGCCCCGGCCAAGTTCGATGCTTCCGGCGATGTCGTCGAACAGTTCCAGGCGACCAGCAAGGACGGCACCAAGATCCCCTACTTCGTGGTGCGGCCCAAGGACCTGAAATACGACGGCCAGGCCCCGACCCTGCTCTATGGCTATGGCGGCTTCGAGGTTTCGATGACCCCCGGCTATTCCGGCACGGTCGGCAAGCTGTGGCTGGAGCGCGGCGGCGTCTATGTGGTGGCCAATATCCGGGGCGGCGGCGAGTTCGGCCCCGGCTGGCACGAGCAGGGGCTGAAGGAGAACCGCCAGCGGGTCTATGACGACTTCTTCGCCGTCTCCGAGGACCTGATCGCCCGCAAGATCACCTCGCCCAAGCGGCTTGGCATCATGGGCGGATCGAACGGCGGGCTGTTGATGGGCGTGGCCCTGACCCAGCGGCCGGACCTCTACAACGCCGTGGTCATCCAGGTGCCGCTGTTCGACATGAAGCGCTACACGGTGATGGGCGGGGCCGGGGCCAGCTGGGAAGGCGAATACGGCGACGGGACCGATCCGAAGGACTGGGCCTACATCAGCAAATACAGCCCCTATCAGGCCATCAAGCCCGGCCAGCCCTATCCGCAGGTCTATATCGAGACCTCGACCAAGGACGACCGCGTCGCCCCCGGCCACGCCCGCAAGGCGGCGGCCAAGCTGCAGTCGCTGGGCTATGACGTCCTCTACTACGAGAACATCGACGGCGGCCACGCGGCCAGCGCCAACCTCAACGAGACGGCGATGCGGGTGGCCCTGGAGTTCACCTACCTGAGCCGGCGGCTGATGGACTGAGGCGCCTGACGGGTCGCGGCGAGGGCCTGCCGGGACCCGGAGGGGACAGATCGGCCTCTTCATCGCGGCCGCAATGGCGGCGTCTCGCGCCCCCTGGGTCCCGGACAAGCGCTGCGCGCTTTCCGGGATGACGGAGGTGGGGGTAATTCGGTGACAGTCACTTTTTTCGGACCCGCTGCGGGGGCCACGTCGGCGAGGTGGAAAAAAGTGACTGTCACCGAATTACCGGCGGCTTGACTGACCCATAACTCTGTAGCTATACGTCAATCCATAGCCACAGAGTTATCAATCTCCGCATGTCACCCGCCCCCGAAACCCTGTTCAGGACCCTGGCTGATCCGACACGGCTGGCCATCTTCGAGCGGCTGTGCCGGGAGGGGGAGCAGACGGTCGGGGCGCTGACGGCGCGGGCGGGGGTTTCGCAGCCGGCGGTGTCGAAACATCTGGGCGTGCTGAAGCAGGCCGGGCTGGTCAGCGGTCGGCAGCAGGGGCGCGAGACCCATTATGCCGCCCTGCCCGGGGCCCTGGCGCCGCTGACCGACTGGTCGCGGCAGATGACGCGGTTCTGGGAAGGCCGCTTCGACGACCTCGAAAATCTGCTCAACAGGATGGACCAGTGACCGATCCGGACACGCAGACCCGCGCCGTCGTCGTCGAGCGCGACTTTCCTCACCCGCCGGAAAAGCTCTGGCGCGCCCTGACCCAGCCGCACCTGATCGAGGAATGGCTGATGAAGAACGACTTCCGGCCGGTGGTCGGCCACGGCTTCAAGCTGCGGGGCGAATGGGGCGGGGTTCTGGACTGCGAAGTCCTGGAAGTCACGCCCGGCGAGACCCTGTCCTACAGCTGGGACTTCGCCAACGATGACCCCGCCTTTGCCCTGAAGAGCGTGGTCACCTTCACCCTGACCCCGACCGACGGCGGCACACATCTGCGCATGGAGCAGGCCGGCTTCCGTCCGGGTCAGAAACAGGCCTTCGGCGGCGCGATGGTCGGCTGGGGCCGGTTTCTCGACAATCTCGACGCCCTGCTGGCCCGGTCCAGGTAGGCCGGCCGCCCTCGCCTTTCAGGAGTCCCCCACATGAACTGGAACCAATTCATCCGTCAGACCCACCGCTGGCTGTCGATCATTTTCACCGTGGCTGTGATCATCAACATCGTCGCCCTGATGCGACAATCCCAGGCCTTCTGGATCGGCCTGCTGGCCCTGGTTCCGCTGATCCTGATGCTGGTCAGCGGGCTGTATCTGTTCTTTCTGCCCTATGTGGCCCGCTGGCGCGCCGCGGGTCGGGGCGACAGGGGCAAACCCGGTCGAGCGTGAGACCGCGAGGCATTGCGCCCCTTTTCTCACCCTTCCGTCATCCCGGACGCCCGCGGGGCGAGCCGGGACCTAGAGGGAACAGATCGGCGTCTTGATCGCGGCCGTAGGGACCGCGCCTCGCCCCCCTGGGTCCCGGACAAGCGCTGCGCGCTTTCCGGGATGACGGAGGGGGGAGGCAATTCGGTGACAGAGCAACAGAAGGACAGCCGGTCATGACCGACACCCCCTCCCCCTCCGACCTGATCGACCAGCGGATCGCCGAGCTGGGCGACTGGCGGGGCGAGGCCCTGGCAAAAGTCCGCGCCATCATCAAGGCGGCGTTGCCCGAGGTGGTCGAGGAGTGGAAATGGCGGGGCGTGCCGGTCTGGTATCACGACGGCATCATCTGCACCGGCGAAAGCTACAAGGCGGTGGTCAAGCTGACCTTCGCCAAGGGGGCGGCGCTGGAAGATCCGTCCGGGCTGTTCAACTCAAGCCTCGAGGGCAATACCCGCCGCGCCATCGACATCCGAGAAGGCGAGGTCATCGATGAGGCGGCCCTGACGGCGCTGTTTCGCGCGGCGGCGGCGTTGAATGCGTCGAAGGGAAAGCGGGGGTGAGGGGTCGGGACACAGCTTTTCGGCGGCGAGATCTGTATGGAGTTCCCTGGCATTTCCCAGGATTGGCCAGCTGTGTAATTCGGTGACAGTCACTTTTTTCCACCTCGCCGGTGAGGCAGCCGACGGCAGGCCCGAAAAAAGTGACTGTCACCGAATTACCGACCCCTCCCCATCGGCCTGCTGTCGCCAAATTGCATCGTCACTGAACTGACGGAAAACCTACGCTCAACCGTCACAGCTCTGTTGGCTGCGTGTCATTCTCAACTGGCATCCGCGCTCCTGGGCCTATTTTGGGGCTAGGGGATCCACATGCACATTTCTCGCACGGGCCGTTCGCGCGCCCTGTTGATGGCCACCGCCGGCGCGCTGGCTCTTTTCGCCGGTCCGGCGCTGGCCGGCGACCTGTCGGGCGACGTCACCGACGGCAGCGGGGTCAAGACCCTGCCGGGCGCCCAGGTCACCATCGTCGAGCTGAACCGCCACACCGAGGTGGGCGCCGACGGCCTGTTCCGCTTCAGCGACCTGCCGGCCGGAACCTATACGATCAAGGTCGACTACAGCGGCGCGGACACCGTGACCCGCACAGTCCAGGTCGCCGAGACCGGCCTTGTCACCCTGGACATCCAGGTCGGACCGCAGGCCGATGGCGTGGTCGACAGCGTGCTGGTGGTCGGCCAGCGCGGCAACCTCAACAGCACCGTGCAGCGCCAGCGTTCGGCCGACGGCGTCGAGAGCGTGCTGACCCGCGACGCCGTGGGCCAGTTCCCCGACCAGAACGTCGCCGAATCCCTGCGCCGCCTGCCGGGCATCAATGTGCTGGACGACCAGGGCGAGGGGCGCTTCGTGTCCGTGCGCGGCCTTGATCCGAACCTCAACTCCGCCTCGATCAACGGCGCCCGGGTGCCGGCGCCGGAAGCCGATGTCAGCGCCGTGGCCCTGGACGTCATTCCCAGCGAGCTGATCGAGAGCATCGAGGTCAAGAAGACCCTGACCCCCGACATGGACGCCGACACCATCGGCGCCTCGATCCAGATCAAGACCACCAGCGCCTTCGACCGCCGCAAGGACTTCTATTCGCTCAGCCTGGAAGGGTCGTACAACGACCTCAACGGCGAGACCTCGCCCAAGGCCTCCTTCGACTTCTCGAAGATGCTCAGCGACCGCATCGGCGTTTCCGGCGGCCTGTCCTACTACAAGCGCAGCTTCTCGACCGACAACATCGAGATGGATGACTGGGATGAGAACGGCGGCATCGTCTCGGCCAAGACCCTGCAATACCGCGACTATGACGTCGAGCGGACCCGCACCGGCGGCTCGCTGTCGTTCGACTTCCGCCTCGACGAGAACACCGACCTCTACGCCCGCCTGCTGCACAGCGTGTTCGACGACCAGGAATTCCGCCGCCGGCTGATCTTCGAAATGGACGGCGACCCCAACAGCGGCACGGCCACCTCGGCCAACTTCCGCTCGTCCGACGACCGGATCACCGTCATCCGCGACCTGAAGGACCGCTTCGAGAGCCAGAACATCACCTCGCTGGTGCTGGGCGGCCGGACCTTCGCCGGCGACTGGCGCTTCGACTATTCGGCCAGCTATTCCAAGGCCCGCGAAAAGGAAGCCGGCAGCGTCGACCCGGCCCGCTTCCGCCAGCGCTTCAGCGGCAATTCCCTGGTCGTCAACTTCGACTACTCCAACATGGAAAAACCGAAGTACGACGTCACAACCGGCGAGACCAACTTCCTCGACGCCAGCCGCTACAGCTTTTATCGCCTGGAGCACACCAAGCTCAGCCTCTCCGAGGAGGAGGAGGAGGAGTTCAAGATCGACGCGACCCGCGAATTCCAGCTGGGCGACGCGGCCTTCGACCTGAAGTTCGGCGCCAAGGCCCGCACCAAGGACAAGAGCTACGACCTGCAGCTGGACTACTACACTGGCTACACCGGCGGCCTGAACCTGGCGGCCTTCACCGGCCCGCAGGACTACAATCTGGCCGATATCGAGCCGGTCCCGTCCAAGGGCGCCATCTCCAACTTCTTCCGCAAGGACAAGACCGGGTTCGTGATCAGCGATCTCGACACCCGCTTCGAGTCCGCCGTCGCCGACTATGACGTCAGCGAGGACATCTACGCCGGCTATATCCAGGGCAAGTACGAACAGGGGCCCCTGCGGATCATCGGCGGCCTGCGGGTCGAGGCGACGAAGACCGAGGCCGCCGGCAATCTGGTCGAGCTGGTCGAGGCCGGCGCCACCTACAACGGCGCCGTCTTGGCCGACGACACGGTGTTCATCACCCCGGTCAGCAAGTCGGTCGACTATGTCGACTGGCTGCCCAGCGCCACCATCCGCTTCGAGGCGGCCGATGACCTGATCCTGCGCGGCGGCGTCTTCCGCAGCGTGGTCCGTCCGCGCGTCGGCCAGATCGCCCCCCGCTTCATCGTCGAGGAAGACGACAAGGACGTGCGCAGCGGCGAGTTCGGCAACCCCGACCTCAAGCCCTATGAGGCCTGGAACCTGGACCTGTCGGCGGAATGGTATTTCGCGAAGGAAGCGGTGCTGTCGGGCGGCCTGTTCTACAAGTCGATCGACAACTTCATCGTCGACGCCGAGTTCAACAACGGCGTCTACAACGGCGTGGCCTATGACGAGGCGATCATCCCGATCAACGGCGACAAGGCCACCGTCTTCGGCTTCGAGTTCAACTACCAGCAGGCCCTGACCTTCCTGCCCGGTCCTCTGGACGCGGTGCTGGTCGGCTTCAACTACACCTACACCGACGCCGAGGGCGACATTGTCGGCCGCACCATCCCGCTGCCGTCGTCGTCGAAGAACACCTACAACGCCATGCTCGGCTACGAGAAGGGCCCGGTCAGCATCCGCCTCTCGGCGACCTACCGCGACCTGTATCTCGACGAGCTGGGCTCCAGCGCCGGGACCGACCGCTACGTCAAGGATCACATCCAGTACGACGCCAGCGCCAAGTACCGGATCACCCGGAACGCCCAGCTGTTCCTGGAACTGGTGAACCTGGGCGATGCGCCCTACGTCGCCTACCAGAACGGTCCGGGCCGCAAGCGCCTCCTGCAGTACGAGGAGTACAGCTGGACCGCCAAGGCCGGTGTGAAGCTGAAGTTCTGATACTGCCCACTGTCGTCCCGGACGCCCCTTGCGGGCGATCCGGGACCTGCCCCGCCGTCATCCCGGAAGCCCCTTGCGGGCTATCCGGGACCCGGGGGCTCAAGTCGCGAAATGGCCCTCTGGGTCCCGGCTCTCCGCGCGTCGCGCTACGGCCGGGATGACGGGTTCAGGGGGTGGACCAAGGATCGATGATGCGTCTCTCCCCCGCCCTGCTCCCGCTGCTCGCCGGCCTGCTGGTCTCGACCGCCTGCGCGGCCCTTGATCCCGAGGCGGTGTCGGACTCGGGCAAGCTGACCCTCGGCGTCGGAACGCCGGTGATGTCGTCGGGCGAGACCCAGGCCGTGGCGACCAAGAAGAAGGACGCCGCTGACGATCCGGAGATCTGGGCCGACCCCCGCGATCCGTCCCGGGTGGTGATCTTCGGCACCGACAAGCAGGCCGGGCTCTACACCTATGACGTGACCGGCAGGATCACCGGCTTCATCCCCGACGGCCGGCTGAACAATGTCGATCTGCGCGGCGATTTCCCGACGCCGGACGGGATGCGGGTGCTGATCGCCGCCAGCGACCGCGGCCGCATGGGCAATGCGCTCTATCTGATGGACCCCGACAGCCTGAAGATCACGCCCTGGGGCGTGGCGCCGCTGGATCTGGCCGAGCCCTATGGCCTGTGCATGGGGCGGCGCGACGGCGGCTTCATCATCATCACCAACGGTACCGACGGCCAGGTGCGCCAGATGCGGATCGAGGCCGGCGCCGACGGCGCCTTCAAGGCGAGCATCGAAAAGCAGTTCGCCGTCGGCAGCCAGACCGAGGGCTGCGTCGTCGATGACGATCGGGGCGTGCTCTACATCGGCGAGGAAAACGTCGGCATCTGGCGCTATGACCTGAAGCCGGGGGACGTCACGCGCCAGCTGGTGGCCGCCGCGCCGTCGGACATGCTGGTTCCCGATGTCGAGGGTCTGACCCTGCTGCGCGAGGGGCCGGTGACCTGGCTGATCGCCTCCAGCCAGGGCGACAGCGCCTTCGCCGTCTGGCGGGTGGACGGCGAGACCCCGGTCTATCGCGGACGATTTTCCGCCGTCGGCGGCAATGGCGTCGATCCGGTGACCGGCACCGATGGCGTCGCGGCCCTGGGCGGCCAGGTCGGGCCCTATGCCGACGGGCTGCTGGTCGTTCAGGACGATGTCGACAGCGCGGGCGAAGGCCAGAGCGCCGATCGCGCGCGGCAGAACTTCAAGCTGATCGACTGGCGGGACGTGAAGGCCGCGCTGGGGCTGTAGGGCCGCCGGGGTCCAGGCTGAACCGCCGGAACCAAGAAATTTCAGGCAATTTCTCTTCCCTCCGCCCTTGCCGGCGACCCAGAGGACGGCGAAGCCAAGGCGGGGCCCCTTCCGCCTAAGCCCCTTTTCGGAATTAGTCGGCCGGCCACGTGGCTGAATCTGGATCCCGGCCTTCGCCGGGAAGAGCGGACAGGGGGAGTGCGCGACGACCGTGGATCGCCCCTACAACGCCATGAAGCTCTCTGGCGGGACCCAGGTGTCCGGGATCCAGGCGTTGGCCCAGCGACACATCGCCTGCATGACGGGGGTCAGGGCCGCGCCCTTTTCGGTCAGGCTGTAGGCGAACCGCCGGGGCCGGTCCTGATAGGCGGTCCGGGTGACCAGTCCCGCCGCCTCCATCCGGCCAAGCCGGTCGGTCAGGACATTGGTGGTGATCCGCTCGGGGCTGTCGAGAAACTCCGAGAACCGCGCCTTGCCGTTGATCATGTCGCGGAGCAGCACCAGGGTCCATCGGTCGCCGACAAGGTCCAGCGTGGTGGCGATGGGGCAGCCGGACCGGAAATCGCTATCCATGCCCCATAGTAACTTGTTTATTGCCATTCACAAGTGATGGTGCTTGAGTTCCGGCCAGCAGAAGCAGGGACGTCAAGACATGACCAGAACACTGACCGGCGGGTGCCTTTGCGGCGCGGTCCGATACCAGGCCGCGGCCGAGCCCCAGATGGTGGGAGACTGCTATTGCGTCGACTGCCGGCGCAGCAGCGGCACCACCCACTGCACCCACGCGGTGTTCGTCGCCGAGGCCGTCAAGGTCAGCGGCGCGGTCAGCCGCTACGAACGCGCCGCCGACAGCGGCAACCTGGTCACCCGCGCATTCTGTCCCCGCTGCGGGTCGGCGGTCTATTCGACCAACGCCGCCATGCCGGGCATGATCTTCATCCGGGCCTCCAGCCTGGATGACCTGGAGGCCGTCGCGCCGGGGATGACCGTCTATGCCAGCCGGGCGCCCAGCTGGGCGCGGCTCAACACCGACGGTCCGGTGTTCCAGGAGATGGTCGAGGGCGGACCGCAGTCGGTGCTTCAGGGCGACTGAACCGGCCAATGTCGCCTGGCGCCCCTTGCCCTCGCCGCGCCAGACGCCATTGTCCTTGCGCATGAACGCGCCGGCTCCCGTCTCCCCTTTCGTCGCCCCGCAAGCCCCACGGCTGGACCCCGCCAAGTTCCGCGATCCGGACGTGACGGCGAAGGGCGAGGCGCGGGCCAGCGTCTCGCTGCGCGGGCTCGCGACCCTGTGGCTGAACACCGGGACCCTGTGCAACCTCGCCTGCCTCAACTGCTATATCGAGAGCACCCCGACCAACGACGCCCTTGAGTGGCTGACCCTGGCCGAGGCGACCGCCTATCTCGACGAGATCGCCGACCTGGGCCTGACCACCCGCGAGATCGGCGTGACCGGCGGCGAGCCGTTCATGAACCCCGACATCATGGCCATTCTCGAAACGGCGCTGGAGCGCGGCTTCGAGGTGCTGGTGCTGACCAACGCCATGACGCCGATGGGGCACAGGCGCCCGGCTCTGCTGGCCCTGAAGGACCGCCATGGAGACCGCCTGACCCTGCGGGTCAGCCTCGATCACTGGAGCGCCGCCGTCCATGAGGCCGAGCGCGGCGCGGGCAGCTGGGCCCGGGCCATCGACGGTCTGAAATGGCTGTCCGACAACGGCTTTTCCATCGCCGTCGCCGGTCGCCAGCTGGTCGGGGAATCTCTGGAGGAGACCCGGGAAGGCTATCGGCGCCTGTTCGATGACCTTGGCGTCGCTATCGACGCCGCCAGTCCCGCCCGGCTGGTGCTGTTCCCGGAGATGGACGCGGCGGTCGATGTGCCCGAGATCACCACCGCCTGCTGGGACATCCTGCACAAGGACCCCGGCGAGGTGATGTGCGCCTCGAGCCGGATGGTGGTGAAGGCGAAGGGCAAGGCGCCCAGCGTCATCGCCTGCACCCTGCTGCCCTATGAGCCGGACTTCGACCTGGGATCGACCCTGGCCTCGGCGCTGGGCGCGGTGAAGCTGAACCACCCCCACTGCGCCAAGTTCTGTGTGCTGGGCGGGGCCAGCTGCTCAGGCTGACGGCCGGATGCGGGCCGGGTCGATCTGGCCGGCGGGCCAGGCGCGGGTCCAGGCCAGGCTGATCTCGCCCTCACGAAAGGCGAAGCGGGCCAGGTGGCTGGCGATGACGTCCTCCAGCCTGGTCAGGTTCTCCAGCGTCTCCGCCGTGGCGGTGATGTCCAGACCCTCGCCGTCAGCCCGCATCGCGCAGCGGCCGACCGGCAGCTCGATCTCGCAGTCGGCCTCGCCGAGCAGCACCGGGAACTTGTGGCTCCAGTGCTTGCCCAGCTGGGTCATGTAGCGGACCGCCCTGTCGGTGATCAGTCGCGCGTGGCTGTCCATCAGGCCCGCTCCACGGCGGCGGCGGCGGCGTCCAGGGCGTCGCAGATGGCGGCGATCTGCTCCTTGGTCAGGGCCGATCCGGTCAGCTTCAGCTTCAGCGCGGTCTTGAGGTTCTCCCGCGCCCGGAGGATCTGCGGAGAGAACATGGCGCTGGCCATGGCGGCTTCGGCCATGCGCTGGAAGATCCCGGCCACCTGGCCCTCGGCCTCGGCCAGCTGGGCCTCGCCCTCGGCGGTGACGGTGTAGAGCTTCTTGCCGCCCTCGGCCTGGGCGGTGACCAGGCCGGTCTCTTCCAGCAGGGTCAGGGTGGGATAGATGACGCCGGGGCTGGGGCTGTAGGCGCCGCCGGCCTGCTCCTCGATGGCCTTGATCAGCTCATAGCCGTGGCGGGGCCGTTCGGCGATCAGCTTGAGAACCACGAACTTCAGATCGCCATGATCGAAGAACCGCCCGCCGCGCCGCCGCCAGCCGTGATGGCCCCGGTCATGATGCCCATGCGCGCCGAAGTGACCGCGGTGATGGGCGTGGCGCCCCCAATGAAAATGCCTGTGCATATGAATTTAGACTCCATTTCGATATGTCTAATTGTCGATATATCTAAATTGGGTCGGTTCGCAAGGGTTTCGATATATCTTTTTGCGGGAGTCCTTCTCCCGCTTGCCGGGAGAAGGTGGCGCGCAGCGCCGGATGAGAGCTGCGCGGAGGGTTGGGGATTGGAGAACGGGCGGAGTTCAGGGCGGGTTGGCCGAAGCCGGCGCCGCCCTCATCCGACCCCTTCGGGGCCACCTTCTCCCGGCAAGCGGGAGAAGGATTGCTATGCCGCTTGCAGGGCCTCGGCGAGCAGCCGGCCGTCGCGGGCCCGGCTGGAGCCGGCCCGCCAGGCCACGACGATCTCGCGGCTGGGATGGTCGGCGTCGAGGGGGCGGATGGTGACCGGGGCCTGGCCGGTCAGCCCGGCCTCCACCGCCATGGCCGGCACGAAGGAGACCCCCAGGCCCGAGCCGACCATCTGCACCAGGGTCGGCAGGGAGGTGGCGGCGAAGGCCTCCTCATGACCGCTGCGCGGTGGCGCAAGGCCGCAGGAGGAGAGGACGTGGTCGCGCAGGCAGTGGCCGTCTTCCAGCAGGATCAGCTCGTCGCCATCGAGGGATTCCGGCCGGATCTGGCTCTGGCGGGCCATGGCGTGATCGGTGGGCACCGCCGCCAGCAGTTCATCGTCGACCACATGGGCCCACTCCAGGCCGGTCATGTCGTACGGCAGGGCGATCAGCGCCGCGTCCAGGGCGCCCGAGCGCAGGGCGGTGATCAGCCGGCTGGTGAGGTCCTCGCGCAGGAAGAGGCGCAGCTTGGGAAACCTTGTCCGCATGATGGGCAGGGCCCGGGGCAGCAGGAAGGGCGCGATGGTCGGGATGACTCCCAGGCGGAACCGCCCCGCCAACGGCAGGCCGGCGCTCTGCGAGGCCTGGACCAGGTCCTCGGCCCCGGCCAGCAGCTCGCGCGCCCGCGTCGCCGCCTCCTCTCCCGCCGCCGTCAGGATCACGCCCGACCGCGCCCGGTCGACCACCGGGGCGCCGATGATCCGCTCCAGTTCGGCGATGCCGGCCGAGAGGGTCGGCTGGGTGACATGGGCGGCCTCGGCGGCGCGGCTGAACGAGCCGTGCTCGGCGAGAAGCTTGAGATACTGCAGCTGGCGGAGAGTCGGGAGCATGACCCCAATATAGGCTCAATCTATTCGTTTAGCAAAAACTATCGATTGGATATTGGGCCGGGGGATCCCTATCTCCCTCCTGTCGCCGCGGCCTCCCCGCCCGGCGGCCTCGATCAAATGTATTGTATCCAAGCGACGGAGATTATCATGCTGGGTGTTGGCCAGAAACTGCCGGAATTCAAGGTCATCGGCGTCAAGCCGAAGTTCAACCGCCACGAAGAGAACGGTGAAAGCGCCTTCGAAACCGTGACCGGCGAGAGCTTCCCGGGCAAGTGGAAGATCATCTTCTTCTACCCGAAGGACTTCACCTTCGTCTGCCCGACCGAGATCGCCGAGTTCGCCCGCCTGAGCAAGGACTTCGAGGACCGCGACGCGGTGGTGCTGGGCGGCTCGACCGACAATGAGCACAGCAAGCTGGGCTGGCGCCGCGAGCACCCCGATCTCAACAGCCTGCCGATCTGGAACTTCGCCGACAACAGCGGCAAGTTCGCCCGCGCCCTGGGCGTGCTGGACGAGGACGAGGGCGTGGCCCTGCGCGCCACCTTCGTGGTCGACCCGCACAATGTGGTGCAGCACGTCTATGTCACCAACCTGAACGTCGGCCGTAACCCGTCCGACACCCTGCGCGTCCTCGACGCCCTGCAGACCGACGAGCTGTGCCCCTGCAACCGCGCCGTCGGCGGCGACGTGCTCAGCCTGGCGGCCGAGTAACCGCAAGACGCCGAGCTGACCGGCGGCGTCCCCGTCCCTTCAGGACGCCGCCGGTTCCCGGGGCCCTTCGCGCTGTCCCTCCCTCAGGCTGCGAAGGGCCCCGGCCCCCTTTCCTCCCCGTTCGAAACCGGAGCATCGCCATGTCGATCGACGCGCTGCGCGAGGCCCTGCCGGCCTACGCCAAGGACCTCAGCCTCAACCTTTCCTCCCTGTCCAACGAGACCCTGCTGACCGATCAGCAGAAGTGGGGCGCCTTCGTCGCCTCGGCCCACGCCATCGGCCAGCCCATCGTCGTGCGCGGCATCGAGGCGGCCGCCCGCGCCGCCGGCCTCAGCGAGGAAGCGCTGAGCGCGGCCAAGGGGGCGGCGGCGATCATGGGCATGAACAATGTCTACTACCGCTCGCTGCACCTGATGAAGAACAAGGAATACGGCACGCTTCCCGCCAAGCTGCGGATGAACCTCCTGGCGAATCCGGGCGTGGAGAAGATCGACTTCGAACTGTGGTCGACGGCCGTCTCGGCGATCAACGGCTGCGGCATGTGCCTGGACGCCCATGAGGCCGAACTGAAGAAGCACGGCGTGCCCAACACCTCGGTCCAGGCCGCCCTGCGCATCGCCGCGGCGGTCAACGCGGCCAGCCGGGTGATCGCCGGCGAACTGGCCGCGGCGGCCTGATCCAGGCTAGTCCGCCTTGCCCGTCTCGACATAGCGTTTGAGGCGGGCGAGTTGGCCGCCGATCACCGCATCGATGCCGGGCGCGGCCTGGGTCATGGCTGGATCCAGCCCGCTGACCTGGTAGGTCTGGACCACCTCGGTGCCGCCATCCAGCCGCGGCTTCATCTCGAAGGTCAGGGCGCCGGTGGCCCCGGTCGCCTGCAACGGGCCGAAGGCGCCCATGATGCGCAGCGTCCGCTCCGGCATCACCATCACCACCTCGCCATGCTTGACCCCGCCGTCGGGCAGGGCCTCGCAGAAACAGGCGCCGGGCTTGAGCTCGATGGTCATGGCCCCGGCCTTGCCCGAATAGCTGTGCGCCGGATCCCACCACTGGCCGATCCGGCCTAGGGCGGCATAGACCTTGTCCGGCGTGTCGGCGATGACGGCGCTGTTCTGCAGCACCAGACGGCCGTCCCCGGCCGACTTCACCTCCGCCGTCACCGGACTTCCGACAACCGCCATGGTCAGGGCCGCGACAACGGCAAGGGCGAGACGACGCATGGGACCCTCCTGTGAGGGGCGACAGCTAAGACCCGTCCCGCCCCGCGATCAAGCCGCCTCGAACGTCAGGGGCCCGCCCCAGAAGGTCTCGACCAGATCGTTCTGGCCGCCGGGCTGGCCGGTGGTCAGGAAGCGGCGCAGGCCCGAATGGCCTGGGTCGAGCTCCGGATGACGCTCCAGATACAGCGCCAGGGCGTCGGCGGTGGCGCCCGGCTGATGGATCAGCGGAGTCCCCGGCGGCAGGGCGGCGCGGAACATGTCGGCCACCATCTCATAGTGGGTGCAGCCCAGAATGGCGCGGTCGGGAAAACGGCCGACCCGGCGCTTGAGCGACTGGACGTGGCGCTCGACCTCGGCGGCCAGTTCCACCGCCCCGGCCCCCTCCTCGATCATTCGCGCCAGATTGGGGCAGGGCTCGGAAAACACCGCCAGATCCTGCTTGCGCTTGTCGATCTCGATCTCGAACACCCGGCTGCTGGCGGTGCCCGGGGTCGAGAAGACGCCGAGGATATCCAGCTTCTCGATCTTGTCGCCGCGCCGCTCGGCCTCGTGCTCCCAGGGCAGGCCCGTCGCCGCCTCGATGGTCGGCACGATGATCCCCAGCACGTTCAGCGCCCGGCCGGTCTCGCGGCGATAGCCAGGCAGCCAGGTCTGCTGCAGGCGGCGCAGGGCGATGGCGCTGGCGGTGTTGCAGGCCAGGACGATCAGGCTGGCTCCGGCCTCGAACAGGCGGATGCAGCCGGCCCGCGTGAGGTCGACGATCTCCTCGCCGGGCCGTCCGCCGTAGGGCGCATTGGCCTGGTCGGCCAGATAGATGAAGTCGGCCTGGGGGAGCCGCTGCACCAGTGAACGGTGCACGGTCAGTCCCCCGACCCCGGAGTCGAATACGCCAATCGCCATGCGCACCGTTTAGGGCGACGACGCCCGCTTGGGAAGCGCCGGGGCTACTTCTTGCGCAACAGGGAGAACAGCCCCGGATAGGGCCCCTTGCCGACCCTGTAGAGACACCAGGCGTCGTCCTTGGCGCACTCCCCGTCGAAGATGGCCTTCTTTTCCGGACTGATCACCGCCAGCAAGGGTCCGTCGCGCTTCACGTCGAGCCGCTCGGCGCAGGCCTCGCGCTCGGCGGCTGTCAGGCCATAGAAATCGGCGTCGCCACAGCCAAGCTGACGGCGCAGCCCGGCCCGCAACCCCGGAGGAAGGCCATCGTCTATCGGGGGGCCGCCTCCGGCTTCGGCCCCGGGTCCGGCGGAAGCGTTCCGGGGCAGGTTGATCGGCGGGTCTTCCGACGGCGAGATCGCCTTGCTGGGTCCGGCCTCCGATGGGGGTGATCTGGTCTGCCTGACCCTTGAAGCCGCGCTTCCGGGGGTCTGCGGCGCGGCGGACGCGGCTCGAACCGGCCTCAACAGACGGATATCCAGCGGGGCCGGCTCGGCCCACGGCGCCGGCGAGGGCTTGAGGCCGGCAAGCAGTAGCGTCACCGCCAGGCCATGGCCCCCGAGCGAGAGCGCGAGGACCGCCAGAAACCGGTTGCGACCCGCGGCCCGGGTCCTGTCGCCTCGCGCGGCCATCGGCCCCCCGTCTGTTGGACAGGGGGTGAGACCACTCCAGTGCGTTGAAAGCGCGGCCGCTGGATTTCAGCCGGCAACGGAGGCGGCGCCCGGCGCGCCACAATTGTTTCAATGCGCAATTGTGTCCGGGCTGCGATCACCGCGCCACAGTCCTGCGGCAAAGGGCAATGGCATGACAGCTCCCGCCGCCGCCGCCTTTTCGTCCGTCGTCCTGGTCGTCGACGACGACATCGAACTGCGCGACCAGATCGCCCTCTACCTGACCCAGCACGGCTACACGGTGAAGGTCGCCGCCACGGCCATCGAGATGGATCGCGTTCTCGCGACCGGCCTGGTCAACCTCGTCCTGCTCGACATCATGCTTCCCGGAGAGGACGGCCTGTCGGTCTGTCGGAGGCTGGCTGACGCAGCGGGCCCGCCCGTGATCATGATCAGCGCCATGGGCGAGGAGATCGATCGCATCCTCGGCCTGGAACTGGGGGCGGACGACTACCTGCCCAAGCCCTGCAATCCGCGGGAATTGCTGGCCCGCGTCCGGGCCGTATTGCGTCGGCGGGAGGATGGCCGGGGCGAGGCGGCCCGGGGGCGCGTCTATCAGTTCCTCGGTTTCAAACTCGACACCGGACGCCGCAGCCTCAAGTCGCCGGCCGGGGTCGGCATCCTGCTGACGGGCGGCGAGTTCGCCCTGCTCTGCGCCTTCCTCGAACAGCCGCAACGCATCCTCAGCCGCAACCAGCTGATCGAGATGGCGCGCGGCGAGACCGCCGACGTCTTCGACCGCGCGATCGACGTCCAGATCAGCCGGTTGCGCCGCAAGCTGCACAGCTGCACCGACCACGACCTGATCCAGACCTACAGGGGCTCGGGCTATATGCTCGACGCCCGCGTCGCCCGGCTGTGATCCGCCGATGGCCCGGACGGGCGCCGTTCGCGCTGCAGGTCGTCATGCTGCTGTTGCTGACCCTGGCGGCGGCCCAGTTGATGACCGTGGCCGTGGTCCTGCTGATGCAGCCCCCTCGCCCCAGCATCTATCGCCTGACCGAGGTCGCGGACGCCCTGAGGGGCCGACCCGCCGCGGCCAGGCCGGAGGGCGCGAGCCGTGATCCGCCGCTGGCCCGCAGCGTGGCCGCGACCTTCAATCCGCCGTCAGGCCGGAATGACCCCGGCGGCCACGACCGGGAGACCGCGAGAGCCCTGGCGCAGCTGCTGAATGTCGCGCCGGACCGGGTCAGAGTCATCGAGGACGGCCCGCCGTTCCCCTATTCCATTCGCTTCAGAGATCACGGCTTCGCAGACGGCAAACCTCGCTTCCGGACCGCAGGACCGGGACCAGGCGCCCGCAAGGACCCCTTCGCGGATCGCGGTCCCGGCGGCCGCCCGCCGGACGACTTCCAGCGCCCCCTGCTGGGAAGCTTCACCGCCGCCCTTCGGCAGGTCGACGGAAGCTGGGTGGTGGTGCGACCGCCGCCGGAGGGATTTCCCAACCCCTGGCAGAAGCGAATTCTGATCTGGCTGGCCGGATGTCTGCTGGTGGTGGCGCCGGCCGGATATCTGTTCGCCCGCCGCATCACCGCGCCCCTGCGCGCCTTCGCCCGCGCGGCCGAGCGGCTGGGTCGCGACCCCGGCCTTCCAGCCATGAGCCTGTCGGGGCCCGCCGAAATCGGCGCCGCGGCCCAGGCCTTCAACGAGATGCAGGCGAGGCTGGCCCGCTATGTCGAGGACCGCACAGCCATGGTCGGCGCCATCTCCCACGATCTGCGCACCCCGCTGGCCCGCATGCGCTTCAAGCTGGAATCCGCGCCGGACGCCCTCAAAGGCAGCCTTGGCGGCGACATCGACCAGATGGAGGCGATGATCTCGGCGGTCCTCAGCTTCATTCGTGACGCCAGCGCGGTTCGGGACCGCCGGCGGCTGGATCTGCTGTCAGTGCTGGAGGTCGTGGCTGACGACGCCGAACTTCTCGGCGGCGACGTCTCGGTCGAGACCGGCGCCCCGCTGATCCTCGAGGCCGACGCCCTGGCCCTGCAGCGTCTGTTCGCGAACCTGGTCGACAACGCCGTCAAATACGGCGGCCAGGCCCGCATCCGCCTGACGCGGGAAGGCGATGAGGCGGTGGTGCGCATCGCCGACGCGGGACCGGGCCTGCCGCCCGGCGAACTGGAGCGGGTCTTTCAGCCCTTCTATCGCGCCGAGGCAGCACGGACCCTGGAAGGCGGGGTCGGTCTGGGCCTGGCGGCCGCGCGCTCCATCGCCCGCGCCCACGGCGGCGATGTGTCCCTGCTCAACGGTCCCGGCGGATTGACCGCGATTGTCCGCCTGCCCCTTCCCCAGGGTGACTGACGGGGAGCAATAACCGCTTGACCCCATACATTACCGGCGTAATCTCAATTCCATGGCTCGCGAACCCGTACAGATCACCAGCGCCGAAAGTCAGGTCATGGAGGCCCTGTGGAAGCGGGGGCCCTGCACCGCCGAGGAGCTCGTCGCCGCCGTCAAGGAAGGCCAGGACTGGGGCGACGCCACGGTCAAGACGCTGATCAACCGCCTGCTGAAGAAGAACGTCATCAAGTCCGAGCGCGGCGGGGGTCGCCACCAGTATCGCCCGGTGGTCCAGCGCAGCGACTATGTCGCCAGTGAAAGCCAGGGGCTTCTCGACCGGCTGTTCGACGGACAGCTGGCCCCGCTGATCTCCCATTTCGCCGAGCACCGCAAACTCAGCCCTCAGGAAGTGACCCGTCTGAAGGCGCTGATCGAGGAGATGGGCGATGATCAGTGACCTGCTGCTGATCCTGCTCAAGCTCAATCTGGCGGCCGGAGCCGCCATTGTGCTGGTGCTGGCTCTGCGCGGTCCGATCCTCAAGACCTTCGGCGCCCGGGCCGCCTACGCCCTTTGGCTGGCCGTGCCGCTGACCGCCTTCGCCAGCCTGCTGCCGGCGCTGCGCAGCGTTCCGGCGCATCTGGCCGCCAACACCCCCGATCTGCGCGGCCTGTTCGAGTCGGCCCCGGTCCTGTCGGCGCTGGCGGTGCTGGCCTGGCTTGTCGGCGCCGCCCTCTTCGCCACCCGCCTGGCCGTCGGCCAGCGGCGCTTCATGCGCAAGGCGGCCAGGGGCCAGGCCGGCCCGGCCATCGTCGGCTTCCTCGATCCGCGACTGATCCTGCCCAGCGATTTCGACGCCCGCTTCACGCCCCAGGAGCAGGCGCTGATCCGGGCCCATGAGCGGGTGCATCTGGACCGCGACGATCCTCGCGCCAACGCCGTGCTGGCCGCGCTGCAATGCCTGTTCTGGTACAATCCGCTGGTTCACATGGCCGCCAGCCGCATCCGTCTGGACCAGGAACTGGCCTGCGACGCCGTGGTTGTCGCCCGCTTCCCCCGCGAGCGCCGCCGCTATGCCGAGACCATGCTCAAGAGCCAGCTGGCCGAACAGGCCCTGCCGGTCGGCTGCACCTGGCTGGCGCCCGAACGCCACCCGCTGGAAGCCCGCATCGCCCTGCTGCGCCGCCCCGCGCCGCCCAGCGGCCGCCAGCTGATCGGCCTTGGCCTGATCACCGCCATCGCCCTGCTGGCCGCCGGCATCGCCTGGAGCGCCCAGCCGCCCCGGATCCAGGAACCGCCGCCGCCGCACTGGCCCGCGCCGGTGATGAACGTGATGCTGCTGCGCTGAGGCCGGCGCCCCCGCGCTCCGGCGGGGACGCGGTTTGATTACATCGCTGTCATGTGACGCGCCGCGGGCAATGGCCTAGGGTCCGGCCAAACTGTCACACCGGAGCCAACTGCCCGTGAATCGTCGAACCCTTCTGGCCGCCTCGGCCGCCGCCGTCGCCACCGCCGCGGTCAAACCCGCCTTCGCCTTCTCCGCCGGGACGGGCAACGCCCTGACCGCCCCCTGGACCGGGCCCTACGGCGGACTGCCGGCCTTCGACAAGGTCAAGGTCTCCGATTTCAAGCCGGCGCTGGAACTGGCCATGGCCGAGAACCTGGCCGAATTCGACGCCATCACCGCCAACGCCGCCCCGCCCAGCTTCGCCAACACCATCGCGGCGATGGAAGATTCCGGCCGCATGCTGGGCCGCCTCTACCGCTACTATGGCGTCTGGTCGTCGAACATGAGCTCGCCGGAGTTCCAGGCGGTCGAGGCCGAGATGGACCCCAAACTGTCGGCCTTCAACGACAGCATCACCCAGAACGCCGCCCTCTTCAGCCGCGTCCGCGACGTCTACAATAGCCGCGGCGCCGCCGATCTGACCGACGAGCAGAAGCGGGTCACCTGGCTGTATCACAACAACTTCGTCCGCTCCGGCGCCAACCTCAACGCGGCCGACAAGGCCCGCGTCGCGGCGATCAACGAGGAACTGGCCGGGCTGTTCACCGAGTTCAACAAGAACCTGCTGCACGACGAAGGGCTGATCACGGTTCTCGAGCCGGCCGAGCTGGAGGGTCTGCCCGACTCCCTGGCCGAGACCGCCCGCTCGACCGCCAAGGCCAAGGGCCAGGACGGCAAGGGTGTGATCCTCAACACCCGCTCCAGCGCCCAGCCCTTCCTGACCTACTCCCCCAACCGCGCCGCCCGCGAGAAGGTCTGGAAGGCCTTCGTCAACCGCGGCGACAACGGCGGCGAGTTCGACAACAACGCCATCATCACCAAGATCCTCAAGCTGCGGGCCGAACGCGCCAAGCTGCTGGGCTTCAAGACCCACGCCCACTGGCGCCTGGAAGATTCCATGGCCAAGACCCCCGAGCGGGCGATGGAGCTGATGGAAGCGGTCTGGCCGCCGGCCGTCGCCGCCGTCAAACGCGACGTGGCCGACATGCAGGCGATCATCGACGCCGAGGGCGGCGGCTTCAAGCTGGCCCCCTGGGACTACCGCTACTACGCCGAGAAGGTCCGCAAGGCGAAGTACGACCTCGATCTGAACGAGGTGAAGCCCTACCTCGAGCTCAACAACCTGCGCGAGGCCCTGTTCTTCGCCGCCGGCAAGCTGCACGGGTTCAAGTTCAAGCCGGTCAGCGGCGTCCCGGTCTTCCACCCCGAGGTCAAGGTCTGGGAGGTCACCCGCAAGGGCAAACACGTCGGCCTGTGGTACTTCGACCCCTTCGCCCGCGACGGCAAGCGCTCGGGCGCCTGGATGACCGACTACCGCACCCAGGAGACCTTCAAGAAGCCGATCACCACCCTGGTCAGCAACAACTGCAACTACATCAAAGGCGAGGACGGCGCCCCGGTGCTGATCAGCTGGGACGACGCCGAGACCATGTTCCACGAGTTCGGCCACGCCATCCACGGCCTGTGCTCCGACGTGGTCTATCCGTCGGTCTCGGGCACCAGCGTCGCCCGCGACTATGTGGAGTTCCCCAGCCAGCTCAACGAGCACTGGCTGACCACGCCCGAGGTGATGAAGAAGTACATCATCCACTACCAGACCAAGAAGCCGATCCCGGCCGAGCTGGTGGCCAAGATCGAAAAGGCCAAGACCTTCAACCAGGGCTTCGACACCGTCGAGTATCTGGCCAGCGCCCTGATCGACATGAAGCTGCATCTGGCCGGCGACGTGACCATCGATCCGGACAAGTTCGAGCGCGAGGAACTGGCCAAGCTGGGCATGCCCGAAGAGATCGTCATGCGTCACCGCACGCCGCAGTTCGGCCACGTCTTCTCCAGCGACGGCTACTCGGCCGGCTACTACAGCTATCTTTGGGCCGACACCCTGACCGCCGACTGCTGGGAAGCCTTCATGGAAGCCGGCAGCGCCTATGACCGCAAGACCGCCGACCGGCTGTATGCGACCATCCTCAGCCAGGGCAACCGCAAGGACCCGGCCGAGCAGTTCCGCGACTTCCGAGGCCGCGATCCCAAGATCGGCGCCCTGATGCGCGACCGGGGCTTCCCGGTCCCTGAAGGGGCCTGATCCGCCCCTTCGCGTCGCGACGTGATCAACCCCGCCGAGGTACGCCCCGGCGGGGTTTTTCGTGAACGGTCGTCAGGTCCGGGCCGGCTTGCGCCTTGTCGCGGCGCTTTGGTCACTCCGAAACCTCCCTGCCGCCCTCGCCCCCGCCCTCGCCTTCGAAGGCCGCGATGATCGCGCAGGGCCCCGCCGAGGCGGCGCAGTCCCTGGCCAGTCCGGCCAGGACGGCGCGGGACCGCTGAAGCTCCAGGATCCTGGCGTCGAGGGCCTCGATGCGGCTCAGGGCCAGCGCCTGGGCCCGTGCATGGTCGAGGCCGGAATCCAGGGTGAGAAGCTCGGCGATCTGGTCGAGGGTGAAGCCGGCCGCCTGGGCCGAGCGGATGAAGCGCAGGCGGCGGACATGGTCGTCGCCATAACGCCGGATCCCGCCCTCCTTCTCCGGCGTCTCCAGCAGGCCCCGCCGCTGATAGAAGCGCACCGTCTCGACCCCGACGCCGCTGCTGCGCGCCAGACCGGCGATCGTAGTCGACATGACCTCTTGACTCCGTACCACGGTACGGAACCTACATAGGGCGGGTCCAGTTACACAGGCAACGGAAAGCGAGCCAGATGACCCAGTCCACCGGCCGAAAGGCCACCCTCTACCGCATGGTCATGCCGGACCATGTCTGCCCCTGGGGCCTGAAAAGCCGCCACCTGCTCAGGAGCCAGGGCTTTGACATCGACGATCGGTGGCTGACGACCCGGGCCGAGACGGACGCCTTCAAGGCCGAGCACGACGTCAGGACCACGCCCCAGACCTTCATCGACGGCAAGCGGATCGGCGGCTACGACGATCTGCGCCGGTTCTTCGGCAAGCCGGTGCGGGACCCGAAGGAAAAGACCTACACCCCGGTCATCGCCATCTTTGTCGGCACGGCGCTGATGGCGCTGGCGGCCAGCCAGGCGGCCTTCGGATCGCCGCTGACCCTGCGGGCCGCAGAATGGTTCATCGCCTTCAGCATGGTGGTGCTGGCGGTCCAGAAACTGCGCGATCTGGAAAGCTTCTCGGCCATGTTCCTCAACTACGATCTGCTGGCCCGCCGGTGGGTCCCCTATGGCAAGGTCTATCCGTTCGCCGAACTGGGGGCCGGCGTCCTGATGGCGGCCGGCGTGCTCACATGGCTGTCGGGCCCGGTCGCCCTGGTCATCGGCGCCATCGGGGCGGTGTCGGTGTTCAAGGCCGTCTATCTCGACAAGCGCGACCTGAAATGCGCCTGCGTCGGCGGCGACAGTAATGTGCCGCTGGGCTTCGTCTCCCTGACCGAGAATGTGATGATGGTCGCCATGGCGCTGTGGATGATGGCGCGCATGGCGATCTAGTGGTGTTCCGGGATGATCAGCCGCCGCTGTAGCCGCCGATGATCGGCAGGATTTCGCCGGTGATGTAGCTGGCCGTCTGCGGCGAGGCGAGAAACACATAGGCCGGAGCGATCTCTTCCGGCTGGGCCGGCCGCTTCATCGGGGTGTCGCTGCCAAATTTCGTGATCTGGTCGGCGGTCTTGTCGCTGGGATTGAGCGGCGTCCAGACCGGCCCCGGCGCCACGGCGTTGACCCGGATTCCCTTGGGAACCAAGTGGGTGGCCAACGACCGGACAAAGGCGTGAATCCCGCCCTTGGTCATCGAATAGTCCAGCAGCCCCGCATTGCCGAGCAGACCGGTGACCGAGCCGGTCATGACGATGGCCGAGCCCGGCTTCATGTGCGGGACGGCGGCCTGGGCCATGAAGAAGTAGCCGTAGAGGTTGGTCTTGAGGGTGGTGTCGAAGTGCTCCTCGGTCAGGTCCTCGAAGCTGGAGTGGATCTGGAAGGCGGCGTTGTTGACTAGCACGTCGAGCCGCCCGAACTCTGCGGCGGCCTTGTCGACCGCCTCGCGGCAGAAGGCGCGATCGCGGACATCCCCGGGGATCAGCAGGCATCTGCGCCCTTCCTTCTCCACGGCCGCCCGGGTCGCCTCGGCATCCGCCTGTTCGTCCCGCAGATAGACGATAGCCACGTCGGCCCCCTCACGCGCGAACAGCACCGCGACGGACCGGCCGATGCCGCTGTCGCCGCCGGTGATGATCGCGGCCCGGTCCTTCAGCTTGTCCGAACCCTTGTAGAAGGGCGCGTCATACATCGGCGCCGGGTCCAGCCTGGCCTCGTCGCCCGGCTTGGCCTCGTGCTGCCGGGGCAACGGCGTTTCCGGATAGCGCCTGGCCCCCGCCTGCATGGCGCCGAACGACTTTTCCTCGCCGACGGCCCTGTCGGCGCGGGCGACCTGATCCTGGATTTCCCGTTGCTGGCGGGCGGCGTCCCGGGAGGCGTCAGCGGAGGTGCTGGTCATGGCCTGGCTCCTTTGCGGCTTGAGCGGAACTAACGCCGCCCGCCCCTCGATGGTTCGCCAGTTTTCCTGACCTCCTTAATCCGGGCGGCTCGTATTGACCGCTTGGACGTTTCCCGGC
Organism: Caulobacter sp.; assembly: GCA_019636175.1. Classification (GTDB taxonomy): domain Bacteria; phylum Pseudomonadota; class Alphaproteobacteria; order Caulobacterales; family Caulobacteraceae; genus Caulobacter. Next base: position 27,652 of record JAHBYC010000017.1, on the reverse strand, counting down.
CCTTGCGTAGGGTGCGGCGACCGTTCGGGGGGCGGGCATGACTTACGATCTGAGCAAGGGGCATCAGCGGTCGCTGGGCGTTGGTGGCGGACTGAACAAGACCGCGGCGCTGATCATGGCGACGCTGGCGACGGCGGTCATCGCCGGCGTCTGGGCCTCGATCCTTCGGGTGGACCCGGCCCGGTTGACGGACATCAATGGCGTCTGGCCAGCGCTTGGGCTTCAGGCCTTTCCGGCCTTGGTGGTGATTGTCGGCCTGTTTCTTCTGCCGCTGTATTTCATGATCCTCAGACCGGCAGGCCAGAAGGACCCGACCTTGGCCATCCTGACGATCTGCGGGGCCGGAACCCTCTCAATGCTGGCCGGGTTGATCGGGGTCAGCGCACCGCGTGAACGCATGGCCTATGACGTCTTCCAAATCGAGAACGCCTACGTCGGCGCCACCCTGAAAGACATGAACGCCCTGGAGGGAGATCTGCGCGCGGCCGGCGTCCTGCGGTCCCCCGACGATCCGCCGCCCGCCAACCTCTACGAGGACGGCGTCCATCGCATCCGGCTATTCGGCGCCAAGGTCGAAGAGCGCGCCGACGCCTTTGAGACGCGGCGCCGCAAGGTTCGCGTCGATCTGGCCGCACGGCTTGGACCGTCCCGCGCCGGCAGGGAACGGCTGGTGGTGTTTGATCAGCAGGCCGCCAAAGGCGAGCGGCTGGTGGAAAAATTCTGGGCGCTGCACATCGACTACGCCCGACAAATGGAGCGCTATGCCGAGGTTGCCCGCAAGGCCGAAGCACGCGGCGACTTCGCCTCGCGGGAGGTCTGGGCCGCCAGTCATGCCGTCTGGGAAACCGAACGCGACATCGGCCGGCTCCATGAGTCATTTCGGGATACGCCGTTCCTCAACCGCTCGGTCCGCTGGCCGACCCGGCCAACCGCCCCTGTTCCTTGACCTTTGCGCCCCTTTCGCCCATAAGCGCGCCCTTCCGGCGCAATCTGCCAGCGCCCTCCCCCGTCACGACCCCGATACCTATATCGGACGAGGACGGAGAGGCCCCCCGTCGACGCGAACGTCCACGGGGGCTGGTTTCGTTGTGCATATGAGGAACTGGGATGTTTGAAGGCCTTACAGAACGGCTGAGCGGCGTTTTTGACCGCCTGTCCGGACGCGGCGTCCTCAGCGAGAAGGACGTCGATGAAGCGATGCGCGAGGTTCGCGTGGCGCTGCTGGAGGCTGATGTCGCCCTGCCGGTGGTCAAGGACTTCATCGCCAAGGCCCGCGACCTGGCGACCGGCGAGGCGGTGATCCGCTCGGTCCGCCCGGCCGATCAGGTGGTGAAGATCGTCTATGACGGTCTGGTCGAGATGCTCGGCGGCGAGGAGCCGGTGGGCCTGAACATCGCCATCAACCCGCCCAGCGTCATCCTGATGAGCGGCCTGCAGGGTTCGGGCAAGACCACCACCTCGGCCAAGCTGGCGCTGCGTCTGAGCAAGACCGAGCGCAAGAAGGTCCTGATGGCCTCGCTGGACACCCGTCGTCCGGCCGCCATGGAACAGCTGGCCACCCTGGGCAAACAGGTCGAGGTCGACACCCTGCCCATCGTCGCGGGCCAGTCGGCGGTCGATATCGCCAAGCGGGCGATGAGCGCCGCCAAGCTGGGCGGCTATGACATCCTGATCCTCGACACGGCTGGCCGCACGACGCTGGACGAGTCGATGATGAACGAGGCGGCCGAGATCGCGAAGATCTCCAATCCCGCCGAAACCATCCTCGTCGCCGACAGCCTGACCGGTCAGGACGCGGTGCGCACCGCCAAGGCCTTCCACGAGCGCCTGCCGCTGACCGGTCTGATCCTGACCCGCGCCGACGGTGACGGACGCGGCGGCGCGGCCCTGTCGATGCGGGCCGTCACCGGCCTGCCCATCAAGTTCCTCGGCGCCGGGGAAAAGGTCGACGCCCTCGACGTGTTCGACGCCCGCCGGGTGGCCGGACGCATCCTCGGCCAGGGCGACATCGTCTCGCTGGTGGAAAAGGCCGCCGCCGACTTCGACCAGGCCAAGTCCGAGGCCATGGCCCGCAAGCTGGCCAAGGGTCAGTTCGATCTCGACATGCTGTCAGAACAGCTGTCGCAGATGGAAAAGATGGGCGGCATGGAAGGGCTGATGGGCATGCTGCCCGGGGTCCAGAAGATGAAGGGCCAGATCGCCGAGGCGGGCCTGAACGACAGGATGATCAAGCGCCAGAAGGCGATCATCAGCTCGATGACCAAGGCCGAGCGCAAGAAGCCCGACATCCTGGCCGCCTCGCGCAAGCGCCGCATCGCCGCCGGCGCCGGTGTCGACGTCGCCGAGATCAACCGCCTGCTCAAGCAACACCGTCAGATGGCCGACGCCTTCAAGATGATGAGCAAGGGCGGCGGCAAGGGCTTCGCCAAGATGGCCGCCATGCTGGGCGGCGGCGGCGGCGAGCGGATGAAGGCCATGGGCGGCGGCAAGCTGCCTCCTCCCGATCCCGCCGAGCTCGAAAAGCAGCTGAAGGGTCTGCCCGGCCTGGGTGGTCCCGGCGGCCCCAACCTTTCCGGACTGCCGGGTCTCGGCGGTCCCTCCCCTTTCAACCCGTTCAAGAAAAACTGAACACTTCCAAGGACTAAACTGAAATGCTGAAGATTCGTCTGGCTCGCGGCGGCACCAAGAAGCGGCCCTACTACTCGATCGTCATCGCCGACAGCCACTCGCCCCGCGACGGTCGTTTCATCGAGAAGGTGGGCGCCTACAACCCGCTGCTCAAGAAGGACGACCCGATGCGGGTCACCCTGAAGCTGGAGTCGATCCAGGCCTGGCTCAAGAAGGGCGCCCAGCCGACCGACCGCGTCGCCCGTTTCCTGGCCAAGGAAGGCCTGGTGAAGTGGGAGCACGGCAACAACCCCAACAAGGGCAAGCCGGGCAAGAAGGCCGAGGAACGCGCCGCCGAGCGCGCCGAGCGTGAAGAGGCCCGCGCCGCCGCCGCCGCCGAGCTGGCCGCCAACCCGCCGGCCCCCGAGCCGGAACCCGAAGCCGAGGCGCCCGCCGAAGAGGCTCCGGCCGTCGAGGCCGCTGCCGAAGAAGCCCCCGCCGCCGAGGAAGCTCCGGCCGCTGAAGAGGCTCCGGCCGCTGAAGCCGACGAAGAGAAGACCGAAGGCTAAGGTCTTCAGCCCTTCTCCCGCCTGCCGGGAGAAGGCAGCTCCCGAAGGGAGTCGGATGAGGGCAGCACCGGCCTGAGCCGGGCTGCCCTTTTCCATGTCCGGACGAGACCGCACCTAAACCCGCGGGGCCGGCGTCGCCCTCATCCGTCGGCTGCGCCGACACCTTCTCCCGGCGTGCGGGAGAAGGAACCGCGCTCTTGCCCTTCGGGTCTGTTTCAGGTCCAACCCGCCCATGTCCAACCTCCTTCTCATCGGCCGGGTCGGCGGCGCCCATGGGGTGCGCGGCGAGTTGCGGATCAGCACCTTTACCGCCGACCCGCTGGCCCTGGCCGACTACCGGCATTTGAAGCGCGCCGACGGTTCGCCGGCCCTGACCATCACCTCGGCCCGGCTGGCCAAGGGGGGCGTGGTCGCCCGCGCCAAGGGGATCGACAGCAAGGAGGCGGCCGACGCCCTGCGCGGCCTGACCCTGCACATCGACCGCGCCGACCTGCCCGAGCCCGAGGAGGACGAATTCTACCTCGCCGACCTCATCGGTCTTTCAGCGGTCACGCCCGAGGGCGAAGTGCTGGGCAAGGTGAAGTCGGTGCAGGACTTCGGCGCCGGCGACATTCTCGAGATCGCCCCGCCGCTGGGCGGACCCACCTGGTACCTGCCCTTCACCCGCGACTGCGTGCCGGAGGTGCTGATCGCCGAGAGGCGGATCGTGGTGGTGACGCCCAACGAGATCGAGATCGAGGGCGACCTCACCTGATCCTTCTCCCTGAGGGAGAAGGAGGGGCCCGCGCCGCAGGCGTGGGAGGATGAGGGTTTACGGCGCCGAAATTTTCGTCAGCCGTCCGACAGCGTAAACCCTCACCCGGTCGCGCTGGGCGCGCCCGACCTCTCCCTCAGGGAGAGGTGGTGTTCAGGTCTTCACCCGCATCAGGCATTCCTGCGCCACCGAGGCGGCCAGCTTGCCGTCCCTGGTGTACATCTCGCCCCGGATGAAGCCACGGCCCTGGCTGGTGCTGGGGCAGTCCTGGTCGAACAGGATCCAGTCGTTGAAGTCGACCGGGCGGTGGAACCACATGGCGTGGTCCAGGCTGGCCGACTGCAGGCCCGGCGTCTGCCAGGTCAGGCCGTGCACCCGCAGGGCCGTCTCCATGAAGGCCATGTCCGAGGCATAGGCCAGGCAGGCCTGTTGCAGCTTCACTTCCGGACCGATGGGAGCCTTGGCGCGCATCCACACCTGCTTGCGCGGCGGCTTGGGCACGGGCTTGAACATGTTCTGCGGGTCGGGCCAGCGCAGGTCGATCGGCCGGGGCCGGTTCATCTGCTCCTTCATCCGCTCGGGCAGCTTGTCGCCGAACTTGGCCAGCAGCTGGTCCAGCTCGGTCTTCACCGATTCCGGATCGGGATGCTCGGGCATGGCCGACTGGTGTTCCAGCCCGTCCTCGACCACCTGGAAGGAGGCGGCCAGGTTGAAGATCTGCTTGCCGTTCTGGATGGCGATCACCCGCCGGGTGGTGAAGGTGCCGCCGTCGCGCGAGCGGTCCACCTCATACAGCACCGGAATGGTCACATCGCCCGGGCGGATGAAATAGGCGTGCAGCGAGTGGCAGACCCGGTCCTGAACCGTCTCATAGGCGGCCAGCAGCGCCTGGGCGATCACCAGCCCGCCGAAGATGCGCGGGAACCCCTCGTTCGGGGACACGCCCCGGAACAGGTTCATCTCGATCGGCTCGAGAGCCAGGGTGGCGATCAGGTTTTCGGCGTCGGTCATGGTGCGTTGCAATAGGCCTGTGGAACCGGGGCGGCAAGCGGCTCGACGACGGCCTCGTCAGGCGCCAGTCTGTTGGTGGACAGGTGGAACGGGAGGGGACGATGGCGGCGAACGGCTATCTCTGGGCGAACGGGATCGCCATGGCCTTCTGGCTGGTGATGATCCTGGCCCGGTTCATAAAGCCGATGCGCGGCTGGGCCGATCCCCTGTGCGGATTCATCGCGCCTGGTCTGTTCGCGGCCTGCTATCTGCTGCTGCTGGCGGTGAACATCGGCGGCGCCAGCGGCGACATGGGCACCCTGGCCGGCGTCCAGACCCTGTTCTCGCAGCCCAACATGCTGCTGATCGCCTGGCTGCACTATCTGGCCTTCGATCTGTTCGTCGGCGGCTGGATCAGCCGCACCGGGGACGCCGAGGGCGTTTCACCCTGGCTTCTCACGCCGATCCTGCTGCTGACGCTGTTCTTCGGTCCGGTCGGCTTTGTCCTGTTTCTGCTGCTGCGGTTCGTCCGCCGCCGTGGCGCCACGGTTGCCGCCTAGAGCCCTCTCATGCTGACACCCACCACCGTCGCCCTCGCCCTGATGTTCCAGTCCGGCGCCGGCCTGGCCTATAACGAGGCCCTGGTCCGGGCCGACCGATACAAGACCGATCTCGCCGCCCAGGCCTGGCGCGACGACAAGATGGACCCCTTCCTCAAGCCCAAGACCACCGCCCTGCTGGCCCGCTGCTACAGCGGCGAGCACCGCCGGCGGATGAGCTTTTCGCTGATCGTCAGTTTCGAGAAGGGCAAGCTGGACCGCGTCGACAGCAATGACGACAGCGCCGTCGCCGCCTGCATCGCCGACGCCTTCGCCGAATACCGCTGGCCCCAGCCGCCCTATGACGACTTCGCCGAGAAGTTCAATTTCGAACTGGCGCCGGACTGAGGCCGCCTCCCCACCCTCCGCTCACCCCGGCGACCCGAAGGGCGGCGAAGCCAAAGCCGGGGCCCAGATTCAGCTGCGAGGCTTGCCGTCCCGTCCTGAACCACCGTGCTCAGGCGGCTGGGTCCCGGACTTCGCCGGGATGAGCGGAAGATCGGTGTGCTCGACCGCGAGGGCCGAAAAGCGTATAGCCCCGCGCCCATGCCCTTCACCGCCACCGTCCTGACCATGTTTCCCGAGGCCTTCCCCGGCCCCCTCGGCGTTTCGCTGATCGGGACCGCCTGGCGGGAATCCGACCTGTGGCGCCTTGAAACAGTGGACATCCGCACCTTTTCCAAGGATAAGCGCGGCTTCCTCGACGACACCCCCGCGGGTGGCGGTCCTGGACAGGTGATGAAGGCGGACGTGATCGCGGCGGCGCTCGACAGTGTCGATACCGCGGGACGGCCGCTTTTGTGCATGAGCGCCCGGGGCAGGCCCCTGACCCAGGCGCGCGTCAGTGAGTGGGCCAGGGCGCCGGGGATCATCGTCCTCTGCGGCCGGTTCGAGGGGGTGGACCAGCGGGTGCTCGACGCCCGGGGGTTCGAGGAGGTCTCCGTCGGAGACGCGGTCCTGGCCGGTGGCGAGGCGGCGGCGATGGTGGCGATCGAGGCGTGCGTGCGTCTTGTCCCGGGGGTTCTCGGGCAGGCGGACAGCCTCAAGGAAGAAAGCTTCGAGGACGGGCTTCTCGAGCATCCGCAGTACACAAGGCCGCGGACGTTCGAAGGGCTGGACATCCCCGAGGTGCTGTTGAGCGGCGACCACAAGCGGGTCGCGGCCTGGCGGCAGGCAATGAGAGAAGAGACGACCCGCGAGCGGCGGCCCGACCTTTGGGACCGTCATCTCGCCAATCAACAGGCAAAGGGCGCCGGCAAACCGGTCAAGCCCAAGGAGAACTAGAGTTATGGCTGCGAACATTATCAAACAGCTGGAGCAGGAAGAGACCGAGCGTCTCGCCGCCCTCCGCACCACCCCCGATTTCCAGGCCGGCGACACCCTGCGCGTCAACGTCCGCATCAAGGAAGGCGACCGCGAGCGCGTCCAGGCCTATGAAGGCGTCTGCATCGCCCGTCAGGGCGCTGGCCTCCACGAGAGCTTCACCGTCCGCAAGATCAGCTTCGGCGAGGGCGTCGAGCGGGTCTTCCCGATCATGTCGCCGATGATCGAAAGCATCGAGGTCAAGCGCCGCGGCGTCGTCCGTCGCGCCAAGCTCTACTACCTGCGCGACCGCCGCGGTAAGAGCGCCCGGATCGCCGAGCGCGCCATGGCCCGCAAGGAAAAGACCGAAGACGCCGGCGAATAAGCCGACCTCAGGTTCTGAACATGGAAAAGGCCCCGCTGGAAACGGCGGGGCCTTTTTCTATGCGGGTTCGCCTCGGGTCTGCCTTCTCCCCTTGCGGGAGAAACTCACTCGGCGAAGCCGACGGATGAGGGGTCGCACCGGCCTCTACGGCGCGGCCGGCCACCGCCTCATCGCAGCTTGACGGGTCTTCAACCCCTCATCCGGCCCTTCGGGCCACCTTCTCCCGCAAGGGGAGAAGGGCGCCCAGAGGTTACCTAGCCAAGCCTACCCCGCCCCGGCGATATAGGCGTCCACCTGCTGTTCCAGCACGTCCAGCGGCAGGGCGCCGTCTTTCAGGACCGCGTCGTGATAGGCGCGGATGTCGAACTTCGACCCCAACGCCGTCTTCGCCTTGTCCCGCAGCATCAGGATCTTCTGCTGGCCGACCATGTAGCTGGTCGCCTGGCCCGGGTTGCAGAGGTAGCGCTCGATTTCCTTGACGATGTCGCGCTCGCTGAGCAGCGAGTTCTCGCGGAAGAAGTCGATGGCCTGTTCGCGGGTCCATTTCTTGGCGTGCATGCCGGTGTCGGTGATCAGGCGCACGGCCCGCCAGGCTTCCAGCGACAGCCGCCCGAAGTCGGAATAGGGGTCCTGGTAGAAGCCCATCTCCTTGCCCAGCCGCTCCGAATACAGCCCCCAGCCCTCGATATAGGCGCCATAGCCGCCGAACTTGCGGAATTTCGGAATGCCTTGGAGCTCCTGGGCCAGGGCGATCTGGAAGTGATGGCCCGGGGCCGCCTCGTGATAGGCGATGCCCTCGATCTGGGGCTTCAGCACCTGGGTCATGTCGGCCAGGTTCACATAGAAGATGCCGGGCCGTGAGCCGTCGGGCGTGGGCCGGTTGTAGAAGGCCACCGAGGCGGTCTCCTGGCGCCAGGCCTCGACCGCCCGCACCTCCAGCGGGGCCTTGGGCAGACGCATGAAGTATTGCGGCGCCTTGGCCATCACTTGGGCGATATAGCCGCGCGCGTCGGCCAGATACCGCGCCTTGCCCGCCTCGGTGTTCGGGTACTGGTGCGCCGGGTCGGTTTTGATGGCCTTGAAGAAGTCCTGCAGCGAGCCGGTGAACCCGACCTTGCCCATGATCACCTTCATCTCGCCCTGCACCCTTGCAAGGTTGCTCAGACCCAGCTGATGGATCTCCTCGGCGGTCATGTCGGTGGTCGTCGACCCCTTCAGGCGGAAGGCGTAGTAGGCCTCGCCGTCCGGCAGGGACCAGGCGCCGTTATTGCCCCTGGCCAGAGGCCGGATCTCCGCCTGGGCGGCCAGGAAGATCTCGTAGCCGGTCTTGAAGGGGCCCAGCAGGGCCGCCTTGCCCGCGGCAAGCAGATTGTCCTTGTCTTCCTTCGGAGACGGCAGGGCGGCCACCTTCTCCTTGAAATCGGCCCAGACGGCGCTGTCGGGGCCGTCGGTGAAGGGCGCGCCGGTCAGCACCTTGCGGGCGTCGGCCTCGACCGGCGCGAAAGTGAAGGCGGGGGCGACGATTCCCTTGCCGGCGGCGACCTTCAGCCGGGCCGCGACCTCGCCCATCACCCGGCGGACCGCCCTCAGACGGCTGATGTAGGCCTCGGCGTCGCCGACGCCCTCCACGGCATGCTCGTTGATCAGGAACACCGGAATCTCGCCGGCCGGGCTGCCGTTGGTGGTGGCGAGATAGCGATGGTCGCGCCAGCGCATGCCTTCCCGGTCCCGCTCGACCGACTGTTCGAACAGCCGCCAGGAGATCCGCGCCTGCGGGCCGAGCTTTTCATAGTCGAAGCCGGCCTTCATCGCCGCCAGCTGCCGCTCCGCCAGGGCCAGCTCCCGCTCGGCCGCGGCGTCGGTGTAGTCATCGAGCTTGCCGTAGTCGGTCTTCAGACCCAGCGAGGTCATGCTCTCCGGGCTCAGGGCCAGGCTTTCGTCGAAGGCCTTGTCCAGGAAGGCGGTGAACCGGGCGTCCTCGCTGTCCTGGGCGAAGGCCGCCTGGCTAAGCGGTCCGGCGAGGACCAGTCCGGCAAGGGCGAGGCGGCGGCTGATGAGAAGATTGGGCACGCTTGCGGAACTCCTGGATGAAGACCGCAGCAGTCTTCACGGTTCGCCGCTCCTGTCACCTTGCGCTTTTGTCATGTTTTGCGCGCGCCGGGAGGCCAGGGTCCGCGGACCCCGACGGGGGCGAGGCTTCCGCAACTTCCTTCCCCTGCCCGGCCGATATCCTCAATCTGGCGCACAATCCTTGCGCCCTACTGGACGGGACGCCCGTCGGCGTCCTACATCGCGCCATGGCCGGAAAGACCCTCTACGACAAGATCTGGGACGCGCACGCCGTCGCTCAGGATGGCGGCGAAACCGTTCTCTATATCGACCTGCATCTGATCCATGAGGTGACGACGCCTCAGGCCTTCGCCGGCCTTCGCGCCGCCGGTCGCAAGGTGCGCCGGCCCGACCGCACCCTGGCCGTCGCCGACCACAATGTGCCCACCATCGGCCAGGAGCTGGGCGTCGACGCGGTCGAGGATGACGAGGCGCGGCTGCAACTTCAGACCCTGGGTCGCAACGTCGCCGACCACGGCATCGAATACTTCCAGATGGGCGACCCGCGGAACGGCATCGTCCATGTCATCGGTCCCGAACAGGGCCGCACCCAGCCGGGCATGACCATCGTCTGCGGCGACAGCCACACCTCCACCCACGGCGCCTTCGGGGCCCTGGCCCAGGGCATCGGCACCAGCGAGGTCGAGCATGTGCTGGCCACGCAAACCCTGCGGCAGGCCAAGTCGAGGAACATGCGGGTCACGGTCGACGGCCAGCTCGGTCCTGGCGTCACCGCCAAGGACATGGCCCTGGCCATCATCGGCGAGATCGGCACCGCCGGCGGCACCGGTTCGGTGATCGAGTTCGCCGGCGAGGCGGTGCGCGCCCTGTCGATGGAGGGGCGGATGACCCTCTGCAACCTGACCATCGAGGGCGGGGCCCGGGCGGGCCTCATCGCGCCCGACCAGACGACCCTGGACTACATCCGGGGCCGGCCCTCGGCGCCCAAGGGGGCGGCCTGGGACATGGCGGTCAGTCACTGGAAGAGCTTCTTCACCGATGACGACGCCGTCTTTGATCGCGAGGTCCGTCTTCGCGCCGAGGACATCGCCCCGACCGTGACCTGGGGCACCAGCCCCGAGGACGTCGTGCCGGTCACCGGCCAGGTCCCTGACCCCGAAAGCTTCGCCACCCCCGACAAGCGGGCCTCGGCCCACCGGGCGTTGGACTATATGGGCCTGACCGCCGGCCAGCCGATCACCGACGCCCGGATCGACGTGGTGTTCATCGGCAGCTGCACCAACAGCCGCATCGAGGACCTGCGCGCCGCCGCCGCCGTGGCCCAGGCCGCCTTCCTGGAAGGCCGCCTCGTCGCGCCCCATGTGCGAGCCATGGTGGTGCCGGGCTCGGGTCTGGTGAAATACCAGGCCGAGGAGGAAGGCCTGGACGCCATTCTCAAGGCCGCCGGCTTCGAGTGGCGCGAGCCCGGCTGCTCGATGTGCCTGGGCATGAACCCGGACCGGCTGACCCCCGGCCAGCGCTGCGCCTCAACCTCCAACCGCAACTTCGAGGGCCGGCAGGGCCGCGGCGGCCGCACCCATCTGATGAGCCCGGCCATGGCGGCGGCGGCGGCGATCGCCGGCCACATCGTCGATGTCAGGACCTTCCTCGACGCATGATCTTCAAGCTTTTCGCCAAGCAGACCTTCCTGGACGCCGAGATCGAGGCGTGGCTGCTCGACGGCTATGGCTGGCTGATGCGGAACCTGGGCGGCATGGAGCGGATCTCCGCCAGCCCCCTGGCGATGCCCAACCGTGACTTCTTCCCGCCCACCAAAGCCAAGGGCCGGGCGCTCGGGACCCATATCTTTGACTGCGTGCGGTCCGGCATGGGGATGCAGGATTGGTACGTCTCGCTCGAACCCTTCAAGCGGGCGCCCAGCCTGGCCGGCCTCAGCTACGGGACCTTTGAGAGCGGCGGCGCCAACGGGGCCTTCGAGTGGGACGGCAACAAGGTCATCATCAGCTACGCGGACGACCTGATCAGCCAGCCGCACCAGTTGGTCGCTACCTTCGCCCATGAACTCAGCCACTATCTGACCGGCAGTGTCAGCGAGCAGATGCCTGGCGGCGAAGAGGCCCACGAACTGCTGACCGACCTCTGCGTCGCCTATGCCGGCTTCGGCGTGTTCGGCGCCAACGCCGCCTTCCATTTCCAGCAGTTCAGCGACGGTCAGAGCCAGGGTTGGTCCTCCAGCCGGTCCGGCTATCTGTCAGAGCGAAGCTGGGCCTTCGCCCTGGCCGTGTTCATCGCCCTAAAAGGCCTGCCTGCCGACTCCGCCGACCGCTGGCTTAAGGACGGCCTTGTGCGGCAGGTGAAGGCGGCGTCCAAGTATCTGGCGGCCAACCCCGGTCTGCTCGAACCGTTGAGGGCGATCCCATGACCATCACCGCCCTCGACCACATTGCCCTTGTCGTTGACGACCTCGACGCCGCCGTCGAAGGCTATTCGAACCTGCTCGGCCGCTCGCCCGACTGGCGCGGAGCCAGCGGTCCGGTGCGGCACGCCTGGTTCCAGCTGGGCAACACCGCCCTGGACATCATCGCCCCCGGAGAACATGGCCCCTCCGGCGCCTGGCTGAAGGCGAAAGGCGCGGGGCTCTGGGGCCTGGCCTTCGCCAGCGACGATGTCGAGGCCGAGCGCGGGCGGCTGGCCCGCCTGTCGATCCCCTCGACCGAGCTCATGCCGATCCGGACGAAGAACCAGGCCGGTGAGGCCCGCCTCTGGCCGACCTCGATCCTCGATCTCGACGCGACCCACGGGGTCACCACCTTCCTGATCGGCGAAACCCCCGATTGGCCCCTCGCCCCCGCGACCGGCGACGAGGCCGCCGCCGTCAGCGGCCTCGACCATGTCGTGGTCTCGACCCGTCATCCCAACCGCGCCGCCGCCCTCTACGGGGCGCGTCTGGGCCTCGACTTCCGGCTGGACCGGACCAACGAGGCCTGGGGCAGCCGGTTGATGTTCTTCAAGGTCGGCGGTCTTGTGGTTGAGGTGGCCCACCGGCTGAAGGACGAGCCCAACGACGACCCCGACAGCCTGTGGGGCCTGACCTGGCGGGTCCCGGACATCGACGCCGCCCACGCCCGGATGACCGCCGCCGGACTTCAGCTCAGCGAGATCCGCGACGGCCGCAAGCCCGGCACCCGGGTGTTCACCATCAAGGACGCCCCGGCCGGCGTGCCCACCCTTATTCTCGGATTGGCGACATGAAGCCCTTCACCCGTCTCGACGGCCGCGCCGCGCCGCTGCATCTGGCCAATGTCGACACCGACCAGATCATTCCCAAGCAGTTCCTCAAGACCGTCGAGCGCGAGGGTCTGGCCAAGGGGCTGTTCTACGACTTCCGCTTCGATGAGCAGGGCCGCGAAAAGAGCGACTTCGTGCTCAATCGCCCGGAATACAAGGGCGCGGCGGTGCTGATCGCCGGGGACAATTTCGGCTGCGGCTCCAGCCGCGAGCACGCCCCCTGGGCGCTGATGGATTTCGGCATCACCTGCGTGATCTCCTCCAGCTTCGCCGACATCTTCCGCAACAACTGCCTCAACAACGGCCTGCTGCCGGTGATCCTCAAGCCCGACGAGGTCGAGGCCCTGATGGACGAGGCCAAGGGCGGCAACCACGTCTTCACCGTCGATCTGGAAAGCCAGACAGTGACCGCGCCGTCGGGGACGCGCTACAGCTTCGACATCGACCCCGACCGCAAGGACAAGCTGCTCAAAGGGCTCGACGCCATCGGCGAGACGCTGCAGCACGCCGGCGCCATCGACCTGTTCGAAAGCAAGCGGGCCCTCAGCGAGCCCTGGATGGAGGACGCCTGATGATCATCGTCATGGGCACGGTGCGGATCGATCCCGACATGGTCGAGACCCTGAGGCCGGCGATGGCCACGATGGTCGCCGCCAGCCGGGCCGAGGACGGCTGCCTGACCTACGCCTACGCCCTCGACCTTCTGGAGCCGGGACTGGTGCGGGTGTCCGAACGCTGGACCGACCGGGCAGCCCTGCAGGCGCATTTCCAGACCCCGCACATGGCCGTCTGGCGCACGGCGCTGTCCGGCGCCGGGCTGAAGGATCGCGACATCAAGCTGTATGAGGCCAATGATGGCGAGGCGTTCTGAAGGCGGCGGTTGCCGCATCGCCCCCTTCCCCCTGGAGGGGGGAAGGATTGGGGATGGGGGTGGCGGCTTGTCGGCTAACGCGGTGACGGGATCGACCCGCCGCCGGCCTGATCACGCGCCCCTTCCCGCCTCCCGGCCCTGCCGCCAGCCAGACAGCCTGGCCTGACCGCCTCCACCCCCATCCCCGGCCCTTCCCCCCTCCAGGGGGAAGGGAGAAGAACAGCGGACGTTGCCACGACCATGACCACCCTCCTCCTCCTGCCCGGCGACGGCATCGGCCCTGAAGTGATCGCCCAGGTGCGCCGGGTCGCCGAACATCTGACGCCGGACATCACCCTGGACGAGCGCGACTTCGGCGGGATTTCCTATGACCGGCATGGCGTTCCGATCACCGCCGAAGCCATCGACGCCGCCAATAGCGCCGACGCTGTGCTGATGGGCGCGGTCGGCGGCCCGAAATGGGCGGGAGTCGAACGCCAGCATCGACCGGAAGCGGGCCTGCTGGGCCTGCGCAAGGCGATGAACGTCTTCGCCAACCTGCGTCCCGCCCTGTGTTTCGACGCCCTGGCCGACGCCTCCAGCCTCAAGCGCGACCTGGTCGCCGGGCTGGACATCATGATCGTGCGGGAGCTGACCGGCGGGGTCTATTTCGGCGAGCCCCGCTTCATCGAGACCCTGCCCGACGGCCAGAAGCGCGGCGTCGACACCCAGGTCTATACGACGAGCGAGATCGAGCGGGTCAGCCGCGTGGCTTTCGAACTGGCCCGGGCCCGCCGCAACAAGGTGCACAGCGCCGAGAAGTCCAACGTCATGGAGTCGGGCCTGCTGTGGCGCGAGGTGGTCACCGACCTGCACCGCCGCGAATACCCCGACGTCCAGCTCGAACACATCCTGGCCGACAACGCCGCCATGCAGCTGGTCCGGGCCCCCACCCAGTTCGACGTCCTGCTGACCGACAACCTGTTCGGCGACATCCTGTCCGACGCCGCCGCCCAGCTGACCGGCTCGCTCGGCATGCTGCCCAGCGCCGCCCTCGGCGAGCCCGGCAAGCCCGGGCTCTATGAGCCGATCCACGGCTCGGCGCCCGACATCGCCGGGCAAGGCGTGGCCAACCCCCTGGCCGCCATCCTGTCCTTCGAGATGGCCCTGCGCTGGTCGCTCGGCCGGGCGGCGGAGGCCGATCGTCTGTTCAAGGCGGTGGAGACGGCCCTGGCGAACGGCGCGCGGACCCGTGATCTCGGCGGCGAGCTGTCGACCGTGCAGATGGGCGACGCCGTGATCGCCGCGTTGTAGTCTCATGACCTCCTCCAACCCGTCATCCCGGACGGCCCACGGGGCCGATCCGGGACCCAGACTCCTTGCACCCCACGCTGGCCGACAGGGAGTCCCGTCCCGCCTGGGTCCCGGCGCTCCGCCGCGTCGCGGCTACGGCCGGGATGACGGCTGATCATGGCCCGCCTCGACCTCCATGAAACGGTCGCGGCCGAGGAGCTGGCGGCCTGGCGCGAGAAGATGATGCGCCAGCCCGGTCCGCTCGACCGGGCCTCCCGCCACATGCAGGCGACGATCAACAATCTGATCCCCGACAAGGTCCATGCGGCGGTGACCAAGGTCATCGAGCACCTGACCCGGGCCATCCTCAGCGGATCGGACATCACCACCGCCCCGCCCCTGCAAAAGGCTTCCCTGGGCGCGCGGGAGGCCCTGGTGCGGCAGCGGATCGCCGCCTACCGCGCCATGGCGGCGGCCGAGGGCGGCGTCACCGGCGCCGGCGGCTTCCTGATGGCGGCGGCCGACTTCCCGGTGCTGATCGGCTTCAAGATCAAGCTGCTGTTCGAAATCGCCGGCCTCTACGGCCATGACGGCGAGAGCTGGGACGAGCGGCTCTATATCCTGTCCATCTTCCAGCTGGCCTTCTCCAGCGCCGACCATCGCCAGGCCGTCCTGGCGAAAATCGAGGCCTGGGACAGCGAGGCCGACGGCCGCCCCGGATCGCACGCCGACTTCGACTGGCGCACCTTCCAGCAGCAGTATCGCGACTACATCGACCTGGCCAAGCTGGCCCAGATGCTGCCGGTGATCGGCGCTCCGGTGGGGGCCTTCGTCAACTACCGACTGCTCGATCAGCTGGGGGCGACGGCGATGAACGCCTATCGCCTGCGCTGGCTGCGCGCTCGCCAGCAGGGCGCGCCGGGCGATGCGGGGGTGATCTCGCCCTCGGACTGATCCAGACTAGATCGCCTTGCACGCAAAGAAGATCGACCATGCCCCTCGACGATGAACAGTCCGGCGTCAGCCAGGATCCCCGCCTCTCGCGTCGCGGATTTGGACTGGCCTCGCTCGCCGCCGGCGCCGCCGCGGCCGGGGCGGCCACCGCGGCCGAGACCGTCGTGGAATCCGACGTCTCGATCCCCAGCCCGGACGGCGCCTGCGACGCGGCCTTCTTCCATCCCTCCGACGGCAAGCCGCGCCCCGGCGTGGTGATGATCACCGATGTCATCGGCCTGAGGCCGGTATTCCGCCAGATGGGCAAACGGCTGGCCGGCGCCGGCTACAGCGTCGTCGTCCCCAATGTCTATTACCGCAGCCAGAAGGCTCCGCTGATCACCGGTCCGTTCGATTTTTCCAACCCCGCCGACCGCGAGAAGCTGGCGGCGCCCCGGGCCCTGCTGACGCCCGACAACGTCACCCGCGACTGCAGCGCCTGGATCGACTGGCTGGACGGCCAGAAGGCGGTCAACGCCAAAGCCCCGGTCGGCTTCACCGGCTACTGCATGGGCGGGGCGATCGTCGTCCGCGCCGCCGCCGCCCGGCCGGACCGGGTCGGCGCCGGGGGCAGCTTCCATGGCGGCGGCCTGACCACCGACGCCCCCGACAGCCCCCATCTGCTGGCCCCGAAGATCAAGGCGGCGATGTATTTCGGCGTGGCGGCCAACGACGACGCCAGACAGCCCGAGAGCAAGACCATCCTCAGGCAGGCCTTCGCCGGCCATGACGCGACGGTGGAGGTCTATGCCGCCAACCACGGCTGGTGCGTTCCCGGCTCGGCCGCCTATGACGAACCGGAAGCCGAACGGGCCTGGGCGGCCTTGCTGGCGATGTACGGGCGGGCGCTGGTCTAGCGCCGCGGCCGCCTCTCCTTCCGCCGTCATCCTTCGGTCGGGACTGCAGACACTCTACGTCTGAGCGTCCGTCGGGAAGGCGAACACCACCTCGTCGTCGGCGTCCGATATTCCCCCCGCCGCCTGGTACAGCGCCATAGCGGCGGGGTTGGACCGGTTGGTCGCCACCCACATCTCGAAGCATCCGCGCGCGGCGGCCAGCGCCTTCATCGTCTCGACCATGGCCCGCCCCGCGCCCTGCCGCCGCGTCGCCTCGGCCACATCGATGGAATAGAGCAGCAGGGCATCCCCCTCCGGATGCGCCAGGAAGTGGCCCCAGGTGAAGCCGACCGGCTCCGGCGCCATCGCCGCGACCCCGACGAAGGACGGATTGGCCAGCAGGGCGCGACAGCGCTCCGGCGAGGGCCGCTCTTCGCCGATCGCCTCATAGGCCCGCGCCAGAATATCCTCGTCGCCGGCCTCGAGGATCCAGGCCTCGATCACCCCAGCACCATCTGGGTCTGGGTGACCAGGCCCACCAGTTTGCCGCCCTCGCCCTCGATCCGGGTCTGCCAGACGCTGGTGCGGCCGCCGACGTGCAGGGGAACCGATGTCCCCGTCACCGTCGTTCCGGCCTTGGCCACGCCCAGGAAGTTCGTCTTGCTCTCGAGGGTGGTGGTGTGCTGGCCGGGCGCCAGGTTGAGGAAGGCCCCGACGGCGCCCAGGCTGTCGGCGAAGGCCATCACCGCCCCGCCATGCAGGATGGCCCCGGCAGTGCAGAGGTCGTCGCGAACCAGCAGCCTGCCGACCACCTTCTCCTTCGACGCCTCGGTGAATTCCACGCCCATCAACCTGGCGAACGGCAGGGCGGCGGCGTCAAAGGTCATGGCGAGGCTCCTCTTTGCGCCAGTCTGCCAGCGCCAGGCCGCCGCCGCCATGACCTCGGAGGTAATCTACCGCTCGCTGTCGAGGTGGACCATCAGCGCTTCGGGATAGCGGCTGCCGTGGGCCGAGCCCTTCGGCGCCGCCGCCTCGATGGCCGCCAGGTCGTCGGCGGTCAACGTCACGTCCAGCGCCCCCAGCGCCTCGCCCAGCCGCTCGCGCTTGCGGGCGCCGATCAGGGGGACGACATCATCGCCCCGCGAGGCCACCCAGGCGATGGCGAGCTGAGCCGTTGTCACCCCCTTCCGCGCCGCCACCCGGCCAAGCGCATCGGCCAGCGCCAGGTTGTGATCCAGATTCTCGCCCTGGAAACGGGGGCTGAAGCCCCGGATGTCGCGTCCTGCCGCCGGGCGGTCCTTGCTCCAGTGGCCGCTGATCAGCCCGCGGGCCAGAACGCCGTAGGCGGTGATGTCGATGCCCAGCTCACGGCAGGTCGGCAGGATGGCCTCCTCGATCCCCCGGCTGATCAGCGAATACTCGATCTGCAGATCGCAGATGGCGTGGGTCGCCGCGGCCTTGCGGATGGTCCCGGCCCCGACCTCGGACAGGCCGATGTGACGCACATAGCCGGCCTGGACCATCTCGCCGATAGCGCCGATGGTGTCCTCGATCGGCACGTCGGGGTCGAGGCGCGAGGGCCGGTAGATGTCGATGTAGTCGACCCGCAGCCGGCGCAGCGACATGGCCAGGAAGTTCCTGATCGCCTTGGGACGGCAGTCATAGCCGATGAACTGGCCGTCGGGGCCGCGCAAGCCGCCGAACTTGACGCTCAGTTGATAGCGGTCCCGGGCCACATCCTGCAGCGCCTCGGCCAGCAGCATTTCGTTGTGGCCGCTGCCGTAGAAGTCGCCGGTGTCGATCAGGGTGACGCCGGCGTCCAGGGCGGCGTGGACGGTGGCGATGCTTTCGGTCCGGTCCGCCGGGCCGTACATGTCGCTCATCCCCATGGCGCCGAGGCCGATCCGGGAAACATCGGGGCCGGTGCGGCCAAGCTTGCGGGTCTGCATGGTGATTTCTCCTCGACGGGCCGACTGTGGCCGCGTCCCTGGCCCGCCTTATGGCGCCGGGAAGACTGTGCGATAATCCATGCTATAGGCCACGGCCTGTTCGGATATTTGCACAATGATACCGCCCGATCTCGCCGATCTCGACGCCTTCAATGCCGTGGCCCAGGCCCGGGGCTTTCGCGCCGCCGCCATCCGCCGCCGGGTCTCCGCCTCCAGCCTCAGCCAGGCCGTCCGGCGGCTGGAAGACCGGCTGGGCGTGCGGCTGCTCAACCGCACGACCCGCAGCGTCGGCCTGACCGAGGCCGGCGCCCGTCTGCTCGAGCGGCTGGAGCCGGCGCTGGGGGGCGTGGCCAGCGCCCTGGAGGCGGTGAACGCCTTTCGCGACACGCCCCTGGGGACCCTCCGGCTGAACGTTTCGGGCGTCGTCGCCCGGGTGGTCCTGCCGCCCCTGCTGCCCCGGTTCATGGCCGCCAATCCGGGGGTCACGGTGGAGATCGTTTCCGAAGACAGCTTCGTCGACATCTTCGCCGCCGGCTTTGACGCCGGGGTGCGGTTCGAGGAAGCCCTTGAGCAGGACATGATCGCCGTGCCGCTGGGCCCGCCCATGCGTTTCGCCCTGGTCGCCGCCCCGGCCTATCTGGCGGCCAGGGGAACCCCGGCCCATCCCTCGGAGGTGTCCGGCCACGCCTGCGTCCGTCACCGCTTTCCCAGCGGCGGGATGACCCCCTGGGAGTTCGAGAAGGACGGTGAAATCCTGCGGGTGACGCCCGGCCGCGCGCCGCTGGTCACCAACGCCGTCGACACCCTGGTCGCCGCGGCCGTCGACGGCGTCGGACTGATGTTCACCTTCCCCGATTTCGTCGCCCGGGAACTGGCGGACGGGCGGCTGGTCGAGGTCCTCCCCGACTGGTCCCAGCATTTTCCCGGCCCCAGCCTCTACTATCCCGATCGCCGGCTGGTCCCCGGCCCCCTGCGCGCCTTTGTCGATTTCGTGCGCGCCGAGCGGGCGGCGGCGCGGGTGACGGAAGCTTAACTTGCCGCCTTGGCGCGATGGGCGGACGCTGTTCGCTGGGAGGACTTCGTCATGATCAAACCCCTGCTGTCCGCCGCGGCCCTCGCCGCCATCGCCTTTCCGGCCCTGGCCCAGACTCCGCCCCCCTCCGCGGCGCCCGCCAAGCCGCCGCCGGCCTGCCAGGAGCCCGAGCGTCGCCAGTTCGATTTCTGGGTCGGCGAATGGGACGTCTACCCGACGGGCAAGGACAATCTGGTGGCCCACAGCCGCATCGAGAGCCTCTACGGCGGCTGCGCGGTGCGGGAAAACTGGATGCCCCTCAAGGGAACCGGCGGCGGCAGCCTCAGCGCCTTTGTTCCCGCCGACAAGGGCTGGCGCCAGACCTGGACCGACTCCAGCGGAGGCTGGGTCGAGTTCACCGGCGGCTGGACCGGCGAGGCGTTGGTGCTGGAAGGCAGCTGGCCCGGCGCGGTGACCCCCGGCCAGCCCGCCCTGGTCCGGATGACCTATACAAAGGGCGCCGACGGCTCTGTCCGCCAGTTCGGCGAGGGATCAACAGACGACGGCAAGACCTGGGCCCCGAACTTCGACTTCACCTACCGGCCGGCGAAGGCGGGATAGGGCCGAGTAGGTTGGCGGTGTCGCTCCACCGCCAACCCGCGCTTCCCCCTCAGACCACCGCCTCGGCGATGGTGAATTCCGGATTGTCGACCAAGGCCATGAACTGGCCCATCACCGCCTGGACCACGCCGCCGGGCATGTCCTCGGCGACGAAGCCGGCCAGGTCGGGGATGTCGAAGACCTCGATGTAGTCGGCGCTCGGCGTTCCCTCGCCGATCAGCAGGCCGGTGGTGCGATGGGTGACAAAGCTGCTGACCCGCCGCAGGCCGCGCATCGACGGATAATCGGTCTCCCGGACCCAGGCCTCGAACTGTTCGGGCGAAACGCCGGCCTTGAGCTTGTAGGACAGGAACAGCGTCGCCATATCGGTCTCTCCACCAGGTGATGACGCCTGACTAGACCGCGCCGCCTGCGGCCGAACCGCCCGAAAAGGGGGGCTGAAGGCGTCTGCATTTTTCCTTCACTTGCACAGCCGCCACCGGGGGCGTATCGCTCCCGGCCTTGTATTTGGGAGATTTTGCGATGGGCTACCGAGTGGCCGTCGTCGG
Organism: Caulobacter sp.; assembly: GCA_019636175.1. Taxonomy (GTDB): domain Bacteria; phylum Pseudomonadota; class Alphaproteobacteria; order Caulobacterales; family Caulobacteraceae; genus Caulobacter. The sequence goes on along the minus strand of JAHBYC010000017.1, from coordinate 6,986 downwards.
CGCCACGGGCAACGTGGGCCGCGAGATGTTCAATATCCTCGAGGAACTGGAATTTCCGGTCGACGAGATCTTCGCCATCGCCAGCCGCAAGTCGGTCGGCATGGAGGTGTCGTTCAAGGACCAGATTCTCAAATGCAAGGACCTGGAACAGTTCGACTTCTCCCGCGTCGACCTGGTGCTGATGAGCGCCGGCGGTTCGGTGTCCAAGGCCTGGGGCGAGAAGATCGGCCGGGCCGGCCCCATCGTCATCGACAATTCCAGCCACTTCCGGATGGATCCGGACGTGCCGCTGATCGTGCCGGAAGTGAACCCCGACGCCATCGAGGGCTTCCGCAAGAAGAACATCATCGCCAATCCCAACTGCACGACCGCCGGCCTGCTGGTGGCGCTCAAGCCCCTGCATGACGTGGCAAAGATCAAGCGGATCGTGGTCTCGACCTATCAATCGGTGTCGGGCACCGGCAAGGCGGCCATGGACGAGCTGTGGGAACAGACCAAGGGCGTCTTCGTCCTCGGCGCGCCCGAGCCCAAGGTCTATCACAAGCAGATCGCCTTCAACGTGATCCCGCAGTGCGACGTCTTCCTCGACGACGACAGCGGCGACACCAAGGAAGAGCGCAAGATGATGGACGAGACCCACAAGATGCTCGATCCGTCGATCAAGGTCAGCGCCACCTGCGTTCGGGTGCCGGTCTTCGTCAGCCACGGCGAGTCCGTCAACATCGAGTTCCACAGCCCGCTCAGCGACGACGAGGCCCGCGACATCCTGCGCGAGGCTCCCGGCGTCATGGTGATCGACAAGCGCGAGGACGGCGGCTACGCCACGCCCAAGGAAGTCCAGGGCGAGTTCCCGGTCTATGTCAGCCGCATCCGCACCGACACGACCCTCGATCACGGCCTCAGCCTGTGGGTGGTCTCCGACAACCTGCGAAAAGGCGCCGCCCTCAACGCCGTGCAGATCGCCCAGCTGCTGCACGAGCGCGGCCTGATCGGCCAGAAGGCCCTCGCCTGACGACAACCACCGCAATCAGCGGATGGAAATCGGAGGCCCGGGACCCCATCAGGTCCCGGGCCTCTTCTCCTTTCGGTCCCGACTGTCCGCCCCGGAGTTCACGCCTTGCCCCAGACCACCGATGAAGGCCGCAACGCCCTGTTCGCCGGGCTGGGGGCCTATGGCATCTGGGGCTTCCTGCCCCTGTATTTCCACCTGCTGAGCGGCCTTGGCGTCAGCACGCCCGAGATGATCGCCCACCGCACCCTGTGGAGCGTGTTCTGGGCCCTGGGCCTGGTCTGGCTGTCGCGGCAGGGCGGCCAGGTGCGGCGGGTGCTCACCGAGCCCAGGACCCTGGGCCTGCTGGCGCTCTCGACCCTGGCGATCCTGATCAACTGGACGATCTATGTGCTGGCGGTGAACCACGGCAAGGTCATCGAGGCCAGCCTGGGCTACTACATCAATCCGCTGCTCAACATGGCCGTCGGCGCCCTGTTCTTCAAAGAGCGGATGCCGCTGACCGGCAAGATCGCCATTGGCCTGGCCGCCGTCGGCGTCGCGGTTCAGACCGTGTCCCTGGGCCATCTGCCCTATGTCTCGCTCGGCCTGGCGGTCAGCTTCTGCGCCTACGGCGTGGTGCGCAAACAGGTGAAGGCCGACGCCCAGACCGGCCTTTTCATCGAGTGCCTGTATCTCGCCCTGCCCGGCCTGGCCTATGTGCTCTGGCTGCAAGGCCAGGGCCAGGGACACTTCCTCAACGGGCCGGGCGTCGCCCTGCTGCTGCTGGCGGCGGGACCGGCGACGGTGGCGCCGCTGGCCCTGTTTGCCTGGTCGGCGCGGCGGCTGTCGCTGACGGCGCTGGGATTCCTGCAGTTCATGGCGCCGACCCTGCAGTTCTTCGTCGGCCTGGCCTTGGGCGAGGCCTTCACCCCGCTGCGCGCCGTCAGCTTCGCCTTCATCTGGGCCGGGGTGGCGGTGTTCGCCTGGGGCGCCTGGCGCGCGACCCGCAAGGTCGCTGCCGCCTGACAAGCTGCTCCCCCTCCGGGGGAGCTCCGGCGAAGCCGGTGAGGGGGTCCTCCACCGACGCCTGAGGCCGTGTCCAACCAGCCCCCCTCCACCCCGCCTGCGGCGCGGTCCCCCTCCCCCAAATCGGCCCTTCGGGCCTGGGGGAGGAGTAGGCTAGTGTAATTCCAGGAGGACCCGAGCGTGATTTCCAGACGGACCCTGATGTCGGCCGCGGCCGCGGCCAGCCTGATCCCGGCCCTCGCCCGGGGTCAGGACAATCCCTTCAACCGCCTGCTGACCGGCGCGGGGGTCCCCGAGCAGGCGGTGATCGGCTACGCCGCAATCGCCTTTCGCAAGGCCGACGAGATCGCCGCCCGCACCGAGGTCGGCGGCATGGCGGTCGACGGGCTGAGCCAGGGCCGGATTCTGCGGCTCGACTCGCCGATGCGCATCGCCTCCATCTCCAAGCTGGTCACCGCCATCGGCTTCATGCGGCTGCAGGAACAGGGCCGCATCGGTCTCGACGACGACGTCTCCGACCTGCTGAAGTTCCGCCTCCGCCACCCGCTGTTCCCGGACCTGGCCATCACCCCGCGCATGCTGCTCAGCCACACCAGCGGCCTGCGCAATGGCCCCAGCTACCCCGTCGGCCTTGGTCGCCAGCTCAGCGACGCCCTGACGCCCGGCGGCGCGCAATGGGACGACGGCGCCTGGTTTGGCCCCGCCGATCAGCCGCCGGGCCAGTGGTTCGCCTATGCCGACGTCAACTATGCGGTGATCGCCCAACTGATCGAGCGGATGACCGGCGAGCGTTTCGACCTCTACATGACCCGCTGGCTGTTCAAGCCCTTGGGCCTGGAGTGCGGCTTCAACTGGAGCGGCGTCACCCGCCAGTACCGGAACTATGGCGCGGCCCTCTATCGCAAGGCGCCGTCCGAGGACGGTCCGTGGGACGCCACCGGCCCGTGGATCGCCCAGCTGGACGCCGCCATCCCGCCGGAGCCGAAGATCGCCCTGACCCTGGCTCCGGAAGGCGCCGGCATGGGGCCCGACGACTATGAAGGCGGCAACGGCTTTGTCTTCTCGCCGCAGGGCGGGCTGCGGGCCAGCGCCCGCGACCTGGAGGTGATCGCCCGGCTGATCGCCGGCGGCGGTCAGGTCGACACCATCCGCATCCTCAAGCCCGAGACCGTGCGGCTGATGGCGAGCCCGGTCTGGACCTATGACGCCGCCGCCCCCAACGGCGACGCCTATGGCGGGGCCATCCTGTCCTACGGACTTGGCATGCAGATCCTCACCGACGGCGGCGGCGACAGCCTGTTCCCCGGTTGCGCCGGCTGGGTCGGCCATGGCGGCGACGCCTACGGCCTGGTCTCGGGCCTGTGGGTGCAGCCTTCAAGCGGTCGGGGCATGGTCTATCTGGTCAACGGCACCGCCGCGCCGCTCGAGACTTTGCACGGACGGTCACAGTTCACCACGGTCGAAGAGACCATTGCGGCGGCGATGGCCAGCGCCTGACGGAGTCCGACTATCGGAACACAGGCGCGGTCGTCAGGGCCTCAAGACGGGCATACATTTCTCCGCCTCCCCGGCGAAGGCCGGGGCCCAGATTCATCCGTGAACCTGGAAAGCAGACCCGAGACTATCGCGCCATGGGCTGGGCCCCGGCCTCCGCCGGGGAGGCGGGTGTCTGGCGGGCATCCTCGAATACAGACCACTCCAGCTCAGAGGCTGGCGCAGGCCGCGTCGATCAGCCGCCGCGAGCGGGGATCGCCGATCAGGTGCACGTCCTGACGGTTCATCACATAGGCCCCGGCCAGACCCGTCTCCGGGTCTGCGAAGGCGCAGGAGCCGCCCCAGCCGCTGTGGCCGAAGGTCTGCTGTCCCGGCCCGAAGAAGCCGTTCGGCGGATTGCGCATGAAGCCGGCGCCCCAGCTGAGCTCGAAGGGCAGCACCAGGTCCTCGCCGCGGATCTGCTCGACCCGGGCCTGATCGCGAACGTTCGGCGACAGCACCTTGACTCGGCCGATGAAGCCGTCCCCGGCCAGGGCGCCCATGAACCGGGCCAGAGCCTCGGCGGTGGCGTGGCCGTTGGCCGAGGGAACCTCCAGCTTTCGCCACTCCGGTCCCCGACCGTTCGGCGCCGCCCAGGGCGTCAGGAAGGCCGCGCGCTTGGGATCGGTGATCTCGCCAAACTGCGGCAGGGCGGTCGGCGGCTTGAATTCCGCGACGCGGCCGTGCTCGCTCTCCGGCAGGCCGATCCACAGGTCGAGACCGGCCGGGTCGCAGATATCGGCCTTCAGCGCCTGGCCCATGCTGCGACCGTCCACCCGGCGGAAGATCTCGCCGGTCAGATAGCCGACAGTGAGGGCGTGATAGCCGCTGGCGCTGCCCGGCGGCCACATCGGCGCCTTGGCGGCCAGCATGGCGACCATGGCCGGAATGTCGAACCACAGCGCCGGGTCGATCTGCTCGACGAAGCCGGGAATGCCCGCCTGGTGCGACAGCACCTGGGCGACAGTGACGTCCTGCTTGCCGGCCTGGCCGAACTCGGGCCAGACCTCGGACACCGGCTGATCGTAGGCCAGCTTTTCCTGCTCGACCAGGCGCGCGATCATCGTCGCCGCCACCGCCTTGGTCGTCGAAAAGACCATGGTCAGGGTGCGGTCATCGAAGGGAACGGTCCGCGCCTTGTCGGCGAAGCCGCCCCACAGATCGACCACCAGCTCGCCGTTCCGCACCAGGGAGAACCGGGCGCCCAGTTCCTGATCGGCGGCGAAGTTGGCCTCGAAGGCTTCGCGGACCGGCGCGAAGGCCGGGTCGCAATGGCCGTGGATGTCGCTGCTCACGCCAGGCGCTCCATGCGGACGGTGGGACTGGCGTTCTTGATCTTGGGACCGACCGCGACGACCGGCAGCTCCGGCGACTGCCAGATGCCGGCGGCGGCCACCGTTTCGGCGAGGCCCCCGACCGCCCGGGCCAGGCCATAGGACGGCGTCTGCCCCTCGATCATCGCCGCGGCGAACAGGGCGGCCAGCAGGTCGCCAGTGCCGCTGGGCACATTGTCGACCCTCTGGTGCGCCGCTAGCCAGGCCTCGCGGCGGTCGGCGTAGACCACGCCGATCTCGCCGCCACGCTGCACCGAGGAAATCAGCGCCGGCTTGCCGAGCAGCCGCGCCGCCCGCATGGCCGAGGCCGGGTCGCGCGCGTCGGCGCCGCTGAGCCGCTGCATTTCCCAGGCGTTGGGGGTGATCAGATCGGCGCGGGGGATCAGCTCGTCCTGAATCGCCTTGGCGATCTCGGCGCTGACATAGAGGCCCTTGCCGGCGTCGCCCATCACCGGGTCGACCACGACATAGGGCTTGCGGGAAAAGGCGCCCTCGCGCGGGGCGGCCCGCACCGCGTCGATCGCCCGGCCGGCGGCCCGGACCTGCTCGACCGAGGCGAAATAGCCGGTGATGACCAGATCGGTCATGCCGAACAGGCCGTTGGCCTCGATGCCGTCGAGCATGCCCTCAAAGGCCTCGATCGGCACCTGCGCCCCGCCCGGCGCGCCCCAGCCGGGATGGCGGCCATAGAGGACCGTCGGCACATGCACCGGGTCGATCTTGAACTGGGCCAACGCCAGCGCCTGGGCGGAACCGCCCACCCGGCTGCCGGCGACGTGACTGGAAAGGAGAAGCGCCATGGGCATGGCGCAAGGAATTACCGGAGGCGGTTGGCGAAGGCTACGGGCAAAAGTCAGGGCCAGCTAATTCGGTGACAGTCACTTTTTCCGCCTCACCGCCGAGCTAATTCGGTGACAGTCACTTTTTTCAGCCCCGCGACCGGCGGCCGACAGCAGGGTTGGAGAAAAAAGTGACTGTCACCGAATTAGCCCCCACCGCCGGCGACTACGCCAACGGCTTCCGACCCCGCGCGGCGGCGCCCAGGGTTCGACCCGTTTCTCCTTCCAGCGCCCTGACCCAGTCAGCGGCCCCCACCGGCCGCCCCGTGGAATAGGACCGCCGAAGCGCCTCGACCGCGCGAGGATCGTTCTCCGCCGACAGATAGCCTGCAAAATCCGCGAACCGGCTGAGCATCGGCGCGACCGTCACCACCCCATCGTCACGGCCCGACAGATGGGCCCGGGCGCTCGACCACGGCCAGTCCTCCGCCCTGGCGACGAGGCCGGCCCGGACCGGATTGAGTGATACATAGCGGACCGCCGCCATCAGATGCGCCTCGTCCATGACAGACGAATTGAACCGCCCCTGCCACAGGTGCCCTGTCCAGCCGTTCCGCCGGTTGACCATCGCCGTATAGCGCTTGTGCGGCATGGCGAAGGTCTGGCGCAGTCCTTCCTCCTTCGAGGGAACGGCGACAAAATGAACATGGTTGGGCATCAGGCAGTAGGCCCAGATGTCCGTGCCCGACGCCTTCGCCGCGTCGGAAACCAGCTTGAGATAGTATCGCCAGTCGCCGTCCTCATGGAACACCCGCTGAGCGCGGTTGCCGCGCTGCGTCACATGATGCGGCAGACCCGGAATGACCACACGCGCCAGCCTGGCCATTGCCTCTCCCCGTCAGCCCCCGCCAGCTAACCAGCTAATTCGGTGACAGTCACTTTTTTCTACAGCGAGGTGGCTGCGGCGTCCGTGGACCTGAAAAAAGTGACTGTCACCGAATTAGCCCCAACGGTCGGCGCAACGAAAAAGGGCGGGAGCCTGCGCCCCCGCCCTGTTCGAACTGAATTGGCAATCCCTAGTACCGGTAATGATCCGGCTTGAAGGGGCCCGCTTCCGGCACGCCGATGTAGTCGGCCTGGTCCTTGCGCAGGGTGGTCAGCTTGGCCCCCAGCTTGCCCAGGTGCAGCATGGCGACCTTCTCATCCAGATGCTTGGGCAGGGTGTAGACGCTGTTCTCGTAGCTGGCGCGGTTGGTCCACAGTTCGATCTGGGCCAGGGTCTGGTTGGTGAAGCTGGCGCTCATCACGAAGCTGGGGTGGCCG
>JAHBYC010000016.1 GCA_019636175.1 Caulobacter sp. | reverse complement strand
GATCAGCGGAACCAGCTGTTCCTTGTCGCCCGAGAAGCTGCGGGCGACGAAGGTGGCGCCCAGCTGCAGGGCCAGGCTGACCATGTCGATGGCGCTGTCGTGGTTGACCACGCCCTTCTTGGACTTCGATCCCCGGTCGGAGGTGGCGCTGAACTGGCCCTTGGTCAGGCCGTAGACCCCGTTGTTCTCGACGATGTAGGTCATGTTGACCCCGCGCCGGATCGAATGGGCGAACTGGCCAAGGCCGATGGAGGCGCTGTCGCCGTCGCCGCTGACGCCGAGATAGACCAGATCGCGATTGGCCAGATTGGCGCCGGTCAGGACGCTGGGCATGCGGCCGTGAACGGTGTTGAAGCCGTGGCTGGCGCCCAGGAAATAGTCCGGCGTCTTGGATGAACAGCCGATCCCCGACAGCTTGGCCAGGCGGTGGGGCTCGATATCCAGCTCGAAGGCGGCCTGGATGATGGCGGCGCTGATCGAGTCGTGGCCGCAGCCGGCGCACAGCGTCGAGACCCGGCCCTCATAGTCGCGCCGGGTGAAGCCCAGCTTGTTGGGCTGCAGCGAAGGGTGATGGAACTTCGGCTTGGCGATATAGGTCATTTGGCCATCTCGCTCTGGGCCGGGGCGCCCATCAGGGCGCTGATTTCGCGGGTGATGAAGCGGGCCGTGATCGGCGCCCCCTCATAGTGAAGGATCTTGACCAGCCGGGCCGGATCGACACCGCCCTCGGTCATCAAGAGGGTCCGCAGTTGGGCGTCGCGGTTCTGTTCGATGACGAACACCAGGTCGTGCCGCTCGATGAAGTCGAACACCTCGCCGGGGAAGGGGAAGGCGCGAACCCGCAGGGCGTCGACATACAGCCCCCTGGCCTCCAGCGCCGCCATCGCCTCGTCCATCGCCGGCCCGGTCGAGCCGTAGTGGATGACCCCGAACCGCGTCGGCTTTGACGCCTTCGCCTCGATCGGCTGGGGCACGAGGGCCTTGGCCGTCTCGAACTTCTTCAGCAGCCGCTCCATGTTGTCGACATAGACCGCCCCTTCCTCGCTGTAGCGGGCGTAGCGGTCGCGACTGGTGCCGCGGGTGAAATAGGCGCCCTTCGACGGGTGAGTCCCCGGATAGGTGCGGAACGGCACGCCGTCGCCATCGACATCGAGGTAGCGGCCGAAGTCCGCGCCGGCCTCCAGCATCTCGGCGGTCATCACCTTGCCCCGGTCCAGGGCCTTGGCGTCATCCCATTTGAAGGGCTCGGTCAGCCATTCGTTCATGCCCATGTCGAGGTCGAGCATGACGAAGACCGTGGTCTGCAGCCGGTCCGCCAGATCGAAGGCCAGGGCCCCGAACTCGAAACATTCGCCTGGATCCCGCGGCAGCAGCAGGACATGCTTGGTGTCGCCGTGGCTGGCGTAGGCGGCGGAGAGGATGTCCGACTGCTGGGTCCGGGTGGGCATGCCGGTCGAGGGGCCGCCGCGCTGGACATCGAAGATCACCGCCGGAATCTCGGCGAAGTAGCTGAGGCCGATGAACTCCTGCATCAGGCTGACGCCGGGCCCGGATGTGCAGGTAAAGGCCCGGGCCCCGTTCCAGCCGGCGCCGACGACCATGCCGATGGAGGCGATTTCGTCCTCGGCCTGGACGATGGCGTATTTCGCCTCGCCGGTCTCGCTGTCGATCCGCAGCTTCTGGCACCAGTCGGTGAAGCCCTCGGCGAGGCTGGTGGACGGCGTGATGGGATACCAGGCGCAGACGGTGGCCCCGCCATAGACCGCGCCCAGCGCGGCGGCGTTGTTGCCCTCGACGAAGATGCGGTCGCCGACCGCATCGGCCCGGCGCACCTGCAGCCCGATGGGGGCGAGGTGCTCGCGGGCGTATTCGACGCCCATGTGGAAGGCCTCGATATTGGCGGGGATCAGCTTGGGCTTTTTGGCGAATTCCTCGGCCAGCAGGGTCTCGATGACCTCGTTCTCGATGCCGAGGACATAGGCCAGCACCCCGACATAGATGATGTTCTTGAACAGCTGCCGCTGGCGCGGATCGGTGTAGGCGGTGTTGCAGATCTGCTGCAGCGGGGCGCCGATGACGGTGATGTCGTCGCGGAACTTCGACGGCGGCATCGGCCGGGTGGAGTCGTAGAACAGGTAGCCGCCCGGCTCGATTTCGGCGACGTCGCGATCCCAGGTCTGCGGGTTCATGGCCACCATCAGGTCGACCCCGCCCCGCCGGCCCAGCCAGCCCTCGCCGCTGACCCGCACCTCGTACCAGGTCGGCAGGCCCTGGATGTTGGAGGGAAAGATGTTGCGGGCGGCCACCGCCACCCCGCTGCGCAGGATCGACTTGACGAACAGGCCGTTGGCGCTGGCCGAGCCCGATCCGTTGACGTTGGCGAACTTGACGACGAAGTCGTTGACGGCGGTTATCGGCATGGCTCTAGGCCCGCCCCATTCCGCTCATCCCGGCGAAGGCCGGGACCCATCCGCCAGAGCGTGGGCGGATCAAGCAAGTCAGAGAACAATCTTCAGACATCTCAGCCCTACGAACTGGATCCCGGCCTTCGCCGGGATGAGCGGAAATCAGGGAGACCCTCACCGGCAGCCTCCCGCCTGTGTCGTGTTCAGCAGGAACTTCTGCATGTCCCAGGCGCCGGTCGGGCACCGCTCGGCGCACAGGCCGCAGTGGAGGCAGACGTCCTCGTCCTTGACCATGACCCGCCCGGTCGGCAGCGAACCGGAGACATAGAGGTCCTGGGTCAGGTTGAGAGCCGGCGCCTTCAGCCGGGCGCGGACGTCGGCCTCATCTCCGTTGGCGGTGAAGGTGATGCAGTCGGTGGGGCAGATGTCGACGCAGGCGTCGCATTCGATACAGGCCGGCGCGGAAAACACCGTCTGCACATCGCAGTTCAGGCAGCGCTGGGTCTCGGCGTAGGCCAGCTCCCGGTCAAAGCCCAGCTCCACCTCGGCCTTGACGGAGGCCAGGGCGAGGGAAGTCTCCAGCAACGGCACCTTGCGGCGCTCGTCGAGGGAGATGTCGTTGTCATAGCTCCACTCGTGGATGCCCATCTTCTGCGACGCCAGCGTAACCCCCGGCGGCGGCCGCAGGGCGACGTCCTGCCCCCGGCAGTAGAGATCGATGGAAACCGCCGCCTCATGGCCGTGGGCCACGGCCCAGATGATGTTCTTGGGACCAAAGGCCGAGTCGCCGCCGAAGAAGACCTTGGGATTGGTCGACTGGAAGGTGGTCTCGCCGACCACCGGCATGTCCCACTTGTTGAACTCCAGCCCGATGTCGCGCTCGATCCAGGGGAAGCTGTTCTCCTGGCCGATGGCCACCAGCACGTCGTCGCATTCGAAATGCTGGTCCGGCTCGCCCGTCGGGCTGAGGTATCTGCGGCCGTCGGCGCCGGACTGCCAGGCGACCTTCTCGAACCAGACGCCGGTCAGCTTGCCATCCTCATGGGTGAAGCTCTTGGGGACCAGAAAGTTGTGGATCGGGATGCCTTCATGCATCGCGTCCTCTTTTTCCCAGGGACTGGCCTTCATCTCCTCGAAGCCGGAGCGGACAATGACCTTGACGTCCTCGCCGCCCAGACGCCGCGAGGTTCGGCAGCAGTCCATGGCGGTGTTGCCGCCGCCCAGCACGATGACCCTGCGGCCGATCTTCTCAATGTGGCCGAAGGAGACGCTCGACAGCCAGTCGATGCCGATATGGATGTTGGCCGCCGCCTCGGCCCGGCCGGGCACGTCCAGGTCGCGGCCGCGCGGGGCGCCGGTGCCGACGAAGATGGCGTCATAGGGTTCGGCCAGCAGGGCCTTGAGGCTGTCGACCTCCTTGTTGAGCACCAGCTGCGGGCCCAGGGCGGTGACGAAGCCGACCTCCTCGTCGATGACCTCCTCGGGCAGGCGGAAGCGGGGGATCTGGCTGCGGATCATCCCGCCGCCCTTGGCGTCGCGATCGAACAGCACCACCCGGTAGCCCAGCGGGGCCAGGTCGCGGGCCACGGTCAGGGAGGCGGGACCGGCGCCGACGCAGGCCACCGTCTTGCCGTTCCAGGCGGCGGCCGGGGCGGGCATCCGCTCCGACAGGTCGCCCTTGTTGTCGGCCGCGACCCGCTTGAGGCGGCAGATGGCCACCGGCTGGTCCTCGACCCGGTCCCGGCGGCAGGCCGGCTCACAGGGACGGTCGCAGGTGCGGCCGAGAATTCCCGGGAACACATTGGATCGCCAGTTGACCATATAGGCGTCGGCGTACCGGCCCTGGGCGATCATGCGGATGTATTCGGGCACCGGCGTATGGGCCGGACAGGCCCACTGGCAATCGACCACCTTGTGAAAATGCTCGGGCGACTCGGTATTCGTGGGTTCCAACTTGGAACGCTCCTGTTTCCCCCCGCTCCCGTGTCTGAGAGAAAAACCAGGCCCCCTCGGGCAGCCAGGCCCCACACCCGCACAGAATGCCGTTCAAACGAACGTTAGACCCGCGAGTCGGGGCCGGACAAGGGGAAAAACAGGCCCGATCAGCGGCTTCACCCGCCGCGCGAACGAGGTTTGCCCCCCGGATCGTCCGGGATCAGCGAGGCGGGCGGGTTCTGGCGGTCATCCCGGCGGAAGCGGCGTCGTCGGCGATCTGGTCATCCGACACCGGATCATTGCCCGGCTCGGGCGGGCGCGCGACCGGCGGCGGGGCTTCCACCGGGGGCGGCGCAGCCTCCGGCTCCGGCGCCGGCAGGGGCGCCGGCTGGTCCTCGGCCGCCCGGGCGGCAGCGTCATCCGCCGCGGTGCGGGGATCGGGCTCACTGACGGCGGGTTCCCGGCTCAGGAAGGCCAGCAGGGCCAGGGTCGCGGCCACGCCGATCAGGAAGCCGACAAGTCCCCAGAAAAATCCGCCACCGCCGCTGCTCTTGGACGCCATGATCGCCTATCCCCTTCAGGTGCCTTGCCAGGTTCGCACCCGGCCGATGTCGACATGGACAAAGCCACTGTCCGCGTAATAGCCCACGCCGCCGCCCTGCAGCGCCAGCGCCGCATCGCGAAGGCCGGTGAGGGCCACGTCGTTCAGCCGCACATCCATGGCCTTGCCTTCCATGTGCAGGCTCTTCTTGGCCACCTCGCTCTTGCCGTTGGCCTGGGCGCTCTGGTCGATCAGCGCCGCGTTGGTGGCCGGCGAGCGGAAGGCGGAAATGATCCGGAACGGCTCGCTCGAGCCCAGCTGGCTGTGCAGGGTGAACAGGACGTCCAGCAGCCGCACATCGATCGGATGCTCCTCGCCCGAGCGGAAATCGCGCAGCACCTTCCGGACCTCGAGCAGTCCGTCCCAGACATAGGCGCCGTCGCGCCAGTAGACGACCTCCAGGTCCTCGGCGGTGTGCAGATGATGGAAGGCCAGTTTCCGCGGCCCCGGCGGCGGCGGCGCAAGCGGCGTGGGCGCCAGTTGCAGGTCATCGACACTGACCGGCTCCCCGCCCTCGCCCGGCGCATCCTGGGCGAAGGCCGGCGACAGGGTCAGCCCCATGGAGGCGGCGGCCAGGGCCCCGCCGCCGGCGCTGAGAAGGCGTCTGCGATCCATCATGGCCGATAGCTGGCCCGCGGCTCGCCCGATCGTCAAGCGACCGGGCCCTGGGCGGCGATCTTCTGGATCAGCAGGGTGTCCCAGCCATAGGGGTCAGCCCGGAAATTGACCCCGCCGTCCGGCGTCACATAGGCCGTCCAGTAGAGCAGGAAGACATCGATGGGCCGGGTCACCTGGGCGCGGGTGGTCTGGCCGCCGGCGATGGTCGCGTCGATCTGTTCCGGCGTCCAGTAGGGGTCTCCGGCCAGCACCAGCCGGGCCAGGGCCAGGGGCTTCTCAAGCCGCACGCAACCGTGGCTGGCCAGCCGCGAATAGCTGGCGAAGCGTCCCTTGCTGGGGGTGTCGTGCAGATAGACCGCATAGGGATTTTCGAAGTCGAACTTGATCAGGCCAAGGGCGCTGTTGGGGCCCGGCGCCTGCTGCAGCCCGCCGCCGGGCAGGATGCGGAAGCCGGCGCTGGCCAGATAGGCCCGCCCCTTGGGCCACAGCTCCCGAGAGGCGATGCTGTAGGGCACGTTCCACGGCGGATTGAGCACGATGGAATGGATCGTCGAATGCAGCATCGGGGTCTCGTGACCCGGGCTGCCGGTCACCGCCCGCATCGACAGCACCGGATCATCGCCCTCGAACACGGTCAGCACGGCGGCGGCGATGTTCACCTGGACACGGTGTTGCGGCAGCACCTGAGGCAGCCAGCGCCAGCGTTCCATATTGGCCTGGATCTGGTCGATGCGGCGATCGACCGGCACGTTCAGGGCGGTCCGGACCCCGGCGGTGAAGACGCCGGTCGGCTGCTGGCCAAAGCGCCGCTGGGCCCGCTTCACCGCCTCGGCGAGCGCCGCGTCGTAGAGCGGCAGGGTCGGCGGCGAGCCGGCGGCGGCGCCGGGGGCCAGGGTCATGGCCGTCTGGGCCGGAACGCTGCTGTCTTCCAGCGCCAGACGGGCGCGCAGGGCCTCGACAAGCGGACCGGTCGAGCCCGGCTTGAGGTCGACCTCGGCCAGGGGCGTCCAGCCGCCTTCGGCCTTGATCTGGCGATAGCGGGCGAGACCGCCCTGCAGGGTCTGGTAGCCGTAGTAGGGCGGCGGCAGGGCGTCGAGCCAGGCCTCGACCCGGTTCTGCGCCACGGCCTGGGCCAGCCCCGGCGCGGGATCGTAGGGCGGCGGCCGCAGTCCCCAGTCCTGGCGGAACCCGGCGGCCTGAAGCCGACCGGTGCGAACCGCCTTGGCATATCGGAGCGTGGCCGCGACGAGGCTGGCCGTGTCGTCGCTGCGCGGGACGAAGTCGCCATGCTCGAAACCGTGCAGATAGGCGTTGTCGATCGCCTTGCGCATCAGCGCCGCCTGCTCGGGCGTCGGATTGATGATGATGGGCGCGGAGGGCTGGGGAACCGCCCCGGCGGCGCGATAGGGAACGGGCTGCGCCGCGGCCGGCCCCAGCATCGCCAATGTCAGCAGACCGGTCATCGCCAGCGCGACCGCTCCCAAACCCCGCCCCCTCGTCACAGACAGCACCCTCTTTGAAGCCTTGGTCCAAAAGGTTAACGCAGCATCGCGCCGAACGCGCCCCTCTGTCTCCTGTCAGGCGAGCGCCCTTGGTGAATGATCGGCAGACCGCGACGTTCCGGCAACAGGCGAAATGGCGATTTCCGACGCCGGCCATGGCGGCGAAGGGCCGGACCGGGCCATAGTGGCGCCAAGGGAGAGGCCGATGATGAAGACGATACTGGCGGCGGCGGCCGCGCTGGGTCTGGCGTTCAGCACGGACGCGGGCGCCGCCCGGGCGGCCGAACCGACGCTGGTGCTGAGCGAGACGGTCCAGGGACCGGTTGACGGGCGTCTGATCCGCACCGCCCAAGGCCTCGCCCTGATCAGCGACCGGGGCCTGACCCGGCTGGAAAGCCAGGTCGGCCCGGCGGCCTGGGCCGGCGAGGGCTGGGTGACCCCCGTGGCGCCGGGCCGGCGCTGGGTTCTGGCGGTGGACAGCCCGCGCACAGACGGGATGATCGAGCCCCAGCTTCGGGGACAGATGGTGGTCGGCGATCTGTCGGCCGCCCGGCCCTTCTCGGCGGAATCGCAGATCGTGCACAACGCCGCCTGGCCGGTGGCGGCGGTGGAGAACGCCGACGGATCCCTGACCATGCTGGTCTGGGCCAAGGCCCCGCCGTTCGTCACCGAACCCGGCTACCGACTGGTCCGCTGGACCCCGGGAACCTCGACCAGGACCGCCGTGCTCGCCGACTGGCCCGGCGGCGCCGGCGAGGTCGGCCCCTCGCAGATGCTGGCCGACGGCCAGGGCGGCTTCAGCCTGCTGACGCGGAAGCCAGACGGATCAGACTGCGGACGCCGCGCCGGCTTCGCCCTGACCACCATCGCCCCGGACCTGACCGTCTCCGATGGGCCGTCGGTCTGCCTCGGCGAGGCCTTCACCCCGTTCACCACCGAGATCCTTGGCGCGGCGCAGACGGCGCAAGGGCCGGTGTGGTTCGTCAGCGGCAAGCAGGCGGGCATGCACCGGATCGGCCGCATCTGGGCCGCCGGCGGCGCGCTGAAGGCCAGGACCCTGGCCGAGCTGCCGGCGGGCGAGATCACCTCGGTCGCCTATGACGGAGAGACCCTGCTGGTGGCCCAGGGCGGCAAGGTCTCCCGGATCGGCCCGGACGGAAAACTCTCTCCCGTCAAGCTTCCGCCGCCGACCTGCGGGGGCCGCAAGGCCGGCGGCAAGGCCATGGTCAGCGTGGCGGCGCTGGAGGGCAGGCTGCATCTGCTGTCTGCGGCGGAAGGCTGCGTCAACGTCTGGGCCTACTGACGCCGACGGCGCCCCTTAGAGCATGTCAGGGCGAAGTGTATGCGGTTCGCCCGCCCGGACATGCTCTAAATGTTTGATTTTAGACCCTTTTGATCAGGCTTTGATGCGGACATCAAAACCTGAAAGGGTCTAGCCGCCGCTGACCAGACCGGCGAGAAGCTCGTCCAGCTGTGCGAATTGCTCGGGCGTCGCGTCCTCCATGCCGATGAAGGCCTCGTCGAGGGCTTCGCTGGAGGGATAGTGTTCGTGCAGGACCAGCCGGGTCCCGCCGCCGACCGCCTCAAAGGTGACGGTGGTGATCGCGGCGTCGCCGCTCTCGTCATTGGTCCAGACCAGCCGCGCGGGCGGATCGACCTCGAGATACTTGCCATGGAAGGCCATGGCGCTGTCGGCGTCCTGGCCAAAGGCGATGCGGTAGCCGCCGCCGGTCCGCACATCCATCTCGCATGACAGCATCGGCACGCCGCTGGACCTGGGCGCCCACCACTGCCTGAACAGCTCCGGCCGGGTCCAGGCCTCGAACACCAGCCGCGGCGGGGCGTCGAAGATGCGCGTCACATACAGGTCGCGGTCGGACCTGCGTTCGACCTGCGTGCGGCCGTCACCCCGTCTCTCGCCCATCGTTCTTCTCTCCCTGTTTCAAAGCCTCGACCACGGCGCCCAGGGCGTCGAAGCGGGCGGCCCAGACCTGCCGGCGGCCCTCGATCCAGGCCGCCTCCGCGTCCAGCCCGCCCTCGCCCAACCGGCAGGTCCGCACCCGTCCGACCTTGCGGGTCGTCACCAGCCCCGCCTGCTCCAGCAGCCCGACGTGCTTCTTCATGCCGGTCAGGGTCATGTGGAAGCGGTCGGCCAGTTCGGAGATCGAGGCGTCGGACCGGCCCAGCTGTTCCAGCACGCCGCGCCGGGTGGCGTCGGACAGGGCCGCGAAGGAGGCGTCGAGACGGGCGGATGAATACTGAACCATTTGGTTCAGTTTATGGCGCCGAAGTCTTCCCGGCGCAAGAGCGATCGCGGTCAGCGGGTGCCGTAGAGCCGATCCCCCGCATCGCCGATGCCCGGAACGATGTAGCCGCGCTCGTCGAGACCCCTGTCCACGCCGGCGGTCCAGACCTGCACATCGGGATGTTCTCCCTGCAGCCGGGCGATCCCCTCGGGGGCAGCCAGAATGCAGACGAACCGAAGATCGCGCGCGCCCTGCTCCTTCAGCCGCTCGACGGCGGCGCAGGCGGTGCCTCCGGTGGCCAGCAGCGGGTTGATGACGATGACCTCCCGCTCGGCCAGGGTCTCGGGGACCTTCAGATAATATTCGACAGCGATCATGGTGGTCGGGTCGCGGTAGAGGCCGATGTGGGCGACGCGGGCGCTGGGCACCAGGTTGAGCATGCCCTCCAGCATCCCCTCCCCGGCCCTCAGGATCGGCGCGAACACCAGCTTCTTGCCGGCGATCTGCGGCGCCTGCATCGCCTCAAGCGGGGTGGCGATGTCGTGTTGCTCGAGCGCCAGATCCCGGGTGACCTCGTAGCAGAGCAGGGTCGACAGCTCCCGCATCAGCTCGCGAAAGGTCTTGGTCGAGGTCTCGCGGTCCCGCAGCCGGGTCAGCTTGTGTTGCACCAGTGGATGGTCGACGACGGTGACGCCGCGCGGATCGTATCGCATCAGAACACCGTGCCGTCGCTGACGATATTGAGGGGCGGGCTGGAGTCCGGGCGCTTCTCCCTGGCCAAGATGCGACCGGTGGCCCAGGTGCCGCCCTCCAGGACGCGGGCCAGCGGGAAGTCGGCCTCGGCCACGCCGAGCCGCTCGCGCACCATCGGCGCGATCCTGTCGAGCAGGGCCACGGTCAGGCTGCGCCAGCCGACCACCAGCGGGCTTGAAACCGCCTGTTGCAGATGGGCCTGGGCCGGGTCCTTCAGCACCAGCACCCCGCCGTCGGTGAACAGGCCGCCGTTGCGGTATTCGGCCAGACCCGTCAGTCCGTCGATGTCCACCACCTCGACCCCGGCCGTCTGCAGCGGCTCGATCAGGCTGTAGGCCAGCCATTGCGACAGCTTGTGCAGCGGGACCAGGCTGTTGGTCGCGTCCGCGCGCCGGATCGCCGGATGGCGCCAGCAGTCGCCCAGCGGCAGGTCGCCCAGCGTCAGACGGTTGCGCCAGATCGGTCCCAGGGCTTCCAGCAGCACGTCCAGAATGACCGGCGCGGCCAGCCGCCCATCGACGGCGCGCGCGACCATGGCGTCGAACAGGCCGCCGGGGCGGGCCTCGTCCTTGAGGGCGAACAGGTCCGGGCGGGCCAGGGCCTGGTCGCCAAGGCGGCGGAGAAGATCGGCGCGGCCATCGAGCCCGAGCAGAGGATTGCTCTCGCTGACCTGAAAGCCCCGCGCCAGGGTCTGGGTGCTGACCCCGCCCAGGGCGTCGGCCCGCAGGGGATCGTCGGCGCCGGACATGGCGCCGCTGGCGAACATCCGCAGGCTGGCGACGGCCAGGCCTTCGGAGCGGTTGGTGACTGTGCCGGTGGCGGCGTCGCGGTAGGTCCAGTCCGGCCCGGCCCCGGCGTCGAGCAGCACCGAGGTGATGGCCAGGTCGAACTCGGCCCGGGCCCGCTCGGCGCCGTCGGCCCAGTCCCGGCGCCCGGCGATCTCGCCCCAGAGGTCCCGCCCGCCAACCCGGAAGTGGCGCCAGCGCGCATGAAACGGCACCTCCAGCGACGGATACTGGCTGCGGATCACCGTCGCCACGCGGTCGGCGACCGGCTCCATCTGGCCCAGATCGAGGGTCCACTCGGGCAGGCCGCCCTCCAGGGCGATGGCCAGCATGTCATGCGCCCGCTCGCGAACGGCGGCGGCGGTGAGCAGGGATCGGGCGGCGTCTGTGTCGGTCATGTCAACTCGATGTTCCTTCTCCCCTTGCGGGAGAAGGTGTCGCCCCGGACTTGATCCGGGGTGACGGATGAGGGGTCGCGCCGGATTGAGGGATTGGCGCCTCCGCCGCCGATCGCAGCGGACACAATCGTTGACCCCTCATCCGACCCGCTTCGCGGGCCACCTTCTCCCGCAAGGGGAGAAGGAAACCACGGTCAGAACTTGTCCAGTCCACGCCCGACGACCTTGCTCAGGTCTTCGGCCGAGGGCGGGGCGTCGGGGGTGTAGTAGCCGGCGGCCTTCTTGGCCTCCATCTCCACCGAGGCGTCGTCGGGCACCAGATAGTCGGGGATCGGAACCCGCTCGCCGATCTCGATGCCGCCGGCGGCCAGGGCGTCGTACTTCATGTTCGACATGGAGACGAAGCGGTCGATCTTCCGGATCCCCAGCCAGTGGATGATGTCCGGCATCAGCTGCTGGAAGCGCGCGTCCTGGACGCCCGCGACACATTCGGTGCGCTCGAAATAGGTCGCCGCCTGGTCGCCGCCGGGCTGGCGCTTGCGGGCGTTGTAGACCAGGAACTTGGTCACTTCGCCCAGGGCCCGGCCTTCCTTGCGGTTATAGACGATCAGACCCGAGCCGCCGTTCTGGGCCTCGCGCACGCATTCCTCGATGCCGTGGGTCAGGTAGGGGCGGCAGGTGCAGATGTCGGAGCCGAAGACGTCCGAGCCGTTGCATTCATCATGCACCCGGCAGGTCAGGCGCTTGTCGCCGCGACCGATGAAGGCCGGGTCGCCGAAGATGTAGAGGGTGATCCCGCCGATCGGCGGCAGGAAGACCTTCAGGTCCGGCCGGGTCACCAGCTCGGGATACATGCCCCCGGTCTGTTCAAACAGGGTCCGGCGCAGCTGGGTCTCCTCGACCTCGAACCGCTCGGCGATTCCGGGCAGATACCAGACCGGATCCACCGCCGCCTTGGTGACAGCCACGTCGTGGCTTTCGTGAACGATCTCGCCGTCCACCTTCAGCCGGCCGGCGCCGATCGCCTCGCTGATCTCCGGCAGGGTCAGCCGCGCCTTGGTGATGGCGATGGTCGGGCGGATGTCGACGCCCTCGGCGATCAGATCGCCGAAGTCCTGCGCCACCCGGTGGCCCCATGGGTCGAGGCTGACGATCTTCTCCGCCGTCTTCCACTGGTCCTGCGGACCGATATCGACCACCGGCGAGGTGTCGGTCAGGTCGGGCCGCACCAGGGGGTTCATCGCCCCCGAGGAAATGGCCAGGGCGCGATAGACGCTGTAGGCGCCGCCGTGCGCGCCGATGGCGTTGCGATCAACCCCGGCGTTGACGGTGGCGACGACGGGACCGCGTTCCTTGGCGGTCGGGGCTCCCCAGGTCAGGGGGAAACGGGTGGCGCCGCCGACGCCCGGGTGGGACGTCAGGCGAATGTGACCTTGGCGATTTGATGACATGTTTAGTTGGCCCGCGGGCTCTCCAGAATCGGAAAGGCCCCCGCCGGTTATCGCCGGCTGGGGGCCTTTGAAGCGGGATAGTGGTCCCGATCCGATGACTTGGCAAGAGGCGTCCAATACAGCCGCTTACTCGCGCGTCAGTTCAAACAGCGGCTGGTCGTCTTCCATGACCTCGATGGCCAGATGGGCCATGGCCTCGTCCAGCCGCGACTGGGCCAGGACGCGGGCCTGGCTCTCGTCGGCCGCCGGGACCAACTGCAGCGTCGGCACGCTGTAGCGGCTATCATGGATGTAAAAGGAAAAAATACGCATCGGTAACTTTCCGGCAGATCAAGCGAGGTGAAAACCAGCCATCCGCCAAAACCAGAGGGCCCGGACATCGACCGCTTCGAAATATAGAGCAGAGCAATTATTTAATCCACACAATGTTCGGACAACCATGATTATCCGAATATTAAGTCGACTTCCCGACCCAAGCGTCACCCTTGACCGTGGGGCCCTGACTGCGTGAAATCCGCGGCCTCGAGGGAGCCCCCATGACCGACTTTTCCGCCTTCATCACCGGCCTGCCCAAGGCCGAACTCCATCTTCATATCGAAGGCAGCCTGGAGCCGGAGCTGATGTTCGCTCTTGGCCGCCGCAATCAGGTCGACCTGCCCTTCAAGTCCGTGGAGGAGGTGCGGGCCGCCTATGAGTTCTCCAACCTGCAGGACTTCCTGGACATCTACTACCAGGGCGCCGCGGTGCTGCGGACCGAGCAGGACTTCCATGACCTGGCCATCGCCTATTTCGATCGCCTGGCGGCCGACGGCGGGGTTCACGCCGAGATCTTCTTCGACCCCCAGACCCATACCGACAGGGGCCTGCCCTTCTCGGTCGCCATCGAGGGCCTGCTTTCGGGCATGCGTGAGGCCGAGGCGCGGCACGGCCTGACCTCGAAGCTGATCATGTGCTTCCTGCGCCATCTGGACGAGGACGCCGCCTTCGACACCCTGCGCGCCGCCGAGCCCTGGCTGGACCGGATCACCGGCGTGGGTCTCGATTCCTCGGAGGTCGGGCATCCGCCGTCGAAGTTCGAGAAGGTGTTCAAGGCGGCGGGCGAGCGCGGCCTGCTGCGCGTCGCCCACGCCGGCGAGGAAGGCCCCCCGGCCTATGTCTGGGAAGCCCTGGACCTGCTGAAGGTCGACCGCATCGATCACGGCAACCGGTCGCTGGAAGACGAAGCCCTGACGGCGCGGCTGGTCTCCCAGGAAATGACCCTGACCGTCTGTCCGCTGTCGAACCTCAAGCTCTGTGTCGTCGACGACCTGGCGCGCCATCCGCTGAAGCGGATGCTGGATCTGGGCCTCAAGGCCACCATCAACAGCGACGACCCGGCCTACTTCGGCGGCTACATCGGCCAGAACTACCGGGCCGTGACCCAGGCGCTGGGTCTGGGCCGGGACGATCTGGTCACCCTGGCCAGGAACAGCTTCACCGGCTCCTTCCTCGACGAGGAACGGGTGGCGCTGCATCTGCAGGCGATCGACGCCTACGCCGCCGGCCCGGTCTGATCCCGGCCGGCCTTCTCACGCGAAAAGGGGCCGCCCGGATGGACGGCCCCGTTCCATGCAGCCGATCAGGTCGACCGATCAGCTGGTGATGCGGTAGCGGCCGCGACGGTCGGGACAGACCCGCACGTAGCGATAGTCGGACCGGCCGCCGTATTCGGTCGGCGCCACGGCCAGGCGGCAGTTGTTGCGCACATACCAGTCGCGGTCATAGCGGCCGCTGCGCTGCCCGCGCCGCAGGTTGGGTTCGCGGTACTCATAGGTCTGGGCGTAGGTGTAGTAGTAGCCGTCATCATCGCACTTGGCGGCGTTCTCGCCGATCTTGGCGCCGACGACCCCGCCGACCAGGGCGCCCAGCACGGTGCCTTCGGTCTGGGCCTCGTTGTCGATCACATTGGAGCCGATGGCGGCCCCGGCCAGGGCGCCGATGATGCCGCCGGCCACCTTGGCGCCGGTCTGCTTCCGCTCGCAGGCGCTGTCGCGATAGTCGGCATAGTAGTCGTCACGCCGGTAGTCATCGCGCCGGTCGTAGCCGCCGGCGTAGGTCGCACCGGGATCATACCGCCACTCACCGTAGCGGCGGACGTAGGCGCCGTAGCCATAGCGTCGATCATACTGCGCCCGGTCGCGTTCCCACTGGGCCCGGCGGGCCTCGTAGTCGCTGCGCTGGGCCTGGTAGCGCGACTGGCGTTGCTGGTAGGCGGCCTGCTTGGCCTCCCAGGCGGCCCGGGCCTGCTCGTATTCGCGCTGGTCGCGGCGATAGTCTTCCTGCTGGTTCAGCCAGTCTTCGTAAGTCTGCACCTGCTGCGGCGGCGGCGCGGGCGCCCGCCGGTATTGCGCCAGGGCGGCGCCGCTGGTGGAAAGCGCCAGCACGGTGGCCAGCGTCAGGGTCAGGGGAGTCTTCTGCATCTCGGTCGCTCCTAGCGGTTCCCAGGCGACCGGTTGCACCCGGCCGCGTCCATCCGGACCGCCGTCCCCGGTCCGCTGCCTTACCAAACGCCGGTCGGCGTCTGGGGTTGCCTTTGCCGGTTAACCCTCGCGTTGCGGCTAGATCAGGGCGTCCCGGGTCGGCAGTCCCAGCAGGACACGGCCGGTCAGCTCGAACATCTGCGGCGCGACCATGATGTGGTGGGTGATGACATGGGCGTCGCGGAACCGGCGCTGCAGAGAACTGTCGAGAAACACCGCCACCCCGCCGCCAAGATCATAGATGCGGCGACAGCCCTCGGCGCAGACCTGGGCGGCGTGAGCGCAGGCCAGCCGCAGCAGGGCGCGATCCTCGATGGTCGGCTCATCGCCCCTCTCGACCGTGCGCCACAGGGTTTCGACGGCCTCGAAGAAGCGGCTGCGGGCGGCCGCCACCGCGCCGCTGACCTGGGCGAACTCCGCCTGCACCACATTGCGTTCGGCCAGGGTCCGCTGCGAGCCCTGCGAGGACTGGGCCGCGGCCAGGGCGGCGAAGTCGGCCAGGGCGCCGCGCGCATTGCCGATGGCCACCGCGGCGATGCCCATCGCCAGCATGCCGAAGGGCGGAAAGCGGAAGACGGCGCCGTCGGCCAGAGGCGGATCGCTGTGCAGGGCGACCGACCGCGCCTTGGGCGCCCGCGCCTCCCGCACCGCGAAATCGAGACTGCCGGTGCCGCACAGACCCGATGTCCGCCAGGTGTCGATCATCTCGACCTGATCGGCCGCGAAGATCACCATCCGGTGCAGCGGCTGGCCGGAGGCGTCCAGCAGCGGCCCGTCCTCGCCCATCAGCACCGCTCCGCCGGCCACCCAGGCGGCGTTCTGCGAGCCGCTGCCCCACTTCCAGCGGCCGGTGACCCGCCAGTGGTCGCCGTCGTCCACCGCCTTGCCCATCGGGGCGAAGACGCCGCTGCAGATCACGTTCGGGTCGGCGAACATGCTGGCCGCCAGATCCTGCGGCAGGCGGCCCGACAGCATGCCGGTGGTCGCCCCGATCATCAGGCACCAGCCGGTCGAGGCGTCGGCCTCCGACAGGGCCTCGATGGCGCCGGCCACGGTCGCGGGCGGACTTTCAAGGCCGCCGATCGCCGACGGCAGCAGCATGCGAAACAGCCCCGCCCGCGCCAGCTTTTCCGCCAGGTCCGCCGGCAGACGCCGCGCCTGCTCGATCTCGCCCGCCCTCTGGCGAAGTTCAGGCTGGAAGCCGCGCGCGATCTCGACCGGGTTCATGGGGTCACTCCGAGTAACTCTATCCGGCCAGCCGCCAGAGGGCGGCCAGGTTGTTGCGCTGCATGTTGGACGAGCCGCCGACGATGGGCATGCCCAGCAGGTCGCGCACATTGCGTTCGATGTCGTAGTCGGCGCTCATCGCATAGGCGCCCATCACCTGCTGGCAGGTCAGGGCGATCTCGACACCGGCCTCGGCGATGAACAGCTTGGCCATGCTGGTTTCGACCGCGCAGGGCTTGCCCTCCGTCGCCAGGCGCGTGGCGTTGTAGAGCATCAGCCGGCAGGCCTCGAGTTTGGTCCGGGCGTCGACAAGCGCATGGCGCACCGCCTGATGGCCGCTGACCGGCTTGCCGAACTGCACCCGGCCTTCAGCATAGGCCCACGCTTCGTCCAGCGCGGCCTGGGCGATGCCGAAGGCGCAGGCGCTGATCTCCAGCTTCTCGATGTCCAGGGCTCGACCGGCCAGCATGCTCCAGCCCCGGTTCCACTTCTCCTCGCCGCCAACGATGGCCGAAATGGGCAGGCGCACGCTGTCGAAGTGGACATCGGATGACAGGGTGTAGCGCAGGTTCACATGCTCGATCGGCGTCAGGGTCACGCCCGGCGCCCGGGTCGGGATCAGCACGAAGCTCAGCCCCTGCCGCGCCGGGGCGTCCGGATCGCTGCGGACCAGGCAATAGATGTAGTCGGCGAAATCAGCCCCGGTGCACCATCGCTTGGCGCCGTCGATGATGATGTCGTCGCCCTCCCGCCGGGCCCGGGTCGTGACCGCCGAAAGATCGCCGCCGACGTCCGGCTCCGACAGGCCGTAGGCGAAGATCAGTTCTCCCCGGGCCAGCTTCGGCAGCAGCTCCGCCTTCTGCGCGGGCGAGCCGTTCTCGCTGATGTTCATGCCGCCATAGAAGGCGCACTGGATGAACGGCCCGGCCAGGAACGATCCCGCCCGGCAAAGTTCCTCGATCGCGGCCACCGCCGCGTGAATGTCCGGCCCCGTCCCGCCGAAGTCTTCCGACACCGTCAGGCCGCAGAGCCCCATGCCCGCCAGCTCGGCGAACAGATCGCGGGGATAGCTGTGGGTCCGATCCCATTCCCGCCGTTTCTCCCGCGGCGCCTTCTCGGCCACGAACCGCTGCAACTGGCGGCGAAGTTCGATGATGTGATCGGGCTCACCGCTCATGTCCCTTCTCATTCCCCCGTCAGATTGGGTTTGCGGCGTTCGCGGAAGGCGTCGACGGCCTCCTTGCGGTCGGCGGTCATATTGGACAGCATTTCATAGGCGACCGCGGCGTCGCTGGCCCCGACGGCGATCTGCTTGAGGGCGATGTTGGCGATGGTCTTGGTCCAGCGCACCGCCCAGCGCGGATTGCCGAGAATTTTGCCGGCGATCTCGGCCACCTTGGCGTCCAGCTGATCGGCGGGGACGGCGTAGTTGATCAGCCCCATGCGGGCCGCCTCGTCGGCGCGGATCAGGTCGCCGGTCATCAACAGCTCCTTGGCCCGGGCGTAGCCGATCAGCTGCGGCCAGATCACCGCCCCGCCGTCGCCGGCCACCAGGCCCACCTTCACATGAGGATCGCCGATCTTGGCGGTTTCCTCGGCGATGATCACATCGCAAAGCAAGGCGATCGTCGCCCCCAGACCGGCGGCCGCGCCGTTCAGCCGACAGATGATCGGCTTTTCAAGGTCCAGCAGGGTCGAGACGATCCGCTTGGCGTCATGGGCGATGGCGCGAAATTCCGCGGGATCGGCGATCTGCTCGTCGAACCAGTCGAAATCCCCGCCCGCGCAGAAGGCCCGGCCCTCTCCGGTCAGCACGATCAGGTCGCTGTCCGGGTCCGCCTGAAGCTCGATGAACACCCGCGCCAGTTCGTCATGCATCGCCGCATCGACGGCGTTGACCGCATTGCCAGTGATGCTGACGGTCAGGATCCGGCCGTCGCGATCGAAGCGGAAGCGGCTGTAGTTCTGGAACAGGGTCTGGGTCATGACGGATCCGGCGCGAGGCGAACCAGCCGCCGGCCAAAGTTCTCGCCCCGGAACAGGCCGCAGAAGGCTTCGGGCAGGCGGTTTATCCCGTCGAATTCCTCGATGGCGATCTTCAGGGAGCCGTCGGCGATCCAGGCGGCCATCTGCGCCTGCGCCTCGCCGAACTGGCGGATGTCGTCGAACACCACCAGCCCCTCCATCCGCACCCGGTGGGTGATCAGCACCGAGGTGTTCTTCAGACCATAGCGATCCCGGGGCTCGACATTGTAGTCGGCGACCTGGCCGGAGACGACGACCCGCCCCCGCATCCGCATCATCGGCAGCACCCGGTCGATGCTCTCATTGCCGACATTGTCGAACAGGACATCCACCCCCTTGGGGCAGGCTTCGGCGATGGCCGCCGTCAGGTCCGGGACGGCCTTGTAGTCGATCACCGCGTCGAACCCGGCCTCGTCCTTCAGCCAGGCGCATTTGCGGGGGCCGCCGGCGACGCCGACCACCCGCATGCCCAGCTTCTTGCCGATCTGTCCCGCCGTCGCCCCGACCGGCCCCGCCGCCGAGGTGACCAGCAAGGTCTCGCCCTCTTTCGCCTGGGCCACCCGGTGCATGCCGAACCAGGCGGTCAGCCCCGGCACGCCCAGCACGCCGATCCAGGCGCCCAGCGGCACGCCCTTGCCCGCCCACTCCGACGGGATCTTCTGGATCAGGCCGCGACCGTCCGAAACGATATGCTCCCGCCAGCCGCCGCCGACGGCCAGCACATCCCCGATCGCATAGGCGGCGTTGCGGCTGTCGACGACCTGGACCACCGCGAAGCCGTCGATCCCCTCGCCGATCTTCATCGCCCCGGCGTAGCTGTCGCCGCCGGACAGGCGCGAGCGCATGCCCGGATCGACCGAGGCCAGGATGGTGCGGGCCAGGAACTGGCCCTCCTGCAGCGGGGAAATCTCGACGGTGTCCAGCCGGAAGTCCTCCGGCGACGGCGCGCCCTCAACATGGCGGGCCAATACCCAGCTTCGGCTTGTCGTGGTCACCTGGCCTCCCGCGCCGGCCTCGCCGGTCCTGTTCTGGGGCCCAGCTTAGAGCGGGATGGGACGGCGTGGATACCGCTTTGTCGCCGGACCTGGCCTAGAGATCCTCGACAACGGCCCGCATCAGCTGAACCATCTGCCGACGCAGCGCCGGCTTTTCGATCCGGCTGAACAGGGACGCGACCTCCAGGCCCTCGGCGCTCATCAGGAAGTCGTTGATGGCCCGATCAAATCCGGTGTCGGACGCCGCGGACGGCGCGGCGGTATCGGCCAGCCCCTCGAAGAAGTAGCTGATCGGCACGCCGAGGGCGGCGGCGATCTGATAGAGTTTCGAGGCCGAGACGCGGTTGGCGCCGCGCTCGTATTTCTGGACCTGCTGAAACGTCAGGCCCAGGGCGCCGGCCAGGGATTCCTGGGTCGCGCCGATGGCCTTGCGGCGCTGGCGAATGCGTCGACCGACATGAAGGTCAACCTCGGCTGGACCGTCTGCAGCCATGGCGGCGCCTCCCGTTACCCGATTTGGTTAAGTCGGATACCTGACGGATGTTCGGTGGCTGTTGTCAACCGCCCGGCGGGCGCGAACCGCCTGAATTGATCCCCAGACCAGGGCGATCAGGGTGATGTAGCTCCAGACATAGTAGGCGGTCATGAAACCGAGCGCGAGAATGCGCGGGTCGAGGACGAAGGCCACGTGGGTGGCGGCGGTCAGCAGCTGGCTGGCGCTGGCGACCACCAGCCACAGCCGTCGAAAACGCAGGGTCAGGGCCAGGAAGGCGAGGCTGAGCAGCACGTCCAGACCGGCCACCGCATACTGCGGGGCGTGATTGTGCTGCCGGTCCTGCAACAGGAAGGAGCCGATCCAGGCGCAGGCGACGAGAATTCCGCACCAGCGAGCCGGCCGGTCGCCCCTGACGATCGCATAGCCACAGGCCAGAACCATGGCCAGGCCCCCGGCGAGGGCGAGAATGATGGGCCACATGGCGCGGATCCGTCACTGTGGATGTCCGCGCCACTCTGGCCCAATCGGCGCCGCATGCAATGGTGCGGCGCCGGCGGGCCGCGAGGGTCAGGCGACGCGGGTCAGGCGACGCGGGTCAGGCGGCCGGACGGCGGCGGGGCGTTTTCCTCGGGCTTGACCAGGCCGCCGATGGCCACCGCTCTCAGGCCGATCTGCGCCTTGACGATGGCCAGGGCCTCGTGGGCCTCGACCAGTTCGCGGCGACCCGCCGACAGCGCCGCGATGGAGGCGCAGGTGCGATCCATCACCGCCTGGCCGACGGTGGCGGACAATCCGGCCTCGACCCGGCCCTCGCTGAGCATGGTGGTCAGGCGGGCGGTTTCGCCGAGGGCGCGGTCGATGGCGGCCTCGGCGGCGAACAGCTGGTCGGCCACCTGGTGGGCGACGATCTTGCGTTTCATGGCGCAGGTCTCCTCTCGCGCGGACGTCGGTGCGCCGCGCGTTGATCCTGAAATTCGATTGTCGGAGGGGTGGGGATCAGCCGCCGCGCGGCAAGATCCCGTCGATGATGCGCTGCACGAGGAGGGCGACCTCCTGGGCGCCCATCAGGACGCCGCCAAGCAGCAGGCTGCCGAGGATCGCGGTAAGCGCGACCAGCGACAGGATCTGGAGGGGCGTCAGGTCATGGACGCCTCCTCCGGGTCGGAGGGCTCGTCGTCGGCCGTGATCCAGGCCGTGGCGCTGAGGATCTGGACCAGCAGCTTCTCCGGCGGAACCGAGGACTGCAGCCGGCGCAGGGCCGATAGCACGATCGGAATCTGGTCCGCCTTGTCCGGGCTGGCCAGAAGGGCCAGGGCCGCTTCCAGCGCCGCCCAGCTCATCAGGAACACCGGGGTCGAGGACGAGGGCATCGTCATCGGCTGGCCGTGTCTGCATTTGTCGCTGGTCATCGCGGCTCTTCCTGATCGCGGTTGGCGGGCTGCGATCAGAGGAGCCGGTGTCGATGTCGGGCGATATTGGGACCGGATCGGGTGGGTATTCGATACCCATGCCGCGTTCCCATTCGATCAGGGCCAGGGCGGCGGCGCGGCGGTCGGCCGAGCCCAGCCGCTCACGGGCGCGGTCGATATGCTTGTCGACCGTGCTCTTGGAAATGTTCAGGAGGCGCGCGATTTCCTTGGAGCGGTGGTGGCGCGCGACAAGCCGCAGGCACTCCCGTTCCCGCGGTGTCAGGGATTCAAACCCGTCTCTGCTGTCAACGCCCCCCGCCCGCATAGGTGGAGTAAATCACAGGGGGGATGGGGGCGCCAGACGAATGCCGCTCGACGCGGTCCGGCGCCGTCCCGCCTCGGATCAGAGGCCCAGCACCGCCTTGGCCATGATGTTGCGCTGGATCTCGTTGGACCCGCCGAAGATCGAGGTCTTGCGCATGTTGAAATAGCCGGGGCCCGCCTTGAAGGCGAAGTCGGGGCCGATCGGCAGGGCGTTGTCGCCCTCCTTGGGGAAGCCGCGGAAGTAGGGCTCGCCATAGTGGCCGGCTGCCTCCAGGGTCAGTTCGGTCAGCCGCTGGCCGACCTCGGTGCCCTTGACCTTCAGGAGCGAGGCTTCCGGCCCCGGACCCTTGCCGCTGCTCTCGCCGGCCAGGGTGCGCAGTTCGGTATACTCCAGCGCCTGGAGATCGACCTCCAGCTCGGCGATCTTGCGGCGGAAGTCGGAGTCTTCGATCAGCGGGCTGCCGTCGTCGGCCAGCTGGCCGGCGGCGACCTCGCGCAGCCGTTCGATGCCGCGCTTGGACCGCGCCACTCCGGCGATGCCGGTGCGCTCGTGGCCCAGCAGATACTTGGCCACCGTCCAGCCCTTGTTCTCCTCGCCGATGCGGTTCTCGACCGGAACGATGACGTCCTCCAGGAAGGTGTCGTTGACCTCATGGCCGCCGTCGATGGTGATGATCGGCCGCACGGTGATGCCCGGCGTCTTCATGTCGATCAGCAGGAAGGTGATGCCCTCCTGCTTCTTCACCGTCGGATCGGTGCGCACCAGGAAGAAGCCCCAGTCGGCGAAATGGCCCTGGGTGGTCCAGGTCTTCTGGCCGTTGACCTTGTAGTATTCCTTGCCGTCATCGCCGGTGAAACGTTCGGCCTTGGTCGACAGGCCGGCCAGGTCGGACCCCGCCCCCGGCTCGCTGTAGCCCTGGCACCACCAGATGTCGCCGGCCAGGGTCGGCTTGAGCAGATTCTCCTTCTGCGCCTCGCTGCCGAAGGTGTAGAGCACCGGCCCGATCATCCCCAGGCCGAACGACGGCCCGGTGGTGTTGGCCCGGGCCAACTCCTCGCTGAAGATGTATTTGCGCACCGCGTCCCAGCCGGTGCCGCCATGTTCGACCGGCCAGGAGGGCGTCAGCCAGCCCTTCTTGTAGAGAATCTTGTGCCACGACAGGATCTCTTCCTTGTTGAGATGCTCGCCGGTGGCCTGCTTGTCGCGGATCGCCTGGGGGAAGTTGTCCTCTATCCAGGCCCGCACCTCTTTGCGGAATTCGGCGTGCTCGGGCAGAAAATCCAGATCCATGACGTGCTCCCATAAGTGCGGGCTGGACTCTGACGGTCCGCCTCGGCAGTTTGCCGCTCAAACAACTGTTTCAACGACGATAAGGGTAGAGACGCCATGGCCGCAATCAATTCCGTCACCGATCTGGTCCGTGAAGGCGATATCGCCGTCATCACCCTCAACTCGCCGCCGGTGAACGCCCTGTCGTCGAACGTGCGCGACGGCCTGCATGACGGCTTCAAGGCGGCGATCGAGGATCCCGAGGCCAAGGCCATCGTCCTGATCTGCGACGGCCGCACCTTCATCGCCGGCGCCGACATCAGCGAGTTCGGCGGCGCCTCCAAGGGCGCCAGCCTGTTCGATGTCCAGAACATGATGGAAAACTCGCCCAAGCCGGTGATCGCCGCCATCCACGGCACGGCCCTCGGCGGCGGTCTGGAAGTCGCCCTCGTCGCCCACTACCGCGTCGCCGTACCCTCGGCCAAGGTCGGCCTGCCGGAAGTGAACCTCGGCCTGCTGCCCGGCGCCGGCGGCACCCAGCGCCTGCCCCGCATCGTCGGCGCCCAGAAGGCCCTGGAAATGATGACCAGCGGCAGCCACGTCGGCGCCAAGGCGGCCAACGCCATGGGCCTGGTCGACGAGGTGGTCGAGGAAGGCAAGCTGCGCGAGGGGGCCATCGCCTTCGCCAAAAAGGTCCTCGCCGACAACCTGCCGCTGAAGAAGGTCCGCGACCGCGAGGTCAGCGCCGATCCCCAGGTCTTCGCTGACTTCCGCAAGGCCAACGCCCGCAAGTTCCGCGGTTTCAAGGCCCCGGAAAGCAACATCCAGTGCATCGAGGCGGCGGTGAACCTGCCCTTCGACGAGGGTCTCAAGGTCGAACGCCAGCTGTTCATGGAACTGGTCACCGGCCCGCAGTCGGCGGCCCAGCGCTACGTCTTCTTCGCCGAGCGCGCGGCCAACAAGATCCCGGACGTCGGCGACGACGTCGAGACCATCCCCGTCAAGTCGGTGGGCGTGATCGGGGCCGGCACCATGGGCGGCGGCATCTCGATGAACTTCCTCAATGCCGGCATCCCGGTGAAGATCGTCGAGATGAAGCAGGAGGCGCTGGACCGGGGCCTCGGCGTCATCCGCAAGAACTACGAAAACACCGCCAAGAAGGGCCGCATCACCCAGGACGACGTCGAAAAGCGCATGGGCCTGCTGACCGGCAGCCTGAGCCTCGAGGACCTCGCCGGCTGCGACCTGATCATCGAGGCCGTGTTCGAGAACATGGACATCAAGAAGGACGTCTTCGGCAAGCTGGACAAGATCGCCAAGCCGGGCGCCATCCTGGCCTCCAACACCAGCTACCTCGACGTCAACGAGATCGCCTCGGCGACCGGCCGCCCCGAAAGCGTCATCGGCCTGCACTTCTTCAGCCCGGCCAACGTCATGCGCCTTCTGGAGATCGTCCGCGGCGACAAGACTTCCAAGCCGGTGATCGCCACGTCGATGAAGCTGGCCAAACAGATCGGCAAGGTCGGCGTGCTGGTCGGCGTCTGCCCGGGCTTCGTCGGCAACCGCATGCTCAGCCAGCGCCAGCGGCAGGCCCAGGCCCTGGTGGCCGAGGGCACCATGCCCTGGGATGTCGACCGCGTGCTCTACGACTTCGGCTTCCCGATGGGCCCCTTCGCCATGAGCGACCTGGCCGGCCTCGACATTGGCTGGAGCAAGGAAACCAGCAAGGGCGAAACCATCCGCGACGTCCTCTGCGAGATGGACCGCCGCGGCCAGAAGACCGGCGCCGGCTACTATGACTACGACGAGAACCGCACCGCCAAGCCCTCGCCGGTGACCGAGAAGATCATCGCCGACTTCGCGGCCAAGAGCGGCGTCAACCCGCGCCCGGCCGATGATGAGGAAATCCTCGAGCGGACCATCTTCCCGATGATCAACGAGGGGGCCAAGATCCTCGAAGAGGGCAAGGCCATCCGCGCCTCGGACATCGATACCGTCTGGATCAACGGCTACGGCTGGCCGGTCTATCGCGGCGGCCCGATGCACTACGGCGACAGCGTCGGCCTCGACAAGGTTCTGGAGAAGATGAAGGCCTACCAGAACCAGCACGGCGACTTCTTCAAACCCTCGGCCCTGCTGGAAAAGCTCGTCGCCGAAGGCAAGAAGTTCTCCGACCTGAAATAGCCTCGCCTCCGGGCTTCCTTCTCCCCTTGCGGGAGAAGGTGGTCCGAAGGACCGGATGAGGGGTCGAAGACTCTCAAAGCTGCGGTGAGGCGGTCGCCGCCGCAGCCCGAAAGGCCGGCGCGACCCCTCATCCGTCGGCTCCGCCGACACCTTCTCCCGCAAGGGGAGAAGGGACTCCAGAGTGCCTCCATGACCATCCTCGACCAGTTCCGCGCCGCCGACTTCGGCAACCTTCCCGACATCATGCGCGAGCATGCGCAGGACCGTCCGGACCATCCGGCCCTGTGGCAGGACGGGGTCTCCATCTCCTGGGCCGAACTGGACGCCCGGATGGACCGCGTCGCCGCCGGCCTGCAGCGCGACGGGGTCGAGCAGCGCAAGGCGGTGGCCATCTGCGCCACCACCTCGATCAACTACGCCACCCTGTTCCTGGGATGCCTGCGCGCCGGGGTCGCCGCCGCGCCCCTGGCGCCCTCCTCGACCGCCGAGCAGCTGGTCGGGATGATCGCCGACAGCGGCGCCACCCTGTTCTTCCTCGACAAGGGCGTCGCCGAACTGATGGCCGATGTCATGGACCAGGTTTCCGCCCGCCGGATCGCCCTCGACGAGTCCGACGCCGGGGAGTCCTTCGCCGCCTGGCTCCCGCCTGAGGGCGCCAAGCCCGCGCCGGTGGAGATCGGCCGCAAGGACCCCTTCAACATCATCTACAGCTCGGGAACGACCGGCATTCCCAAGGGCATCGTCCAGAGCCACGGCATGCGCTGGCGCCACCTGTCGGTCCGGCCCGACGGCGTCGGCTATGGCCCCGACGCCCGCAGCCTGATCTCCACGCCGCTTTATTCCAACACCACCCTGGTCTGCTTCTTCCCCACCCTGTCGGGCGGCGGGACGGTGCATATGATGGGCAAGTTCAACACCGAGCAGTATCTGAAGATCGCCCAGGAACAGAAGATCACTCACACCATGCTGGTGCCGGTGCAGTACCGCCGCCTGATGGAGTTCCCCGGCTTCGACGATTACGACCTGTCGGCCTTCCAGATGAAGTTCTGCACCAGCGCCCCCTTCTCAGCGGAGCTGAAGGCCGAGGTGCTGAAGCGCTGGCCCGGCGGCCTGATCGAATACTACGGCATGACCGAAGGCGGCGGCAGCTTCATGCTGGCGGCGCATGAGCATCCCGACAAGCTGCACACCGTCGGCCAGCCGGCCCCCGGCTGCATCATCCGGCTGGTCGACGAGGAGGGGAACGAGGTGCCCACCGGAGAGATCGGCGAGATCGTCGGCTACAGCCCCGCCACCATGAACGGCTACCACAACCAGCCGGGCAAGACCGCCGAGGCCCAATGGGTGCATCCCGAGACCGGCGACATCTACATCCGCACCGGAGACGTCGGCCGCCTCGACGCCGAGGGCTTCCTGCAGCTGATGGACCGCCGCAAGGACATGATCATCTCCGGCGGCTTCAACATCTATCCCAGCGACATGGAGGCGGTGATGGTCGAACACCCGGCGGTGGTCGAGGCCGCCGTGGTCGGCGTGCCATCGAAGGACTGGGGCGAGACCCCGGTCGCCTTTGTCGCGCTGAAGGACGGCCAGACCGCCACGCCCGAGGAGATCAAGAGCTTCACCAACGGCAAGGTCGGCAAGACCCAGCGGGTCGCCGATGTGGTGCTGGTCGACGCCCTGCCCCGCAGCCACATCGGCAAGGTGCTGAAACGCGAACTGCGCGACGCCTACGACGGCCCGGCGAGGAGCTGATGCTGGTCGTCTCCGGTACCGTAACCGCCCGCCCCGACAGCCTGGACCAGATGCTGGCGGCGGCCCTGAAGCATGTGCGCCATTCCCGCACCGAGCCCGGCTGCCTCAGGCACGGCGTGGCCATCGACGCCGAGGACCCGCTGACCCTGGTTTTCTACGAGGAATGGGAGGACCGGGCGGCGCTGGACGCCCATTTCCAGCTGGAGACCTCGCTGGATTTCATGCGGACCATGCGGTCGCTGGCGGCCAGCCAGACGAAGATGAAGATCCTGCCGGTTCAGCCCCGGGACTGATCGCCCGCTTCAATCCCGAGGTTCTGGCCGTCGGGGGAAGTTCCGGCAAAGGCTGGCGTAGATCCAGGCCTCGACCGGCCCCTCGGCGAGCCGCACGATCGTCACCACGCGCCGGTAGCCCTCGCCTTCGAAGTCATCGAGCCGGGCCTAGTGCGCGGGAAGGTCGGCGGACCGGAACAGCAGGACGTCCACCTCGGGCCCGTCGGGGTCGGGTATCAGGGCCGGATAGCCCTCCGTCGCGCCCCAGCCATTGGCCGCCAGCCGCCCCCGGACCACGCCGGGGGTCCAGGTTCCGGTCAGACCCGCCATCTGGTCGTGGCTTGACCGCCCCGGGGCCAGGGTGCCGTAGACCGCCAGACGCTGGTCGATATCGTTCATGATCCGGTTTTGCGGCGAACCGGCCCGCCCGTCCATCCTGGGGCGCGCGGGGCGAACAGCGGCCGCCGATGAAATCCGGGGTTTCGGCCAAGGCCCGGCCCGTGCTCTGTTCGCGGTCGATCTCACCGGGTGCGGGCCTTGCGCCGCGGCTTTCGGACAAAGGACCAATCCCATGATCATCATCGCCGGTTCCCTGACGCTGAAGCCCGGCGCGCGACGAGCCTTTGTCGATCTGTCGGCCGACGCCGTTAGACCCTTTCAGGTTTTGATGCACGCATCAAAACCTGATCAAAAGGGTCTAAAATCAAACGTTTAGAGCATGTCCGGGCGGGCGAACCGCGTACACTTCGCCCTGACATGCTCTAGGCAGGCGCGCGCCGCGGAGGGCTGTCTCGACTTCGCGGTTTCCGAGGATCCGGTCGAGCCTGATCGGGTCAACGTCTTCGAGCGCTGGGAATCGGCGGAGGCCCTCGAAGGCAATCGCGGCTCGGGCATGGATCAGGCCCAGATCGCCATGATCGCCGGCGCTTCGGTTCGTCGCTACAGCGCCGAGGATATCGGATCGGCCTGACGCCGCCCTTGAATGCCGGGGCGGAAGGCTCCTACATCGAGGCCATGAGCTCCCCGACAGGCCTCGACAATGTGATCGCCGCCGCCCGGACGGCGAAAGGCCTGCCGCCCGTGCATCTGTGGAACCCGCCTCACTGCGGCGAGATCGACATCGTCATCAAGCGCGACGGCCTGTGGTTCCATGACGGCACGCCCATCGGCCGCGAGGCCCTGGTGCGACTGTTTTCCACCGTGCTGCGCAAGGACCCCGACGGCTTCCATCTGGTCACCCCCGTCGAGAAGATGAGGATCACGGTCGAGGACGCGCCCTTCATCGCCACCCGGGTCGACCGCCAGGGCGATGCCCTCACCTTCCTGACCAATGTCGGCGATGTGGTCGAGGCCGGCCCCGACAACGCCATCCGGGTCGAGATGGACCCCGAAACCGGCGAACCGCGCCCCTATCTGCACGTGCGTCGCGGTCTGGAGGCGCGGATCAATCGTCCCGTCTTCTATGAGCTGGTCGAGCTGGCCGGCGAACGGGACACGCCGGAAGGGCCGGTGCTGGGCGTGACCTCCAACGGCGCCTTCTTCCCGGTCGGGCCGGTCGGGGCGCACATCCTGTGAGGGACGCCGCCGATCTGCGCCAGTGGATCACCCACCATCTGGACCCGCTGGAAGAGACCGCGACCCAAGGCGCCGCTGTCCGGTCGGACTTCGACCTCAATCCCGACATGCACCCCGGCGAGACGGCGGTGAAGCCGGCGGCGGTGCTGGTGCCGATCGTCGAGCGGCCCGAAGGCCTGTCGGTGATCCTGACCCGGCGCTCCGCGGCCCTGCGTCGTCATTCGGGCCAGGTGGCCTTTCCCGGCGGCCGGATGGATCCCGGTGAAACCGTCGTCCAGGCCGCCCTGCGCGAGGCCGAGGAAGAGATCGCCCTGCACCGTTCGCACGTCCAGCTGGCGGGCCTCTCGACGCCCTACCGCACCGGCACCGGCTATCTGGTGACCCCGGTGGTGGGCTTTGTCCCGCCCGACCTGCCGCTGGTCGCCAGTCCCGACGAGGTCGCCCACATCTTCGAGACCCCCTTCGGCTTCCTGATGGACCCGGCCAACTACGAGGAACGCCACTACGACCTGCCGGACGGCGGACGGCGGCGGTTCTACGCCATGACCTGGGAGGACGAGCTGATCTGGGGCGCCACGGCCGGAATGCTGCGGGCCCTCTACGACCGCCTCTACGGCGCGGCCATGGCCTGAGGACGACTGAACCCCTTCTCAGCGCAACGCTCGCGCGATATCGAACCGGCCATGTCCAAAACGCCAGAGACCATCGGCCAGCCCGCCTGGATGACCGATCCCGCCACCCGGGCCGTGATCGCCGCCCTCGAAGCCAAGGGGTTCTCCGGCTGCGCCCGATTCGTCGGCGGCTGCGTGCGCAACACCCTGCTGAAGGTTGCGGTCGAAGATATCGACATCGCCACCACCCTGACCCCCGACCAGGTCACCGAGGCCCTTGAACAGGCCGGGCTGAAGGCCGTGCCCACCGGCGTCGACCACGGCACGGTGACGGCGATCAGCCAGGGTCGGCCCTATGAGATCACCACCCTGCGGCGCGACGTCTCCACCGACGGTCGCCGCGCGGTCGTGGCCTTCACCAAGAGCTGGGAAGAAGACGCCCAGCGCCGCGATTTCCGCCTCAACGCCATCTATTGCGACGGCGAGGGCCGGCTCTACGACCCGACCGGCCACGGCGTCGACGACGCCCGCAACGGCCGCATCGTCTTCGTCGGCGATCCGATGACCCGGATCCGCGAGGACTATCTGCGCATCCTCCGCTATTTCCGGTTCCACGCCCACTACGGCCGGGGCGACCCTGACCAGGCGGCCCTGACCGCCTGCAAGGCCCTGAAGGGCATGATGTCCGGCCGCGCCGCCGAACGGACCCAGAAGGAACTGCTCAAGCTGCTGGCGGCGGAGGACCCGCGCGGGGCGCTGCGGTTGATGGCCGCGACCGGCGTGCTTCCGGCCGTCCTGCCACAGGTCAAGGCCCTGACGCGGATGGAAAGCCTGGTCGCCATCGAGACCGAGCAGCTGTTCGAGAACGACCCGGAACTGCGCCTGGCCGCCCTGTTGCCGGACGATGTCGACATCGCCCGCGACACCGCCGAGCGGCTGCGGCTGTCCAACGCCCTGAAAGACCGGCTGATCGACGCCGCCGGCAAGACCCCGCGCATCGTTTCCTGGATGAGCCCCAGGGAGGCCCGCCGAGCGGTCTACCGCCTCGGCGTCCGCACCTTCTGCGACCGCATCAAGCTGGCCTGGGCCGCCTCGACCCGCCCCTCGACCACCTCGCAGTGGCGCGGCCTGCTGGCCCTGGCCGAAACCTGGACCCCGCCGGTCTTCCCCCTGACCGGGGAAGAGGTGCTCGCCGCCGGCGTGCCGAAGGGGCCGATGGTCGGGGAGGTGATGCGCGAGGTCGAGGAGTGGTGGATCGACCACGACTTCATGGACGACCGGCTGGCGGCCGTCGAGCGTCTCAAGGCGGTCGCCCAGGGCATGGCCTACTGATCATCCGACCGCCGGCAACCAACAGGCCCGCGCCGCCGTTGTGCGGTCATGCGCGCCTTCTTCGTCATCTGCCTGGCCACCTTCGCCCTCTGCATCGTGGTCGGCCACTTCCCCGCCGGGGCCGACACCCCGCCGGCGAGCACCCTCCCCAAGGTCGAGGCCGAGTTGGCCCGTCGCGGCGCCCTCAAGCCCGCCTCGGCCTTCGCCGGCATCGGCGACCGCAACGCCCGCTCCCTGGCTCTCTACGCCGAGGCCGCGAAGGTCATCACCCATCCGCGCTGCATGAACTGTCATCCCGCCGACCGCTCGCCCCGCCAGGGCGCCGCGGGCCGCATCCACATTCCGCCGATGACCGGCGGCCAGGACGGCCACGGTCCGGCCGGCCAGCCCTGCACCACCTGCCATGGCCGCGAGAACTTCGTCGTCGGAGGCGAGAACATCCAGTCCATCCCCGGCAATCCCGCCTGGGCCCTCGCGCCGGCCGCCATGGCCTGGCAGGGCAAGACCCCGGGCGAGATCTGTCGCCAG
Organism: Caulobacter sp.; assembly: GCA_019636175.1. GTDB lineage: Bacteria > Pseudomonadota > Alphaproteobacteria > Caulobacterales > Caulobacteraceae > Caulobacter. Next base: position 22,951 of record JAHBYC010000016.1, on the reverse strand, counting down.
ATCAAGGACCCCGCCCGCAATGGCGGCAAGGACCTGGAGGCGCTCTACCGCCATATGGCCGAGGATGATCTGGTCGGCTGGGGCTGGACCCCCGGCAAGGGCCGCGCCCCGGCGCCGGGAGACCAGGCGACCTTCGGCGGCCTGATCCGCGCCTGGATCGACAGCGGCGCGGCCTGCCCGGCCTGACGCCGGCGGGCCTACCGGGTCCTGGTCCGCCTCAGGGCCACTTCACCGTCGGCGGCATCGAGCTGAGGATCGACTCGATATTGCCGCCGGTCTTCAGCCCGAACATCGTGCCCCGGTCGTAGAGCAGGTTGAACTCCACATAGCGGCCGCGCCGCACCAGCTGCTCCTCCCGCTCCTCCGCCGTCCAGGCCTCGTTCATGCGGCCGGCGGCGATGCGCGGATAGACGTCCAGGAAGGCCTCGCCGACCGCCTGGGTGAAGGCGAAATCCCGGTCCCAGTCGCCGCTGTCGTGATGGTCGTAGAAGATGCCGCCGACGCCGCGCGGCTCGTTGCGGTGCGGCAGGAAGAAGTACTCGTCGCACCAGGCCTTGTATTTCGGATACCAGGCCGGATCGAAGGCGTCGCAGGCCCCCCGCATCGCGCCATGGAAGGCGACAGCGTCGGGAAAAGCGGCCTCCCGCTGATAGCCCAGCAGCGGCGTCAGATCGCCGCCGCCGCCGAACCAGCCCCTGGTCGTGCAGATAAAGCGGGTGTTCATATGCACCGCCGGAACCCGGGGGCTGGCCATATGGGCGATCAGGGAGACGCCGGTGGCGAAGAAGCGGGGGTCCTCGGCCGCGCCGGGCATGGTCGCGGCCATCTCCGGGGTGAAGGTTCCGTGGACGACGGAGGTGTGCACCCCGACCTTCTCGAAGAATCGGCCGTGCATCATCGACATCACCCCGCCGCCGCCGGCGGCGCGGACCCAGGGCTTCCTTTCGAAGCGTCCAGGCGCTCCGGGATAGAGATCGGCCGGCGCGGCATCCTCAAGGGCCTCAAAGGCGCTCAGAATGCGGTCACGCAGGGTCTCAAACCACGTCTGGGCGGTGGTTTTGCGGGTCTCGAGCAGGGCGTCCTGGGTCATGGCGCAGCCTTTTACAGCCTCTTGGGCCCGCGTCCATGCGGCGCAGCCGGCCCTTTTCACATCAAGGCCGGTTGAAAAAGGGCCGGGTAGGTTCTAAGCGATCCGGCCACGGGACCTTGTTGGGGCGGCCCGTCGAATCGCATGCACCTCGCTTGCGCAAGGCCGTCCGACCGGATTCCGCGTTTTCCCTGGCCGGTCCCTTGCTGGGCCGGCGTCTTGCGAAGGGTGACCTGCAGGTGGCCGACAGCGCCGTTCATACCACTGAAGCCGGGGACGATCCGTCCCGGCGAGACTTCATCCATATCGCCGCCATCGCCGCCGCTGGCGGCGCGGTCGCCGCGATCGCCTGGCCGCTTGTCAGCCAGATGAACCCTTCAGCCGACACCCTGGCCCTGGCCAGCGTCGAGTACGATCTGACCAAGATCGAGCCCGGCCAGCAGGTGACCATCAACTGGCGCGGCAAGCCCCTGTTCATCCGCTATCGGACGCAGGCCCAGATCGATGAAGCGGTCAAGGATGACTCCGCCCAGCTCAAGGACCCGGAGTCCGACGCCCAGCGCCACAAGCCCGGCAAGGCCCAGTGGCTGATCCTGGTCGGCAGCTGCACCCATCTGGGCTGCGTGCCCACGGTCGGCGGCGGCGAGTATGGCGGCTGGTTCTGCCCCTGCCACGGCTCGGTCTACGACACCTCCGGGCGTATCCGTAAGGGCCCCGCGCCCAAGAACCTCGTGGTTCCGGACTACGCCTTCCTTTCCGACACCAAGGTCAAGATCGGCTGACGATGAGCGGACATTCAACCTACGAACCCAAGAATGGCGTCAGCCGCTGGCTCGATCAGCGCCTGCCGATCACCCGTCTGGTCTGGGACAGCTTCGTTGACTACCCGACCCCGCGGAACCTGAACTACTGGTGGACCTTCGGCGGCATCCTGTCGCTGATGCTCGGGGTTCAGATCGTCTCCGGCATCGTGCTGGCCATGCACTACACGCCCAGCGCCTCGGGGGCCTTCGCCTCCGTCGAGCACATCATGCGTGACGTGAACTACGGCTGGCTGATCCGCTACACCCACGCCAACGGCGCCTCCATGTTCTTCATGGCGGTCTACATCCACATGCTGCGCGGCCTCTACTACGGCTCCTTCAAGCCGCCGCGCGAAGTGCTGTGGCTGCTGGGCTGCGTCATCTACCTCCTGATGATGGCCACCGCCTTCATGGGCTACGTCCTGCCCTGGGGTCAGATGAGCTTCCACGGCGCGGTCGTGATCACCAACATCATCGGGGCCATCCCGGTGATCGGCGGACCGATCCTGACCTGGCTGCAGGGCGGCTTCGCGGTGGACAACGCCACCCTCAACCGCTTCTTCTCGCTTCACTACCTGCTGCCCTTCATGATCGCGGGCGTCGTCGTCCTGCACGTCTGGGCCCTGCATGTGGTCGGCCAGAACAACCCGACCGGCGTCGATCCGAAGTCCAAGGCCGACACCCTGCCCTTCACCCCGTACGCGACGGTGAAGGACGGCTTTGCGATGAGCGTCTTCCTGATCCTCTTCGCGGTTTTCGTCTTCTACATGCCCAACGCGCTTGGCCATGCCGACAACTACATCGAGGCCAACCCGTTGGTGACCCCGGCGCACATCGTGCCCGAGTGGTACTTCCTGCCCTTCTACGCCATCCTGCGCGCCGTGCCGGACAAGGTGATGGGCGTTGTGGCCATGTTCGGCGCCATCGGCGTGCTGTTCGCCCTGCCCTGGCTCGACACCTCCAAGGTGCGGTCCATGCGCTACCGGCCGATGGCCAAGCTGTATTTCATCATCCTGCTGGTGGTCTGCGTGACCCTGGGCTTCTGCGGCGCCAAGCTGCCGGACGATCAGGTCATCCCCGGCCTGGAAACCTTCAAGGTGATGGACAGCGACCTGAACAGCTTCGTGTGGCTGTCGCGTCTGGCGACCCTCTACTACTTCGCCTACTTCCTGATCATCACGCCGCTGCTGGGCCTCATCGAGACCCCCAAGCCGACCCCGGAAACCATCGCCTCACCGGCGCTGTCCCACCCCGCGACGACCCCCGCCGGCGCCGCGGCCGACGCTGAAAAGAAGGGCTGAGCCGAGATGCTGCGCAAACTCACTGTCATCGCGGCGGCGGCCCTGACCCTGGCGGCCGGCCCTGCCCTGGCCGCCAGCCACGCCGAAGAACCGCACGACATCGCCTACAGCTTCGAAGGTCCGTTCGGGAAATACGACCAGGCCCAGCTGCAGCGCGGTTACAAGGTCTATCGGGAGGTCTGCTCGGCCTGCCATTCCATGAAGTATCTCAGCTTCCGGAATCTGGGCGACAAGGGCGGTCCCTTCTATGACGCCAAATACCCCAACCCCAACGACAACCCCTATGTGAAGGCGCTGGCCGCCGACATCCAGGTGCCGGACATCGACACCGAGACCGGCGACGCCATCACCCGTCCAGCCACCCCGGCCGACCGGTTCCCGCACCCCTACCCGAACGACTTCGCGGCCCGGGCCGGCAACGGCGGCGCCCTGCCGCCGGACCTGTCGGTGATCGCCAAGGGTCGCGAGGGCGGACCCGAGTATCTGGCCTCCTACCTCACCGGCTATGTCACCCCGCCCAAGGGCCTGACGGTGCCGGCCGGCCAGTACTACAACGCCTACTTCCCCGGCGACCTGTCTTCCGGCTGGCAGACCGACCGCGCCGAGGACAAGAAAGACCCGCCGCCGCACGGGGGCTTCGTCGCCATGCCGCCGCAGCTGGCCGACGACAAGGTCAGCTTCGACGACGGCACCAAGTCGACCGCCCATCAACAGGCCGTCGATGTCGCCGCCTTCCTGATGTGGGCCGCCGAGCCCAAGATGGAGCAGCGCAAGGAGACCGGATTCGCGGTGATGATCTACCTGGTCCTCTTCGCCGGCCTGCTCTACGCCAGCTACCGCCGGGTGTGGCGCAACGAGAGCCACTGAGCGCGTTCCGATTAGTGGGAACCGGTAATCGGATCAAACGCGCGACCTAGAGGACTCTGGCTTCTGGCCAGCCGACAGAACAAAGGCCTCGGGGGCGACCCCGGGGCCTTTTTTTATGGCCCGACTCCCAGTCTTCCGCTCACCCCGGCGAATGCCGGGGCCCAGCCGCCTGAGCTTCTGGTCTTCAAGACAATCTGAACGAAGCTGGATCCGCCAGAGCGCGTTCCGATCAGTGTGAACCGGCAATCGGATCAAACGCGCGACCAAAAGGGCTCCGGAGCAGGGCGATTTGATCCATCAAATCGAGCCCTGCTCTAGCCGGCGTCGCGGGCCAGGGCCTCTCCGACGGTGGGGGCGGCGACGTCCTGATCCACCCGGCGCAGGTCTCGGGACCCCGGCTCCTCACCGCAGGATGCGCAGACCATCTTCGGGCGGAAGGGGTGGCCGTCGTGGACCATGCGGTTGGGCGAGCGGCCCTCGCCATAGATGTTCCGCTCGCCCCAGTCATACAGGGTCAGCAGCACCGGTCGCAGTTCGCGGCCCTTGTCCGTCAGCAGATACTCATGCCGCGGCGGCCGTTCGGAATAGGGCTCGGTGCGCAGAACGCCGTGCATCACCAGGGTCTTGAGCCGCGAGGCCAGCACATTGCGCGCCACGCCCAGCCGCTCCTGCCACTGCTCGAACCTTTTCACGCCGTTGAAGGCGTCCCGCAGGATCAGCAGGGTCCAGGGGTCGCCGATCACCTCCAGGGTCGCGGCGATCGGGCAGGTCTGGCGGGAATAGTCGGCGGTTCGGCCCATAACCGTCAAAGTGAGCCTTCCCCGTGGGGAAGGCAAGGGGGTTTCGTTTAAGAACGCTTGAGCGCGGCCCTAGGACCCCAACCGTTCCCCGATCAGGACAGGCGGTTTGCGGCCGGCCTCATCGCCCGGCCGCGCCCCGATCCGTTCCGGCTTTCACCGGGCTGGCCTTCACTCCTTGCCGACGCCCACCCGGTCATCGCCCGCGCCGCCGGGGGCGGCGGGTTTGGGCTTCTTGGGCTGGGGCCGCGCCGCCGCCGCCGCGGCGGCATCCTGGGCGGCCTTCTGGCGGGCGGCCTCGGCCGCCGCCTGACGCTCAGCCGCCGCCTTGCGGTTCTCTTCCTGACGCGCCTGTGCGGCCGCGCGGCGCGCTTCGGCCTGGGCCCGCGCCTGCGCCTGGGCTTCCGCCTGGGCGGCGGCCTGTTCCTGACGACGGCGATTGGCCTCCTCGGCCCGGGCCTGGGCCTCGGCCCGGGCCTGAGCCTGTGACTGGGCCTGCGCCTGGGCGGCGGCCTGCTCCTGGCGACGACGGTTGGCCTCTTCGGCCCGGGCGCGCGCCTGTTCCTGAGCCTGGGCCTGCCGTTCGGCGGCGGCCTTGCGGTTCTCGGCCTGGCGGGCCTCGGCCTGCGCCCGGCGCGCTTCGGCCTGGGCCTGGTCCTGACGCCGGCGGGCCGCCTCCTCGCGCGCGGCCTGGGCGTTCCGGTCGGCCGCCTGGCGCGCCAGATCCTCGTTCTGCCGCTGCTCGCGGCGGGCCTTCTCGCGTTGGCGCTGGGCCTCCATCTGGCGACGGGCCTCCGCCTCGCGGTTGGCGGCGGCCTGCTGCTCGCGCTGCTGGCGATCCCGTTCGGCCTGGGCCTGGCGCTCCTCCTGCTGGCGGCGGCGCGCCGCGTCCTGTTCCCCGCGTTCCCGCGCCTGACGTGCCTCTTCGCCCCGCCGGTTGTCATTCATCCGGTCGTCATCCCGGCGGTCGGGTCGTCCGGCATCATCGCGCCGACCATCGCCACGCCGGCCGTCTCCCCGCCGGCCATCCTCGGCCCCCGGCTGAACAACGACGGGCGGCGGCGTCTGGTTGTCCGCGTCGCCCTGCCGGCGATCGTCGCGACGGTCACCCCGTCCGTCCCACCGTCCGTCCCGGTCATCGCGGCGGTCATCGCGGCGGTCGTCACGCCGATCGTCTCGGCGGTCATCCCTGCGATCCTCCCAGCGCCCGCCGCGGTCGTCGTCGCGGCGCCGTTCGGCCCGTTCGCGCTCCCGCCGCGCCTGTTCCTCGCGGCGACGCCAGGCGTCCTCCTGGACCCTGCGGCGCTCGGCGCGGGCGGCGGCCTGGCGCAGGGCCCGCGCCCGGGCCAGATAGCGGCCGGCATAGGCGCTGCGACGCGACAGTTCGCTGCGATCCAGGCGACGGCCGCCGCTGTCATAGACGATCACCAGCTGGCCGCCGCTGTAGGCGTATCCATAGTCCGGGTCGCGGACGAAATAGGGCTCGGTTTCGCCCGGGTGATAATAGTACCAGCGCTCTCCGCCGCCATCGAGGCGCTCCAGATAGCGCTCGCCGCCCTCGTCTTCCCAATAGGCGGGCTCGGCCTCGCCGTAGTCGTAGCTGTAGTCCGGCGGCGCATCGCCATAGCCCTGATCCGCGGCCCTGACGTCGGCCATGTAGTCACGGTTGGCGGCTGGCGCGGTCGCCGGCGCGACCGGCGCGGGCGGCGCCTCGGGCAGGGCCTCCACCGGCGGCGCCACGTCCTGCGGCGGCGGCTCGTTGGCGGCGACCTCGATCCCCGGAGCGGAGGCCTCGGACGACTTGCCGGGCGCCTTCTGGTCGCAGGCGGCCAGACCCAGAACCAGAACGGCGCCGGACATCATCAGAAACGGCTTCATCATCTCGAATACTCCTCTGGCTGAGCCGGTTCGGCCGCGGCCGTCGTCTCGTCTGGGCCGCGCCGGGACTTGCGGCGAAGCGATTGGTGACGCACATGACCACAAGTCGCCTGAACCCGGGCTGAACCTGTCGGACATCCGCAATGAGCACTGATCCTGTCGTAATCGCATCCTTCGCGCGCACCCCAATGGGGGGGTTCCAGGGCGTTCTGTCCAGCGTCAAGGCGACCGACCTTGGCGCCGCCGCCGTGCGCGGCGCGCTCGAGCGGGCCGGCGTCTCCGGGGATCAGGTCGAGCAGATCATCATGGGCTGCGTGCTGCCGGCCGGCCTTGGCCAGGCGCCCGCCCGCCAGGCGGCGCTGGGCGCGGGCCTGCCCCTTTCGGTCGAGGCCAGCACGGTCAACAAGATGTGCGGCAGCGGCATGCAGGCGGCGATCATGGCCCATGACGCCCTTCTCGCCGGCAGTTGCGACATCATCGTCGCCGGCGGCATGGAGAGCATGTCGGGCGCCCCCTACCTGCTGGCCAAGCATCGCTCCGGCGCCCGCATCGGCCACGACCGGGTGATCGACAGCATGTATCTCGACGGGCTGGAGGACGCCTACACCCCCGGCAAGCTGATGGGCGCCTTCGCCGAGGACGCCGCCCGCAGCTATCAGTTCACCCGCGAGGACCAGGACGAATACGCCATCGAAAGCCTGCGGCGGGCCCGCGTGGCGGTCGAGGGCGGCGCCTTCGCCAGGGAGGTGGTTCCGGTCGAGGTCAGGGGCCGCAAGGGCGTCGAGACCGTCGCTCAGGACGAACAGCCGCTGAAGGGCGACCCGGACCGCATCCCGACCCTCAAGCCGGCCTTCGCCGCCGACGGCACCATCACCGCCGCCAACGCCAGCTCGATCAGCGACGGCGCCGCCGCCCTGGTGATGACCCGCGCCTCGGTGGCGGAAAAGCTGGGCCTGCCAGTGGTCGCCCGCGTCGTCGCCCACGCCGCCCACGCCCATGAGCCGGGCCTGTTCACCACCGCCCCGGTTCCGGCCATGCGCAAGGCGTTGCGGAAGGCGGGCTGGAGCGTCGACGACGTCGATCTGTTCGAGGTCAACGAGGCCTTCGCCGTGGTCGCCATGATCGCCCAGCGCGACCTGGGCATCGACCGGGCGAAGCTCAACGTCAACGGCGGCGCCACCGCGCTGGGCCATCCGATCGGCGCCTCGGGCGCGCGGATCCTTGCCACCCTGCTGTCGGCGCTGCAGGCCCGGGGCGCCAGGCGCGGCCTGGCCAGCCTGTGCATCGGCGGCGGCGAGGCCACGGCCATGGCGGTGGAGCTGGTCTGATCCGGTTCCGCCGGGCGACCAGCCCCGGCCAGATTGACGCCCGGACGCGATGAGCCTCGCGCCCGGCGGTCAGGACCTATTCGAACAGATTGCGAATCTGCCCGTTGGGCAGGGTGACATCGCCGCCCCGCTGGCCGGCGGGACAGGGGCCCAGGTAGGTGGCCTCGACCCGGGTATCCAGCACGCCATTGACCTGGGGGTTGGACGAGCCCTGGGTCGTCGTGGTCGACATCACCGTATAGCTCTTGGAGAAGTCGCCGGTCGCCGCGCCGGACGATGCGCTCTCGCCGCCCATCCGCGTGCGGCAGACGGTGTAGAAGGTCCAGGTGCCGTCAGGCTGCCGGTTGAACTCCTGCTTGGAGCAGTCGGTCGGGTTGGAGGCGGTGTTCCACCAGGACGCCAGCTTCTCGGTGCGCTCATCCAGGCAGATCCGCATGGTGCGGGTCTCGCCATAAATGGTCACCTTGTGCTCCCATTGCCCCAGGGTGCGCTTGGGCGGCGGCGGACCGATCGGCGCACCCGGTGTTTCGGTCGCATCGTCAGCCGCGCCGACATCGTCATTGTCCTGGTTGCACCCCGCCAGAAGAATGAGAACGGCCAGCGCCGCGGCGCCGGAACCCAGTCCACGCATATCGAACTCCGTAATCCGTGATCGTTCAAATCAACGATACCGGGGATCATCCTTCGGCGCGAGGCGCTATATGCGCAACATGACCCATGTCACCGACAACGCCGCCGACAGCCGATACGAACTGAGCGAGGAGGGCGAGACCGCCTATGCCGACTATCGGCGCGAGGATGGCCGCCTGATCATCGACTATGTCTTCGCCCCGCCGGCCCTGCGCGGCAAGGGCAGCTCCGGCCGCCTGATGCAGGGTCTGGTCGACGACGCCCGGTCGCGGAACGAGACCGTGGTCGGCGTCTGCAGCTACGCCGCCGCCTGGCTTCGCAGGCATTCGGCCTGATGAGCGCTGTTTCCCGCCTCGCGGGCGTCCTGCTGGCGCCCGCCGTATTGATTCTGGCCGGCGGCGCGATCGCCGCGCAGCAGCCCGGCCCCAAGCCCTCCGCCCCGGCGACGCCCGCGCCCGCGCCAACCCTCATCGCCAGCTGGACCAGCGCCGAGATGAAGGCGGTCGTCACCGGCATGGGGCTCACCGTCACCCGTGAGACCCGGCTCGACAACGGCGACCCGATGCTGGTGGTCAAGGGCCCCTCCGGCGCCAGCTTCGTCATCCAGGGCGCCGCCTGCACCGGCATCGGCCCGGCCATGCGCTGCCAGGGCGCGGACCTGATCGCCCTTGTCCGCTACGAGACGCCGGCCAAGACCCAGGCCGCCATCGAGCGGATCTCCTACCCGGTGGTCAATGTCGCCGTGGACGAGGGCAACACCGTCTCCATCAGCCGCTACATCATCTTCGACGAGGGCATCCATCGCCGCAATCTGGAGGCCAACCTCAAGGTCTTCCTGGCGATTCTCGACGAGGCCCGCTCGCTGCAATAGCCGCCGGTTGCTCCGGCGAATGTGAGGGTTATCGTGGACCCTCTCAGCCGTCAGGAGCGCCCGCCATGTCCGGACCTATCGACAAGGCCCTTCGCCGCCGCGCCGAGGCCGTGATCCCCGGCGGGATGTATGGCCATCAGGCGGTCGGCCTGCTGCCCGACGACTATCCGCAGTTCTTCTCCGGCGGCGACGGCGCCCACCTGACCGACGCGGACGGACGCCGCTACCTCGACCTGATGTGCGCCTACGGGCCCAATCTGTTCGGCTACGCCCATCCGGGCATCGACGCCGCCTATGTCCGCCAGCTGGAAAAAGGCGACGCCCTGACCGGTCCCGGCGAGGGAATGGTCGCCCTGGCCGAGGCCATGGTGGCGATGGTCAGCCACGCCGACTGGGCGATGTTCTGCAAGAACGGCACCGACGCCACCACCATGGCGATGATGACCGCCCGCGCCCATACCGGCCGACAGGGGTTGGTTCTGGCCCGGGGCGCCTATCACGGCGCGGCCCCCTGGTGCACGCCACGGCCCGCCGGGGTGATCGCCAGCGACAAGGCCTGCCAGCACCTCTGCGCCTACAACGACATCGCCAGCCTCGAGGCGGCGGTGGCCGCGGCCGGAGACGAGCTGGCCGCCATCTTCGCCGCCCCCTTCCGCCATGACGCCTTCATCGACCAGGCGGCGCCGGATCTCGCCTACGCCCGCCGGGCCCGGGAACTGGCCGACGAACGGGGCGCCCTGCTGGTGGTCGATGACGTGCGGGCCGGGCTGAGAGTGGCGCGGGACTGCAGCTGGTCGGCCATCGGCGTCTCGCCCGACCTGTCGACCTGGGGCAAATGCATCGCCAACGGCCACCCGATCTCCGCCCTGCTGGGCAATGACAAGGCCCGCCGCGCCGCCGCCTCCATCTATGTCACCGGCAGCTTCTGGTTCGCCGGGGCGGCCATGGCGGCGGGGCTGGAGACCCTGAGGCTGGTGCGGGAGACCGACTATCTGGAACGCATCCAGGCCCTCGGCGAGACCCTGCGAACGGGCCTGGCCGAACGGGCCGCCGCCGCCGGCTTCGGCTTCCGGCAGACCGGTCCTGCGGTGATGCCGCTGTTCCTGTTCGACGACGACCCGGACCTGCGCAAGGGCTTCGCCTGGTCCAGCGCCATGCTGGCCCGCGGCGTCTACGTCCACCCCTGGCACAACATGTTCCTCTGCGCGGCGATGACGCCGGCCGATATCGCCGCCGCCCTCGACGCCGCCGAGGGGGCGTTCAGCGATCTCAAACGCGATGCGCCCGGCCTGGGCCCGGTGGAGAAGCTGGCTTTCCTGTCGGCGCGATAAATTCCTCCTCCGGCGCACGGCGACGGGGGAGGGGGACCGCCGCCGTCAGGCGGTGGTGGAGGGGGCAGCGCCGGCGAGAGCCCGCTGACCCCTGACGCTGTCGACGGCCGCACCCGAAGGCGCCCGATGCAGCCCCACCGGCGCCGCCCCCTCCACCCCGCGCCTATTCGCGCGCGGTCCCCCTCCCCCGCGCTTCGCGCGGAGGAGGATTTGCGCTGGCCGCCGCCTGTGCCAAGCTTTCCAAAAGCAGAAAACGGGAGAAACGGATCATGGCCTTCGCCGACTACGCAGACTACGACGGCCTTGGCCTCGCCGAGCTGGTCAGGACAGGCCAGACCACGGCCTCGGAGCTTGTCGAAGCCTCCATCGAACGCATCGAGCGCCACAACGGAACGCTCAACGCCGTGGTCCACAAGGCCTATGACGAGGCCCGCGCCGTCGCCGCCGGCGACCTGCCCGACGGGGCCTTCAAGGGCGTCCCCTTCCTGATCAAGGATCTGGGAACCCCGGTGAAGGGCTGGCCACGCACCTCCGGCTCGATGTTCGCCCAGGTTGCCGCCGATCCCGAAGATACCGAGCTGGTCAAGCGATACCGGGCCGCCGGGGTGGTGCTGGTCGGCAAGACCAACACTCCGGAGTTCGGCATCCCCGGCGTCACCACCAGCCGCCGCCTGGGGCCCTGCTCCAATCCCTGGGACCCGACCCGGATCAGCGGCGGCTCCTCCGGCGGGGCGGCCAGCGCCACCGCGTCGGGCATGGTGCCCCTGGCCCACGCCAGCGATGGTCTCGGCTCGATCCGCATCCCGGCCGCCTGCTGCGGGCTGGTCGGCATGAAGACCACCCGAGACCGCAATCCCAACGGCAGCGACGACTATGACCGCGCTATCGGCTTCTCCGTCGACCACGTCGTCAGCCGCACCGTGCGCGACAGCGCCGCCATGCTGGACGCCACCGGCTATCCCGAGCCCGCCAGCCCCTATGCCTATCCGGCCAAGGAGCGCCCCTATCTGGAGGAGGTCGGCCGCTCCCCCGGCAAGCTGCGCATCTTCTGGTCGGGCGAGACCCCCAACGGCAAGCCCATCAGCCCGGAGGTCGCCGCCCGTCTGGCCGACACCGCCGCCACCCTCAAGGCGCTGGGCCACGAGGTGGTCGAGCAGGGGCTGGGCATCGACTATCGCGCTCTCTACCGGGCCCAGGGTTTGGTCTCGGCCAGCAACTTCTCGGCCGGGGTGCGGCGCTGGGTGGAGAAGATCGGCCATGAGCCGGGTGAAGGCGAGATCGAGGGCCTCGCCCGGCGCGGCTATGAGGCCGGCAAGCGGATCAGCGGCGATCAGGCCATGTGGGGCTGGCAGCAGCTGCGGCTGATCAACCGCCAGGTCCTGGCCAACTTCGAGCAGTTCGACGTCTATCTCTCGCCGGTGCTGGGGACCGTCCCGCCAAAGCACGAGTTTCTCGACACCCTGACCGACGACCTGCGGGCCTTCGACAAGGCCCAGGCCGCCACCTTCCCCTTCACTCCGCCGTTCAACTTCACCGGCCAGCCCTCGCTGTCCCTGCCCCTGCACGCCAGCGCCGACGAGGGCCTGCCGATCGCCATGATGTTCACCGCCCGCTACGCCGACGAGGGGACGCTGTTCCGCCTCGCCGGCCAGCTGGAGAAGGAAATGCCGTGGAAGGATCGCCGCCCGGCGATTTGGGGCTAAGGCGCTTCCGGCGCTGAATAGACCTGCTCGACGGGATCGAAGGTCCAGTCGACGAACACCGGGTCCGGCCGGTCGAGGTCCTGCGGCATCGCCAGCACCGGCAGGCCCTGGGTCGTGCGGGTCTCGTCGATGCGGAAGCCGAATTCCTTGACGTAGGCGTTGTTGAACAGCTCCGGCTTGATGGCCTCGCGCCAACGCCCCGACGCGTCCTCGACATAGACGGCGACCTGGCATCCCGCCGATCCGCACCAGTAGGCGCCGTCCTGGAACTCGACCACGGCGAAGCGGCGCCAGGGTCCGTCCCCGGCCTTGCCGACATAGAGACAGAAACCGCGCTGGTCCTTCGGCGCCTCCTGGACCAGCGGCAGGGCGCGGATGGCCTTGCGGACATCCGCCGACCCCCGGCTCCCGCAGTCCAGTTTTGCCGTGCGGTAGGCGGTCGGGACGGGCTTGGGAGGCTCGGCGCAGGCCAGCGCCGGCTGTCCCGCCAGGGACAGGCCAAGGACGATCAGGGTAGCGAATAGGCGCATGCGGCGGTCTCCTGGACGCTCACAATCGAACGCCCGGACCGCTGTCGCTACGCCCATAGAGGGGGGAATCAGCCCTCGTCGGAGCCCGTCTTGGCCGGAGCCTCGGCGCCCTCGAAGCTCTTGGGCGCGCGGCGGCGCTTGGGCTTGGCGGGGGCTTCCGCCGCCGCCTCGTCGCGGGCCTCGGCGCCGCGCGACAAAAAGCCCGGCAGTTCGGACACCGCGCCGTCCTGACCCCGCAGACGCGGCGAGCTTTCCGGTTTCGGCTCGGGGGCCAGCGGGGCCGCCTGGGGTTCGATCACCGCCAGCGGATCGCGGGCCTCGCCCCGGTCGTCGCGATCGCGGTTGCGGTCAAAGCGGCCGCGGCGGCCGTCACGGGACCTCTCGTCTCTCGCGCCGTCTTCACGGGCGCTGTCGTCACGGGACCGGTCGTCGCGGGGGCGATCATCACGTTGCCGGTCTTCGCGGGGCCGGTCGTCACGGGGCCGGTCATCGCGACCCTGCTGGTCGCGGGAGCGGTCGTCGCGGTCGCGCCAGCGGTCACGGCGCCCGCCCTGGTCGGACTGGCCGCGGTCGTCGCGGTTCTGATCGCGGTCCCGGTTCTGGCGGTTGTTGTCGAACCGCTGGCGGTCATCGCGGTTCTGGTCGCGGTCGCGGTTCTGGCGGTTGTTGTCGAAACGGGGACGCTCGTCCCCCTCGCCGCCCTCGCCCTGCTGCGAGGCGCCGTCACCGTCGCTGGCGGGGTTTTCGGCCGGCTCCTCGTGCTCGGCCTCGAAGTCGATGTCCATGCCCGAGCTGTAGTTGTCGCGCCCGACGATGTCGGACACCGAGCGGGTCGGCTGGATCGCCCGGATCAGGCGGAAGTAGTGTTCGGCGTGCTGCAGATAGTTCTCGGCCAGCACCCGGTCGCCGCTGGTCGTCGCATCCCGCGCCAGCTGCTGGTATTTCTCGAAAACGCTCTGGGCGGCGCCGCGAACCTTGATCCCCTCGGGACCGTTGGAATCGTAGGCGCGGTTGGCGTTGTGCTGCTGCGGCTTGCCACCGGCGTTCCGGTTACGGCCGCGTTGCCGCTTCATGCCCTTGAAATCTCTCATGATAATCCTGTGGCCGGGCGCAGGTTGCGACCCTGTATGGCTCTGGAGACCTGGTCGGACGCTTTGGTCCGTCTCTGTCCTGTTTCAGAAAAGGCTGTTCCTTGAGTTCCTACCCGGCTCGCGGCCTTTGGCTGACCTTGCGGCCCGCGCGCCCGCCGCTTGGGTTTCACCCCGGACGGCTTTCTGAGTGGGAACGAGTCAGGATGTAACCTGTCAGACGCCTGTTTCCAAGGGGTTTTTGAACCCGGTCACGACCCGGTCGCGTTCGGCGAGGTCCTTCACCGTGCGCACCGCGTCGGCGCCGGCGGCCTTGAACAGCGCCTCCACCGCCGCCGATTGATCGTGGCCGATCTCGACGGCGAACAGGCCGCCGGGCTTGAGCACCCGCAGGATTTCCGGGGCCAGCTCGCGGTAGGCGTCCAGCCCGTCCTCGCCGCCGTCCAGCGCCAGCCGCGGCTCATGATCGCGCACCTCGGGGTCCAGCCCCTCGATGTCGGCGGTGGGGATGTAGGGCGGGTTGGAAACCACCACATCGAAGCTGGCGTCGCCCAGGCCCGTGGTCCAGTCGCCGTGCAGGAAGGCGGCGCGGTTGTTGAGGTCGAGATTGGCCGCGTTCTCCCGCGCCACGGCCAGGGCTTCCGAGGAGCTGTCGATGCCCAGCGCCTTCGCCGCCGGCCGCTCGGCCAGAATGGCCAGCATGATGGCCCCCGAGCCGACGCCCAGATCCAGCAGCGAGAAGGCCATGGTCTCCGGGAAGGCCGGCAGCACCACATCGAGGATGCTCTCGGTGTCCGGGCGCGGCGTCAGCACGTCGGGCGTCACCGACAGCATGATCTTCCAGAACCCCTTGCGGCCCAGAATATGGCTGACCGGCTGACGCCGGGCGCGGCGGGCGATGTAGTCGTCGAAGGTGGCCTGCTGCTCGGCCGTCAGCTCGCGGTAGGGATCGGTCAGGATGTCCATGCGGCTGGCGCCGGTGGCGGCCTCCAGCATCAGCCGGGCGTCGATCGACGGCTGATCGACCCCCGCCGCCTTCAACCTCGTCTGGGCGTCCTTCCAGGCGGAAACCAGGGTGCTCATGATCTTGGCTCCACGCTGTCGCCGTCTCTCACCACGCCGCCCTCGGCGACATGCACATAGATGCCGCACAGGGTGTGGCCATAGTGCTCGAACAGGGCGGCGGGGACATCGATGTCCCTTTGCGCCGTCACCGGATCGACCTGCGTCGCCGCGCAGCGGACGATGGGCTTGTACACCCGGGTCCGCGCGGCGCCGACCATCAGCTCGCGATCGACCCAGTCATTCTCGACCCACGGCGCCCAGCCCTCGACATAGAGGTTGGCGCGGAAACGCAGCGGGTCGACCGGCCGGCCGATCTTCGCGGCGAGATCGCGCACGCTGGCCAGGTTGATGATCGAGACGTGCCCCAGCGGATGGTCCATGAACCGGTGGGCGCCGGGCCCCTCGATGACCCGCAGCGGCCCGGTCGCCTCCTGGCCGAGCAGGGCCGTCAGCCAAGCGGCCAGACCGGCCTTGCCCTCTTCCCCCCGCAGGTCGCCGGAAAACGCCGCCAGTCCGTCGGCCGTCGCGGTGAAGACGCCGCTCGCCTCGTCATAGGCGGTCCTGGCGCGCGCCACGTCAGCCATCCTGGCCAGCACCGTGAACCGAGACTTGGAGACGTGGGCCGGCGCGGCGGGGTCAAAGCCGCTGGGCCCGTTTTCCACCGCATAGAGCCGGTCGCAGGGAAAGCAGGCCCCGGCGGTCAGCACGGCCTGCTCCAGCCGCTCGGGCGTGTAGCCCTTGACGGGGTGGCGATAGAGGCCGGCGATCGTGGCTTGCATCCGGCTCCACTGCCAAACGTCGATCCCCGCCGCAACCCCCGGCCGGTCCGCGGGTTTCATCGACGGAGGATGCGGAATGTCGGACGGCCAGGGGGAACGGGGAAGAGCGGTGGTTCGATGGCTGCGCCAGCGGCCCTATCAACTGCTGCCCTGGATCGTCCTGACCGCCGCCATCGGCCTGTGGCCGCGCGGCCAGGTCGCCATCGCGGTGCCGCCTTCTAAGATCGGCCTGTCGGACGACCGGGTGATGAACCCTGCGGGCTTCGAGGCCGCCGAACCCGGTCGCGGCCGCACCGCCCGCCATCCCTCGCAGATTCCCCTCAAGGGCTGGCGCGACATCCTCTGGCGGGTCGGCCAGGAGATCTTCGTCGATCGCCTGCCCAGCGTCGCCGGCGGGGTCACCTTCTACGCCCTGCTGGCCATCTTCCCGGCCATCGCCGCCTTCGTCTCCCTCTATGGCCTGTTCGCCGACGTCGCCACCGTCCAGGCCCAGCTGGCCCAGATGAGCGGCGTCTTCCCGACCAGCGCGGTGCAGATCGTCGGCGACCAGATGCTGCGGCTGGCCGGCCAGCAGGACGGCAAGCTGACCATCGCCCTGATCGTCAGCCTGCTGGTCTCGGTGTGGAGCGCCAACGCCGGCATGCGCGCCCTGTTCGAGGGCCTCAACGACGCCTATGACGAGCTGGAACGGCGGCCCTTCTTTCGCCAGACCGCCATCTCCTACGTCTGCACCTTCGGCGCGCTGGTGTTCCTGGTCACGGTCGCCGCGGTTCTGGTCGCCCTGCCGATCGCCTTGAAGGCCATGGGCCTCTCCGAGGTGCTGGCCATCTGGGGGCCGCTGCGCTGGCTGCTGGTCCTGGCCCTGGCCGCCCTGGCCTTCACCCTGCTCTACCGGATCGGCCCTTCCCGGGCGCGGGCCCGGTGGCGCTGGCTGACCTGGGGAGCCGTCGCCGCCTCGCTGATGTGGATCGGCGGCTCGCTGGGATTTTCCTTCTACCTCAATACCGTCGCCCCCTTCGACGCCACCTACGGCCCCCTCGGCGCGGTGATCGCCTTCATGGTCTGGGTGTGGTTATCGATCCTGATCATCCTGATCGGCGCCGAGCTCAACGCCGAGATCGAACACCAGACCGCCGAGGATTCCACCACCGGCCCGGCCCTGCCCATGGGCGAACGCGGCGCCCAGATGGCCGACACGGTCGGCCAGCGGATGGCCTTCGGCGAAACGATCGCCGGCGGCGTGGAAGCGGTGGAAGGCGTCTGGAGACAGATAACCCGGCGGGGCGGTCGATAGCTTCGATTCATCGTCCGCTCACCCCGGCGACCCGCAGGGCGGCGCCAGCCAAAGCCGGGGCCCAGCCGACTGAGCGCTTGTGGTTCAGAAAAATTCGGCCGACCCAGCGACTGAGAATGGATCCCGGCCTTCGCCGGGAAGAGCGGAATTCTGTGATCTGCCAAAGTCCGATCGGCCCTGGCCCTTCCTGGTTCTCAGCCCTCTTCCAGCGCCGACAGCCTGGCCGCCTGATCCTCGGCGATCAGCGGGTTGATGATGTCGTCCAGGGCGTCGCCCGGCATGATCCGTTCGAGGTTGTAGAGGGTCAGGTTGATGCGGTGATCGGTCACCCGGCCCTGCGGGAAGTTGTAGGTGCGGATCCGCTCTGAGCGGTCGCCGCTGCCCACCTGGCTCTTGCGGGCCTCCGACCGGGCGTCGTCCAGCGACTGGCGCTGCATGTCGTAGAGCCGGGCCTTGAGGTTCTTCATCGCCTTGCGGCGGTTCTCGTGCTGGCTCTTCTCCGAGCTGGTCACCACCACCCCGGTCGGGATGTGGGTGATGCGCACCGCCGAGTCGGTCTTGTTGACGTGCTGGCCGCCGGCCCCCGACGAGCGGAAGGTGTCGATGCGCAGGTCGCTCTCGTTGATCTCGATCTCGACGTCCTCGGCCTCGGGCAGAACGGCCACGGTGGCGGCGCTGGTGTGAATCCGCCCCTGGCTCTCGGTCGCCGGCACCCGCTGCACCCGGTGAACCCCGCTCTCGAACTTCAGCCGGCCGAACACGCCCTCGCCGCTCACCGAGGCGATGATTTCCTTGTAGCCGCCCATCTCGCCCTCGGAGATGCTGTCGATATCGACCTTCCAGCCATGCAGCTGGGCGTAGCGGGCGTACATGCGGAACAGGTCGCCGGCGAACAGGGCCGCCTCGTCGCCGCCGGTGCCGGCGCGGATTTCCAGGATGGCGCTGGCGTTCTCGTCCTTGTCGCGCGGGGCCAGCATCAGGGCCAGCTCGCGCTCCATGTCCGGCAGGCGGTCCTGCAGCCGCTCCAGTTCGTCGCGGGCCAGTTCGGAGATGTCCGGGTCGGGATCGCCCGCCATGGCCTCCAGTTCCGGCAGTTCGGCGCGGGCCTTTTCCAGGCCCGCGACCGCGTCGGCCACCGGCTTGAGCTCGGCATGTTCCTTGGAAAGCTTGACGATTTCCGGCCCGTCGGTAGCCGCGCCCATGCGCGCCTCCACCTCGCGGAAGCGGTCGAGCACCTGATCGAGACGGGCCTGGGGGAGACGCAAGAGAGCAACACTCCGTGGTTCAGTATGCGCGTTCCTCTGGGCGGCAACCGGCGACCGGACCCGACGCGCGACAACGAAAAACCCGAAGCAGCGCGGTTTGAGGCCGTCAAACCGTGCGTGCTCCAGGGGCCGCATCCTCTACTCTTCTCCGTCGCCGGACGCCAATCCTCTTGCCAAACTCGCCGTCCCGGGGTTTCGTTAACCATGTTATCCGGGGGTAGAGTGTTATGGATCGGGCGACGGCCAGGGGAACGGGGAGCGATCTGACATGAGCGAGACGCCTCGCTGCTCGATCGACAGCCGCTATGAGCGGGAGGGCGCGCCGCACGATGCGGGCCACGAAACCCCTGTCGCCACGCCGGTTCCCTACGCCCCCCCGCAGTCGGTGACGGTCGGCGTCCCCGGCGCGCCTGTCACCTACACCTCTCCGGCCGGGGCGGTCACCGCCGGCGGCGTCTATTCCCCCGTCGGCTCCTCGGTGGTGGTCGGCCAGCAGCCGGTCGGTCTGCCGGTCAGCTCCGTCACGGTGATCAACAATCCCCCACCCGCGGGCTCGCCCTGCCCGGTCTGCGGCAAGCCGCTGGGCGAACCGGCGGCCAACAAGGCTCACGCCCACCACGGCCCGGCTCCCGCCCCGCGCTTCAGCAAGGCCACGCCGGAAGTCTTCCGCGACGGCTTCAAGCCCCTGTGGGACGCCGCCCAGGCCGAACAGGCCGCCTATGTCGTGGTCAGCGGCTGCAACAAGCTGATGGGCGTGCTGCTCAAGGAGCTGGAGGCCAAGGCCAAGGCCGACAAGGACCCCGGCGAGCGCGGCCGCTCCGGCGGCGGCCTGTTCGGCTGGGGCAAGCCGCAGGAAAAGAAGCCCACCTTCGCCGAGCGCATCGAGAAGCTGCAGAAAAAGGGCCTGCTGCTGCGCAGCACGGTCAACGCCGCCAGGGATTCGGGCATGACCGAGGTTCTGACCGAAAAGATCGACGCTTCCGCCGTGACCAGCGAGATGGCCCAGCGCTACGTCCAGCTCCTGTGGCAGGTCGCCGACCAGGGCTTTGAACAGCCCGGCTGGAGCCAGTCCGGCGCCTTCCCCAAGGCCGTCGCCGGTCCCCCCGAAGACCACGCCCACGCCGCCCCCCACGCCACCCACGCCGGCGGCGGCCACGCCGACAGCCACGGTCACTGATCTCCCCCGTCATCCCGGCCGCAGCGAAGCGGAGAGCCGGGACCCAGGGGTGCAGCGCGCCAGTCGCACGGCCATCCCCCGCATTCCCGTCACCCTCACTCCCGTCATCCCGGCCGCAGCGAAGCGGAGAGCCGGGACCCAGGGGTGCAGCGCGCCGGCCGCAAAGCTGCGTCCAAGACCCGCTCCGTCCCCTCTGGCTCCCGGCTCGCCCTCCGGGCGTCCGGGATGACGGACGCAGGGTGTCGGCGGCGCCCGCCAGGAATTCTGATTGGCGCCGCGAGGCGGTCAGCGGCTACCCTTGTCCCGACACAAGGGAGCAAACGCCATGAAAGCCGCCGTCTATTATGAGAACGGTCCGCCCGCCGTCCTGAAGTACGAGGATGTTCCCGATCCCGTCTGCCACCCCAAGGGCGTGATCATCCGCGTCGAGGCGATCAGCATCGAGGGCGGCGACACCCTCAACCGCTTCGGCGGGGCACTGGTGAACCATCCCCATGTCGTCGGCTATCAGGCCGCCGGGGAGATCATCGAGATCGGCTCCGAGGTCGATCACCTGAAGATCGGCCAGAAGGTCGCCACCGTCGACGGCTTCGGCAGCCATGCCGAACTGCGCGCGGTTCCGGCCCGCAACTGCTGGCCCGTGCCGGACGGCTTCGACATCCGCAAGGCCGCCGTCATCCCGGTGACCTTCGGCACGGCCCATGACTGCCTGTTCGAGTTCGGCCGCCTCAAGGCCGGCGAGACCGTGCTGGTCCAGGCCGGCGCCAGCGGCGTCGGCATCGCCGCCATCCAGCTGGCCAAGCGCGCCGGCGCCAAGGTCCTGGCCACCGCCTCCAGCGACGCGCGGCTCGAGAAGCTCAAGGCCTATGGCCTCGACCACGGCATCAACTACAGGGCCGAGACGGTCAATGAGGCGGTCATGCGCCTGACCAACAACAAGGGGGTCAACCTCGTCGTGGACAGCGTCGGCGGCGCCACCCTGAAGGGCTCGCTGGCCAGCCTGGGCTATCGCGGCCGCCTGTCGATGGTCGGCAACGCCGGGCGCGAGCCGATGGTCGTCGACGTCTCCAGCCTGATGGGCGGCAACCGCTCCCTCAGCGGCGTCTTCCTCGGCGCCGAGATCATGACCGACCGCGCCCACGACATGATCCAGACCCTGATCGGCGACTGTGCGAAGGGCGAACTGCAGGTCGTCATCGACCGCGAGTTCCCCCTCTCCGACGCCGCCGGCGCCCACGCCTGGATCGAGAGCCGCCAGGCCGTCGGCCGCGTGGTGATGGTTCCCTGAAGCAGTAAGTCCTCCCCCAGCGCGCAGCGCTGACTGGGGGAGGGGGACCACGCGCGAATACGCGCGTGGTGGAGGGGGCAGCGCCGGCCCGTCAGAATCAGGCGCGTTCTGGCCCAACCCGGACCGCCGCATACACCCATCCCCAGCGCCGCCCCCTCCACCCCCGCTTCGCGGCGGTCCCCCTCCCCCGCCCTGCGGTCGGAGGAGGATTGGGTTGACGTCCGGAGCATCATCCTGGCCGATGCACGTAGCGCCGGGAGAGCCCCATGACTTCGCCAGTTCCAATCACAGCCCTGGCGGGCCTCTTGCTTGCAGCATGCCAGACTTCAGGGCCGGCCACGGCCTGCGCTTACGAAGACGTCGCCCGAGCTGAAATCGCCAGAGCCTATCCGGACTATGATGCAACGCGGCCGATGACCCTGATCGACCTTGCTTCTCCGGAAGGACGGGCATTCTTGCGAACGACGGGCCGCAGAAAGGCGCCAGGGCTGGTGCTGCTTTACTTTGCACAGCCCAAGGGCCGGATTGGCGGATCGCCGACCGTGGAGATCAACAAGGCCCGTTGCCGGGTCGAGCGGGTCTATCGAACCCAGTAGCTTGACGCCCGCCGCGTCACCCGGGTCCCATGGCCCAAACGCCGGGAGACACGCCATGACCACGCCAACGCCGTTCGAAGTCTCCTGGGACGAGGCCGCCGTCGCCGATGTCCTGCGCCGGGTCGCCGAATACCCCTTTCCCGTCGCCCCCATCGAGGGCGGCTGGGGCTGCGGGACCGATCCGCAGTTCCTGCGCGATTTCTGCGCCTACTGGACCGACCAGTATGACTGGCGCGCCGCCGTCGCCGAGCTGAACCGCTTCCCGCAGTTCACCGCCCGGGTCGAGGACTTCGATCTCCACTTCGTCCACCTCGTCGGCGAGGCCGGCGGCCGGCGACCGCTGCTGCTGACCCACGGCTGGCCCGGCAGCCACTATGAATTCTGGGGCGCCGCCGAGCGGCTGGCCTTCCCCTCGCGTTTCGGCGGCGATCCCGCCGACGCCTTCGATCTGGTCATCCCCTCCCTGCCCGGCTTCGGCTTCTCATCAAAGCCGCCCCGCCCGATCGGCCAGCGGGCCACGGCGCGGCTGTTCAACAGCCTGATGACCGATGTCCTCGGCTACGAGACCTATCTGGCCCAGGGCGGCGACTGGGGGGCCCTGGTCACCAGCTGGCTGGGCCATGACCACGGTACGAACGCCCGCGCCATCCACCTCAACATGATCGGCCTGCGCCCCTTTGGCCCGCCGCAAGGCCAGGACGAGATCGACTGGATCACCCGCACCAACGCCGCCGGCGACATGATGGGGGCCTATCTGCGCCTGCAGGTCTCCAAGCCCCAGTCGGTCGCCTGGCTGGGCGCCGGCAACCCGGTCGGCCAGGCCGCCTGGATTCTCGAGCGCTTCCACGACTGGGCCGACCTGCGAACCCGCGCCTTCACCGACGTCTTCTCCATGGACCAGCTGCTGACCAACATCATGATCTATGTGATGACCGGCAGCTTCACGACCGGCGCCTGGTACTATCGCGGCCTGATCGAGGAGGGGGGCGTGGTCCTGCCCGAGGGAACCCGTTGCGAGACCCCGACCGCCTTCGCCAACTTCCCCGGCGAGGCCCTCTATTCCGCCCCGCCGAAAAGCTGGGCCGACCGCGCCTACAACATCAGCCGCTGGACCGACATGCAGACCGGCGGCCACTTCGCGGCGATGGAGGAGCCGGAGTTGTTCGTCGATGAGGTGCGCGCGTGGGGGCGGGAGGCCTGAAAAACCCCGGGTGGAAGAACCGGACCGCCCGCCACCCAACCCCCGTCATCCCGGCCGCAGCGCAGCGGAGAG